>DATGER010000269.1:0-20549 GCA_035309865.1 Chloroflexota bacterium
AGCGAATCACTTCAGCGTGTTGCGCGATCTGCGAAACGACCTGGCTCGGCGCGATCTGGACCGGCAGAGGACCCATGGCGACCGGTGCGGCCAGTACCGCGGCGGCAGCCACCGCTGCATCGGACGCGGGTGCGGATTGAAGGGCGGTGCCATCGGGTGCGATCGACGCGACCATGACGGAGGGGTGTCGGCCGTGTCCGCTCCGGTCGTCGCCAGACTGAGCGCCGCTCCGCGCGGCCGGCTGCGGAACTCCGAACAGCGGTGTGATGTTGGCGCCATGGGCCGCCACCGTCGGTGGCTGGGCGCCAGATATCGGCGGCAGCATGACCATGGCGGAGAGATCGGGTGCGGTCGCCGGAGACGACTGAGCGCTGAGCGGTTGGGGCTGGTCGAAGGGCTTCAGCTGCGTGATCGGCTGATGCACCACGGGAGCCGACAGGGTTGGCGACAGGCCGAGAACGGGGGCGGGGAGGGTCTGACCGAGCTGCAGGTCGGCAGTCGGTTGTGATGACGCGCGTGTTTGCCCAGGCACAGGCCGCGTGGCCGCTGGTGTCTGGCCGAGTTGCGGCGCTGGCGGCGTCTGGCCGAGCTGCGACGACGGCGGCGTCTGGCCGAGCTGTGACGACGGCGGCGTCTGGCCGAGCTGCGGCGATGACAGCCTCTGGCCGAGCTGCGGCGCCGGCGGCCTCTGGCCGAGCTGCGGCGATGGCAGGGTCTGGAGCTGCGGGGCAGCGACCGCCCGATCGAGCTGGGCGGCGGGCAAGACCTGCCCGAGCGGCGGGTTGGGCAGTGCCCGGCCGAGCGGACCCTGGACCTGAGGCGCGCCGTCCGGCGGCATCATCGAGCCTGGTGTGGTCGGTAGCGGGGTGGCAGGTGGAGCCACCGATTGAAGTACTGGCGCCGCCTGGACGCTGACTCCCGTAGGGGGTGGCGTGGCGGCCGCGGCAGCGGGCACCGGCGGCTGAGTTGTCGCCAGCACCGGGAAGGCTGCGGGAACGATGGCAAAGCCGAGCTGGATCAGCACGTCGGGCATGCTGGCCTCGACAGGCTTGTCGGCGTCATCAGCTGGAGGAGCCTCGGACACCGGAGACAACAATGGCGCGGACTTCGGATCCGTTGGCGGGCGCTGGGTCAGTGGCGGTTGCACCACCACCTTGGCGATGGTCTTCAAGGCAGCCTTGAACTGGGTCAGAAAATTTGGCGACGTCGGGTCCGTCGGCAGCGCCGCACCGGGCGCAACGGCGGCCGTGGCCGGAGCTGGAGTCGCGGCCGGTGCGGCGGACGCGGTCGGCAGAAGCGAGACGATTTGGGGCACGCGTCCTCCGCTCAACTACCCTTGATGACGCTGCGCAAGATACCGAGGCGCGTCGTCATGACCTGCGTGATGGCGCTGTACGTGAGGTTGGTTTCACTGAGCATGGCCATCTCGCGATCGATGTCGACGTTGTTGCCGTCGGCCCGCAGGGTCGTGCCGGCGACGAGGCTGGACTGCGAAACGGTGGCGTCCAGACTGGACTGGTTGGGTGGGTTGCCGGGTGTGCCGCTGCTGATGGCGCTCTTCAGCGCATCCTCGAACTTGACTTCGGACGCTTTGAAATTCGGAGTGTCGACATTGGCGACGTTGTTGGCGATTGCGCGCTGGCGCGCCGCCAGACCTGACATCGCCGCCTGCAGGTAGCCGTCGTTACCGGTGAACTGGATATTTGAGGAACTGGGCATGGTCGATTCGGTGGCTCTCAGGAGGTGATGGCTGGCGTGGCCGATGAACTCGCCCATGATCGACTGAACTGTGCCGCGAACCCCAGTACCTTTGGTACGTATCGCTGTGTCTCTTGGTATGGCGGAATACCGCCAAACTTCTGTACGGCACCGGGACCTGCGTTGTAAGCGGCCAGCGCCAGGCTCTGATCGCCGTGGAATTGCTTCATCAAACCGCTCAGGAATCTGGCTCCGCCATCCAGGCTCTGGGCCGGATCGAAGGGGTCGGTGACACCCAGGCGTCGAGCGGTGGCGTCCATCAGCTGGGTCAGGCCCTTGGCGCCGCTGCCGGACTTCGCGTTCGGGTTGAAGTTGGATTCTTGCTTGACGACGCCGGCCAGCAGGGCGGGATCGAGGCCGTACTTCGCGGCGGCGGCAACGATCAGACTCTGAAACGGGACCGCGCCGTTGGACGGCGGTGACGAGCTGACGCCGCTGAGCGTCAGGTTCGACTTCGCCGACGAGGTTTTGGGACGCGTCGGCGTGTCGGTGCGGGTGTTGGCCAGCGTGGTCGCGAAGGTGGCGCCGGCCGGAGGTCGCGGCGCGGGTTGCAAGAGTTGCCCGAGCGCCTTTTGCAGGGCGGCGGAGCGCAGGATCGGAGCGGCCGTCATCGTAGCACCAGATTCCGTGAGTGGACGCGCGCGGCAGTCTCGTCCGCCATTCGCAGCTCGGCCCGGCGGACCTTTTCTTCGCGCTCGACCACCCGCGCCTCGAGCACCACTTCGAGGGCGCGCACGGCCTGGTGGGCCGTGGCAACGAGTCCACGCGCGTCTTCGGCTTCGGCCTGCACCACCTCCAGACGCTGCTCGTGGATGGCCACCTGGACCTCGCACCAATCGAGCACCCGTTCCAGATCGCCGAGCAACGTCACCGGCAGGGCAACGCCCGGGGCGGGGCGCTGGGCAGCATCGATCTGGCGAACGACCATCCGGACGCGCGCCTGGGCCGTATTGAAGAGCTCGAGCTGCTCCTGAACGGCGCGCAGGTGCTCCGACAGCGACTGTCGCTCCTGGTCTAGCAGGCGCTGGCGCTGCTCCAACGCAACTTCCAGGGCCGTGTCAGGGTTGTGCTGCATTAACTTACCTCTTCGTTGGCGATCGACTTGAGTAGCGCGAGCGTTTCGGCGATGTCCGTCGGGCTGTCCGGGGTCTGGCGCAGGAACTTCTGGATGTGCGGCTGCAGCCGCAGCGCGCGATCAATTTGCGGATTCGAGCCCGCGACGTAGGCGCCGATGTTGATCAGGTCGCGAGCTTGCTGATAGGCAAACATCGCGTCGCGGATCACACCGCAGACGGACAGATGCTCCGGCGTCGACAGCGTGCTGAACAGACGGCTGACGCTCTGGAGGACGTCAATGGCGGGGTAGTGGTTTTCCTGGGCCAGCGTTCGCGACAGGACGATGTGCCCATCCAGGATGCTGCGCACGGTGTCGGCAATCGGGTCCTGCATGTCATCGCCTTCGGCGAGCACCGTGTACAGCCCGGTGATGCTGCCCCGGTCGGACATGCCCGCGCGCTCGAGCAGCCGCGGCAACATTGCAAACACCGACGGCGGATACCCGCGCGCCACCGGCGGTTCACCAACGGTCAGTCCAATCTCGCGCTGGGCCATGGCGAAGCGAGTGACCGAATCCATCATCAGCGTCACGGCGGAACCGCGGGCGCGGAACCACTCGGCGATCGCCGTCGCGACCCAGGCGCCCTTCAAGCGTTGCAGGGCCGGCTGGTCGGATGTCGAGACCACGACGACCGAGCGCGCGAGGCCCTCGGCGCCGAGGTCGTGTTCGATGAACTCCTGGACCTCACGGCCGCGCTCACCGATCAGGGCAATGACGTTGATGTCGGCCTCGCAATTGCGCGCGATCATGCCCAGCAGCGTGCTTTTACCGACCCCCGAGCCAGCAAAAATCCCGAGTCGTTGACCCTTGCCGCAGGTCAGCAGGCCGTCCAGCGCGCGCACGCCAGTGGCCAGCGGCTTGCGGATTGGCTGACGTCCCAGCGGACTTGGTGGGCCGTCGGTGATGCGGGCCGTGCGCGACGTGTTGAGCGGTCCCTTGCCGTCGATTGGTCGGGCCAGACCATCGATCACCCGACCGAGCAACTCTTCGCCGACCGGCACCGCGAAGCCACGACCGCTTGGAAAAACAGCCGTACCCGGGCGCACGCCGTGCGTCTCGGCGAACGGCATCAAGATGAGCCGGTCATCGCGAAAGCCGACGACCTCGGCCGTGATGCGCGAGGCGCCCGCGGTGGCGCGCTCCGGGTAGAGGTGGCAGATCTCGCCGAGCGGCAAGCGCAGGCCCTCGACCTCCAGACTCAGCCCGACGACCTGCACCACCCGGCCCTGAAAGCGCAACCCGGACGCCTGGGCGACGACCTGACGATGGGACGTCAGGTCAAGCATTCGAGTCGCCGTCTTGCTCCGGCGTACTCACGTCGACGACAAACGTCCACAGCGCGTTGCCGAGCTCGGCCAGCTTGGTCTCCAGCTGGGCGTCGACCTGGCCGTGATTGGTTTCGATGATGGCGCCGCCAGATTGCACGTGCTCGTCTTTGACCAGCTCGATGCGATCGGGAGCGATGCCCGCGGGCACCACCTGGGCCCACCGCCGACGGAGCAGTTCCTCGTCGTCCGGGCTGACCCGAACCCGAACCGCCGTCCGCGCGTCCATCTCTTCGAGGGCCGCGCGGATGACGTGGATGGCCAGGTCGGGGATATTCTCGACTTCGTGCTCGACGACCTTCTGGGCGATCTGCAAGGCCAGGTCGACGACCTGACGCTCGGCCGATCGATAGAAGACGGCGTGATTTTCATGGACGTCGTTGGCCAGCGCGACCAGGCGCTTCAGCGAGTCGGTCATGGCCGCTTCGGCGGCCGCCAGCCCGGCGTCGTGGCCTTGCTCGAAACCCGCGTTGTAGCCAACAATGCGCGCGGCTTCCTCGAGCGCGGCAAAGTCGGGCGGTGGCAGGGATGGCGGAGCGGCGTCTGCTTCTTCCTCAAAAAGCGACTCGACTCCACCGCCGGCGCCGTGCCCGGTGGGCACATGCAGCGGCACTGGCTTCTGGAGTCCGACGTGCTCGCCACGCAGGACCCGGGTGCCAACCATCCGGAGCAGCGGCGTGGAGGCGTCCCCGGGCCGGACCTCCACCATCCCGACCGCGTCACCCCGCAGCAGGCTAGACAAGGACGTCTTCACCGCCGCGCTGTACGACGATCTCTTCGGCGTCTTCCAGTCGGCGCACGATGTTGACAATGCGCTGCTGGGCCTCCTCGACCTGCCGTAAGCGGACCGGACCGCCAATTTCCATTTCTTCCTTCAGTGCCTGCGCCGCGCGCGATGACTGGTTGCGGAAGATCCGCTCCTGCAGTTCTTCGCTCGTCCCGCGCATCGCCAGTGACAGATCCTTGCTGTCGACTTCGCGCAAGGCCCGCTGCAGCGACCGATCGTCCAGCCGAATCAGGTCGTCGAAGACGAACATCAGCTTGCGGACTTCGGCGGCCAATTCGGCGTTGGCGCCATCGAGGTATTCGAGGATCTGCTTCTCCGTGCTGCGGTCAACGGTCGTCAGCATGTTCACCAGGAACTGCGTGCCACCAACCGAAGTGAAGTCGCGGCTGATCACGGTGCTCAACTTGCGCTTGAGAACCTCTTCAACTTGCTCGACCACTTCTGGTGGCGTGCGATCCATCGTCGCGATGCGGAGGGCGACTTCGGTGCGGACCTCAGGACCCAGGTGGGTCATCGTCTGCGCGGCGTGGGTCGCCTGCAGATGGGACAGGATCAGCGCGATGGTTTGTGGATGCTCGTTGCCGATGAACTGGGCCAACTGCGCGGGGTCCGAGTCGCGGGCGAAGCCGAACCGTTGCGGGCGACGGCTGGCCGCCATGCGGTCGAGGACTTCGGCGGCCTTGTCTTTACCAAGCGCCCGCTGGAGCATGTCGCGCGCGTAGTCGGCACCACCGGAGGTGATGAAATCTCGCGCGATGGCCATGTGGTAACACTCTTCGAGGACGGAGCTCTTGGTCTCCTCGCTGAGCTTCTCGAGCTGGAAGATCTCGAACGTCAGGCTCTCGATGTCGGTCTCTTTGAAGTGCTTGAGGACTTCAGCGGAGACCTCCGCGCCCATCGAGATCAGCAGCGCGGCCGCCTTCTGGCGACCCTTCAAGCCTTTGGGTCCGTGTGGGGCTACCATGATCAGTTCCTGCGATCCTCGTCCATCCACGTCTGGATGAGCTGGGCGACGGTCGCGGGGTTGGATTTACCGAGCTGCTGGATCTGCTCGCGGTAGTACGCCTTCTGCGGGTCTTCGGCGATGGGCTTGTCGACAACGACCTTGCCGAGTGCGCCAATGGCGGCCACGACGCCAGGTCCAACGGCCTCGTCGACGACGGGTACGGCGGCATCGGTGACGGCTTCCGCGGCCAGCGCGGCGGCCTCGGCGACCGTCTTCTTGCGTCCCCGGCTCAGGATGAAGAACAGCGCCACCAGGAGCAGCAGCGGCCCGAGGACCAGCGCAGCCAGGTGCAGATACGACATCAACTGCTCCTTCGAGGCGGCGTCGGCCAGGGCGGTCTGAGTGGCCAGCAGTTCGTCGCGGTTGAAGGCCAGGGCGGTCACGGTCAGCACGTCACCGCGCGTCCCGTCGATGCCGGCGGCGGCGTTGACGGCGTCCTGGACGCTCTGACGCAGGGTCGGATTGGGATTGAGGGGATCGTCGTCGAGCATGACCGACACGCTCAGGCGAGTGATCGCGCCGGGGGCCCGGACGACCTTCTGGACCGACTTGTTCAACTGATACGTCGTGGAGTTGTCCGTCTTCGTCGTGCCACCGCCGCCCGTCGTGCCGCCCTGGTAGGTGGGCACGCTGCCGTTGTTGCTGGCAGCGCCGGGTACGCCGCCGACGCCAGCGCCGGCGCCGGCGGTCGTCGTCTCGCTGATGGCGTGACTGGTCTGAATCGGCGTCTGGGTTGGGTCGCCAGGCGAGTACGTTTCATTGGTCTGTTCGGTCTGGTCCCAGTTCATCAGTGCGCTGACCTGAACCGACGCCTTGCCGGGCCCGAGGACGCGGTCCAGCATCGCCTGCAGGTTGCGCTGGGTGGTGCTTTCGTACCCCTGCTGAGTGGCGAGCTGCTTGGTGCTGAGGCCCGAAATATCCGAACCGTCGTTGGAGCTCAGCGTGTTGCCGTTGATGTCCACGATGGTCAGGTTCTCGGGCTTGAGGTCCTGGACGCTGCCGGCCATCATGTTGCTGATCGAGCGGGCTTGCGCGCTATCGAGATGCTGCCCCGGTTTGAGCTTCAGCATCACCGACGCGGTCGTGGGCGCTTGTTGCGACGCGAAGAGCGTCGAGGCAGGCATCACCAGGTGCACGGTCGACGAGTCGACGGCGGCCATCTGGTTGATGCTGCGCGCCAGCTCGGTTTCGAGGGCGCGCTGGTAGTTCACCTTCTGGGTGAACTCGGTCTGGCCGAAGGACGGCTGATTGAACAGCTCGAATCCCGAACCCGCGACCGGCTTGCCGCTCAATCCCATGCCAGCCGTGGCCAGCCTGGCATCCTGGACCACGCCGCTCGGCACGCGGATGGTTCCGCCGTCGACGAGCTCATACGGGATCTTGGCGTCCTTGAGCTTGAGCACGACCGCGGCTTCGTCGTCGGTGCTCAGGCCGGAGAAGGCAACGGCAGTGTCGGCGCCGTGGCCGACGGTGCTCACGATGAGCACGAGGCCGAGCAGCGCCGCCGCGACAACCCCAAGGCCAATGCGCTGGGTCGTGTTCAGGCCGCGCCAGACGCGCAGAACGGGTTGGAGGACGGGCTGCAGGGTGTCCATTGGTATCTATCGGGTGCCTAGACGCTCATGCGCATGACTTCGGTGTAGGCATCCACCAGCTTGTTGCGGACCTGGAGCGCCATCGAGAAGCCAAGACTGGCGTGCTCGGTGTTGAGCATGACCTCATGGAGGTCGACCGGTTCGCCCTTCGCGAGGGCCAGTGAGGAGGCGTCGGCCTGCGCCCCGAGCTGACCGAGTGCACCGACCGCATCCTTGAGGGCCGAACCAAAGTCGGCGCCGCCGGCGGCAGGCGCCGGGCTACTACCCAACGTTGGCAGGATAGGCGCGATCGGAGAAATTCCGCCGATGATTGGCATGAGCGAGGGTCCTTCTGCTTGCAGTCAGCTGGGGGTGTACGGGCCGAGGTCGAGCGAGCGCGGTGGTTACCCGCGACCCAGGTCGATCGAGCGCTGCGCCATCTGCTTGATGGAGTCGAGCACGGTCACATTAGCCTGGTAGGCGCGGCTGGCCGAGAGCATGTCGGTCATCTCGGTGGTGGTGTCGACGTTGGGATAGGCGACCATGCCCGTCGCCGGATCGGCGTCGGGGTTGGTCGGCTCGTACACCGCGCGGCCGGCGGTCTGATCGCGGACGATGGCCGCGACCTGCAGTCCTTCGCCACCGGCGCCGGCGCCCTGGTTCAGCGGCTGAAAGACAACCTGCTGACGCTGAAAGGGCTGGCGCTGCCCATTGATGCGCGTCGTCTCAGAGTTGGCAATGTTGCCCGCGATGACGTCCATCCGCAGGCGCTGGGCGGTGAGCGCCGAGCCCGAAATGTTCATTGTGCTGAAGAGACCCATGAGCGTTCCTACCCTTCCGTTGCCAGGCGGAGTGTGCGACACAGACCGCCATTTCCATTAGGGAAGGGTGTCCCGATTCGGCCGAACGAAAGTACCGATTCGAGTAGGCGCCACGCCACCTGAGAAATCCGCTTATCCTGCACTTCGAAGTTGGCCAGCCTCACGGTTAGTCTCACCACCGCGCCGACCGACGCAGTCCGCCTGCTGATCGGGGAGCTCGAGGACGTGCTGTCCGCCGAATACCCGCCCGAAAACCGCCACGGGCTGCCACTTGAAGCCATCTTCCAGCCGCACGTGCGTTTTTTTGTCGCGACGCTTGACGACGCCCCCGCCGGGTGCGGGGGCGTCGCGTTCTTCGATGGGTTTGCCGAGGTCAAACGGATGTACGTGCGACCCGCCGCACGCGGCCAGGGCGTTGCCCGGGCCATCCTCGCCCGCCTCGAAGCCGAAACCCGCGCCGCCAACCTCGCCGTTCTGCGTCTCGAGACGGGCGATAAGCAAATCGACGCCCTGCGCCTGTACCGGCGCTACGGGTTCACCGACTGCGCGCCGTTCGGCGTCTACCTCCACCTGCCGGCCGACGCCATCGCCGCGAGCATTTTTCTCGAAAAACCCGTCATGCCGCTGTAAGAACGGCGCGGCCACGCGTGTAGTACTGCAGGAGCGCATGTGGCCGTCATCGAGCTGAGCCTGGATTCGACACAGCACCTCGTGCAACAGAGCCGCGCTGGTGACGAGTCGGCCTTCGCGGAGCTGGTCGTGGCGAACCAGTCGGCCGTCTTTGGCACCGTGTTGCGCCTTGTCCGTGATCGGGAGGTGGCCGCCGAGGTGAGCAACCGCGCGTTTTTCAAAGCCTACGAGCACCTGGCGAGCTTCGATGAGTCGAGGCCGCTGCGCGCCTGGCTGCTGCGTATCGCGGCCAACGAGGCGCTGAACGAGCTGCGCAGTCGGCGCCGGGACGCGGCCAACGTCATTGGTGGCGCAGAAGCCGAAATCGAGCTCGAGCAGCTGGGCGGCCCTCCGGATCCCGGTGAGCTCGTCGTGCGCCGTGAGAGCCGCGCCGCTATCCGCGATGCGGTGAGCCGGCTCCCCGAGCCACAGCGCGTGGCGGTCGTGCTGCGCTACTTCGCCGATCTGGCATATGCCGACATCGCCGAGTTGACCCAGCAGAGCGTCAACAGCGTTGGCGTGACCCTGCTACGCGCTCGCGCACGCCTGCGCCAGGATCTGGAACTACAAGGAGTGGCAACCGATGGCCTGCCCTGACGAACTGACCCTGGACCTGTGGTTGGCGGGTGCGTTGCCCTCTGAGGAAGCCGCGGCGGTGGCCACCCACGTACGCACGTGTGCGACGTGCGTCGCGGGCGAACAGGCCGCGCGCGCGCTCGGTGGCGAGCTCCATGCGGCGCTGGCCCTGGACGCCGACGAGCTCGCGTACCTGGCCGGGCTGGACCTGGCCGCGAACTGGGGCTCCAGCGCCGCGACCGCCGCCCGGGTATGGGGCTGGACGGCGCTGGCTGGCGTGATCTTCGGCTTCGCGGCCTGGGTGGGGGCGGCGCCACTGCTCGGCTCGGCGCCCGCCGCGGCCGCCCAGGCCGCCCTTAGCACGGTGCTGCTGAATGCCGCGGTCGTCGGACTGTTCGGCCTCGGCGGGGCACTGCTCGACCTGACGCGAAATCCTGCTCTCGGCCTCAGCCAGCCGCTGCTGGCGCTGCTCGCGCTGGCGCTGCTGGTATGGCCGCGTTACTTGATGCCACACAGGAGTACACCCGCATGAACCTTCGATCCACCTGCCGCGCGCTCGCGCTGGGCGGCGCGCTGCTCGTTTTCGCCGCGCCGGTGGCGATGGCCGCCGAAGTGCGTACCGATACCAACGCCGTGGTCGCGCCTGGCGAAACCGTCAACGACGACCTGTTCGCGTCGGGCCAGACGGTGACCGTCGCCGGTCACGTGATCGGCGATGTTTACGCGATTGGCCAGACCGTCGTCGTGACGGGCACGGTTGACGGCGACCTGATCGCCGGTGCCCAACAAGTCGTGGTCGACGGCACGGTCAACGGCAATGTGCGCGCTGTCGGCGGCGTGGTCACGGTCAATGGCCACGTTGGTCGCAGCGTCACGGGTCTGGCGCAACAGGTCAATGTCAGCTCCACCAGCCATGTCGACGGCAGCGTGCTCGCCGCGGGCGAAACCATCAGCGTGTTCGGCCCGGTCGGGCGCGGGATCACTGCCGGCGGCGGCACACTGCAATTCGGCGGGCCGGTCGGTGGCCCTGTCCTGGCCTGGGCCACCACGCTGGCGATCGGACCGAACACGCGCATCGCCAGCAATCTCGAGTACCACTCCGAGCAACCGGCGGCCATCCCCAGTGGCACAGTGGCCGGCCAGGTGCAGTTTGACCAGATCGTGCGCCAGCAGCAGCAGACACCGCTGCTCAACGGGGTGTTCGACTTCGGCGCCCTGGTCTGGCTGGTTGGAAGTGGCATCGTTGGCGGTCTGACGATCATCCTGGCCCCCCGTGCAGCGGCGCGCACCGTCGAGCTCGCGCGACAGCAGCCGCTCCCGATCTTCGGGCAGGGACTGCTCGCCCTGTGCTCGGTGCCGTTCGCGGTCGTGCTGATCGGCGTGACGCTGGTGGGCATTCCACTCGCGTTCATGGTCGCCGGGCTGTACTGTCTCGGACTGCTGCTGGCCTGGCCAGCGCTCGGCCTGGTCGTCGGGACCCAGCTGGCCCGACTCGTCCGCCGTGGCGCGCCGATGCCGGTGCTGGGTGCGCTGGTGGTCGGCCTGATCGTGCTGCACCTGGTGACCCATCTGCCGATTCTGGGCAGCCTGGTGGCGTTCATCGGCCTCGCATTCGGGCTTGGCCTGATCGTCCAGAGCCTCCGCCGCTGGCGGTCCCCGGCCGAACCAGTCCGGCTGGCCGTGTAGCAGGGCTAGGAGCTAGCGATGAACGATCCGTACGACCTGGAGCGTTTCGTGACCGCCCAGAACGCCAGCGGCACGTATGACCGCGCCATCCGGGAGTTGCGTCGCGGGCGTAAGACGAGCCACTGGATGTGGTTTGTGTTTCCGCAGATCGCTGGCCTGGGGCTGAGCCAGATGTCGAGAACGTATGCCATCTCATCCCTGGAGGAGGCGAAGGCGTATCTGCGGCATCCGGTGCTCGGTCCGCGGCTGCTCGAATGCGCGGGCGTCGTTGCCAGCGCGCAGGCTGGAACCGCGCAGGACATCTTCGGCGACGTCGACGCACTGAAGCTGCACTCATCGATGACGGTGTTCATGCGGGCCGAGCCCAACGAAGCAGTGTTCGGGAAGGTGCTCGACCGGTACTTTGATGGCCTCGCCGATTCGGCCACCGACGAGCGCCTTTGAACTCATACCGGCGGTGCCCAGTCCGGCACGCTGGCGGCGCCGGTGATCTCAGTGAGGTCGGGGACGCTTCGGTGGCGAGTCACCTTGTTGCCAAACTGAGCGAGCCACTGCGCGGTCGCCGCGCGCGTGATCGCGCCATCGTCGTTGGCGTCAACCGGTGGTCGGCTGCGCTGGTCGGCACCCAGGTAGTAGCGGCGAGTTCCCCAGGCGAAACGGGCGAGCATCGTCACACCTGGGTGGCGATTCGTGCCCGCCAGACTGAGCACGATGTGGCGGCGCACAATGCGATAGACGGCGACTCGCCAGGGCACGTCCAGCCAGACAATTCGATCGGCGCGCTGCGCCAGCGGCTCGCACCACCAGAGATAGATCCCCTCGGTGACCCAGCCCGGCGCGTCCGCGATGCGCTCGACGTCCATGCGACGCGCCCCGAGTTCGCGTTTCGGGCCCGCGCCGCCTGCGTAGGCGACCGAATCGAGGTCGTAGACGGGTGCGCCCAGATGGCCGCCGAGCCTCACGGCAAGCGTCGTTTTGCCGCTGCCCGGGCCACCCACGATGTGGATTCGGCGTGCGCCGGTCTGAACGCTCATCGCGACCAGCCTATCGCGGCACGACACGCGTCCGAGACGCTTACTTATTACACGAGGCTGGCGGTGACGACCAGGCGGTGCGAGTAGATTCCGTCGGGGACGCAGGTGATCAGGGTGAGGGTGGGATCGGGCGTTGGGTCCAGCACCTGGACCTGATCCGGGGTGACGGTCTGAACCCAGATCACGCGGTACAGAAACTGACGTTCCTCCGTGCTCACGATGACACCTTCACCGAGCTTGAGCTCGGGCAGGTGATGAAAGACCGCGCCCTCGCTGGGCGACGAGATGTGGCCAGAGAGCACCATGTTGCCATTCTGTCCTGGGCCAGCCAGGCCCTTGTGCTGGCCGACCGCAAACGGGGCCGTCTCCCAGGCAATCTGGCCGTGGCGATCGAGCGTCGTTCCGAGCTGGATGACCTTGCTGTCGAGGCCGATCGTCGGGATCACGACGCGCCGGGCGGGCAGCGCGGCCAGGACGTTCGGCTTGCCGTCCGGCACCGGCATCACGTGCATCTCGGCGTCGGTCGAACTGGCGGCTGAGGCTGTCGGCAGCGCGTCCTGCGGCACAATCAGGTCCGCTTCGGCCGGCGGCGTCGGCACCGCGGTCGGTGGGCGCACGGGGGTCGGAGGCACCAGCGCCGTCAGAGCCGCGGGCGTCGCGTCGGGGGTCAATGGGGTTTCCGCTGCCGGGGTCGTGGTCGTATCCCGCGGGTAGAAGACCGTGCCGCCATCTCGTCCAGACGGCTCGGGCGCGGCGGCTCCGCAGGCGGTACCCAACAGCGCCAGTCCCGACAGCAGCATGAAACGCCGACGTTTCATCGTCGCCTCAAATCAACTGGCCGCGCCAGTGTGACGGGCCAAGTGCTGGCGCGCCGCGGTATCGGCGTAGGCTTTCAGGGCCTGCAGCATCGCCTGGATCTCAGGTGTTGGGGACTCACTGATCACCGCGCCGGTGTCAGTGTCGCGGATGCGCACCACCGTATCGTGGGTCGTCGGGTCGACGATGTACTGAGCGTACGCCGGCCGCAGGCCACCGCTGGTCGACGCGACGACGGTGCTCGGCCGGGGCTGGCTGGTTTGATCGCCGGGCGCGTTCGTCGGGAGCTCACGCCGAACAGGCTGCACCGGGGCAGCCCTGACCACCGGTGAGCTTGGCGTAATCCTGGAATCTTGAATGGCCGACATGCGTTTTCTGACTTCGATTCATCATCGGCCGGTCTGGGCCAGACCTTTAGCGGCGGCGCGGCACTTCAGGCCGCGGCAGAGACGAGCCGGCGAACGGGCGCGGCGGGCGTCAGACGGGCGGCTTGCTCCCAAGCGGGCAGCAGCTCGCGCAGGAGACCCTCGACCTCACGCACCGGTGCGGCGTCCTTGCGGACGTTCGCGTCGGCCAAACGGTAGTTCATGTACTCGTAGATGCGGCCCAGATTCACGGCCAGCTCGCCGCCCTGCTTCATGTCCAGCGTTTCGATCAGCTCGGTGATAATCGCCTGGGCAAGCAGGAGCTTGTTGCTGGCGATCTGGAGGTCTTTCGCTTCGAGACCCTGGATTGCGCTGGCCAGAAAGCGCACGGCGCCCTTGTACAGCATGACGACCAGCTCGCCCGGACCGGCGGTATTGGTCTGCGTTTCGAAGTAGGTGTTGGCGGTCATCCCGGGGGTCACTCGCAGGGTGAAGATGGACTTCTGCGGTGAGTATCGGCGTCGGGGCCAACGAATTTAGGGACCAATGGCCCTAATTCGATAAGATTGCGGACCATGCCGACGGGACGTGTCGCCGCCTTCTATGGTCCGGGCCAGCCGATGCAGATCAAGGAATACCCGGTGCTTGAGCCAGACCCGGGCGGCATCGTGGTCAAGATGACCGTCGCCAACGTGTGTGGCTCTGATCTCCATCAGTGGCGCGGTGAGTTCGACGTGGCGAAGTTCGGCCGGCCCTACCCGCAGATCCTCGGTCACGAGATGACCGGCACCGTGCACCAGCTCGGCGAGGGGGTGAGCCGGGACACGGCGGGCCAGCCACTGGCTCACGGCGACAGAGTCGTGTGGCGCTACTTCTATCCGTGCGGCACCTGTCGGGCCTGCCTCAAGCGAATCACGCGCGCCTGTCCAAACGCGCGCACGTACCTGGCCAACTCGTGCGACGTCGCGCCGCACTTCTACGGCGCGTTTGGCGACTACTACTTCATCCGTCCCGGCGCGGCCGTCTTCAAGGTGCCCGATGGGCTCAGCGACACGATGGTCGCGGGTGTCAACTGTGCGCTCTCGCAAGTCGTCGGTGGCATGCAGTTAGCCGGGCTGAAGATGGGCGAATACGTGGTGATCCAGGGCGCCGGCGGGCTCGGCGTGTACGCCACCGCCGTCGCCAAGGAAATGGGTGCTGGACGCGTGATCGTTATCGACAGCATCCGTGAGCGCCTCGAGCTGGCCCGCGGCTTTGGCGCCGACGAGATCATCGACATCGAGGAACTGCCGGACGCCGACCAGCGGATCAAACGCGTGCTCGAACTGACCGACAACTGGGGCGCGGACGTCGTGGCGGAGCTGGTCGGCCATCCGCGGGTGTGCAACGAGGGCCTGGCCATGGTGGGCCGCACCGGTCGCTATCTCGAAATCGGCAATATCAACCCGGGCTTGCGGTATGAGCTGGACCCGTCGACGCTGATCTTCGGCAACCGCTCGATCCTGGGCATGGTCTACTACGAGGGCGAGCACCTGCAGCAAGCGCTTGAGCTCCTGCGCCGGACGCGCGATCGCTATCCCTGGGACAAGGTAGTCAGCCACACGTTTCCGCTGGAACGCATCAACGAGGCGTTCGCCCAGGCTGACGAGGGACGGGTTACCCGCGCGGCAATCGTCCCTTAGAGGGGCGGCCGAAATGTCGGCAGTCCCCCGACCGCCCGTCTAAGGCAGTCAGTCGAAGGAAGCTCGGCCGTCATACCATTCGGCGACTGAGTTCCCGGCCGAACTTCCGGGTCGTTACTTCTTGCCGTTTTTCGTTGCGGCGGCCTTGCCGCCTTTGGGCTTCTTCGCGCCGCCCTTGCTGCCGGGTCCTTTGTCAGGCATAGCCACATCTTGCCCCGTCGGCCGGGGGGCGTCAAGCAGGCCCCGTGAAGGGGGCCGACGGGTGGCAACCCCGCCACTGTGGCGGCTAGACTGTTGCGGGCGCATCGCGCCGTCGCATGTCCTCCGAACCTCCGAGTACCCAATCCCGACACCCGCATCCCACGGTGTTCCCTCGTCTGCGAGGCCCCGCCTAGTCGTCTCGTCGTCTCACTGACGTCGCACGGCCCCGCGGCGGGCCGCCCCGAGATGGGTGGGGCGCCCGTTCGAATTCCCAGGGAGGCCGCCAATGCAGTACGTCAGCGAGCTCATCGGCGCACGCGTTCGTGATCCGGGCGGGCGCGTCATCGCTAGAGTCTCCGATGTCCTGGTGCCCGTCGACGCGGACTACCCTGCGCTGGAGGCGCTTTCGCTGAAGCCGTCCAAGGGCGAACAGCGTACCGTGCCGTGGTCGGCGGTGCGGATCCTCGACGGTGGCGGCCTGGGCCTGTCGACGGGGCTGGCGGAGGCGGCCGCCTTCGATCCACCGCCGCATTTGCTGTCCCTGGCCCGCCAGGTGATGGATCACCAGATCATCGACGTCAACGGCGTGCGTGTGGTGCGGGTCAACGACCTGCAGCTCGTCCCGTCGGATGGCAACTACCGCCTGGTCGGCGTCGACATCTCGACCGCTGGCCTGCTGCGCCGCATGGGTGCGGGCCGGGTACTCGGCGCGCTCGGCGTGCGGCTGACGCCGACCGCGATTGCCTGGGATTCCATCGAACCCGTCGAGTCCGGCACGGCTGGCGTGAAGCTCAAGGTGTCCCATGAGGACCTGGCCAAGCTCCACCCGTCGGACATCGCCCAGATCATCTCGCAGCTCGATTCGCAACACGTGCACGCGGTGCTCGACACACTGGACGACGAGGCAGCCGCCGACACGCTTCAGGAGGTCAGCCCGGATTTGCAGCTCTCGCTCATCCGCGGCATGGAGCCCGAACGCGCCGCCGACATCCTGGAAGAGATGGAACCGGACGACGCGGCGGACATCCTGGGCGACCTCGAACCGGAGCGCGCCCGGGATCTGCTCAGTCGCATGGAGACGGCCGAGGCGGACGATGTCCGCGAGTTGCTGACCTTCCCCGACGATTCGGCCGGCGGGCTGATGACTAACGACGTCGTGACCGTCCCGCCGACGGTGACCGCCGAAGAGGCCATCGGGCTGGTCCGGCGACAGGCAGCGACGATGGACAACGTGTACTACGTGTACGTCGTCGACGAAAACGAGGTCCTGCTGGGCGTCCTGTCCTTGCGCGAGCTGATCGTGGCCGAACCGAGCACACCCATCGGGCGCGTGATGCACCGCGAGCTGATCAGAGGTCGGCTGGACGACTCGCCCGACGAAGTCGCGCGGATGATCGCCAAATACAACCACCTGGCCCTGCCGATCGTCGACGACGCGGGCCGGCTGCGGGGCATCGTCACGGTCGACGATGCCATGGACGTCATCCTGCCTGCCGACTGGAAGTCGCGTCTGCCGCGCATCTACGCGCGCGCCTGATCGCGCGTGCGCCCAGGTCACTGGCGACGCCTCCGCGCGCTGAGCGCGCTGCTGGGGTTCCTCGGACCAGGCCTGATCACCGGCGCCGCCGGCGACGATGCCGGCGGCATCGCCACCTATGCGCAGATCGGCGCGCAGTACGGCTACAGCATGCTCTGGGCGCTGGTGCTGATCACGGTGTCGCTGATCGTGGTGCAAGTCCAGGTGGCGCGCCTGGGCGTGGTCACTGGCAAGGGCCTGGCCGAAGTGATCCGCGAGCAATTCGGGGTTCGCTGGACCGCGGTCGCGATGCTGGTCCTGCTGGTCGCCAACGGCGCGGTGACGGTCGCCGAGTTCGCGGGCATGGCGGCCGCCGGTGAGCTCTTCGGGATCCCGCGCTTCTTCGCGGTGCCGATCATGGCGGTCGTGGTGTGGCTGATCGTCGTCCGCGCGTCCTACACCGTTGCCGAGAAGATCTTCCTGTTGCTCTCGACGGCCCTGCTGACGTACATCGGGGCCGCCTTCCTGGCCCAGCCGGATTGGTCGGAGGTCATTCACAGCCTGATCACGCCGTCCCTTTCGGCCGACACGGGCTATTTGACGACGCTCGTCGCGCTGGTGGGAACGACGATCACGCCGTACATGCTGTTCTACCTGCAGTCGTCGCTATCAGACAAAGGCGTCCGGCTTGAGGACTACCCGAGCGAACGCGCGGACGTTGTCATCGGGTCAGTGCTCAGCGATCTGGTGGCGCTCTTCATCATCGTTTCGACCGCCGCGACGCTGTACGCCAACGGGATCCTGGTGACCACTGCCGAAGACGCCGCGCGGGCACTCGAACCGCTCGCCGGACCCTACGCGCGCACGCTGTTCGGCATCGGGCTGTTTGGCGCGAGCATGCTCGCGGCGAGCGTCCTGCCGCTCAGCACGGCGTACGCGGTGTGCGGCGCATTTGGCTGGGAGCGGGGCGTGTCGCGCGCATGGTTCGAGGCGCCCATCTTCAATTTTCTCTATACGGCGCTGATCGCCCTGGCGGCCGCGTTCGTGCTGATCCCTGGCCTGCCGCTGATTCAAGTGATCGTCGCGACCCAGTTTCTCAATGGCCTGCTGCTCCCCATCATCCTGATCTTCGTGGTCAGGCTGGTCAACGACCGCGACCTGATGGGCGACCACATCAACAGCCGGCTGTTCAATGTCCTGTCCTACGGGACCACTGCGGTCCTCATCGTCCTCACCATCGCTTTACTCGTGTCCCCGTTTTTCGGCGCCAGCTAGCCAGCGGTCAAGCGGATATGTGTCACCGCGTGAGCGGGTACGCCATATCGATCAGCGATCGGGCAACGGGGGCGGCGACGGTGCCGCCGTGTTGGCCGCCTTCGACCATCACCAGCACCAGCAGGCTGGGCTTGTCTGGCGGCGTGAAGCCGACGAACCACGCGTGCGCATCCGGGTTTTCGTTTTCAGCTGAGCCGGTCTTGGCCGCGATGGGCAACTTCTCGTCCCGAAACGCGTAGTAGGCCGTGCCCTGGGCGGTGCTCGTCACGCGCTTCATGCCATCCAGAATGGCCCCCAGCGTGGCCGCGCTCAGATTCAGGGATCCAAGCGTCTGATGTGCCTGGTCGGCCACCAGGTTCGGCGCAAGCAGGTCACCGCCGCGCGCGAGAGCGGCGTAGGCGTTGGCCATCTGCAGTGGCGTCGCCAGCAAGTACCCCTGCCCGATGGCCAGGTTGACGCTGTCGCCGGCGGTCCAGGGCTCCCCCAGTTGCTTCTGCTTCCAGTCTGGATCGGGAACCGTGCCAGGCACTTCATGCAGACCGACCGCGCGCGTTGGCTGCCCCAGCCCGAACGCGCGGGCCATCGTCGGCAGAATGTTTGAATCGAGCATGTCCAGTTTGAGCCCGATCGAGTAAAAGGCCGGGTTACACGATTCGGTGAGCGCCTGCGTGAGGCTGAGCGTGCCCTGCGGCTGCCAGTTGTGCAGCGTGACACCCGGCAGGCCGGTCCAGTCCAGCCCACAATCGAACGTGTTCGTCGGCTTGAAGCCGCCCTGTTCGAGGCCGGCGGCCATGGTGATGACTTTGAAGATCGATCCGGTCGGGTACGCCGACTCGGTCGCGCGCAGCACGAGCGCGTGCTGGTCGCCATTCAATTGCTGCCACTCGGCATCGCTCAGACCGATGACGAACTGATTCGGATCGAAGCTGGGCTCACTGGCCAGCGCCAGCACGCTGTTGTCACGCGGGTCGAGGACCACGACGCTGCCGGTCTTGTCGCCGAGTGAGTTGGCCGCCGCCGATTGGATCGCCGCGTCGAGGGTGAGGGTGATGTCCTGGCCGGGCTCGGCGGCCCGGTGCGCGACATTGCGCAACACTTTGCCGCCCGCGTCGACAATCTGGATGGTGCCGCCCCGGGTGCCGGCCAGCTGTTGCTCGCCCCAGGCCTCCACCCCGGCGCGACCGAGCCAGTCCGATTCGTCGTAGCCCGATCTGCGCAGCTCGTCAGCGGTCGGGTGGCCGACGTAGCCAATGAGATGCGCCGCGGCAGGCCCGAGCGGGTAGACGCGCGCCGGTCTGTCCTGGAGCGCCACGCCGGGGACGGCGCCGATTTTCGCCTCGAGATCGCCGCGGTCGGCGGCCGGGCGCTCGACGATCGGCATGAACCACGTGGGTTGGCCGCCCTGGTAGCGCTGTTTGATGACGTCTGGCTGCAGGCCGAGGGCCTCGGCCAGGCTGTTCAGAAGCGCGGCTTCGTCTTTGATGTCGCCGGGCACGACGCCGACCACCAGGATGGACCCGTTGTCGGCCAGCGGCTTCTGGGAGCGGTCCAGGATGCGGCCGCGCACCGGGACGTCGGGGGTGACGCGGACGGTCGACGTGGCGGTCAGGCCGGTGAAGATCAAGCCGGGCTGCCAGGCGACCTTCCAGGTGTTTTGCTCTGCCACGAGCGCCAGCGTGTTGGTCTCCGAGAGGTCGCCGTAGATGGCCAGGCTGCGGGTCACCTTGAAGGGGATCTGAGTGTTCGAGGCATCGGTTTCGGTGGCTGGGCCGGTAAGTTGGGCGGCGAGTTTTGTCTCGCCGATGCCGTCGTGGATATTGGTGTAGCGACGCACGAAGAGCTCGCGCGGGGTGGTGGCCTGGGCGTCGGGCGAGAGCAGGTCATACATGGCCGAGTACTGGCCCTGCTGCCAGGCGGCCAGAAACGCGGTGGCGGCATCCTCGGGCCGACTCGGCACCGCCGTCGGCGGAACCGGCACCGGCGTCGGCGCGGGCGCCGGCGTTGGAGCTTGCTCCGGTCCGCTACACGCGGCCAGCAAGAGCACCGATCCCAGCAGGGCGTGCCGCCACGCCATGCAGCGCAGCCTACCACCGCGTACGTGGCGCAGGCACCCCGCGCTCGCGCGGGATCCCGCTGCCCGCATCGCTGCGCTCGCTCCCTTCGGCACTCAGGGGTCGAAGGGGTACAGGAACCCCCGACCGCGGGGAGCGAGCGCAGCGATGCGGACAGACACGCCAGCGAGCTCCGCGCAGCGTGCGCGCAGCGAGGCGGAGCGAGCGCAGCGATGCGGACAGACACGCCAGCGAGCACCGCGCAGCGTGCGCGCAGCGAGGCGGAGCGA
>DATGER010000270.1:0-25500 GCA_035309865.1 Chloroflexota bacterium
TGTAGGAGCAGGCCAGATGACGCTGACGGAAAAGGCGCGGCCGGTGAGTCCGGCGTCGCGCAGGGGTAAGGGTGAGCTCTAACACGCCCTTGTTCCCCGAGCTCGTAGTCGACGACGACACGGACACCTATTCGACGGGCATTCTGCCGTCCCAGCAGATCGGGTGCCTTATCAGCACACGCCACCTCACGGCCAGGGCCCCGTTCGAGCCCGGCCAGATTCAGCCGGCCAGCATCGATCTGCGGCTCGGACCCACGGCCTACCGCGTGCGCGCGAGCTTCCTGCCCAATCGCTCCTCGGTCCGCGGGAGACTCGACGAATTCGGTTTCCATGAAATGGATCTCACTAGCCCAACCGTGCTCGAGCGCGGCGCGGTTTACATCGTGCCGCTGCTCGAGGAAGTCAACCTTCCGGAGCAATACTGGGCGAAAGCGAATCCGAAGAGCACGACCGGCCGACTCGACATATTGACCAGACTCATAACTGACTTTGGCAAGCAATTTGATTACGTTCCGGAAGCCTATAAGGGAAAGCTCTACCTCGAGATTGCCCCGCAAACGTTCAGTGTGATGGTCGCTCAACACACGCGCCTGAGTCAGCTCCGCTTCTGGCGCGGTAAACCACTGCCTTCAGATGCAGCGTTGACGCAACTGCACGAGGATGAGGGCCTGGTATACGCTGAACAAGACGAGCGAGCGGAAGCGCTGATCTGGAAAGGCCTATGGATTCACGTTGACCTTGCTCGCGCGAATCACACCGGGATCATTGGGTATCGAGCCAAGCGGCACGCGCCGATCATCGACCTGGCCAAGCTAGACTTTTATGCGGTTGAAGACTTCTGGGATCCGATCGCTTCGAACGATCGCAAGTTTGTGATCCTGGACCCCGACGAATTCTACATTCTCGGGTCACAGGAGCGGATACGCATCCCCCCCGGATTCGCGGCCGAGATGGTGGGCTACGAACCGAAGCTGGGCGAGTTCCGCGTGCACTATGCGGGTTTCTTCGACCCAGGTTTTGGTTACACCACGCCCGACTCGAGGGGAACTCCCGCGGTTCTGGAGGTGCGCTCGCTAGGGGTGCCGTATGTCCTGGAGGATGGGCAACAGGTTGCGCGCCTGATCTTCGAGCGACTCCAGGCGCCTCCAGATCGGCTGTATGGATCCGAAATCGGCTCGTCGTATCAGTCTCAGGGCCTGTCGCTCAGTAAACAGTTCCGTCGTGGACCCGCGTGACGCTGCCAGCAGCGTCGTTCCCGGCGGTCTGCCCTGGCAGCCAGCGTCGTTGATCGGACGCGAATCGGCGACTTGAAGCTTGTCGCCAGATCGACAGGCCGGTCCAAGCGCGAGTTGACCGTCCGGCATAACTCGGCGTAGCGCACGCCGATCCGCGGCTAACTGGCGGCGTCCACGGTGTCTCGCAGCGAAGCAAGGGCGCTGAGGGGATCCAGGTCTGCACCATGGGGCGCCTCCTGATGCTCGCTCGAGCCGGGCACACTGCTGTTTTGCTGATCCCATCTGTAGGGGATCCGCTCATCTGATGTTGGCAGAACCTCGACCGTCGTGCTCAGGCGCGCGATTTCGTTCGCGCGTGTACCTATTTCGGCAAGTTTTGCCTGGGCCTGGTCGATGCGCGCTTCCAGCTCGATCAGGCGTGCCTGGGCCATGGTGGCGCGCCGCTCCGCAACGGTTGCCTGACGCAGACTCTCGGCCACCCGACGCTCGGCCCGGGAGACCACCCCGATGGCGTGCTCTTGAGCTTGCCCGGTGATCTCGGATGCCTGTTTGAGCGCCTTTTCGACCGCCTCGGTCAATGTCCGGCCTACATCCGAGAAGGCCTGCGCCTGAGCCTGCAGCACGCCCAGCGCAGCACTGCTCTCACCAAATTCGTCGGTTGCCGTCGCGTTCGTTTCGTCAATCATCACTCCACCTCGAGCACTTTGTGCCAGGCGAGGCCGCAAGTAATGGTCCGGTCAACCAGGCGGCACGATCTGTGCGGCGACGAGTCCTTCAGGACGTATCGCAAGTTGCCGATACTGACCCAAGGCAAGAGCGTGATTGAGGAACACGGAGCAACTACCCACGGCACACCCGCGTCGTCGTTGCCGGACGACGCGCTGTCGTCATTGCTCGGGCGTCGAGACCAGCCCACCCCGGTGGACCAGCTGGGCGTGGAAGTGGACTGCTTCCCACTTCACGGGGTGAGCGGTGCGGCGCCCGCGCCGAGCGGGACGCTTCACACACGCAGCGCCGACCTGGCGCGCGACGTTCTCGCCCGGGCAGAGCGCGAGGTCCGCGATCTCCTGGCGCAGGACCCACTCGCGCCCGACTGGGCGAACCGGTCGGCCGAGATCGTTGCACGCGCGAAACGTCAAGTCAGCCAGGTTCTGGCGGAGGGCCGCAACGACGCGGAGGTCTGCGAACCGCACGCCGAAGCCGGCGCGCCCACGGACAACCACATCGACAGCGATGAGTCCGACCGAGCAGGCGCAGCGTCAACGCTCATCCACCCCGACCCGGGTGATCGCCAACCCCAGTCGGTCGAGAACGAGCCAGCCGGCCTGGCAACAGATCAATCGTTCGCGACCCTACGCGCCGTGGTGCTGCCAGCTGAGCCAGGTGCGCTGCGGTACCGAGTTTCGGGTCAGCTCACACTCGCGACCATGCTGGCTTTTCAGTACGCCGTAAGTCGCCTGCCCGGCGTGGATTCGGCACGCGTCGACCCCGAGCCCAAGGACATAGCTGTCTTGAGCATGATGACCACCGACTCGGCCCTGGTGCATCGGCAGCTGGAACGCATGTCAGCCGTCTGCCTGCAGATGGATCCGGCATGAGCTCAACCGAAGCAGTCTTGATCGCGTCGCGCGACACGGTGTGTCTGGATCTCGTGCCTGTGCTCGCCAGGCAAGGCATTCGCACGGCCGTCGCGACCTCGCGCCGTGATGCCGAACAACTGCTCGCCGACACGTCGACCCGCTGGGTGGCAATCGTTGACGGCGACTTACCTGCCTACGACGGCGCGCAGCTGTGCAGCCTCCTGCAAGACGGCTTCGGCATCCCCATCCTGTTGCTCGCGTCCTATGCTCTGGCCTCGCATCTTTCGGCCTTCACCGACAAAGCTCCCAACCGGGAATTCGCACTCAAGCCGCTCTCTTTGAACGAGCTGGTGTTGCGCGTGAAGGCGATGATGCTGCGCGGGGGTTTTACACTCGCCGAATCCGCGCCGCCCGGGTCGGTGCATGGCACCTCAGAGTCCCCGGCGGGTGCGCTGGTCAACGAGAACCGCAGTCAGATCGTCGCGGTCTTTTCTCTCAAGGGCGGCAGTGGCAAGAGCACCATCGCGGTCAATACCGCCGTCGGGCTGGCCATGCGACGTCACAAGAAGGTCATGCTTGTCGACGCGGACCTGTGGACCGGCGACGTGGCGGTACTCATGAACGTCGCCGGAAGCTTCAGCATCGCCGACCTGTGCCAGCGCGAAATGACCGAGATCGAGTCTCTGAAGCAGATTCTGGTGAAACATTCGTCGGGGGTCGACATCCTCCAGCGCCCGGAAGACTTACTCATCAATGAGGGGCTGCGCCGCGAACCGCTCGTCAAAGCGCTCTCGATCTACCGGAGTGTCTACGACTTCGTCGTCGTGAACATGAGCCCATCGATGGATGAGATGAACCTTCAAATCCTCGACGTGGCCGATGTGATTCTGCTGGTGACCACCCCCGAGGTCGCCGCGATCACCAATACCGCACGCTTCCTGGAGGTGGCCCGCCGCGTCGGCTACGATCGCAAGTTACAAGTGGTGCTCAATCGGGCGAACAGTGGGATCGACATCTCAATCATTGAGGAGACGTTAGGCTGCGAGGTCCCGTGCCGGCTGGTCAGTGACGGACGTGCCGCTGTCGATTCGGCCAATGAAGGCGTACCGGTGGTGATGAGCGATCCTCAGGCCCTCCGGCCGTTGACGCGCGGCATTGTCAATATCGTCGAGCTGTTGGCGGGAAACGAGACGAGCAACGCCGCGGTTCCGAGTAAGAACGTGCTGTCGTTCATGCGCAAGCGCGCTGGATGACGCCTGACGTCCAGATCGCCCCTTACCAGCCAGCGTAAACGGCTCGGCGTTAGAGTCGTTATTCGACCATGATGTAGACGCGGTAGGCAGGTAGCGACGTAGGGATCTTCACGACAAGCGATCCCAGGTGCCAGGTCGACGGCAGGAACAGTACGTTGCTGACGTCGTACGACATGTCTACATACAGCGTGGCTCCCGAAACTCGATTCGCGCGCGTACAGATGCCGCTGCTGATAACGCAGGGCGTGTAGCGCACGGTCATCTTCCCAACCGTGGCCGTCGCATCGAGTGTCGAAGTACCGGCAACTACGCTCGGTGTGCCGCCGACGAGACCAGGCAGCATGGTCGCGTTCACGTGGTCCGCTAGCGCGGCGTCGTCGGTCGTCTTTGAATGGACCGCGGCCCAGCGCGCGGTCTCGCGCGCCATACGCGTTTCGCTGTAATAGGCGACAAACAGCAGCCCGAGTTGAAACGTGACCATCACCACCATAACGAACAGCGGCAGCGTCAACGCGAATTCGACGATCGCCTGGCCTCTGGCGCGGCGGCGCCTCACTGGGTGAGGGCCCCGCGTGAAATCGTGCCGGCTAGCTGTCGGAAGAGTGTTGGCAGATCCTCATCTTTCCGCAGCGGAAAGTAGTGATCGCACGTCCCAGCGGTCGACGATGAAGCATTGAACAGGACCAGGTCCGAGTTCGACATGAGCGGCACTGCCGTTGCTGAGGGTCCGGGGCACAGGTGGTTGCCAGGTGCCCGTGAAGCGAGGGCGCTCACACAATTGCTGCTGAAGTACACGTTGCTCGCGTCACATTGGAAGTTGACGGTGTAGATCTCGACGTCATCCTGGGTGCCGGCAATGAGGTCCGGCCCGAGTTTGAGCGCCGCCGCCCGGGTGGCCAGTTGGGTATCCCAGCTGCTGGCCTGGTCTGGAACTGCCCCGGTGGTGTCGTCGTCCTCGCCGTCGGTCATCACAATCAGGACCTTCCTGGCCCAGCCGGAGCCGGCCGGAATGTTGTTGCGGCTGTTGGGACCCGTAAACACGTAGGTACCCCCGCTACCCACCACGTTCATGGCGTTGGGCAGCTTGGTGCCGGTGCCAGGCGAATGAAAGTCCAACGGGCAGGCGTACGTTGCGTTGTAGCAAGTGCCACCGCCTGAATTGTCGGCCGTGCGCGTAAGGCTGGCCGCGTCGGCGCTCAGGCCGGTGAGCAGCGTGTAGTCGTCGGTGCAGGAGATAACGACGTTGTGGATGGTCAGACTGCAGCTGGTGCCCTGAAAACGCGCCATCGCCACCCGCGGGCTGCGTGGGTCGGATATGGTCGGGTTCATCGCCTGGACGAAGTCCACGACTGCCGACTGTTCGGCCGGAATCGAGCCACTCGCCTGCATGCTGCCGGTGGTGTCCAGGACCAACATGACGTCAATCAGCCCGCGTGCCGCCTGGGCCCGGCCACCGTCGTGGTTGGTGACGCTGCCGATCCCGACCAACCGCCAGAACGCGGTGGCGTGGGTGCGCGAGACCTTGATGTCGATGTTCTCGACGACTGGCGTGGCGGGGGTCGGCACTCCGGCGATCGGCGTCGACGTCGGAAAGGTAATGCTGATGTCGGTGCCTGGCGTCGCCGTCCCGACGCTGTTTAGCGACAGGTAGGCTACCGCCGTGGACTGCGCTATCGCCGCCGGCGTGCCATATGGCAGCGTGGCGTTGCTGCTCAATGCCTCCGAGCCCGCAAGCACGGCCGAGTCGACCGCGTTTTGGAGCCTGGCGTCGTCGATGACAATCGACCCGTAGTCGTACGCGCTGCCCGCCAGCACGGTCAGCAGGACGATGAACACCGCGAATAACACGATGATCTGGCCAGCCTCGCGCGACGCGCCGCGGAGGCCACGACGCATCACAGCGGCTCCAGCATGACGTAGTAGTCGTAGGCCGGTATGTTCGCTGGGATCGCCACCTGAAACCACGGACCCATGCGGAAGTTCGTCGGCAGAAACACGCTGCTGGCGGCGTCGTATGTCAGAGTGACTTTCTGCTGTGTGCCACTGGAACGCAACGCGCAGTGGCCGGCCACGAGGGCGGTACACCCGGGCGTCGCCGACACGGTCAGATGGCTGGCGCTGATTTCGCTCGGTAGGTCGCCGTTCACGTAGGTTGTCAGGGCGGCATCGGTCGTATCCGGGTGAACCGCCAACCAGCGTCCAACATCACGGCCGGCGTGCACGATCGCCAGGTAGCTCACAAACAAGATCGCCAGCTGAAGGATGACGGCGACCATCCCAACCATGATGGGAAACACCAGGGCAAACTCAACTAGAGCCTGGCCGCTGCCGGTCTGAGCCAGCTTGTGGCGACGCGTTAATCGGGTGAGCTTCATTTCAGTCTCACTCAGAATCGGCGTGCGCCGCAGGCGATCCAGACCCGAATGGCCGGTTGGGTAGGTACGAACGTACCGAGAAGACCCGCCGACCACAGATTGGGCACCTGCACCTGGCCTTCAGGAGCACGTGTGAGATGCCGATCCTTGCCTCAGTGCCGAAGTTCGCAAAAGTTCATGCCTGACTTATCAACCGCCGAGATTTCGAGTGCTCTCCGTGAGCGGTTGAAGGAGGGCGGCTCGTGGAGAGTTCCTGACGGCAAGACCGCGCGTGGTTCGAAAGCGGACCTCATCCGGCCCACACGTGGGACGCCGATCTTGCGCGCGCCCGTGCTCGTGGGCGGTCTGCTCGTCCTGCTGCTCATCGGCGGCGCCGCGATCGTGCTTCTGACGCAGACAAGCCCAGCCACCGTCGCCAGCCAGGCGCTTGACTTGCCCACCGACAATCCGGTGCCCACCACCACCCTACCGCAGCTGTGGCTTACTCCGGCGCCGACAGCCGACACGGTGGTTCCGATCGGCACTCCGCCGACTACCGGGGTGGCCGCGATAGTCCCTCGACCGGCCCCCACGCCGCTACCCGTGCCCGTTATTGCCATTCCACCGCCGTCAGTGAAGACCCCGCCCGGCGCCATAACCACGGCGACGGAGCATCTCGGCAACCTGACCGTTGATGCGCAACTCACCCGCCCGATTGCTTTCGGGGTCGAGCAGCGACTGGAGATTTCAGCACGCTCCGATTCCGCACCACTGGTGGGGGCACATGTGGTTTTGCGTATCACGAATTCGTTTGGTAGCTCGGAGCAAACTGCTCCAGACACGGACCGCTCGGGCAGATCCAGCAAGGCCTGGCCCACCTACCGAAGTGTGGGACTGAATCAGGTTCGCGTGGTCGTGAGTGGCGCCGATGGGCGCGAGCTAACTGTGCAACTCGCGTTCATGGGAGCCAGTTCGGAGGACTGATGGAACCCTCCCTCAGCCCTGGCAACGACGTCCTCGTTTTCAACCTGGGACCGCAGCACTTCGCGCTGCCCGTCGGCCAGGTCTCCACCGTGGTGCCGCGCGCGACGTTGACCCCGCTGCCGGGAGCTCCGGCTGAGTTGATCGGCCTCCTTCGTTTGCGCGGCGCCCTCTGCCCGGTGATCGACATTCGCGTACGTCTCGGCTTGCCCGCGGGCGTGCCGCATATTGGCGAGCGCATTGTCGTGATGCGCACCTCCACATTTGGGGTCGGGCTGCTGGTCGATGGAATCGTCGGCCTTGTCGTTGTCCCGATGGAGGCTGCCATCGATCGGCCAGCCATCAGCGGGGGCGATCGGTCCCGCCCCGCGGAGTCTTCGACGGAGCGTGGGCTGGTCCGCGGTGTGGTGGAGGTCGCTGGCCAGGTGGTGGCCACGCTCGACGCCGAAGCGGCTGTGGGAGCTGATGTACGGGTATATCTCACGGCGACCGCCGACGGGTTGCACGGCTTCGTGGGTCAGACCGCGGCATGATGACACCCGAGACGGTTCCGGCCGACGCACTCGCGTCCCTGGCCGCGCTGGTCGAAGCGCGCAGCGGTCTGCGCTTTGTGAGCGGTCGCTACACGGAACTGGCCACCAAAGTGGCCCGGGCATTCGTCGAATCCGAGTGCTCGACGTGGTTGGAGTACCAGACGCAAGTGACGGACGGCGCTCTGTTTGATCAGCTGGTCGAAGCGCTGACAATCGGCGAGACATACTTTTTTCGGCACCGTCCGTACTTCGATATGCTCGAACGCGAGGTCTTGCCGGAGATCGTCGCGCGCAGGCAGGGTGCGAAGCGGCTCCGAATCTGGTGCGCAGGCTGTGCCACGGGCGAAGAGGCCTACTCCCTGGCGATTGTCGTGCGGCGTGTACTCCCCGACGTACACGATTGGCGGGTCTCGCTGCTGGCCACCGACCTGAATCGAGCCTTTCTCGCCCGGGCCGAGGCGGGCCTCTATGGCGAGTGGTCGTTCCGCGAGACGGACGCGGCCTTCAGGGCGGCCAACTTTGTCGCCGAAGGGCGGCGATACCGGATTCGGCCGGAGCTCCGCCAACTCGTTCGCTTCGCCCAGCTCAACCTGGCCGAGGATTGCTACCCTTCGGCGGCCAGCGGAACCGCCGGCGTCGACCTGATCCTGTGTCGGAACGTGCTCCTGTACTTCGCGCAGGAGCTGACCCAGCGGGTAGTGGGGCGGTTCCACGCGGCGCTCGCGCCAGGCGGCTGGCTGGTCCTGGGCCCGAGTGACGCGCGGCCCGGCTTACTGGCCGACTTCGAAATGCGCGCGGGCGACGGAGCCATTGTCTACCAGCGTGTCGATCGGAACACACTCCCGATCCCACTGAAGGTGGCCGATGCGCCAGTCGCGGCAGAGCCATTTCATCTGCCGTCGCTGCGTCCGATGCCTGAAGCAGCGGCAGCCGCTGCGCCGGTTGCTGAAGAAGCTGATTGGCATACCGCCTGGGTAGCGGCGCGGCTGAGCGCCGACGGCGGCGAGCTGGACGTGGCCGAGCAGCACTGCCAGCAGGCGATCGCGCGTGCGCAAATGCGGCCGGAGCCCTACTACCTGTTCGGGGCATTACGCCAGGCCCGTGGTGATGACGCGGGGTCCCTCGCGGCGTATCGAAAAGCGCTCTACGTCGATCCGCGATTCGTCCCAGCCCTGTTCGCACAGGCGGCGATACACCGCCGCGGCGGCGCCCAGGCGCAAGCGCACCAGGCTCTGGTCCGCGCGCAGCGCCTGCTCGAGGGACGACTGGCGGATGAATTGGTTCTCGCCGACGACGGCCTGACCGTTGGTCGGCTGAGAGACGCCGTGCTTCTCGCGCTGGGCGACGAAGGGTCGTCGTAACCCATGGGCCAGGAGGAGTTGGTCACACGAGCCGTCGGACGGTCCGCGCTGACCGCAGCTGAACGCGACGCGGTGTTCGCGCGCCGCGCCGACGAGCTCGCGGAGATGGCGCCAGGCGAGGGCGAGCTCGACGACTCCATGGAAGTGCTGGTGTTTTCGCTCGGCCGCGAGTCGTACGCCTTGCCCGCCACGCAGGTCCACGAGGTCCGGCCGCTCGGCGGGCTCACGCCCTTGCCGGGCACGCCCGCGTTTCTGGCTGGCCTGATCAATGTTCGCGGCCGAATCGTCCCCGTGGTCGACCTGCGCCCGCTCCTCGGGCTGGCGAGCGATGCTTGCAGCCCGTCCATGAGCGTCGTACTCGTGGGGAATCGGAGCGGCGACGTCGGGCTCCTGGTAACCGATCGTCCCACAGTGCGCCCGCTGCGCGCTGCCAATCTCACGGAGCCCCCGCCCGGGCCGCTGGCGGGCCTCGATCCTTCCTGTGTGCGCGGCATCACGCCGGATCTGACGATCGTGCTCGATGCCGAGCGACTGTTGTCCGACATCCATCTCGTCGTGCAACACGACATTCTCCCCAAGATATAGGTGACCTCAATGCGTTTATCGGTTGGAGCGAAGCTGCTCGGTGGCTTTGAATTCGTCATGCTCATGGCCATCATCCTGGGCGTCGCGGGCATGTCCAGTCTGGCAGCCATGAACGATCTGACCACTCAGCTATACAACCGAGATATCGTCGGGTTGCACGATATCGGCCTGGCCAATGCCGCGTTCGACAGCTATCGGCTGGCGGGCGCCCAGTCTCTGGCCGCGGCGGATCCAACCGAGCGGAGCTTACAGGCAGGCCGCCGTTCGACCGCCGAAGCCGCATTTGGCCAGGCACTGGCGGCGATTCAAGCCGCCCCTGATACCGCCGATAGCCGGACATTAGCCGGCCAGCTCGACACGACGTGGAATCAATACCGGACATCCAGCGATCAGATGGCGGCCGCGGCCAACGCCGGGAATGTCTCCGAAGCCCTCCGCATCAGCCAGACAACGGCGCGCGCCGGCGAGGAAGCCGTGGGCGGCCTGCTGGGCCAACTCGACCAGCTGCGTGGCCGCTCCGCCACCGAGCAAGCCCGCCAGGGCGCGCAGACGTATGAGCGCGTCCGCACCCTGAGCATGGGGCTGCTTATTTTCACACTGGTCACTGGCGTGGGCATTGCCCTCTGGCTGGCGCGGTCGATTGGGCAAGGTGTCAAAGCAACTGCGCAAACGGCCGAGCTGATCGCGGCCGGAGATCTCACGCGCACGGTGCCGATTCGTTCGCATGACGAGGTAGGCGCACTGGGTGAATCGTTCAATCGGATGGTGTTAGGGCTTCGTGAGCTGACCGGCGAGGTGCGGGATGGGGTCCAGAGTCTCTCCGCGGCAACAAGCGAGATCGTCGCGTCGGTGACGCAGCAGGGGGCCAGCACCAGCCAACAAGCGGCCGCGGTCAGCGAGACGACGGCCACCGTCGACCAGGTGCGCGTGACGGCCCAGCAATCCAGTCAGAAGGCGCAGTCGGTGGCGACGATGGCGCGCCAGGCGGCCGAAATCGCGGCGCAGGGGCTGGGCACCGTCGAGCAGAGTGTCGCCGGGATGCAAGATCTGCGCAGGCGGGTCGAAACCATCGCCGAGCAGATCCTGGCCCTGTCGGAGCAGACCCAGCAGGTCGGCGAGATCATCGCCAGCGTCGAGGACCTCGCCGACAAGTCGGACCTGCTTGCCGTCAACGCGGCAATCGAGGCGTCGCGGGCTGGTGAACAGGGTCGGGGGTTCGCAGCCGTCGCCCACGAAGTACGCAGCCTCGCGGAGCGATCGAAGGCGGCCACCGTCCAGGTGCGGACCATGCTGACGGACATCCAGCGGGCCACCAACGCGGCGGTCCTGGCCACCGAGCAGGGCACTCGGGGGGCCGATGAGGGCGCCAGACTCGTCGAGCAAGCCGGCGTGACCATCCGCCAACTCGACGAGACGATCCGCCACTCGGCCGAAGCTGCGCAGCAGATCGCTGCGTCGGTTGGTCAGCAGGGGGCGGGCATGGATCAGATTGCGGTGGCGATGGCCAGTATCAACCAGTCGACACTCGAGACCGACGCTGGGACTCGCCAACTCCAGAAGGCTGCCGAAAGCCTGAACGTGCTGGCGCTGCGGCTGTCTGGTTTGCTTGGCCGCTACAAGCTGGATCGCGCGGCGTAGGGACACCGGGAGCGCATGTCATGCTAGACGAGTACGCTCAGACGGAGTTGCTGGCGACCTTCCAGGTCGAGCTGGCAGAGCACCATCAGGCGTTGACGCGTGCGTTTCTCGCACTCGAAAAGGAGCGCGAGCCGGGTGAGCGCCGCCGGTTGCTCGCCGCCGCGTTCCGCTCTGCCCACAACCTCAAGGGGGCGGGGCGGGCTGTTTCGCTGAGTGCGGTGGAGATGCTGGCCCATCAGGTGGAAGGTGTCCTGGGGGCCGCGAGTCGCGAAGAACTGGAACTGTCGCCGGCGTTGTTCGACTTGCTCTTTGCCGCCGTCGACAACCTGAGCGCGGCCGCGACCTCGGAGCCTGCGAATGACTGGCTCGAGGAGCTCCGGGCCCGCCTGGAGGCCGCCCAAACCGGCGATGTCCAGCCTCTGACGGCCGTCGAGCCACAGGCAATTGTGTACGCGGTTCAGCCGGTGCCCGCTGCACCTCCCCGCAAGGTGGATCGGGTGTCGCTCGTGACGGATACCGGGGAGACCGTTCGGCTGCCAGCCGCCAGCCTGGATGCACTTCTGGAACAACTGGGCGAGCTCGTCATTCCGCGGCTCGAGCTCCATCACGGGCTGACTGAGCTGACGGCGCTGCGCGTTGAGGCGGAGGCATGGCAGCGTGAATGGCGGCTGCTGCGGCCTCGACTACGGCAGCTCGAACACGATGGTGTGCTCGGCAACCTCCGCCCGCTGATGCGGTTCCTGGAACGCAACGAAACGAACCTGACCACTCTGGCGCCCCGGCTGGATGCCGTACACGCGCGCTTGGCTGGACCCACCGCTCACCTCGGCGGCGTCACTGACGATCTCCAGACCCACGTCATGCGATTCCGCATGCTGCCCTTCGGGCATCTCAGTAGCAACCTGGAACGCACCGTACGCGACCTCACGCGCAGCCTGGGTAAGGAGGCGCGGCTGATTCTCGTCGGGTCCGATACGGAGATCGACCGGCGCGCGCTCGAGGAAATGAAGGACCCACTGCTCCACCTGCTGCGCAACGCGCTTGACCACGGCATCGAGGTACCGGCCGAGCGCCAACGGCTGGGGAAGCCGGCAATTGGCAGCGTGGTCGTCGCGGCGACTCAACGGGGCAACACTACCGTCATCGAAGTGGAGGATGATGGCGCGGGGATCAGTGTGGTGGCAGTGCGCCAGGCGGCCACCGAGCGGGGTGTGGCTACGGATGCGGACCTCGCTGTCATGTCGGACCGCGACCTCTTGCGGCTGATCTTTCTCCCTGGCTTTTCGACCCGAAGCAGCGTGACCGAAGTTTCGGGACGGGGCGTCGGACTGGATGTGGTGGCGCGCAACGTCGAACGTCTCGGCGGCCGCGTCGACGTGGAACCGAAGCCGGCTGGAGGAACCCGCTTTACAGTCACCCTACCGTTAACTCTGGCTACGACACGGGCCCTGCTCGTGGAGTCGGGCGATGCGGTGTACGCGCTTCCAACTGCAGCGGTTGAGCAGGTAGTCCGGCCGGAGCGACTGGGCAGTATCGGCGGCCGGCCGATGCTCGAGTATGACGGCGCGGCAATTCCCGTAGTGGCGCTGCCGACACTGTTGGGCACTCCATCACCCAGCCCAGCGCCGGCGGTCTCAGCCTCCGCACTGCCGACGCTGGTGCTCGTGAGCGCGGGGCTGCAGCGTGTTGCGCTTGCAATTGACCGCGTCGTCGGCGAGCAGGAGATCGTGGTCAAACCGCTGCCGCATCCGGTGATCCGCGTGCGCTATATCGCCGGCGCAACAGTCCTTGGTTCCGGTCGGATCGTGCCGATCCTCAACGTCGCCGATCTGCTGCGCGGCGCCGCGCGGTTTGTCCCGCCCCACGTGGCGTCTGTGATCGCGGCACCGGCGCGGCAGCGGCAGCGCGTGCTGGTCGCCGACGATTCGCTCACCACGCGGACTATGGAACGCTACATCCTGGAGGCGGCCGGCTACGCGGTCGAACTGGCCGGCGATGGCGCGGAAGCGCTCGCGATCCTCCACGAGCGCGGCTGCGATGTGCTTGTCAGCGACATTGAAATGCCTGGACTGGACGGGATCGAGTTGACGGAGCGGGTACGGGCCGAGCCGCGCCTGCATGGACTACCGGTCATCCTGGTGACCTCGCTCGAGTCCGCGACGGATCGCGCGCGCGGATTGCAAGCGGGGGCTGACGCATACATCGTCAAGACCAGCTTCGACCAGGACCAGCTCCTGCGGACGATTCGGGAGATCGCACCATGATCCGCGTGCTCGTCGTGGCTGAGCCGTCAACGCAACGCGATTTTCTGGTGCAGGCCCTTGCCTCCGATGCCCGATTTCAAATTGTGGCGATCGCCGTGGACGGCCACGAAGCCGCCCGGCTCACCGCTCAGTTGCGACCGGATGTCATCGCGATGAATCTGATCCTGGCGCGACTCGATGGCATCGACGCAACGCGACGCATCATGGCCGAGACCCCCACGCCAATCGTGATCTTCGGCTCCACAGTGGATGGCACTCCGACCGCGACGGCTGCCGAAGTTTTGCAGGCTGGGGCAATGACGGTCGTGGACCAGCCGCTGACGAGCAACGGTCGCTCGGTGCACGAGCTACTGACAACACTCCGGCTCATGTCGGAGGTGAAGGTCGTGCGCCGGCCCGCGAGCGGCGCGCATCGGAGCCTGGTGAGGGTGCCGCTGCACGAACCCACGCCGCTTCATGCCATCAAAAGCCGACGTCCGGTGGTCGTGCTCGTGGCGGCGTCGACTGGGGGACCGCAAGCGATCCAGACTCTGCTGCGAGCGCTCGGGCCGGACCTCGATGTGCCGGTGCTGGTGGTTCAGCATATGAGCAGCGGCTTTCTCGCTGGCATGGTCGGCTGGCTGGCGGGGACTTGCCCGCAGTCGGTGCGACTGGCGGCCCACGGCGACGATCCCGCTGGCGGGACGGTCTACATCGCCCCTGAGGACTACCACTTACTCGTCAGCCGCACTGGCAACCTCGCCCTGTCCAAAGCTCCGCCTGTCGGAGGGTTCCGACCTTCGGCGAATACGCTGTTTGAGTCGGCCGCGCAGTGCCATCGCGGTCGGGCGATTGGCGCCGTGCTGACCGGCATGGGCGACGATGGCGCCGCGGGGCTGGCGGCGCTGCGCGGGGCTGGAGCGTCAACCATTGCGCAGGACGAAGATAGTGCCGTCGTGTTCGGTATGCCACGGGCGGCTGCAGGCGCGGCCGAGCGCGTGCTGCCGCTGGCCGCGATTGGTCCGGCCGTGCGCAGGCTCCTGGGACTCAAGTTGCTGCCGCATGTGGTCGATTCTCAAGCGGACGCATCATGGACCTAGCCCGCACCCGCGCCCTGGTACTACTCGTCGACGACAGCCCTACCCAGGCACGCCGCTCGGCCGAAGCTCTGGAGACGGCGGGGTTTCGGGTACGTCTGGCGAACAACGGTCGGGAGGCATTGGAGGACGCCTTACGTTCGCGACCCGATGTGATCGTGTCCGACGTGCTGATGCCGGTGATGGATGGCTTCGCGTTGTGCCGCGAGGTGCGTCGCGAGCCGGCCCTCGCACGCGTGCCCATCGTCCTGCACACCATGACTTTCCTGGACCCGCGCGACGAGGCGTTTGCGCTCGGACTGGGCGCCACCCGGTTTGTGCTCAAGCCAACCCACCCGGCAGATCTGGTGGAAGAGGTCCGCGCGGCGCTCTCCGCGACGCCGGACAGCGTCAACCCGCCCGCGAGCACGGACGAGGACAACACCTTCCTTCAGGACTATAACCAGCGCCTGGCGGCCAAGCTGGAGGAGAAGGTCGCTGAACTCGAGGACGCGTACCATCGATTGGAGCAGCAAAGCCGCCAGAACGAGCTGATCCTGGGCTCCGTCGGCGAAGGCATCTTCGGTATCGACCGGCAGGGGCACACGACCTTCGTCAACCCTGCTACCACGCAGATGGTCGGCCTGACCGCGGAAGAGCTGCTCGGTCGGCCGATCCACGACCTGCTCCACCACTCATGGCCGGACGGCAAGCCCTACCCATCCGACGCCTGTCCCTCACACGCGGTGCTCACTGACGGCACCCTGCGTCGCGTCCAGGACGAGGTGTTCTGGCGCAAAGATGGGGCGAGCTTTCCGATCGAATACCTGAGCACGCCGATTCTCGACGGTGGCGAGATTGTTGGCGCCGTGGTGACCTTCACCGACATTACCGAGCGTCGCCTCGCCGAAACCTCACTCCAGCATCAGGCCTGGCACGATGTGCTGACCGGACTACCCAATCGTACCCGGCTGCGGATGGAGCTCGACATGGTCATGGCCGGGCAGTCAACGGAGACGTTCGCGCTGCTGCTGATTGACCTGGACCGCTTCAAGGAAGTCAATGACACGATTGGCCATCCCTGCGGCGACCTGTTGTTGCAGCAGGTCGGACCCCGTCTGCGGGCCGAGCTACGCGAGGCTGACATTATCGCGCGGCTTGGCGGTGACGAGTTCGTGGTGCTGCTGCGCGGCGCTGGCCGCGACCGCGCGCTCGCCGTTGCGACGCGGCTCGTGATGGCGCTGGAGCGGCCGTTTGAACTGGACGGGTTCGGGGTCGCGATTGGCGGCAGCGTCGGCATCGCCCTGTACCCGGAGCACGGCGGTGACGCCGACACGTTGCTGCGTCAGGCAGACATCGCGATGTACGCCGCCAAGGACGCGCGCAGTGGTCACACGATTTACGCCCCGGATACGGACCGCCATAGTCGCGAGCGCCTCGGGCTGCTCGCCGACTTGCGCCACGCGATCGACCGTGGCGACTTGCTCGTGCACTATCAACCCCAGATGGACGTGCGGTCGGGGAGTCTGATGGCGGTGGAGGCGCTCGTGCGCTGGCCGCACCCGACACGGGGCCTGCTGGCGCCCGACGAGTTCATCCCGCTCGCCGAGCAGACCCGCCTGATCCAACCCCTGAGCCGGTGGATCCTCGCCGCCGCGCTGCGCCAGTGCGCCGCCTGGCGCGCCGCCGGATTGGATATTCCGGTGTCGGTCAATCTCTCCGTATACGACGTGCGCGACCATGACCTGCCCGACTTGATCGACGCGGCGCTGGCCACTTATGGCGTGCCACCCGAGCGTTTGCGGATCGAGATCACCGAAAGCAGTCTCATGGCCAATCCACCCCGTGCCCGCGAAATCCTCGGCCGGTTGCGCGCCCGGGGCGTGCAGATCTCGATCGACGACTTCGGGATTGGCTACTCGTCACTGGCGTATCTCAAGAACCTCCCGGTCGATGAGCTCAAGATCGACCGCTCATTCGTCAGTGAGATGGCCATCGATGCGGGTTCGCGAGCGATTGTGCGGGCGATCATCGATCTTGCCGACGTGCTCGGCCTCCGCGTCGTCGCCGAAGGCGTCGAGGATGAGGCAACCCTGGCCGCCCTCGCCGCCCTGGGCTGCGACCTGGCTCAGGGATACTATTTCACCCCCGCCCTGGCCCCCGGCGAACTGGCCGAATGGGTGACCCGCATCACTGGAACCGATCGGTTCAAACAAACCGACCTCGCCGCCTGAGCCCGCTTTGCGTCTGGAGCAACACTGCTCGCGCCCGGCCTGACTATGGTCGCCTGCTATGAACGCGCCTGCTACGAACGCGCGCAATTGGGGTCGCGGTGCTGACCCCAATTGCAAGACGTCGTTGACATCGGTCATCGGGTGCTCTTTGAATGCGCCTGGCCGGCCTCGAGCTGGCGCTAAAGTCGACCCAGGGAGGTTCGTCGAACGTGACACTCACTCTCGGATTCCTCTTGGCCATCATCGCACTGATCTGTGGCGCATTGATGCTGTTTACTGGCCGCTGGTCGCGGCTGCCCTTGGCCGCCATCGCCATCATTTGTCTCGCTCTGAACGAGAGTGGGTTGCTCTCAAGCCTGGCTCGGTAGAGTCCCGGCGGCGTGCCGCGCGCGTCATACACCGTTTGCTGGGGTCGACATCGGCATGCCCGAGGAGGTCCTGGATCACGATGATCGGCGTCGTTGTGCAGTGATGGCGCTGGCCGGGGTGCGGCCAACGGCTCAAATGCGATCGTGAAGGCGGGGTCGGTCGATCGGCCCGCGAGCAATCCAGATCCACATCCCTCAGCGAATCCGGCAGCCGCAGGCAGGCGGCGGGCTGTCTACGGATTCGCGCGTTTTCGCACCGTCGACCCACGCCGGACACTGGTGGGCAGCGACGGACGAACCACCTGGGATCACTGGCGGCTGACCGCACCAGCACGGACGTGGTTTCGGGTCGAGTCAGCACCGCTTACGGGGCTGAGCGTGTCACGCGCTAACGCCGGAGTCTGAGTCTGGTCGCGGATGCGGTCCCAGAAATGACAGGCGACCGAGTGGCCGGGTTCAACCTCGACAAGCTCTGGCGCCACCTCGCGGCAGACGTCCTGGGCGAACGGGCAGCGTGGCTGCAGACGGCAGCCTTTCGGCGGTTTGACCGGACTGGGGACATCGCCTGTCAGAATGATCCGCTGCCGTTTGCGTTCGACCACCGGATCAGGGATCGGAACCGCACTCAGGAGCGCCCTGGTGTACGGGTGCAGCGGTTGCTCGTAGAGTCGGTCGCGGGTGGCGATCTCGACAATCTTGCCGACGTACATCACCGCCACGCGGTCAGAGATGTGGCGCACCACACTCAGGTCATGCGCGATGAACAGGTAGGTCAGCTTGAACTGCTCCTGGAGCCTTTCGAGAAGGTTGATGACCTGGGCCTGAATGCTCACGTCCAGGGCCGAGACCGGCTCGTCGCACACGATCAGACTGGGCTGGACCGCGAGGGCGCGAGCGATGCCGATGCGTTGGCGCTGGCCGCCGGAGAACTCGTGTGGGTAGCGGTTAGCGAAGTACGGATTGAGGCCGACAACGCGGAGCAGCTCCTGGACGCGCTCCTGTTTCTTCTTGCCCTGTTTCGCCAGACCGTGGATCTCGAGCGGTTCGGCGATCAGGTTTCCGACCGTCATGCGTGCATTCAGGCTGGCGTACGGGTCCTGGAAGATCATCTGCATCTCGCGCCGCTTCTTGCGCATGGGTTCGGCGCCCAACCTGGTCAGGTCCTGGCCGAGGAAGTTGACCCTGCCAGCGGTTGGCTTGTGGAGCTGGAGGATGGCCCGGCCGGTGGTGCTTTTGCCGCATCCGGACTCACCTACCAACCCGAGCGTCTCGCCCTTGTTGACCGTGAACGAGATATCGTCCACTGCTCGCACCGAGCCAACCTGTCGCTGGAGAAAACCTTTGGTGATCGGGAAATGCATCTTGAGGTGTTCGACACGCAGAAGCTCCGCGGGACCAACGGTCTTGGGACCTTCATGCATCGGAAGAGTGGAAGTCGCCATGGTGCTCCTCTAGACGAGTTGGGCGGCGTAGATGGGGTGCGCGACCGGCTCCGCGTAAGCCGCTTGACCGGCGACGTCCACCCAGCACGCGATGCGGTGCCCTGGCACCACCGGCTCGAGGCGGGGGGTTTCGACTGAGCAGCGCCCGATCGCATACGGGCAGCGCGGTTCAAACGCGCAGCCCGGCGGAGCGTCGACAAGATCAGGTGGCAATCCTTCGATCGGTACCAGCTGTTCCTTGCGTGGCTCGTCCAATCTGGGGATGGACTTCAAAAGCCCCAACGTATACGGGTGGCGCGGATGGTGAAAGATCTCGTCGACGGTGCCGGTTTCGACGATGTAGCCGGCGTACATGACGTTGATGCGGTCGGCGATGCCGGCCACCACGCCCAGGTCATGGGTAATCATGATGATCGCCATCCCCAGGTCTTTGCGGAGGCGCTTGATCAGCTCCAGGATCTGCGCCTGGATCGTTACGTCCAGAGCTGTCGTAGGTTCGTCGGCGATGAGCAGCCGTGGCTCGCACGACAGCGCCATAGCGATCATCACCCGCTGGCGCATACCTCCGGAGAACTGGTGCGGGTAGTCGTCGACGCGCGACCGCGCGGCCGGAATACCGACCAGCTCCAGCAGCTCGATCGTCCGCTTGCGAGATGCAGAGCGGTCCATGCCCTTGTGCAGCTCGAGTGCCTCGCCGATCTGTCGTCCGATCGTGAGGACAGGGTTGAGCGACGTCATCGGGTCCTGAAAGATCATGGCGATGTCGTTGCCACGCACCTTCCGCATGTCGTCTTCTTTGAGGTTGAGCAGGTCGCGGCCGTCGAACATCACCTGACCTGAGACGATCCTGCCAGGCGGCTGCGGGATCAGGCGCATGAGCGAAAGGGCGCTCACGCTCTTGCCGCAGCCCGATTCGCCGACCAACCCCAGCGCCTCGCCTTCCCTGACCGTGAACGACACCCCGTTGACCGCCTTGACCACGCCATCCGGAGTGAAGAACTGGGTTCGCAGATCGTGAACCGCCAGGAGGGGCGGGCTGGGGTTGGGCTGCATCGTTCGGGCCGATCAGTGGGTTATGCGGCTGCCAGCCGCCTTGCGGCCGGTGGTGTACAGGTTCACCAACAGCAGGCTCATCAGCAGCACGAACAACAGCGGACCCGCCGAGTCGCGCAGTTCTTCGCCGGCGAGCGCGGACCAGGCTGCGGCGGCGGCAAACGCCGCCAGTGTGCCGACGGCAATTTGTCCGTCCTCGACAAGTAATCCGTAGACCTGCTCCCAGGCGGAGGCTAGAAACTTCATTGGTCAGAACTCCTTCACAACTGGCTCAAATTAGATGTTGCGGGCGGCCACGCGCGCGCCCTGCGGTGCGACGTTGCCGAGCATGCGTACGGCCACCCAACTGGTCAGAGACACACCTGCCAGAATGGCGAGCAGGCTGACGAAGTCCGTACCGCCGACCACCGGCCACTGGACCAGCAGTCCACCAGCACCCCAGAAGATGCCGAAGGTGGTCAGCATTGCGCCGACGACGAACTTCATGAAGTTCTCCGGGACAAAGGTCAGTGGCTTGTGGAGCATCGCACCCAGTAGCGTGGTCACGAGGAACGCGGCGACCGCTCCGGCGATCGCGGCTTGCAGCGCGAGTCCGCCTTGCGCACCGAGCGCGATCACGATGAACGCCACCTCCAGGCCCTCGAGTAGAACGGCCTTAAAGGAGAACCAGAAGCCGATGTTGTCCCAACGCGAAAGGCTCAAACCCTGCGCGCGGAGCTCGGCAACCTCGCGTTGGTAGATCAATTCTTCGTCATGTAGGGCGACGATGCCGGCGAAGCGCAGAATCGACTTGCGCAACCAGCGCATGCCGAACAGGAGCAGGAGCACGCCGACGACGATGTGAAAGCTCTGGCTGACCTGTTCGTGGAAGATGATGAGGGGCGTTCCAAACACACCGACGATGACGGCAAGTGTGGCGAGGCCGGCCAGCGTGCCCAGGATGGGCGACCGCCAACCGCGGGTGTTGCCCACCGCCACCACGATGGTGAAAGCCTCGACCCATTCGACAATACTGGCAACGAAGGCGGGCACGGCCGCGATAGCGAGCGTGAGGATCATCCGACTATGTCTCCTTGCTACACATGTTGTTCAGTAACACCTGAACACCAGCGTAACGCATGTTGGGGGTGGTGTCAACAGGTTTCTCGATGGCTCGCGCCGACTAGAGAGCGTCAGCGGGTGCGCGGGTCGGCTACGTCGCGCAGCGCGTCACCAAGCAAATTGACCGCCAGCACGGTTGCCCCGATGCACAGGCCAGGCGCAATCATCTGCCAAGGGTAGTCCTGGAAGTAGCGCGCCGCCTCATTGATCATTTCGCCCCACTCCGGAGTCGGCGGCTGCATGCCCAGACCGAGAAACGACAGCCCCGCCAGATTCAGGATGACCGATCCGAAATTGGCCGTCGCCAGCACCGCCGCCGGGCCGATGATGTTGGGCAGCACGTGCCGCAATAGCACCCGCCACTTGCCAGCACCGGCGGCTACGGCGCTTTCCACGTACAGCGCCTGGCGCTCCTTGAGGAGGAGTGCCCGGTACGTGCGGGCGTACCACGGCCAGCTGGTCACAATCAGCGCAAACAGCAAGTTCGTAAACGACGCCCCCAGGATGGCCGCGAAAGCCAGCGCGGTCACCAATCCGGGGAGCGCCATCATCGCCTCGATGATCCGACCCAGAATGGCGTCTGTTTTGCGATCGCCGCTGACGGCCAGCGCGGCGACGAGGAAGCCCACCACGCTGGTGCCCACGCAGATCGCGGCCGCGCCGGCGAGCGACCAGCGTGCGCCGAGCAATAAACGCGCTACGATGTCGCGCCCAAACTCGTCAGTGCCGAGCGGATGGCTCAGCGACGGATCCTGGAGGAGCGCGTCCATGTGCTGCTCGAGCGCCTGCCAGCGCCACAGGGGCGGACCGATCAGGGCGACCACGATCAGCAAGCCGAGAAATAGGACTGCCGCGACCCCGGTCCAGCCGAGTTTGCGCCACGGGCTGGGGCGGCGAGCCGGCGCATCACGATCTACGGTTGCTTCGTCTTGCCTGGCGAGGGTATGGGCGGCGGCCGGGCCGCGGAGGGCAATCGACATGGCTTACAGACTCCGAACGCGCGGGTCGACCGCGGCGATGCCGACGTCGACCAGCAGGTTCATCAGGGTAAAGATGAGCCCGGCGGCGACGGTGAAGCCGACGACCACCGGCTGGTCGCGGACCAGGGCTGAATCGATGGCCAGCCGACCGATGCCCGGCCAGGCGAAGACGTATTCCACCACGGCGGTGCCGACCATCAGGTTGGCAAACACCAGCCCGAGCACAGTGAGCAGGGGAACGAAGATATTGGGCAGCACGTGCTTGAGCGTGACCCCTCGTGGTGCCAGGCCCTTAGCGTGCGCAACGGTGACGAACTCCTGGTTGAGCACGTCCAGCACCGCCGACCGGGTCAGCCGAGTCAAGACCGCGATGTTGGCGACCGCGAGCACGATCGCCGGCAGCACGATGCCAGTCGGCGTCGGCGAGCCGAAGGCGGGCAGCCAGTGCAAGTTGACCGCGAATAGCAGCACCAGCAGCAGTCCGATCCAGAAGCCGGGCATCGAACCACCGAGCGCCACCACGATCTGGGCGAACCGGTCAGCCGGCTGCCCGCGCCGGTAAGCGGCCAGGATTCCAAGGGGTATCGCGATGACGACGCTGAGTAATGTGGCGCAGACTGCCAGCAGCCCGGTGGCGCCGATGCGGCTGAGGTACAGCTCGCTCACCGGTGTATACGAACGGAAGGAACGCCCGAAATCACCGCGGAGTGCTCCACCGAGCCACTGGAGGTACTGCACTGGCAGTGGGTCGTCCAGATGGAGCTCGAGGCGCTTGGCAGCCACGGCGTCTGGCGGGGGGCTATGAATCCCGGCAGCTTCGAGGAGCACCACCGCCGGGTCGCCCGGCGTCAGGGCATACAGGCCGAACGAGACCACCGAGACCACGAACAGGACTGAAAGCGCACCGACGAGGCGCTGCGCGATGTAGGCGTACATTTTTGGTGACTGCCAGCCTCCCCGTCTAGGACGCCACGGAGATTTGATTGTCGACGATGTACAGGTCGCTGGGGTGCAGCATGTAGCCCTTAACGTTCTTGCTGGTGGCAGCGATAAAGGGCACCACCAGCAGATAGATGTTGGCCACATCGGTCTTGATGGCTTCCTGGGCTTGCTTCGACAGGGCTTGACGCTTGGTCGGATCAGTCTCGCCGCGCAGTTGCTGCAGCATCGTCTCCAACTCCGCGTTGGCGTAGCCGCCATAGTTGGCCGGGCCGCCCTTCACCAGCGTCTGGTTGAAGATGTACAGCGGATCACCGGTGACCAGCATGTTGGCGGAGTACATAGCCGCGTCGAAGTCCTGGCTCTGCGCTAGTTGGTCGCCGATGTTCTTGACTTGCTGAATGTCGATCTCGTAACCGAACGGCTTCAGCTGCGCCTGGAGGGCTACCGCCATCGGCGTCCACTCGGTCCGCGCCGGCGCGGTGAGCAGCTGAAACGACAGACGCTGGCCATCCTTGGCCCGCACTCCGTCGGAACCTTCCAGCCAGCCCGCTGCGTCCAGGACCTGCTTTGCTCGAGCGGGATCCCCAACCTGCATCGACACGCTGTCCACGCCCTGGTCGGGCGGGAACATGCCGCTGGCAATTGACCCCTGGCCGACCAGCCCGATTGTCAGAAGCGCCGAGCGATCGACCGCCAGCGCGGTGGCTTCGCGAATGGCGCGGTCGCTGAAGGGCGGCCGCCGGTGGTTGACGACCAGATAGTCCTCGCGTCCCGACGAGAGCGACGTGACCGTGAAGTCGCTGCCCAGCGATTTGACGGCCTGCGGTGGCACGCCGTACACGAAGTCCACGTCGCCTGAGCGCAGCGCCAGCATGCGGGCATTGGCATCAGTCACCAGACGGACGCTCAGCTTGGCCAGCGGCGGTGGTCCGTCCCAGTGGTCGGCGAAGGCCTCGGCATTCATTTCCTGCCCCACCGCCAGGTTGGTGGGCTTGTACGGGCCAGTCATGGTTGTCCCGTTCTTGTGGATCAGGAAGAACTGCGCCGAGACGGCATTCGGAAAACTGCCCATAGGATCGGGCGTCTTGAACTCCAGCGTCGTGGGGTCCACGACCTTGATCTGGGTGTTCTTGTCGAGGAGGCCGTTGGCCGGCGGGTACGCTGCCCAGTTGGCCTGGAAGGCATTCAGCACGTCCTGGGCGGTCACCGGCGTGCCGTCCCAGAATTTGGCATTGGGCCGCAATGTGACGCGCCAGGTCGACGGGTCCACAGCGCTGACCTCGCGCGCCAGCCACGGCACAACCTGGTTCTGCGGCGTGATCCGCGTCAGCGTCTCGGCGACGCCCAAACGTAGCAATTGATAGGCGTTTTTGGTCGCGTCGAGCGTGGCCGGGAACTCGCCGTCGACGGCCATCTTGAGCTCGCCCGTCGACTGCGCGGGGCGGGCCGGAGCGCTCGCGGGCGCCGCACTGCCGGCGGTCGCGGCCGCCCTCGGTGCGGCAGCGGGCGCCGGGGCGCAGGCGGCCAGGAGGCCAGCTCCGGCGGCAGCCAACCCCGCCCCGAGGAAGAACCGACGACTCAGTAGCGTGTGGCCCAGCGTGGGTGTGTAGCCCAACAAATGGCGTGCGTGCTGCGTGTCCATGCCGACCCCCTGCGGTCCCTGAGTTGAGGATTTGGGAGGTACACTCGGTGAACTGATACACCTGTACATCTCCCCGATCCCGCCACACTACGCCCGCGGCTCCGGCTTGTCAATACTCCATCTAAAACTGTAATGTACAGGTGTTTCAACTAGTCAACAGTAGTAACCCAAAAGCCGTACCCACTCGTGCGCAGGAGGATCTCCATGCATGTGAAGCAGTGGCTGGTGCTGGTCTATCGCATTCCATCCGAGCCAGCCAGCAAGCGTGTCGCCGTCTGGCGTGACCTCAAGCGCACGGGCGCACTTTACCTTCGCGGGCTTCCGCGCCCACCGCACCAGTGAATACGTCGAGATCATCCAAGCGTTGGCCTGGACGGGGACCTGGCCGCCGCGGACACCACCACCGGAAAAAAGGAGGGCAAGCGCCCAAAATGAGCACCTCGTCCGATACCAGAACTCCGGCCGCGTCCGATCCGTTCGAGCTGTGGAAGCAGATCTACGAAGCCAACGAACGCGCCTGGAATGGTGCGCTCGAGCAGGCGATGGCGACTCCGGCTTTCGCCGAGTCCCAGGGCAAGTTCATAGAGGCGTTACTGAACGGTCAGCAAACCCTACGTCACCAGATGCGCGCTTACCAGGAGGCACTCAACGTCCCTACCCGCGAGGACATCGCGCGGCTAGGCGAGCTGATCGTCGGCCTGGAAGAGAAGATCGATCAACTCGCCGATTGCTTCGAGAGAATCGAAGCCGCTATGGGCCGCGCCCGCTCGACGCCCCAGCACAAGAAACCCCCTCTGCCTGGCGGAGTGCGGGCTTCCTCTTGACAGGCTGCACCGTTTTGAATACCGTGATGTGCACCTGTTACATCAGAACGTGAGTTACTTTCGGCACGGCTAGCG
>DATGER010000271.1:0-36800 GCA_035309865.1 Chloroflexota bacterium
GCTCGAAGCCGGGCCGCTGCCGGCTGGCCTGATCCTGGAGGACGGCCAGCCAGTAACGCTCGGCGGCCCGCTCAGCGGCGACCTCGTCGCCGTCGGCGTCCCCGCCGTGCCCACGCGCCTCGAGGACCTCGAAGACGACGAGGACGACGAGGAATTGCTGGACGACGACGACCTGGCCGAAGTGCTGCCGATCCCAGAATAGTTTTCGCGCAGCGGACTGATACGGGTCGGGGGAGCCCGGCGGGCCCCCCACCCCGCGTCGGAGTACCCGCCACGATGTCCTTAAGCGGGGGGTCGCCGCGGAAAGGAGCGCGCAGCGAGCTTGCGAGCGGAGCGGCGACTGGCGGCGGGGGGCCGCAGGCTCCCCCGACCCGGACAACGATGCTGATGCTTACGGTACACTTGCGCGGCGCCGCGAAGTTGCTGCCGAGTAGGCGACAACCGTAGAATTATCGATTGGTGTCCTCGAGAAGGGTAGGGAAGGTCTAGCTCATTGCCGACGATCAGTCAACTCGTGCGCAAGGGGCGCACAAAGCTCCAGAAAAAGACGGCTGCGCCAGCGCTGCGGTTCAACTACAACGCACTGCGCCAGCGTCGGTACGCGGTTCCGAAAGGCAACCCGCTGAAGCGGGGCGTCTGCGTGCAGGTTCGCACGATGACGCCAAAAAAGCCCAACTCGGCGCTGCGTAAGATCGCGCGCGTTCGACTGACCAACGGTATGGAAGTGACGGCCTACATTCCCGGTGAGGGGCACAACCTGCAGGAGCACTCGGTCGTGCTGGTGCGGGGCGGTCGCGTTAAGGATCTGCCCGGTGTGCGATACCACATCGTGCGCGGGGCGCTGGACGCGGGCGGCGTCAAGGACCGCAAGCAGGGTCGGTCGAAGTACGGGGCGAAAGCTCCAAAGGCTCCCGCAAGGTAGCCGTTTTTCATGCGGGGCCTCACCTCCACGAGGTGAGCCGAGACATATTGGGCCTGCTCACGCAAACGAGCAGGCAATAGGCCTCTGAGCCACCTCAGAGCAGGTATTTGCATGAACGTCGCATCGTCGCGACGGTCCTCTGTACCGCTTGAAAAAGGCTCGTTCGTTAGAAGCTGCCGGCCCGGAATCGTGGCTAGACGGTTTCTGCAGTGGAGACAGAATGCCACGTCGCGCGCGCGTCATAAAAAGAGAAGTGCCCGCCGATCCGCGCTTCGGCAGCCGCACCCTCACGCGCTTCATGAACAAGCTCATGCTCAACGGCAAGAAGAGCCTCGCCGAGCGCATCGTCTATACGGCGATGGACAGCATCGAGAAGCAGGCCCGCCGCAGTCCCATCGACGTGTTCGATCTGGCGATGCGCAATGCCACGCCGCTGCTCGAAGTCAAGCCCCGCCGGGTTGGCGGCGCAACGTACCAGGTGCCCGTGGAAATCAAAGGCGACCGCAAGCAATCGCTGGCGATGCGCTGGCTGATCGCCTCGGCGCGCGCCCGCGGTGGCAAGAGCATGGCCGACAAACTCGCGTCCGAGCTCCTGGACGCGTCAAACAATACTGGACCAACCATCCGCAAACGCGATGAGACCCATCGTATGGCGGAGGCAAACAAGGCGTTTTCGCACTACCGCTGGTAACTAGCCGAAGAAACAACTCATGGCAGACATTGATCTCGAACGCACCCGAAATATCGGCATCATCGCCCACATTGATGCGGGCAAGACCACCACTACCGAGCGCATCCTCTACTACACCGGTCGGACCTACAAAATCGGTGAGGTCCATGAGGGCACAGCCACCATGGACTGGATGGAACAGGAGCGCGAGCGCGGCATCACTATTACGGCTGCCGCGACCACGGCCGAGTGGAAGGGCTACCGCATCAATATCATCGACACGCCCGGTCACGTCGACTTCACGGTCGAAGTCGAGCGGTCCCTGCGCGTCCTGGATGGTGGCGTGGTCGTCTTCGATGCGGTCGCGGGCGTCGAGCCTCAATCCGAGACGGTCTGGCGCCAGGCAGACAAGTACAGCGTGCCGCGCATCTGCTTCGTCAACAAGATGGACCGCGTCGGCGCCAGCTTCGAGCGCACCTTGCAGATGATCGTGGATCGCCTGGGCGCCAACCCGGTCCCGATCCTGATCCCGATGGGCGCCGAGGGCAACTATCAGGGCATCATCGACGTGCTCGAGCAGAAGGCGCTCACCTTTGGCGAGAAGCCCAACGATCCCGTCGAGTCGGGGCCGATCCCGCCCGAATTCGAGGACGAAGCCAAGCGTGCCCGCCTGGCGGCGATCGAAAAGATCGTCGAATTCGACGACGTGCTGCTCGAGCGGTTTTTCGCCGAGGAAGAAATCGGCGTCCCCGAGTTGAAGGCCGCGCTACGCAAGGCCACGATCTCGGGCAAGCTGGTCCCGATCCTCAACGGCAGCGCGCTGAAGAACAAGGGCGTGCGACCGCTGCTGGACGCGGTGGTCGACTACTTGCCGTCGCCGATGGACGTCCCGCCGATGACCGGCACCAACCCGCGTACCGGCGAGCAGGAGATTCGTCGGCCTGACCCGAACGATCCGTTCTGCGCGCTGGCCTTCAAGATCGTCACCGACCCGTTCGTCGGCAAGCTCGCGTTCATTCGCGTGTACTCGGGGACGCTGAAGACTGGCTCGTACGCGTACAACTCGACCCGCGACCAGCGCGAGCGCGTCGGTCGCCTGGTGCAGTTGCACGCCAACGAGCGCAAGGACATACCGGAGTGCAGGGCGGGCGAGATCGCCGCGATCGTCGGGCCCAAGGGCACCGTCACTGGCGACACGCTGTGCGACGAGGACCGGCCGATCGTGCTCGAGGCGATCACCTTCCCCGAGCCGGTCATCCGCGTGGCGATCGAGCCGAAGACGAAGCAAGACCAGGACCGCATGGGCATCGCCCTGGGCAAGCTCATGGACGAGGATCCGACCTTCCGTGTCAACAGCGACGTGGAAACCGGCCAGACCATCATCGCTGGGATGGGCGAGCTCCACCTGGAGGTGCTCGTCGACCGCCTGATGCGCGAGCACCACGTCGACGCCAACGTCGGCCGCCCGCAGGTCGCGTACCGCGAGACGATCACCCAGCGGGCGATGGCGCGCGAGCCGTTCAAGCGCCAGACGGGCGGCCACGGCATGTATGGCGACGTCGAATTGATAGTCGAGCCACTGCCGCCGGGTTCAGGAATTCAGTACGAATGGAAGATCGTCGGCGGCAAACTGCCGCGCGAGTACTCGACGGCGGTCGAGGCTGGCTCGCGTGAGGCGGTCGAGGGTGGCGTGATCGCCAACTACCCGATGGTCGACCTGAAAGTGACCGCGGTCGATGGCTCGTACCACGAGGTCGACTCGAACGAGATGGCCTTCAAGATCGCCGCGTCACAAACGACGAAGGCTGCGCTGCGCAAAGCCAGCCCGGTCCTGCTCGAACCGATGATGGAGGTGGAAGTAACGACGGCCGACGATTTCCTGGGCGACGTCATGGGCGACCTGAACAGTCGCCGAGGACAGGTGGAGGGCATGGAGCCGCGCGGCAACGCGCAGGTCGTACGTGCCAAAGTTCCGCTGGCCGAGATGTTCGGCTATGCCACAGACCTGCGCAGCATGACTCAGGGCCGCGCCACATATTCCATGCAGTTCTCGCACTATCAGCAAGTGCCACGCGATTTCGGCCTGGCGATCGCCGCCAAAGCAGGACGCTAAATTCAGCCGAGGGAGAGGAAGTAGGAAAGAAGCAACATGGCCAAGAAGATTTTCGAGCGCAACAAGCCACACGTAAACGTCGGCACCATCGGTCACGTCGACCACGGCAAGACCACGTTGACCGCGGCCATAACCAAGGTCCTCGGCATGAAGGGCGGAGCGAAGTTCACGTCCTTCGCCGAGATCGACAAAGCCCCCGAGGAGCGCGCGCGCGGCATCACCATCGCCATCGCGCACGTCGAGTACGAAACGGCCAAACGCCACTACGCCCACGTGGACTGCCCGGGCCACGCGGACTACATCAAGAACATGATCACCGGCGCGGCCCAGATGGACGGCGCCATCCTGGTGGTCTCGGCCCCTGACGGCCCGATGCCCCAGACCCGCGAGCACATCCTCCTCGCCCGGCAGGTGGAAGTCCCCGCCGTGGTGGTCTACCTGAACAAGGTCGACCTGATGGAAGACGAGGAGCTGCTCGAGCTCGTCGAGATGGAGCTGCGCGAGCTGCTCACCAAGAACCACTTCCCGGGCGACGACATCCCGATCATTCGTGGTTCGGCCGTCAAGGCACTGGAGTCGGACAGCACCGACTACGACGCGCCAGAGTACGACTCGATCCGCAAACTGATGGACGCCGTCGACGACTACATCCCAACGCCTGAGCGCGCGGTCGACCGGCCGTTCCTGATGCCCATCGAAGATGTCTTCGGCATTAAGGGCCGCGGCACCGTCGTCACGGGTCGCATCGAGCGCGGCAAGGTCAAGCAGGGCGAAGAGATCGAGATCATCGGCTTCGGCGTCGTGCGCAAGACGGTCGTCACCGGTGTCGAGATGTTCCAGAAGACGCTCGCCGAGGGTGGCATCGCCGGGGACAACGTGGGCTGCCTGCTGCGGGGCATTGAGCGCACGGACGTCGAGCGCGGCCAGGTACTGGCCAAGCCCGGCAGCATCACCCCGCACACGCAGTTCAACGCCGAGGTCTACGTACTCTCGAAAGAGGAGGGCGGGCGCCACACTCCGTTCTTCAATGGCTATCGGCCGCAGTTCTACGTCCGCACGACCGACGTCACCGGCACCATCAAGATCCCCGAGGGGATGGAGATGGTCATGCCGGGTGACAACGTGCAGATGGAGATCGAGCTGATCACGCCGGTCGCCATCGAAGAGGGACTCCGGTTCGCCATTCGCGAAGGCGGCCGAACCGTCGGCGCCGGCGCAGTGACGAAGGTCCTCAAGTAGGCCCTATGGCCAAGCAGCGCATCCGGATCCGATTGAAGGCGTTCGATCACAAGATCCTGGACCAGTCCGCGCAGCAGATCGTCGAAACGGCGGAGCGCACGGGGGCGGTTGTGGCCGGCCCCGTACCGCTGCCGACGCGTATCGAGCGGTTTACTGTCATCCGCGGCCCGTTCATCGACAAGGACTCCCGAGAGCAATTCGAGATGCGCACGCACAAGCGGCTCATCGACGTCCTGGAGCCCACCTCCAAGACCGTCGATGCGCTGATGCGCCTCAACGTACCCGCCGGTGTAGACATCGAAATCAAACTATGATTCAGGCTTTGCTGGGTCGAAAGCTGGGCATGACCCGGCTCTTCGACGAAAACGGTGTTGTCACTGCTTCCACGCTGGTGGAGGCCGGCCCCTGCTTCGTGACGCAGCTGCGCACCCCCGACGTCGACGGCTACACGGCCGTCCAACTCGGCTTCGGGGAGACGGATCGCCAGACGAAGCCGCAAAAGGGCCACCTGAAGAAGGCTGGCCTGCCCGAAAAGCAGGGCCTCTCAGCGCTGCGCGAAGTGCCTGCCGATAGCCTGGACGATCTCGAGCTGGGCGCCCGCATCGACGCGAGCATCTTCGAGCAGGGCGAAATCGTCGACGTCATCGGCACGTCCAAGGGCAAAGGCTTCGCCGGCGTCATGAAGCGCCACAACTTTCACGGCGGGCCGAAGACACACGGCCAATCTGATCGCTGGCGCCACTCGGGCTCGGTCGGCTCGGGCACCACGCCAGGTCGGACATTCAAGGGAATGCGGATGGGCGGACGCCTCGGCAACGCCCGCATCACCGTCAAGAACCTGCGCATCCTGTCGGTTGACCCCGAGCGCAACCTGGTGGCGCTGCGCGGCGCCATTCCCGGGCCAAACGGCGGGCTCATCATGATCCGCAAGAAGGGTCTGGAGGGGTAGACGGCATGCGATCGAATGTCGTCGACCTGCGTGGCAGCGTCCTGCGGACGATTGACCTGGACGATCGCGTGTTCGGCATCACGCCGAATCCGGCCGTCGTCCATCAGGCCGTCGTCACGCAGCAGGCGAATGCCCGCCAGGGCACGCACGATACACGCACACGCGGCGAGGTCGCCGGGGGCGGCAAGAAGCCGTACCGCCAGAAGGGCACCGGCTACGCGCGCCAGGGCTCGAAGCGCGCGCCCCACTATCGCGGTGGTGGCGTGGTCTTCGGCCCGCACCCACGCTCGTACGAGAAGGCCTTGCCGCGCAAGATGCGCCGGTTGGCGCTGCGTTCGGTGCTCTCGGCTCGGGTTGCCGAAGATGCGCTGACGATCGTCGACGCGTTCACGATCGACGCTGGCAAGACGAGGGCGCTGCTGGCCGCCCTGGCCACGCTCGGTGCTGCCGACGGAGCCCTGGTCGTGCTGGGCGAGCGCAGCGACCTGATCTTTCGGGCCGCGCGCAACCTCGACAATGTCCACGTGGTGACGCCGAACGGGCTCAATCTGCTGGACATTCTGCGCCTGCCGCGCATGGTGTTGACCGAGTCGGCCGTGCAGGAGCTGACGCGCACGCTCACCGCGGATCTCGCTTCACCCATGGTGCCGTCTACTTCGCCGACGGAAGCGACTGGCAGACCTGCGCCCGCAGCGGAAGCCGAACCGCTTGGTTCCCCGCTACCTTCAAAGGTTCCGCTTCCAGAAGCCGTTGCCGAACCCGAGCCGGCCGCGCGGCCACGGCGCGCGCGCAAAGGGACACCTGATCCCGAGGCTGAGGCCGACCCGAGCGCGAGCGAAAGCGAGGCGCGGACGACCGAGCCTGAGGAGACCGCCGAATGAGCTCACTGAATGCCTTCAGCACGATCGTTCGGCCGGTCGTCTCCGAAAAGAGCACCGTGCTCGGCGAGCTTGGCAAATACGTGTTCGAAGTCGCGCCCGACGCCAACAAAATTCAGATCAAGCACGCCATCGAGGAAGTCTTCGCGAACAAGAAGGTCCAGGTCCTCACCGTCAACATCCTGCGCGTGCCAGGCAAGGAGCGCCGCCGCGGCCGCTCGGTGGGCATGACGCGGTCCTGGAAAAAAGCCATCGTGACGTTGCGGGCCGGCCAACGGCTCGACCTCTTCGAAGGGGTTTAGAAAAGGAAGCCGATGCCCGTCAAGAACTACAAACCGACCTCGCCCGGCCGGCGCGGCATGTCCGTGTCGACCTTCGACGAGATCACCAAAACCAAACCCGAGCGCGCGCTCACCGAGCCGCTCAAAAAGACCGCCGGGCGCAACAACAACGGCCGCATCACCACCCGTCACCGCGGCGGCGGCCACAAGCGCCTGTACCGCATCATCGACTGGAAGCGCAACAAGATCGGTGTCCCCGGGCGCGTCATCGCGATCGAATACGACCCCAACCGCAGCGCGCGGATTGCGCTGATCGAGTACGCCGACCAGGAGCGTCGCTACATCCTGGCGCCCGTCGGCGTGCGCGTTGGCATGCGGCTCAGCTCCGGGCCCGAAGCTGACCTCTCGCCTGGCAACGCCCTGGCGCTGCGCGACATCCCGGTCGGCTCGATCATCCACAACATTGAGCTGAAACCCGGCCGCGGCGGCCAACTCGTGCGCGGCGCCGGCGGCGGGGCGCAGTTGATGGCCAAAGAAAGTGACTGGGCCCAGGTGCGGCTGCCCTCCAGCGAGGTGCGCCTGATCCACGTCGAATGCATGGCCACCCTGGGACAGGTCGGCAATCCCGAGCACGCCACGATCAGCGTCGGCAAAGCCGGGCGCACGCGGCACATGGGCTTCCGGCCCACAGTGCGCGGCGCGGCGATGAACCCGCGCGACCATCCCCACGGCGGGGGTGAGGGCAAGGCGCCGATCGGCGGCCAGCCCCAGACGAAGTGGGGCAAAATCGCGATGGGCAAGAAGACCCGCCACCGCAAGGCCACCGACAAGTTCATCGTGAGGAAGCGCACCAAATGAGTAGAAGCCTGAAGAAGGGTCCCTTCGTGGATCCGAAACTGATGAAGCGCATCGTGGCGATGAACTCGGGCGGCCGCAAGGAGGTGCTGCGCACCTGGTCCCGCGACTCGACCATCTTTCCCGAGATGGTCGGCCACACGATCGCCGTGCACGACGGCCGCCGCCACGTGCCCATCTACGTCACCGAGAACATGGTCGGTCACAAGCTGGGCGAGTTCGCGCTCACCCGCCTGTTCCGCGGGCATACCGCCCGCGGTGAAAAAGCCACGGGGGCCCGCTGATGGCCGGCGTCGAAGTTCGCTCGGTCCAGCGCGGCATCCGCATGTCGGCCCAGAAGGTGCGGCTGGTGCTGGAAGTCGTGCGGGGCAAGCCCGCCACGGAAGCGCTGGCGATCCTCAAGTTCCTGCCCAAACGGGCTGCCCGGCCGGTCGCCGCGGCGGTGCGCTCGGCCGTGGCCAACGCCGAAAACAACTTCAATATGGATCCGGACGATCTGGTGATCATGCGCTGCTCAGCCGACGAGGGCCGCACGCTCAAGCGCTGGCGTCCGCGAGCCCGAGGTCGCGTGAATCAGATCCTGAAACGTTCGAGCCACATCACCGTCGTCGTGGCCGAGAAGGGCGCGTAGGACTACCAGTATGGGCCAGAAAGTTCACCCGATCGGTTTTCGCCTGGGCATCAAGGTCGGCGACCGATCGGTCAAGGATTGGCAGGGCCGCTGGTTCGCCACCGGCGCCGAGTACGCCAGCCTGTTGCTGGAGGACATCAAAGTCCGCCAGCACATCATGACGCGCATGGCTGACGCCGGGGTTTCGAAGGTCGAAATCGAGCGTTCGGCGAACATGATCACGGTCACGATCCACGCCGCCAAGCCAGGCATCGTCATCGGCAAGAGCGGCGTCAAAGTCGAAGAATTGCGGCGGACGCTCGAGGCAATGACCTCGAAACGCATACGGGTCACGATCCAGGAGATCCGTCAGCCCGAGGTCGACGCGTTTCTGGTGGCCCGCAGCATCGCCGATCAACTGGAAAAACGCGTCGCGTTTCGGCGGGCGATGAAGCAGGCGGTGCAGCGCGCGCAGCGCTTCGGCGCCAAGGGCGTCCGGGTCCAGGTCTCGGGTCGGCTGGGTGGTTCGGAAATGAGCCGCCGCGAGTGGGACCGCTGGGGACGCGTCCCGCTGCACACGCTGCGCGCGGACATCGACTACGGCCAGACCGAGGCACATACCACCTACGGCATCATCGGCGTCAAGGTGTGGATCTACCGGGGCGACTTCACGCCTGACGGCCGCAGCCCCGAAGAAGTGGCGGCCGAACAGCGCCAGCCGGACCGACGTGGTCCGCGGGCGACGGTCCGCGCCGAGGTGCCTGAAGCGCCCGCGGCCGAAGTCGCTCCGCCACCGGTGCCTGCCGAGGTCGACTATTCAACGGGTGGCGTCTTCGATCCGGGCGAGGAATCGGGCGAACTGAAGCCGCGGGCGCAGCGCGTCGCGGACGCCCCCCCGCAGCTGCCGATCGTTCCGAGCCGGCCCGCGCCGACACCGCCCGCACCACCCAGTCCGCCGTCTGTACCGCCACCGCCGCTGCCAGGCGGAGACGAGCCAAGGTAAGCCCGTGCTGTACAGCCATTCCAACAGGGGGGCCCCCGCCGGGGATAACTGACCTTGCTGCAGCCAAAGCGAATGAAGCATCGCAAGATGATGAAACGCACCCACGGCGGCCTGGGTGGCGTCGCCCTGCGCGGCAACACGATCGCCTTTGGCGAGTACGCGATCCGCACCATCGAGCCCGCCTGGATCACCGCCCGCCAGATCGAGGCGGCGCGGCGGACCATCACCCATCACCTCAAGCGGGGCGGCAAAGTCTGGATCCGCATTTTTCCCGACAAGGTCGTGACGTCCAAGCCCGCCGAGACCCGCATGGGCTCGGGCAAGGGTGCCCCTGACCACTACGTCGCGGTTGTCAAACCGGGACACGTGCTGTTCGAAATCGGCGGCGTGCGCCACGATCTTGCTCGGGAGGCGCTGCGCCTGGCCTCCCACAAGCTGCCGGTCGCCACCAAGTTCATGATCAAGGAGGGTCTCGAAAGTGGCGGAGAGGAAGCCGAGGCAGCCTCGTAGCACGCAGCCGGCGCGCCAGCGGACAAAACCGAAGAAGGAGCAGGTGGCGAATCCTGAGGTCCGGCTGAGCGAGCTGCACGAGGAAATGTTCAAGCTGCGGTTTCAGTTCGCAACGCGACAGTTGACCAACACGGCGCGTATCCGCGTCGTGCGGCGGGATATCGCCCGCGTCAAGACGCTGCAGCGTCAGCAGGAGCTGCTGGCCGCTGGCGCGAGCGGGAGATAGACACGCATGCCTGATGAACGCAAGCCGCGCCGCACCAAGGTCGGCCGGGTGACCAGCAACAAGATGAACAAGACGGTCGTGGTCGCCGTCGAACTGGTGACCCGCCACCGGTTGTACGGGCGCACCCTCCGCCGCACCCGCAGTTTTAAGGCCCACGACGAGTCGGATCGGTGCCAGATCGGCGACACGGTGATCATCGAAGAGTCCCGCCCGATCAGCAAGGACAAGCACTGGGTCGTCCAGAACATCCTGCGGCGCGGCACTGGCGAACCGCTCGCCATCGCCGAAGTGGAAATCTAGGTCACCATCATGATAATGCCCCAAACGCGGGTCCGCGTCGCAGACAACACCGGCGCCCGCGAGCTGATGTGTATCCGGGTGGTCGCCGGCGGTTCGAAATTCGAGGCCTCGATCGGCGATGTCATCGTCGCGTCGGTCAAAGAAGCCACCCCCGGCGGCTCGGTCAAAAAGGGCGAAGTGGTCAAGGCGGTGATCGTCCGCCAGGCCAAAGAGTACGGTCGTCCAGACGGCTCTTACATTCGCTTCGACGACAATGCCGCGGTCATCCTGCAGGACAAAAACAACCCCAAAGGCACGCGCATCTTCGGTCCGGTGGCCCGCGAGCTGCGCGAACGCAACTACATGAAGATCATCTCACTGGCGCCGGAGGTGCTCTAGCAAGTGACTCTCGCACGCGTAAAGAAAGGTGACGACGTGATCGTGCTCACCGGCCGCGAGCGCGGGAAGCGGGGCGTCGTCCGTCAGGTGATGCCGGCGAAGGGCACCGCGCTCGTCCAGGACATCAACATCAGCAAGCGCCACTTCAAGCCCGGGCGGGCGCGCCAGGCGGGCATCGTCGACGTCGAACAGCCCATCCACCTGTCGAACCTCGCCCTGGTCGACCCCAAGACGAGCAAGCCGACGCGTGTCCGCATGCGCCAGCTGGGGAACGGCAAGAAGGTCCGCATCGCCATCGCCTCCGGCGAACAGATGGCGCGAGAATAACCCGTGGCCAGAAACCCAGCCCCCGAAGTGGCGGCACCCGCAACACGCGACGAGTACGCGCCCGGGGAAAAATCCCGACTCCACCAGCGGTACATGCGCGACGTCGTGCCAGCCCTGGTCCAGGACTTCAACTACCACAACACGATGCAGGTGCCCCGCGTGGCCAAGGTGAGCGTCAACGTCGGCGTCGGCGAAGCCATCAGCAACGCCAAGGCGCTCGACGCCACCGTCCGCGACGTCAGCATCATCACCGGGCAGAAGCCCATCATCAAAAAGGCCAAGAAGTCCATCGCCCAGTTCAAACTCCGCGAGGGCCAGCAGGTCGGCGTGACCGTCACGTTGCGTGGTGAGCGCATGTGGGAGTTCCTCGACCGCTTGATGAACGCCGCATTGCCCAGGACCCGCGACTTTCGGGGGGTGCCAAGCCGCTCGTTCGACGGTCGCGGCAACTTTACCCTGGGCCTGAAAGAACAGCTGATCTTCCCCGAGATCAATTACGACCAGGTCGACAAGGCGCGCGGGCTGGAGGTCTCGATCATTACGACCGCCCGCACCGATCAGGAGGCGCGCCGCCTGCTCGAGTTGCTGGGCATGCCATTCCAGCGCGAGGGCGACAACATCCCGGTGGTCAAGCCGCCGCCCACCCGACGACGACGCTAAACTGATTGATTCGACACCGTGTTGAAAGGCAGCTCGCATGAGGGCTGAACCTCACACAGGAGGCCAGAGGCCACCGTGGCCAAGACATCACTGATCGTCAAAGCGAACCGTCCGGCTCGCTTCAAAACGCAGCAGCACAATCGCTGCAAACTGTGCGGCCGGCCGCGGGCCTTCATCCGTCGGTTCACACTGTGTCGCATCTGCTTCCGGCGGCTGGCGCTCGCGGGCGAAATCCCCGGCATCACCAAGGCGAGCTGGTAGCCCGATGACGATGAGCGATCCGATCGCGGACATGCTGACGCGCATCCGCAACGCGTCGCTGGCTCGGCACTCGAGCTGCGACATGCCGTTTTCCAAGATGAAATGGGCGATTGCCGAAGTGCTGCGCGATGAGGGCTACATCGATTCGTTCGAAGAGCGCGGCGAGGGTGTCCACAAAGTGCTGCGCGTCCAGCTGCGCTATGCGCCTGGCGGCCGCGGCCGCGACCCGATCCTGATGGGCATCAAACGCATCAGCAAGCCCGGGCTGCGGGTCTATGCCCGCTCCTCTGAGATCCCGCGTGTGTTCGGCGGTCTCGGGACCCCCATCCTGTCGACGCCGCAGGGCGTCATGAGTGGCGCCCGGGCGCGCCGCCTCAAGGTAGGCGGCGAAGTCCTGGCCCACGTCTGGTAGCGCGGAGGCACCGGAACGCATGTCACGTATTGGCAAGATGCCTATTCCAGTGCCCAGCGGGGTGACCATCGACCTTGGCGACGGCACGGTGCACGTGAAGGGTCCGAAGGGCGAGCTCGAACGCAAAGTCCCACCCCAGATCAGCGTGGTGCGCGACAACGGGACGCTGCGCGTCGAGCGGTCGTCTGATGAGCCAGCCCATCGCTCACTGCACGGCCTCACCCGTAGCCTGATCGCCAACATGGTCACCGGCGTGACCGACGGCTATACCCGACGCCTCGAAGTCAATGGGGTTGGCTATCGCGCCGCGGTGTCGGCGGGCAGCCTGGTGTTACAGGTCGGCTATTCGCACCCGGTGCTCTACCCGGCTCCGGCCGGCATCAGCTTCACCGTGGCAGCCAACGCCATCACGATCAGTGGCGCCGATAAAGAGCTCGTCGGTGAGGTCGCCGCCCAGATTCGGCGAGTGCGTCCGCCTGAGCCGTACAAAGGCAAAGGCATCAAGTACGCCGAAGAGGTCATCCGTCGCAAGGCCGGCAAGGCCGGCGCGAAGAAGAAATAGGCCCCATGTATAAACCTCTCGACACTCGCGCGGCGCGCCAACGCCGCCACCGACGCATCCGTGTCATGCTGCGCGGTACGGGCCAGCGGCCGCGGCTCAACGTGTTCCGCTCGCTGCACCACATTTACGCCCAGGTCATCGATGACGTCTCGGGCACGACGCTGGTGGCGGCCAGCACCAATGAAGCCGAGGCGCGTGGCAGCGTGAGCGGCACCAAAGTGGACCGCGCTCGCGCCGTTGGCAGGACGATCGCCGAGCGCGCCAAAGACAAGGGCATCAACGCGGTCGTTTTCGACCGCGGGGGTTACCTCTACCACGGGCGCGTCAAAGCTCTGGCCGACGCCGCGCGCGAAGCCGGACTGGAGTTTTAAAAACAGCTATGCCCAGCCATGCGTTGGAGTCCTAGGAAGCGCTTATGCCGCGTCAAGAACAGATCGGTCCAGGCGGTATCGCCCTGGAAGAGAAAGTCGTCCAGGTCAACCGGGTCGCCAAGGTCGTCAAAGGCGGGCGACGGTTTTCCTTCAGCGCCGTCGTCGTGGTTGGCGATGGGTCGGGCCATGTCGGCGTTGGGCTCGGGAAGGCCAACGAAGTCCCCGATTCGATTCGCAAGGGCGCCGAGCGCGCGCGCAAGAATCTGATCCGGGTGCCCATGGCCGGGACGACCATTCCGCACGAGATCCTGCAGAAATTCGGTGCCGCCCGGGTGCTGCTCAAGCCCGCCGCGCCTGGCACTGGCGTCATCGCGGGGGGCGCCGTGCGCGCGGTCGTCGAGGCCGCCGGGATCAAGGACATCCTGTCCAAGTCACTGGGCAGCTCGAACCCCGTCAACGTGGTCCAGGCCGCGCTGCTGGCGCTGACCAACCTGCGTGACCCGCAGGCCGTTGTCCAAATGCGCCGGCGGGTCGCGCCGCCGCCAGCCGCGGCACCGCGCCCGATGATGGAGGCCGCCGCGCCGTCCGACACCACCGTGGACGGCGCCATGGTCACCCCGCCCGAACCCGAGGCACCCGCGCCAGAAGCCAGCGCCCCGGCGCCCGGTGTGCCCACGGAGACGGCGCCGGACCCTGGCGCCCTGACCACCCCACCCGAGGAGCCGGCCAGTGCCTGACGAGACGCCCAGGCGGCTGCGGCTCGAGCTGGTCCGAAGTCCGATCGGGGGCACGCAGCGGCAGCGCGCGACCGTCATCGCCCTCGGCCTGCGCAAGCTCCACCAGGTGGTCGAGCACTCCGACACGCCGGTTACCCGCGGCATGGTGAAAAAGGTCAACCACCTGGTCCGCATCCAGGAGGCTGAGCACTAGATGCGCCTGCACGAACTGCGCGGCCCTAAAGGCGCGACGCGCGATCGAATCCGTATCGGCCGCGGACATGGCAGCGGCAAAGTCAAGACGGGCGGTAAGGGCACCAAGGGCCAGAACGCCCGCGCCGGCGGCGGCGTGCCGCCCTACTTCGAGGGCGGCCAGCTCCCGCTGATCCGCAAACTGCCCTATCGCCGCGGCTTCACGAACCCGTTCCGGGTCCCGTCCCGCGAGGTCAACGTGCGTGACCTGGCGGGGTTTCCCGACGGCAGCACCGTCGGCCCCGAAGAGTTCGAAATCGCCGGTGTGCTACGGGGCAAAACGGGCCCCGTGAAAGTTCTTGGCCAGGGCGACCTGACCGTTAAACTCACCGTCCGCGCCCACAAAATTTCCGTTGGCGCGCGAGCCAAGATCGAAGGCGCTGGCGGTACCTTCGAAACCATCGAGTAACCCGACCGGACCACCACCATGCTCAACGCTCCACTCCTGACCGCGGCCGTCGATGCCTTCAAGATTCCCGATCTGCGCCGCAAGCTGCTCTTCACGCTGGGCATGCTGGTCGCCTTCCGGTTCATCGCCCACATCCCGGTGCCGGGCGCGGACGTCGCGGCCCTGCAGAAGGTCTTCGAGACCAACCAGCTGGCTGGCTTCTTCGACCTCTTCTCTGGCGGCGCGCTCAGCAGCCTGTCGGTAGCCGCGCTGGGCGTGTATCCCTACATCACCGCCCAGATCATCATGCAGATCATGCAGCCGGCCATCCCCAAGCTGCAGGAGATCGCCAAGGAGGGCGAGAGCGGCCGTCAGAAGATCAACCAGTGGACGCACTGGCTCACCGTGCCGCTGGCGATGTTCCAGGCCTATGGCACACCGAACCTGATCAATTTCAGCTCGGGCGGTAACACCCCGATCATCAAGAACTTCGGCTTTGACCAGGACGCCCTCGGGACCACGGCCATCATCATCTCGATGACCGCCGGCACGATGCTCCTGGTCTGGATGGGCGAATTGATCACCCAGTACGGCGTCGGCCAGGGGGTATCGATCATCATCTTCGGCGGCATCATGGCCCGGCTGCCGTTCCAGGTCTTCCAGGGGTTCGCGGCTGGCGCGGACTTCGGGGCGCTGGTGGTCTTCGGTGTCCTGGCCATCGTCACGATCGTCGCCATCATCTACGTCTACGAAGGTCAGCGCCGCATTCCGGTCCAGATCTCGAAGCAGATCCGCGGCAATCGCGTCTACGGTGGTGGCACGACGCACATCCCGCTCAAGGTCAATTCGGCGGGGATGATTCCGTTGATCTTTGCCTCGAGCATGCTCATTCTGCCGTGGACGATCTCCAGTTACTTCGTCAACAACGAAAACTCGATCGTCTCGACCGTTGCAACCACCATCTACAACACTTTTAACGCGGGTACTAGCCCGGTGTACTGGCTGCTGTATTTCATCATGGTGGTCTCGTTCACGTTCTTCTATGCGCTGGTCATTTTCCAGCAGCAGAATATCGCCGAGAACCTGCAGCGCCAGAATGGGTTCATTCCTGGCATCCGGCCCGGTCGACCGACCGCGCAATACCTATCACAAGTCCTCATTCGGATCACTGTCGCCGGGGCGCTCTTTCTCGGCATCGTGGCGGTGTTGCCGTACTTCGTCAAGACCGCGACCGGCTTCCAGACGCTCACCATCTCCAGCACCGCCGTGCTGATCGTGGTCGGCGTTGCGCTGGACACGATGCGCCAGCTCGAAGCCCAGCTCATCATGCGCAACTATCGGGGTTTCATTGGCCGCTAACGGTGTCGACGGGGCGCTGACGCCCCTCGACCTCATTCTGTTGGGACCCGTCGGCGCCGGCAAAGGCACCCAGGCGCGCCGCATCGTGATCAAGTACGGCGTCCCGCACATTGCCAGCGGGGATCTGCTGCGTGCGCACGTGTCGCGGCACACCGAGCTGGGCCGCCAGGCCAAGGACTACATGGATCGCGGCGCGCTGGTCCCCGACGACCTGGTGATTACGATGATCGTCGAGCGCATGCGCCAGCCAGACGCCAGTCACGGCGTCTTGCTCGATGGCTTTCCGCGCACCCTGGCGCAGGCCCAGGCACTCGACGCCGAGCTCGCAGAAGAAGGCCGCGCGCTGACGCACGCGCTGTACCTCAAGGTGCCTTTCGACGTCCTCGTCGACCGCGCTGCCGGGCGCTGGACCTGTCGGACGTGCCAGGCGACCTACAACTACCGCGTCAGGCCGCCGGCCAGGGAAGGCTCCTGCGACCTCGATGGTGGCGAGCTCTACCAGCGCGATGACGACCGTCTCGACGTCGTCTCGGCCCGCATCAACGTCTACATTCAGGACACCGTCCCGGTCGTGGATTACTACCGCGATCGGGGCATCCTGGGCGAAATTGACGGAACTCAGGACATCGACGCCGTCGCGGCCGCGATTGAGGCGCGGCTAGAGGCGGCGGTATGCTAAAGTACGGGGATTGCCGCCGTGAGGCGGTTTTCGGCTGTGCGCGCCACGGCCCAACTGCAGGGTTCAAAAATGAAGTATCGCACCTCGATTAAACCGCGCTGTGAGCGCTGCAAGATCATCCGCCGCAAGGGCTCGGTGATGATCATCTGCACCAATCCGAAGCACAAGATGAAGCAGGGCTAGGAGTCAGAGTACACGTGGCACGTATCGCCGGCGTTGATATTCCCCGCGATAAACAAATCTGGGTCTCATTGACCTATATCTTCGGCATCGGGCATACGACGGCGTACAAGATCCTGGCGCGGACCAATACTCCGCCCGATCGCCGCACCCGTGATCTGAGCGAAGACGAGGTCTCGCGCCTGCGCGAAATCATCGACCGCGAGTACACGGTCGAGGGTGACTTGCGGCGTGAGGTCAACCTGAACATCAAGCGGTTGATGGAGATCAACTGCTACCGCGGCATCCGTCACCGCCGCGGTCTGCCGGTCCACGGCCAACGCACTCGTACGAACGCGCGCACTCGCAAGGGACCGCGCAGGACCGTGGCCGGCCGTAAGAAGGCCGCCGCGAAGAAGTAAGCCTGCATGGCCGAACGTCGCACAGCGCATGCCGCGGGCGCACGGGTCCGTCGTCGCGAACGGAAGAACGTGCCGCGGGGCAACGCGTACATCCAATCCAGCTTCAACAACACCATCGTCACCATCACCGATCCAGACGGCAACGTGCTCACCTGGGGATCCTCGGGTGCGTCGGGCTTCAAGGGCTCGCGCAAGAGCACGCCGTACGCTGCCGGTCTGGCGGCGGACTCCGCGGCACGCAAGGCCATGGAGCACGGGATGCGCCAGGTCAGCGTCTTCGTTCGCGGTCCCGGAGCCGGCCGCGAGGCAGCTATCCGCTCGCTTCAGGCCGCCGGGCTCGAGGTCACGGCCATCGTCGATCGCACGCCCATCCCGCACAACGGCTGTCGCCCGCCCAAGAAGAGAAGGGTCTAGGAGTTCAATGGCCCGCTACACCGGACCTGTCTGTCGGCTCTGCCGACGGCAGGGGATGAAACTGTTTCTCAAGGGCGAACGCTGCTTCACGCCCAAATGCGCGGTGGAACGGCGACCCACGCCGCCCGGTCAACCGCCGAGCAACGTCCGCCGCCGCCGCAAAGAAAGCGAGTACAGCCTGCAGCTCAAAGAGAAGCAGAAGGCGCGCAACATCTACGGCATTCTCGAGCGGCAGTTCCACAAACACTTCGTGATCGCCGAGCGCATGCCAGGCGTGACCGGCGAAAACCTGCTCCGCGTCCTGGAGATGCGGCTCGACAACGTGGTCTATCGCCTCGGTTTTGCCGATTCACGTCGGCAGTCCCGTCAGCTGGTGTTCCACGGCCACATTGCCCTGAACGGGCGCCGCACAGATATCCCCTCGGCGCAGGTCAAGGCCGGCGACACGGTGTCGGTGTACGCGTCCAGTCGGGCCAACGAGTACTTCAAGACGGTGTCTGAGACGCTGACCCGCAAAACCGTTCCACGCTGGCTGGAACTCGATCCGAGTGCGCTCAGCGGGCGCATTGCCGATCGGCCGACTCGCCAGGACATCGACATCAACCTCAACGAGGCGCTCGTCGTCGAGTACTACTCGCGCTAGCCGTCTATTTTTTGAAACGTCGCCCGGAGGTGGGCCGAATTGCTCGAACAACTTAACGCGCAAGTAGAGATCCTTCAGCAGACCGAAGATTACGCGAAGTTCCAGGTTGACCCGCTCGAACGCGGCTTTGGCCTCACACTCGGCAACGCGCTGCGGCGCGTCCTGCTGTCGTCGATGCCCGGTGCCGCCGTTACGGCCGTCAGGATCGAGCGCATTTACCACGAATTCGCCACGATCCCGGGCGTCAAGGAGGACACGACAGAGCTGCTGCTCAACTTGAAGCAGCTGCGGCTCAAGTCGCATAGCGATCAGCCCGTCACGCTGCGCCTCGAAGCCCAGGGCCCGGGCGTGGTCACCGCGGCCGATCTCATCTACCCCTCGGAAATTGAGATCGCCAACCCGGAGCTGCACATCGCCACCCTCGATTCGCCCGACGCGCGACTCGACATGGAGCTGACCGTCGAACGCGGCGTCGGCTACATGCCCTCAGATGGGCGCGAGTCGGTCCCGCTCGGGGTGGTCCCCGTCGATGCCGTCTTCACGCCGATCCGGCGCGTGAACTACACCGTCGAAAGCGCTCGCGTCGGCGCGCGCACCGATCTGGATCGACTGGTCATCGACGTCCAGACTGACGGCACCATCACTCCGGTCGCGGCGCTGGTGCAGTCGGCCAATATCCTGATCGACCAGTTCGCGCTCTTCCAGGAGCTGCAGCAGGAAAAGCGGCGCCCCGACAAGCAGGGTCTCAGCGCCGGACCGGTGCCCTCCCGCATCTTCGACATGCCAATCGAGCAGCTCGAGCTGTCACAGCGCACCTACAACTGCCTCAAGCGCTCGCAGATCACCAAGGTCGGCCAGATCCTGCAGATGAGCGAAAACGAGCTCCTGTCGCTGCGCAACTTCGGCCAGAAGTCGCTGGTCGAGCTGCGCGAAAAACTGCAGGAACACGGTGTGCTGCCCGAAGGCGCGGGATCCGACGGCAGCGGCGGCGCCATCGGCTCGGGGGTCACCGAAGAATCGCTGAACGGCGCCGCGGGCGCCACCTCCGGCACCGAAGACGACGAGGACTAGAGGGCTCCGATGCGACATCGCGTTGGTCTACGTAAGCTCGGTCGTCCGACCGGCCACCGGCTGTCTCTGATTCGCAACCTGATGACCGAGTTGATCCGGCACGAGCGCCTGCAGACCACCGCGCCCAAAGCCGCCGAGCTGCGGCGTGAGGTCGAAAAACTCATCGGCACCGCCCGCGCCGACGACCTGCACGCGCGGCGGCTGGTGGCGGCCAAACTCTACGACGTCGAGGTGGCCAGGAAACTCTTCGCCGACATCGTGCCGCGCTACAAGGACCGTCCAGGCGGCTTTACCCGGACGTTCAAGCTCATTCCGCGGCGCGGCGACGGCGCCCCGATGGCCCAGATCGAACTGGTGCCGTAACGCCCCTTACCCGGGCGTTTGATCCGTTTGCACCTTTCCAATCTGGTTTGTCAGTGCGTCGATTGAAGCTCACGCTGGGTTACCGCGGCACGCGCTACGCGGGCTGGGCTGCGCAGAGCCCGGCGCTCACGCGCGGCCGACCCACGCTCCAGCACACGCTTGAGGGCGCCCTCGAGAAGTCTGTCGGCCACCCGGTCCGAGTCGTCGCCGCGGGCCGCACTGATGCGGGTGTGCACGCCGACGCTCAGGTCGTGGCGTTCGACACGTCCTCGACGATGCCGGCCGTTGGCCTGCAGCGCGTCGTGCACCGCTGGCTACCGGACGATCTCTGGGTCACCGACGTTGCCGAGGTGCTATCCAGTTTCGACCCGCGTCGGGCCGCCCTGCGCCGCTGGTACCGCTACGCCATCTGGCGCCAGGGACTCCCGTTCAGCGCCTGGCAGGGACGCTCCCTCGTCGACGACGAGCCGCTCGACCTCACGGCGATGCGGCAGGGAGCCGCCAGCTTGCTCGGTCGACGCGATTTCGCTGCCCTGGCCACCGACACCACGCCTGGCCTGTGGACCGTGCGCACCGTGTTCGCCGCGGACTGGCGGCAAGTCAGCCAATCGCTGCTGATCTTCGAAATTTGCGCCGACGCCTTCCTGAAGCAGATGGTCCGCGCCATCGTCGGATCCTTGCTCTGGGTCGGCAGCGGTCGCTGGACGGCCGAGCGGTTCACCGCCGCGATCGGCAGCGGCGACCGCCGCGCCGCCGGGCCCAATGCGCCCGCCGTCGGGTTGAGCTTGCACCGAATCGAATACTGACCGACCATCTCTCAAACGAGGAAACCTACCAGATGCCCAGCAACACGCAGAAAACCTACACGCCGAAAGCCAGCGAGGTGACCCACGCCTGGCGCCTCGTCGACGCCGAGGGCCAGACCCTGGGACGCCTGGCGACGCAGATCGCCGGTTTCCTCAAGGGCAAGCATCTGCCCACCTACTCAGAGCACATGGACGTGGGCGACTTCGTCGTGGTCGTCAACGCCAGCGCCATCAGGGTCACGGGCAATAAGGCGCAGCAGCGGATGTACTACCGCCACTCGACCTACCCCGGTGGCCTGAAATCAGTCGCCCTGGGCGACCTCCTCGCGCGACAGCCCGAACGGGTCATCAAGCACACCGTCCGCGGCATGCTGCCGAAGAACGTGCTGGGTCGACAGATGCTCCGCAAGCTCAAGGTATACGCCGGGCCCGTCCATCCGCACGTCGCGCAATTCCGCGCCAGCGAAAAGCAAGCCCAGCGCGTCAATCAGGAGCACTCCGTATGACGATGCGAGATCGCCCGCCCGCCGCGCCCACCGGCGGCGTCCGCTCGAGTCTGACCAGCTTCACCGCGGTTGGTCGGCGCAAACGGAGCACCGCGCGCGTGCTGCTGCAGCCAGGCAGTGGCAACATCATCGTCAACGGCATCCCGCTCGAAGTGCGCTTCCCGCGGCCCTCGCACCAGACCGCCATCACCCTCCCCCTCCGCCTGACCAACCGCCTGACCAGCTTCAACGTGTTGGCCAAAGTCATTGGAGGCGGCGTCAGCGGCCAGGCCGGCGCCATTATCCACGCGACCGCGCGGGCCCTACTGAAAGCCGACGAAGCAAACAAACAGGTCCTACGGGAAGCGGGCCTTCTAACGCGCGACTCGCGTGAGAAAGAACGCAAAAAGTACGGACTCAAGAAGGCCAGGAAGGCACCGCAGTATACCAAACGCCTCTCTATTGTGCGAGAAATACCAGCAATTGCATCTAGCATGTGGCCAAAGCTGTCAGCATGTCGCGGCGTCGACGAGCATGACGCAGGTATGGATCGATTCTGGTAAAGAGGCGACGCAAAGACTCCGTGCAATAGATGCCGAGGCCCCACGGATCTCGATTGCTTCGCACGCCTTCTCGATGTGTGTAGCCCGCCTTCTCCCGCAGGCGCGTGGGCGGGCATGCCATCCCTGAACAGAGGGCCTCTCATCCCCGTCCAACCGCAGGGTCGCGGGCCAGTTCCGGTTCGATCTGCCCGACACGCCAGTGACGAACATGTGTGCTAAGTTCAATCTGATTTATACTTCTGCCCATTCGCGCGCTAGAGCGCACGTACGTTGGAGCACTGCCCGTTGCTAAAGATCAGGTTGCGCCGCACTGGCGCCAAGAAACAGCCCGCTTATCGCCTCGTCGTCGCGGAGGCGACGTCGCCTCGCGATGGCACCTTCCTCGAGATTCTGGGCCACTACAACCCGCTCACTGAGCCGACCACGTTCGAATTCAAAGAGGACCGCGTCCGTGCGTGGCTGAAGCAGGGCGCCCAGCCGACCGATCGCGTGGCGCGCCTGTTGTCCTCGCGCGGCATCATGCCCGCACCGGTGTATGTGCCCACGCCAGCCGCCGCCGCCGCCGCCCCGGCCGTCCCCGCGTAGCGCGCCATGGCCGAACTAGAACCCCAGGCGCCTGCCAGCACCGCCGAGGAAGAACTCGAAGAAGACGAGGACGACTTCGAAGAGCTCGAGCCCGACCTGAAGGGGCTGGTCGAGTATGTCGCCAGGGCGCTCGTCGACAAGCCAGACGCGGTCAAAGTCGACGAGGTCCCGGATGGCAATACCACGGTCTATGAACTCGAAGTCGACGAAGAGGACATCGGCAAAGTCATCGGCCGCCAGGGCCGCGTCGTCCGCGGACTCCGCGCCCTCGTCAAAGCCGCCGCCACCCGCAAAGGCACTCGCGTCGACCTCGACGTCGTCTAACGCGCGACCTGACTACCTGATCGTCGCTCAGGTGCTGGGCGCCCATGGGATCCGGGGCGAGTTGAAGTGCCGCATCGTGACCGATTTCCCGGCGCGCCGATTTCGCCGCGGCAATCGCGTTACGATCGACGGGCTGGCCCACACGATTCAGGCCGCCCGGGTGCAGGGCATGACCGTGCTCCTCAAACTCCAGGATCTGGCGGATCGCGACGCGGCCGAAACGTTCCGTGGCAAAGAGATCCAGATCCGCGTTGAAGACGCCGTTGCCCTGCCCAAGGGCCAGTATTTCTGGCACCAGGTGATCGGTCTGCGCGTCGAGGACGCCACCACCCACGAACCGCTGGGCGAAGTCACCGACATCCTGGAAACCGGGGCCAACGACGTCTACGTGATCCGTGGCGGGCGCGGCGAGATCCTGGTGCCGGCCATCAAGGACGTGGTCAAGAAGATCGACCCCGCCGCGGGGGTTATGCTCGTCCAGCCCTTACCGGGTTTGCTGCCCGGCTAACCAGCGTGTCCCGTCAACGCCTGTACCGCACGCCAGCGGTCATTCTGAAGCGCATGGACCTGGGTGAGGCCGATCGCATCGTGACGTTTTATTCGCGCGACGTCGGCAAAATTCGGGCGGTCGCCAAGGGCGTGCGGCGCACCACGAGCCGCTCGGCCGGCCACCTCGAGCCCTTCACGTTGAGCGACGTGATGTTCGCGGTCGGCCGTGAGCTGGACGTCATCTCTCAGGCCGACACGCTGGAAGCCTTCCGGGCGGTGCGCGAAGACCTGGTTCTGACCACGCACGCCTACTACCTGGCCGAGATGGTCGACCTGCTGACCGAAGACCGCATGGAAAATCGCGCCGTCTTCGACGTGCTCGTCGACGGCCTGCGCGATCTCGACGGCGCGGCCTCGAGCGCCGGCGCCGAGGGCTCGGCCGAGGCCAGGCTGGTGCTGATCGTGTGTCACCTGCGCCTGCTCGAAGCGCTCGGCTACCGGCCTGAGCTGCGCGAGTGTGTGACGTGTCGGGTGACGATCGAGCCCGAGCGCAACCAGTTCTCCGCGCTGATCGGCGGGGTGCTGTGTCCGGGCTGCGGCCCGCTCGAGCCTTCGGCGCGCGCGGTTGGCACGTCGGTCTTGAAGCTCCTGCGGTACGTGCAGCACAGCGACGGGCGGCGGTCAGTCGTCGTGCCGGCGCCGGTCGCGCGCGAGGCCGAGGTATTGCTCAGAGCGTACGCCGAGCACATCGTCGAGCGCCGACTGCGCAGCCCGTCGCTAATCGCCCGGATCCAGGAAATGAGCGCCCCGTGACGCGCATTGTCCGAGTAAAACAGAGCAGCCCCGTGACGCGCATTGTCCGAATAGACAGATCAGCCCCATGACGCTCATTGTCCGAGTAAACAGAGCAGCCCCGTGACACTCATTGTCCCAGTAGGCAGAGCAGCGCTTAATGGCTCGAAGTTCCGTGTTTGACGACCAGTTGCCCTCTGAACCGCCGCCGACGGCGCCCCACCGGGCGCTGTACCTGCGCTGGCGCCCGCTTCGATTCGAGGACGTGGTTGGCCAGGATCACGTCACGCGCACGCTGCGCAACGCGGTCAAGCTCGGCCGCCCGTCGCACGCCTACCTGTTCACCGGACCGCGCGGCACCGGCAAGACCAGCGTCGCCCGTATTCTGTATCGCGCCGCGAACTGCGAAAACCTGCAGGACGGCGACCCGTGCAACCAGTGCCGCCTGTGTCAGGCTGCCCTGGATGGCCGCGCGCTGGATCTGATCGAGATCGACGCGGCATCTAACCGCGGCATCGACGACATGCGCGACCTGCGCGACAAGGTCGCCTATCGGCCCGGCGTTGGGCGCTTCAAGGTCTACATCCTCGACGAGGCGCACGAGCTGACCGCGCCGGCCTGGGACGCTTTTCTCAAGACCCTCGAAGAGCCGCCCCCGCACGCCATCTTTGTGCTCGCGACGACCGACGCCCACAAGGTGCCGCCCACCATCGTGTCGCGCTGCCAGCGCTTCGATTTTCGCCGCATCCCGTTTCAGCTCATCCGCGATCAGTTGCAGCGCGTCGCCGCCTCAGAGGGCATGCAGATCGAGCCGGCGGTGCTCGAGCGCCTGGCTCTGGTCGCACGCGGCGGTTTGCGCGATGCGGTGAGCCTACTCGACCAGCTCGAGTCGTTCGCCGGCGGGCAGATCGACATGTCTGTCGCACGGGCCGCGCTGAGCTTGCCGTCGATCGAAGCGGTGCGCGGCGTGGTCGACGGGATGACCCGCCGCGATCCGAGCACGGTGATGGCGTTTGTCTCGGACGCGGCGGACAGCGGCGCCGACCTGCGCATGTTCGCCGAAGAACTGGTGATCAGCCTGCGAGCGCTGCTGCTGCTGCGCACGCGGGCCGACGTGCGATTGACCGACGAGCTGCCCGAAGGCGAAGTGGCGTGGCTCACGGAGCGGGCGCCGGCGTGGTCGGTGGGCACCCTGATGCGGCTGCTGCAGACGCTCTCCGAGGCACTGGCCCGCACGCGCGACGCGCAGCAGTTTCAGGTGCAGACGGAGGTGGCGCTGCTGACCGCCTGCGACGTGGACGGCCTGGGGCACGCCGTTGCTCCGCCACCAGGCGTCACGCTGCCACGCCAGGAACCTCCGCCGCAGCTCACCGAGGGATCACCTGCCGTCGACCCCGCCGAAGACTCGCACAGACGCACCGAGAACTCGCCGACGCGTCGTCCCGTACCCGCATCCACTCGCGGCGAAAGCTCGCTGCCCGGTCATACGGAGAACGCAGTTACTCGCAGTGGAAGCCCGCCGCCGGACCGCGGCGAGAGCCGACCGCGCGGCTCGAGCGACAGCTCTCCGGCGGAGGCATCGTCGCCACTGCCCGTGCCGCCGCGGAGTGCCGATACCGATGCCGCCCTCAAGGTCCGCTGGCCGGACGTCGTGGACCAGGTCAAAAGCCGCAACGGCTTGCTGGCCTCGGCACTCGGCAGCGCCCACCCTCTGGCGATCGAGGACATGGTCATCATCGTCGCCTTCGCCACCGAGTTCAACCGCAACAGCGCTGAGAAAGCGACGAATCGGCAGTTGATCGAACGCGCTTTCGAGTTGGTCTACGGCACCGCGTATCGGCTGCGCTGCACGGTCCGCACCGAGAGCGACGGGGGCGCCAACCTGCTAGATGACCCGGTCATCAACTACGCCGCCCGCACGTTCGGCGGCCAGCCCAAGCGCGTCGCGGCCGAAGAGCCCTGAACGCGCGGTATGATGCTGGTTCAGCCGCCCACTGGAGGCTCACCTGAATCGCCCATGATGAACAACGAGATGATGCGCCAGCTACAGGCGCGCATGCTGAAGCTTCAGGAGGAGCTCGCCAGCCAGACCGTGGAAGGTACGGCCGGCGGCGGCGCGGTCACCGTCACGATCTCGGAGATCGGCATGGGTCCCGCCCAGGCCAGGGTGCAGCGGGTGAAAATCGCGCCCGAGGCGGTCGACCCCGAAGACATCGAGACGCTGGAAGACCTGGTGCTCGCCGCGGTCAACGAAGGGCTGAGCAAAGCCCAGAAAGTGGCCGCCGAGAAAGTCGCGCCGCTCACGGGTGGCATCAAGCTACCCGGCATGCCCTGACACCTGTCCCCAACGGTGCACATCGAGCCGATCGCCCGGGCCGTCGAGGCGTTCGCGACACTGCCCGGGGTCGGCCCCAAGACCGCGCAGCGCCTGACGTTCCATCTGCTGCGTCAGCCGCCCGAGATGGTCCGGAGCCTGGCCGAAGCGATCCAGCACCTGCACGCAGCCGTGCACTTCTGTTCGGTCTGCGGCAACGTGACCGACGTCGAACCATGCGCCATCTGTCGGTCGGATCAGCGCGATCGCACCACCATCTGCGTCGTCGAGGACCCGCTCGCGGTCATCACCCTCGAGCGCACGCGCATCTACAAGGGCCTGTATCACGTGCTGCACGGCGCGCTCGACCCGCTCCACGGCATTACGGTCGAAGACCTCAAGATCGAAGAGTTGTTCCGTCGGGTCCAGAATGGGGGAGAGGTCGCGATTCAAGAGGTGATCCTGGCGACCAATCCCAACGTCGAAGGTGATACGACCGCGGGCTACCTCGAGCGCCGTCTGGCGCCGCTGGGCGTGCACGTGACGCGGCTCGCCCGGGGTCTGCCCGTGGGCGGCGATCTGGAGTACGCCGACGAGGTGACCCTGGCCCGCGCCATCGAAGGCCGCCGCGCCGCGTCCTGACCCTTTGGCAGGGCGGGCCTTTACGTTCCCGTATACTCTTGCAGAAGTTCGCAGCCGAAGGTTGGCAGTTTTCATTGGACGGTATGGAAGAGGCGGCGAAACGCCCCGAGGAGCAGCCGCGAGTTACACCCCGGAGACTGGACACCGAGTCGAGTTCAGCTGAGTTGAGCAGTTCGGCCCAGGACATGGGCGCGCTGCTCGAACAATACGAAGAGTCGCAGCACACGCAGCTGCGCCGCGGTGAGCTCGTGGACGGTACGGTCGTGCTCGTCGATAGGGACGAGATCCTGGTGGATATCGGCGGCAAAATGGAAGCCGTCATCGCCACCGGTGAGCTCCACGATGAGCACGGCGAGATGGCCCTGCAACGCGGGGACCATGTGTCCGCGGTGGTCATCGTGCCCGAGAACTCCGATGGCCGACCGGTCATCTCCATCAACCGGGCGCGCGCCGAGATCGGCTGGCGTGATCTCCAGACCAAGAAGGACGCCGAAGAAGTCGTCACCGGTGAGGTGGTCGACTACAACAAGGGCGGTCTGATCGTGTCGGTCGACGGCGTGCGCGGGTTCGTCCCGCTCAGCCAGATCGTCGAGCTGCGGCGCGGCGGCAGCGAGGAAGAGGTCGAGGAAAAGCTGCGCTCGATGCGCGGTGAGACCCTCTATCTCAAGGTCATCGAGATGAACCGCCGCCGCAACCGGCTCATCCTGTCGGAGCGCGCAGCGGCCCAGGAGCGCCGCTCGCAGCAGAAGGACCGGTTGCTGTCCGAGCTGCAGGCCGGCGAGATTCGCCACGGCCGGGTGTCGAGCCTGACTGACTTCGGCGCCTTCGTCGATCTCGGCGGTGCCGACGGGCTGATCCACCTGTCTGAGCTGTCCTGGGGCCAGGTCCAGCACCCCAGCCAGGTGCTGCGGGTCGGCCAGGAAGTGGACGTGCGCGTCGTTGGGGTCGATCGCGAGAACAAGAAGATCGCGCTGAGCCTCAAGCAGGTCGAGGAAAACCCGTGGACGCGCATCGAGCACAAGTACCACGTCGGTGACACCGTGCCCGCCAAGATCACAAAGCTGGCCCAGTTCGGTGCTTTCGCCGAGCTCGAGCCTGGCGTTGAAGGCCTGGTCCATATCTCCGAGCTCAGCGACGAGCGGATCACCCATCCCAAGCAGGTCGTGCGCGAGGGCGAAGACGTGCAGTTGCGAATCATCAAGATCGATCCGCAGCGGCACCGGCTGGGGCTCAGCCTCCGCCAGGCCGAGGAGGCCGGCGAGTTCGGGATAGGCGGCGGCGGCTTCGAGGTCTACGCCGGTGGCTCGTCGTACGCCTTGGCGGGATCGTCGGCGGCGTCAACGCTGGACGGTGAGGAGTCCGACGCCATCGACGTGGGTGACGCCGCGATCGGCGATCACGCGATCACCGACAACGAAGTGAGTGCCGACGAACTCAGCCTCGACAAGGTCAGCGACAACGAGGTTGGTCATCTCGAAGCTGAACCCGAGACGGCCGCGGGTGAGCCAGTCGAGAGCCCACCCGTCGCAGACGTCGAGGTGCCCAATGGCGAGTCGGGGGAGGCGCCGCTGCAGGTCGGACATGCGCCCGACCCAGGTGAGCCGGTGCACGCCATGCAGGCGGACCAGGCCGAGGCCGGGGCGACCGAGCCCGCGACCAACGGGACGGCGCGCGTCCCGGAACGGTAGGAGTTACCTGCGCCCAAGGCGTGACTGGCCTAAACTGCCGGAGCTTCAAGTTGCGGCGGTATACTCGTAATCGCTCAGGCGAGCGAGCCGTACTTGCTATTGTCTGGTAGGCAACGCGTTGTTGTTGGTTCCGTTTAATCGAACGGGGTGAAATCTCACATGGCTGATCGCTTCGATAAATTCACCGAGCGGGCGCGAAAGGTCCTGCAACTTGCACAGGAGGAGGCGCAACGCTTCAACCACAACTACATTGGTACGGAGCACCTCCTGCTTGGCCTGGTTCGCGAGGGCGAGGGCGTGGCGGCCAAGGTGCTCGGAAACCTTGGCGTTGAGCTCAACAAAGTCCGCAGCGCCGTCGAGTTCATCATCGGCCGGGGCGATCGCACTGTTGCCGGCGACATCGGCCTGACGCCGCGCGCCAAGAAGGTCATCGAGCTCTCGGTAGACGAGGCCCGTCGGCTGAATCACCACTACATCGGCACTGAGCACCTGTTGCTCGGTCTGGTCCGCGAAGGCGAGGGCATCGCCGCCGGCGTGCTCGAGTCGCTCGGGGTGAGCCTGGACAAGGTCCGGTCGCAGGTCATCTACGTCCTGAATCAGTCGGCCGCGTACTCCCAGGAGGGCCAGGGTGCGCCGCACGGCAAGTCCAGCAAGACGCCGGTCATCGACCAGCTCGGCATGGATCTCACCGCCGCCGCCCGTGCGGGCAAGCTGGACCCGGTGATCGGTCGCTTCAAAGAGATCGAGCGCGTCGTACAGATCCTGTCGCGACGAACAAAGAACAACCCGGCGCTCATCGGCGAGCCGGGCGTTGGCAAGACCGCGATCGTCGAGGGTCTGGCCCAGCGCATCGCCTCGGGCGACGTGCCCGAGACACTCATGGGCAAGCGCCTGTTGACGCTGGATATCGGCTCTCTGGTCGCGGGTACCAAGTATCGTGGCGAGTTCGAGGAGCGGCTCAAGAAGATCATCGAAGAGGTCAAGAACAGCGGCAACTGCGTGCTGTTCATCGACGAGTTGCACACGCTCGTCGGCGCCGGTGCCGCCGAAGGCGCGGTCGACGCCGCCAACATCCTGAAGCCATCGCTGGCGCGCGGCGAATTGCAAACCATTGGCGCCACCACCCTCGACGAGTTCCGCAAATACATCGAACGCGATGCCGCGCTCGAACGCCGCTTCCAGCCCGTCCTGGTGGAAGAACCCTCGATTGAGGACACCATTGAAATTCTCAAGGGCATCAAGGAGCGCTACGAGCAGCACCACCGCCTGGAGATCTCGGACGAGGCCATCAAGGCTGCCGCCGAGCTCGGGTCGCGCTACGTCCCCGATCGATTCATGCCTGACAAGGCGATCGACCTGGTCGATGAGGCGGCCAGCCGAGTGCGCATGCAGCGCGCCTCCGCACCGCCGTCGTTGAAGGAAGTCATGCGCTCGCTCGAGAGCGTGCAGAACGAAAAAGAGTCGGCCATCGCCGCCCAGCAGTACGAGCTGGCAGCCGAGTATCGCGACCGCGAGGCTCAGCTGCGGAGCAAGCTCGAACACCTCGAGCAGGGCTGGCAGGCCGAACAAGGCAAAGACAAGCCGGTCGTCACCGCTGAGGACATCGCTCAGGTCGTCGCGATGTGGACGGGCATCCCCGTCATGCAGATCGCCGAGGAAGAGTCGAGCCGCCTGCTCAAGATGGAGGACGCGCTCCGCGAGCGCGTCAAGGGCCAGGACGAGGCGATTCTGACGGTGGCCAAGGCCGTCCGACGTGCTCGGGCTGGCCTGGGCGACCCACGCCGCCCGAACGGCGCGTTCATCTTCCTGGGCCCTACCGGCGTCGGCAAGACCGAGCTGGTACGTGCCCTGGCCGAGTTCATGTTCGGCACCGAAGAGACCATGGTGAAAATCGACATGTCCGAGTTCATGGAGCGTCACTCCGTGGCCCGGCTGGTCGGCGCACCTCCTGGGTATATCGGCTACGAAGAAGGCGGCCAGTTGACCGAAGCCGTGCGGCGCAAGCCGTACTCGGTCGTCCTGCTCGACGAGATCGAAAAGGCCCACCCCGAGGTCTTCAACATCTTGCTGCAGATCATGGACGATGGGCGGCTGACCGACGCCAAGGGTCGCAAGGTCGACTTCCGCAACACGATCATCATCATGACCTCGAACGCGGGCGCCGAGCTGATCCGCCGCGAGACGGGCCTCGGGTTCCACAAGTCCGAGAGCCAGCAGTCGTCGCAAGAGCAATACGAGAAGATGAAGGACAAGGTCCTGCAGGAGATGCGCAAGCTCTTCAGGCCCGAGTTCCTCAATCGGATCGACGCGACGGTCGTCTTCCGCGCGCTCGGTCGCGATCAGATCCGCGCCATCGTCGACCTGATGCTGAGCCGCACCCAGAAGCAGCTCACCGAGCAGCGGTTGGTGATGGAGGCGACCGACGCCGCCAAGGACCTGCTGATGGAAAAGGGCTTTGACGCGGTCTTCGGAGCCAGGCCAATGCGCCGGGCGATCCAGAACCTGATCGAGGATCCGCTGGCCGAGGGCCTGCTCCACGGGCGCTTCCAGCCCGGCGACACGGTCCTGGTCGACCGCGGCGGCGACGACCTGACCCTGGAAACCAAGCAGGTGGCTCCCGAGCCAGAGCCCGTGGAAAAAGTTCCGGCCGAAACCTCGGCCTAGTCCGCGTAGCGGCGGGCGAGTCTCTCTGTGGCCAGGACACGCACAGAGTTCGTCTGCCGCGAGTGCGGCTACATGAACCCGCGGTCACTGGGGCGGTGCCCTGAGTGCGACGCCTGGGGCGCCTTCGACGAGGTGCGCCTCCAGGCCAGCCCGGAGCCAGCGCGTCGCCCGAACGGGCACCCCTCGGCGCGCGCGAACCGACCGCACCGTCTCGCCGACATCGACACCGCCGACTTCGACCGATTGCCCGTGGCGATGGGCGAGTTCGCGCGGGTCCTCGGCGGCGGCATCGTCAAGGGCTCGCTGACCCTCATCGGCGGCGATCCAGGCGTCGGCAAGTCGACGCTCCTGAGCCAGGTCGCGGATCAGGTCGCCCAGCACGGGGGCGAAGTCCTGTACGTTTCGGGCGAAGAGTCCGTGGCCCAGGTCGGTCTGCGCGCCAGAAGAATGGGCCTGCATGCCCGCGACCTCCTGTTCCTGAGCGAGACCGACGCCGACACGATCGTCGAGGCCATCCGCACCAGCCAGGTCAGCCTGGCGGTGATCGACTCGATTCAGTCGGTCATGGTCGCCGACGTCGAAGCGCTCCCGGGCAGCATTTCGCAGCTGCGTGAGTGCGCGCTGCGCTTCCTGCAACTCGCCAAGTCCACCGGCACCCCGATCTTCCTGGTTGGCCACGTCACCAAAGACGGGGCCGTCGCCGGCCCGAAGGTGCTCGAGCACATGGTCGATACCGTCCTGTACCTCGAGGGCGAACGGGTCAATCAGTACCGCCTGCTGCGCAGCACCAAGAATCGCTTCGGTCCGACCCACGAGGTCGGCGTCTTCGAGATGCTGGGCCAGGGGCTCCAGGAAGTCGCCAATCCGTCGTCGGTGTTTCTGGCCGAGCGCGGCACGTCGGCGTCCGGGTCGGTTGTCACGGTGGCGATGGAGGGCACGCGGCCAATATTGCAGGAGATTCAGGCACTCGTGAGCCGCTCGTCGCTGGCCATGCCCCGGCGGACCGCCACCGGCTTCGACACGAGTCGCCTGCACCTGGTGACGGCTGTCGTCGGGCGGCGGCTGGGCATGCCGCTGTACGACCAGGACGTGTACCTGAACGTCGTCGGCGGTCTGCGGGTCGACGAAACCTCGGCCGACCTCGCGGCGGCCCTGGCGATCGTCTCGAGCGTGCGCGACCGCCCGATCCCGGCCGACCTGGTGGCTGTGGGCGAGCTTGGCCTGTCGGGGGAGCTGCGCGGGGTCGGTCAGCTCGAACAGCGTCTGCGCGAGGCGGGCAAGCTCGGGTTTGTCCAGGCACTGGTCCCGCGCACCGTCGGTCGCCGCCTCGCCGCCTCTGACATCGGCGGCATGGAAGTCGTCCCGGCCGCGACGCTCCGCGACGCCGTCGGCGCGCTCGGGCTCTGATCCACTGGCCGCCGAGATGGATCTCGCGATCGTGCTCGTCGCCGCCGGCGCTTCGACGCGGATGGGCTTCCCCAAGCTCTGGGCGGACCTCGCAGGCCAGCCCCTGCTCGCCTACGCCGTGGCGACCGCCCGGTCGGTCAACCCGTCCGAATTGATCGTGGTCGTGTCCAGCGACCACCTCGCGGCGGCCATCGCGCTCGGCCCCGAGGCCACCACCGTCCTCGGCGGCGCGCGCCGCCGCGACTCGGTTGCGGCCGGCCTGGCGGCCTCGACCGCCCCCTGGCTGGCCATCCACGACGCGGCCCGCGCCCTGGCGCCCGCTGAGCTCTTCCAGCGCGGCCTGGACGCTGCCCAGGCGACCGGCGCCGCAGTCCCTGTCGTGCCGCTCAAGGACACCATCAAACGCGTGGTCGACGCGCGGGTCGTGAGCACGCCCACGCGGGCCGAGCACTTCGCGGTCCAGACGCCCCAGTTCTTCCGTCGCGACCTCCTCGCCCGCGCCCTGGCCCAGACCGACGATGATGTGACCGACGAGGCCACCCTGGTCGAACGACTCGGGATCAGCGTGGCCGTCTTTCCTGGCGACGACCGGGCGATGAAAATCACGACGCCGCTCGATTTCACGCTTGCTCGTGCCATGCTGACCCGGCCCGGAGCGTAGCGGCGTGTTCCGCGTCGGGTCCGGGCTGGACGTCCACGCCCTGGAGCTCGGTGTTCCCCTCTGGCTCGCCGGCGTGCTGATTCCGCACGATCGCGGCCTGGCGGGTCACTCAGACGGCGACGTCGCGATCCACGCCCTGATCGACGCGCTATTGGGCGCCGCCGGCCGCGGCGACATCGGCGAGTGGTTCCCGTCAGATGACCCGCGGTGGAGCGGTCAGCGCAGCACGCTGATGTTGGCCCACGTCTGGGCCGACCTTCAGGGCGCGGGCTGGCGGCTCGCGAACGCCGACCTGACCGTCGTGGCCGCCGAGCCGCGGCTGGCGCCGTACCGTGCCCAGATGCGGTCTGCGCTGGCGGCGGCCCTTGGCTGCGGCGTCGAACGCGTCTCACTCAAAGCCACGACCACGGACGGCCTCGGGGCCCTGGGCCGCGCCGAGGGCATCCTGGCGTCGGCGGTCGCGCTGCTCGTCCGCGACGCCGACTGCGCTTAGTCCGGTCCTGGGCCAGTCCTTACAATTCGGCGCATGTCTGTCCGTATCTACTCCACCCTGACCGGTCGCGAGGACGAGCTCGTCCCCATCCACGCCGACGGAGTGCTGCGGATGTACGTGTGTGGCATGACCCCCAAGTACCACCCGCACGTTGGACACGCGCGCCTGTTCGTCGCGATGGACGTCATGCGGCGCTACCTGCTCTACCGCGGCTACAAGCTGCGGTTCGTACAGAACTTCACCGACGTCGACGACAAGATCATCCAGCGCGCGGCCAGCGAAGGCCGCGCGGTCGACGCGACCGCCAACGCGTACATGGAGTCGTACTACGAGGTGATGGACCGCCTCGGCGTGCGGCGTGCCGACGACTACCCAACGGTCACCGGGTACATGGAGCGCATTGTCGAGTGCATCGCTGGCCTGGTAGAAACCGATCACGCATACCCCGTTGACGGGCTGGGCGACGTCTACTTCGACGTCTCGTCGTTTCCCGGATACGGCAAGCTGAGCCACCGTGACCTCAACAGCCAGCTGGTCGCGGCCCGTAAAGAGCTCGAACCTGGCAAACGCGATCCGCGCGACTTCGCCCTGTGGAAGCACGCGCGCGAGGGCGAGCCGGCGTGGCCGAGCCCGTGGGGTCGCGGCCGCCCAGGCTGGCACATCGAGTGCTCGGCGATGGTGCGCGAGACGCTCGGCGACCAGATCGACATCCACGGCGGCGGAGCCGACTTGATCTTCCCGCACCACGAGAACGAGATCGCCCAGAGCGAGTCGCTGACCGGCAAGGTGCCGTTTACCAACCACTGGGCGCACGCTGGCCTGGTCGTCCTGGGTGGCGGCGAAAAGATGGCCCACTCGGCCGAAAATTTCACGACCCTGGCTTCGATTCTGGACAGATACGAGCCGCTCGAGGTGCGCTACTACTTGCTGGCCACGCACTACCGGTCCTCGCTCACGTTCACCGTGGAGACGGACCCGGCCGGGGACCCGGTCGTGCGCGGCATCGAAGACGCGCGCGCTGCCCTTGGCCGCCTCAGGCGCGCCCTCGGGCCCGAACCGCTGGACCTCGAGGGTCCCCTGGACGAGCCGAGCGTCGAAGCCTTCAAGACCGCGATGGACGCGGACTTCAACACGCCCGACGCGCTGTCGGTGATCTTCGATCTCGCGCGCGAGATCAACTCGTTGCGCTCTCGTCAGGGCATCCGTGGCCAGCCAGACACGCCAGTCCCGCTGCGAGGTCCTGATCACGAGTTGCCCCCAACCAGGGAGTACGTCGATCGTCGTCGCCGAACCGTCGTGCATCTGCTGGATGTCCTCGGCATCGATCTGCACGCCACCCCAGCCCGGGGGCAGTCCTCCATCGAGCCGTATGTGGAGTTGCTCCTCGAGGTTCGCCGCAAGCTGCGCGAGATCAAACAGTGGGCGCTCGCCGACGAAGTCCGCGATCGCCTGAGCGTTCTGGGCGTCATCGTCGAAGACAAGCCTGGGGGCGAATCTACCTGGCGCCTCGAGCGCTGATCCTCGGGAGAGCCCCAATCGACCTGCTCTACGGGCGCAACTCGGTCCTCGAAGCGCTGCGGGCGGGCCGCGGCCTGCACCGCGTCCTGGTGGCTCGCGGCGCGCACGGGCTCGACCCGCTCCTGGGCCTGGCCGAGCGGCGACGGGTCCGCGTCGAGGTGCTCGACCGCCGCGAGCTCGATCGGCGGGCTGGCGACCACCATCAGGGCGTCGCTGCCGAGGCGGATCCCTTCGCCTATGCCCACCCCGACGACCTCCTGGCGAAAGCCGAGGAGCGCGGCGAGCCACCGCTACTCCTGGCCCTCGACAGCCTGCAAGACCCCCAGAACTTTGGCACGCTCCTGCGCACCGCGCAGGCGTGCGGCGCGCACGGCGTACTGATCCCCGAGCATCGCGCGGTCGGGGTCACACCAGCGGTGTCGAATGCTTCCGCTGGCGCCGTCGAGCACCTGCTGGTCGCGCAGGTCACGAACCTGGCGCGCGCGTTGGGTGAGCTGAAGGCGCGCGGCGTCTGGGTCTACGGTCTGGCCGTCGACGCTGGCCAGTCATACTGGCAAGCCGATCTCAGCGGCCCGCTGGCCCTGGTGGTCGGTTCGGAAGCCACCGGCCTGGGCCGCCTGGTCCGCGAGACGTGCGACGCGCTCGTCACTATCCCGATGGTGCAAGGCGCCATCCAATCCCTGAACGCCAGCGTCGCCGGCTCCCTGGTCCTCTACGAAGTCCTCCGCCAACGCCAGATCAAGCAATGAACAACAACCCGAGACGGTTTTGGGAAAAAGTTGTTGCGGGCTGATGAAGCCAGGCCGTTCGGCACCGCGGGCGGGGGTCGTCCGTGGGGCGGGCCTCGCCATCAAACCACTCAACGCGCAGGCAGGCTCAATAACAAGAGGCGGTTTTGGGAAAAGTTGTTGTCGGGTCGTAAGGTCCGGCCGTTCGGCACCGCGGGCGGGGTCGTCCGTGGGGCGGGCCTCGTCATCAAGCCACTCAACGCGCGGGCCTTCCGCGCAGCGACCGTCCGTGCGAGGCCCGCTCCTGGGGAACATCCGAACCACCGAGCGGCCACGCACTTCGCCTGCGGGCGGCCATGCGTCGAGCGGAGTACGCCGAGCACCCGGGCGACCATGACGTGAGCTATGGAGGCCCCACCTTGATCTGCGCGCAGCGACCGTCCGCGCCCGGCCCGCACCTGGGGTACATCCTGACTTCGGTTGCGCGCCGCGCACTTCGCCTGCGGGCGGCGACGCCTCGAAGCTGGAGTAACGCGGGCACCAGCGCGACCACGACGTGCGCATCGACGAGGTCTCACCCTGATCTATGCGAAACGGCCGCCCGAAGGCGAAGTGCGCGGCGCGCAACCGAAGTCAGGATGTTCCCCA
>DATGER010000272.1:0-10930 GCA_035309865.1 Chloroflexota bacterium
GGCATCATGCTGGGCACGGAGCGGCCGGACTACGCGCGAGCGGTCGACATCACGGCGCGGGCGGGCTTGCGCGAGATGGTCGCGCCGGGCTTGCTGGCCGTGCTGTTTCCGATTGTGGTCGGCGTCGTGTTGAAGGCCGAAGCCGCCGCCGGGTTCCTGATGGTCGGCACGATGGGCGGCATCCTGATGGCCACCGTCCTCAACAACTCGGGTGGCACGTGGGACAACGCCAAGAAGTTCATCGAGCTGGGCTTCCTCAAAGATGACGCCGGCAGTCCACTCGGCAAGGGCACCGACGCGCACGCTGCCGCCGTGGTCGGCGATACGGTCGGCGACCCGTTCAAAGACACCGCCGGCCCATCCCTACACGTCGTCATCAAACTCCTGAGCACCATCACGCTGGTGATGGCGCCACTGTTCATCGGACGCTAGCGCTGGGCTGGTCCGCATCAGTCTCCCCGTTCGTCACTCTTCGGTTCGTAGCTGCCTGAGCATTCGAAGGATCCACTGCCTGGTGTCAACCCACGAGTGGTGGATCCTTCGTCGTTCCGACGCGGGGTGAGGCCGCGCCGTGCGGCTGCGCGAGGGGCTGGACCTGTCCTCGACGGGGGCGCTGCGCCGTATGGCCAGCGCCCACGGCCTCCTGCATGACGACGCCACCACACGCGGCGAGCTGATCGACCGTCTCGCCGAGCGGTTACTCGATCCAAACTACCTCCAGGAGCAGCTCGCCGGCCTGTCCGACGACGAGCGGGCGACGCTCCTGGCAGCCCGCGCCAGCGGGGGCGAGCTTCGCGGGCTGCTCGTGGAGCGTGACCACCCGGGTTCGGGCGAGGCGCTCATCGAACGCGGACTGCTGTTTCGTATCTTCGCCGCCGCCGGGCCACTCCGCGGCGAGGTGTTCGAGGCCCCCCAGGAACTGCTCGCGGTGCTGCCGCCGCCGCCCGCGGTCGAAGCGCCGCCAGCCAGCGAAGGCGTGCCGGCCGAACGCCGGGCCAGCGATCCAGCGTTCAGCCTGTTCGCGCTCGCGAGCGTGCTGGGTCGCGCCGGCGCGAACCTCGAACAGGAGGTCCGCGAGTGGTCCGAAGAGCCGGGCGGCTGGGACTGGGAAGCGCGCTGGACGTTCTTGCGCCATCTGGGGCAGGCAGCCGGCCTGCTGCTGCGGCAGGCCGATGGCACACTCGGGCCTGGGCCAGCGCTCGTCCGGCTCCTCGACGATCCGCCGTCCCTGACCGCCCGCCTCTGGCGAACATATCTGCAGGATCGCAGCTGGTCAGAGCTCGACCATGCGCTGGACCCCGCGGTCGAGCGCAGCCATCCGGCTGGTGTCGGCACCCGTGGCCATGCGCTCACTGCTGGCGATCGGGGCCAGGAGTTGGCCGATCCGCTGCTGTTGCGCAAGGCGCTGGTCGACGCTGTCCAGGCGCTGCCGCCGGGCGGCTGGATTGCCCTCGACACCTTTGGCGCGTGGCTGAAGACCGCGCGGCCCGTGTTTGTACGCGAGCAGCTCAACGCGCGCGGCATCGTCTTGATGGACTCGGCAACCTGGGCCGACCTCGAGCAGCCGCTGCTTCGCGTGACCCTGCTCGGCCCGCTCTACTGGCTCGGCGTCATCGGCGCCAGTCCCGACGGCCTGCACGTCGTCCGACGACCGGGCATGCTCGCCGATCAGGCAGGTCCGCTCCCGTCTGGACTTCGGGCGGGCGATCTGTTCACTGAAGAGTCCGCGCTCGGCGCTGTTCGGACTACACCTTCGGCACCGCTCCGCGCAGCGCCGCCGCCGGGTCGTGCAGGGGCGCCGCGGCTGGACGCCGAACCCTGCCGCTGGGAGGGCCCCGCGGAGCTCGTCGCGCCGACGCGTGCCAGTCTCGGGACGCTGCTGGACGCCGAGCGTTACCTGGTGTTGCGCCAGCGCGGGCGACCGTCGCGCTACCACCTGGTCCAGTCGCACGTGGCAGCCGCGCTCGGCAGCGGCGGCTCGACCGCCGAGTGCCGCCGGCTGCTGCGCAAGCTGACCCAGGGCCCCTTGCCAGAAGCCGTCGAGGACCGGCTGGCGGCCTGGGAGCGACGCTTCGGCGCACTCGGCGTGCGACCCGCCGTGGTGCTTGAAGCGCATACCGAGACGGAGCTCGACGCGGCGATTGCCGACGAGCACGTGCGCCCCTTCGTGCGCGCTCGTCTCGGCCCGACCGCCGCCGAGGTGGCGGCCGCGGATGTGTTACAGCTGGCGGCCGCGCTGCGCGACAGTGGCCACCTGCCGCGCGTCGACGCCGCGCTGCGGCTGGCCGCCGAGCCGCGACGGGCCTACGCGGGCCTGATCGACGAGCAAGTGCTCGAGTTCCTGCTGGTCTGCCTGTTCGCGTTTCAGCAGGTGCGCCCAGAGCAGCTGGGCGAACTTGAGGGCTCGAGCGGCCTGCTGGAGCGCCTGGAAAAGCAGTTCCCACCTGGCCGCCTCAGCCAGCTCCGCGCCGCCGCCGCCCGCCTGTCCGGCGAACTCGGGGCAACCCCGCCGCCGCGCCCAAAAGCGACGCCCAAACGGCGCAGGCGCCGACCGTAGAGCTTGTCCGCTATACTCGCCGCAGGTACGAATTGAGCTATGCCTGAACTTGCTGACTTGCTGCAGCTCACCCGCCGCAGCGACCTGCCCGCGATTCGGCCGGGCGATACTGTCCGCGTCCACGTGCGGGTGGTGGAGGGCAATCGCGAGCGGCCCCAGATGTTCGAAGGGGTGGTGCTCGAGGTCAAGAAGCCCAACGCCTACGATGGGTGCTTCCGGGTGCGCCGGGTGACGCACGGCGTGGGCGTTGAACGCACGTTCATGTTCCAGTCGCCGCGGGTCGAGAAGGTCGAAGTCGCTCGCCGGGGCGCGGTGCGCCGGGCCAAGCTGTTCTACCTGCGAGGCCTGACCGGCAAAGCCGCGCGCATCAAAGAGCGTCGCGACGGCGGCCCCCGGAAGCGGTCGGCGGCCGCCAGCGCCTGATCGCGTGGCCCCCAGCGCCTGATCGCGCCACGCTCGGCGGCGCCGCGGCCCGGCAAGTGTCGTGATGCCGGGCCTGTACCGGGACACGCGGTTGATCGCCTACCCTGCTCAGTGAATGAGCACCGAGCGCAAGCGACACCACGCGGTCGTCGATCCAACGCTCAAGGTCGAACGCCGTCTGTGGCGCGATGGGCTGACGCGGATTGTGGGCATTGACGAATGCGGCGTCGCGGCGTTGAGCGGCCCGGTGGTCGCCTGCGCGCTGTACATGCCCAAGAACTGCAAGCGGATCCCCGGCGTGCGCGATTCGAAGATGCTGAGTCGCGCCGAGCGCGAGCGCCTGGCCGATCTGATTTGTGCAAAGGCCGTCCGCATTGGCATCGGCGCGGCCAGCGCCCGCGAGATCGAGCGGCTGAACATTCTGCGGGCCACGCATCTGGCCATGAAGCGCGCCCTGGAACGCGTGGGCGGCTGCGATCACTCGCTGATCGATGGCCTGCCGATTCGCGACATCGACATGGGGCCGAACACGTGCATCGTGCGCGGCGACGCCACGGCCTACTCCATCGCGGCTGCCTCGATCGTCGGCAAGGTCTGCCGCGACCGGCTCATGGCCAAGTTGGCGCTGCGCTATCCAGGCTATGGCTGGGAACAGAACGCGGGCTACCCGACGCGGGACCATCGCGAAGCCATACACCGCCTTGGTATCACCCCCCACCACCGCCGAAGCTTCGGCACGGTCCGCATGCTCACGCAACTGACGCTCGACTTCGGCGAAGCTGACGGCGTGCTAAGCGCCATCTCCGCCGACCCCGCGGCCATCGAACTCGTCGCAGCCGACGCGCTGTCGGCCGATGCGGGCCTGGCCGAGGCCCTGGTGCGCGATCCTGTGCGGTGAATCGTTGTTTTCCCCGGTCCCTCAAATAGCAATTCCGGCGGGCGACAGTTTGCGAGAATCCCGAAGGCATGCGCTTGGACCGCCAAACGGTCGGCTGGTACGGGGAACGGCTGGCTGAGCACCACCTGGTTGAACTCGGTGCGCACCTGCTCACCCGCAACTTCCGCATGCCGTTTGCTGAGATCGACCTGGTTTTTATGCACGAGGGGGATCTCGTTGCAGTTGAGGTGAAGACACGCACGGCGCTCGACGTCGAAAAACCCGAGGAGGCAGTCCACGGGTGGAAGCTCAGGCGCATCGTGCAAGCATTGACGACGTACGCCGTCGATGCCGACCTCCTGGAGCTACCCTGGCGCATTGACGTCGTGGCAATCGACCTTGACCTGGACGGCAAAGTGCTCCGGCTCGAGCATCTCCGCTCCGTGTACCCCGCGTGACCGAGCGGCTGCAGAAGGTGCTCGCGCATGCTGGCGTGGCGTCTCGCCGAGCGGCGGAGAAGATGATCCGGGAACGGCGGGTGCGGGTGAATGGGGCGCTCGTGCTGGAGATGGGGACGCAGGTCGATCCAACACGTGATGCCATCGAGGTGGACGGGCGGCGGTTGGCCCAGGCCGCTGAGTCGCGCGTCGAACACCTCTACGTGGCCTTGAACAAACCCGTCGGCGTGGTCAGCACGGCAAGTGACCCGGAGCGCCGGCCGACGGTCGTGGAGCTGGTCAACGCGTCGCGCCGGTTGTACCCGGTCGGACGGCTCGATATCGATTCGGAGGGCCTGGTGCTGCTCACCGACGACGGCGAGCTGACGTTCCGCTTGACGCAGGCGCGCTTCGCCGTCGAGAAGGAGTATCACCTGCTGGTGAACAGTGCGGACTTCGGCGAGGAGGCGATCGAAGGCCTGCGCACTGGCGTGCTGCTGGACGACGGCCCCGCGCGCGCCGTGCGCGCGAATTTGCTCGGCACCACCGCGAACGGACGGCTGGCACGCGTTCGCGTGGTGCTGGTCGAAGGCCGCAAGCGGCAGGTCCGCCGCATGTTCAGCGCCCTGGGGTGTGTCGTCGAAACGCTGCAGCGTGTGCGCATCGGGTCCTTGCAGTTGGGCGACCTCGAGCCCGGCCAGCACCGCGGCCTCCAGCAGCGCGAAGTCGACGCCCTGCGTGCGAGCGTTGGGCTCGACGCTTGAGCCGCAACCCGACCCAACGACCGTTCGTCGTGGCTCTCGACGGACCAGCCGCCGCCGGCAAAAGCAGCGTTGGTCTCGGCGCCGCGCGGCAGCTCGGTCTGGGCTACTTCGACACCGGCCTCCTGTATCGGCTGCTCACGTGGCTCGCACTGGCGCAAGCCGTCGATCCAGATGACGCCCGGGCGTTGGCGACGCTGGTCGGCGCCGTCGCCATCGACGTCGATCCCCGTGGCCGGGTCCTGAGACGAGGCGAAGACATCACCCCGCACCTGCACCAGCCCGCTGTCGACGCCGCCGTGTCGCGCGTTTCGGCGCACGCCGCCGTGCGGACTGCGATGATCCCCGCCCAGCGGGCCCTCATCCGCCCGCCTGGCCTGGTTATGGCCGGGCGTGACATCGGCACGGTCATCGTCCCCGACGCACCACTGAAGATCTGGCTCAACGCCAGCGCCGCGGAGCGGGCCCGTCGACGCGCGGCGCAAACCGGCGCGCCGTACGCGACCGTGCTCGAAGGCATGCAGCGCCGCGACGCCCTCGACGCGTCGCGCGAAGTCGCCCCGATGGCCCGCGCCGCGGACGCCGTCGAGATCGATACCGACGGCCTCGACTTCGAAGCGGTGGTCGCGCGCATCGTGGCGCTCGCCCGCGACCGCGGCGCTCGCACGGGGCCGCCCGTCTCGGGCCACGGTTGAGCGCGCGGCGGGCACCAGACGCGCATGGGACAACCCTGTCGATGACGAACGGCGATGGAGCGGCGACTCGGCGAGAGAGGGTGCCTGCAGTGCTCGGCAGCAGGGCCGCATCGCGTCCGTGCTGACGGTCCAGACGGTCGAGCCTGGCTCCGCTCTCGAGCGGCTCGGGGTGCGGTGCGGCGATCGGTTGGTGGCGATCGATGGGCTCGTGCCGCGCGACGTCATCGACCTGCAACTCGAGCTGCCTGAGGCGAGAAGCCTGACCATTGAGCGCGACGCGAGGCAGCAAAACTTGTTGGCAACCGAAGGACCGCTGGATCCGGCCGCCCTGACGCTCGTCGAAGCTGTCCCGGGCGGGATCCGGGAATGCAACAACCATTGCGAGTTCTGCTTCATTCGGGGTCTGCCCGGCGGCCTGCGGCCAAGCCTGTATGTCTTTGACGACGACTACCGGTATTCGTTCCTCTGGGGCAACTTCCTGACCCTCACCAACCTGGACGAACGCGACTGGGCACGAATCGGCTTTCAGCGGCTGTCCCCGCTGAACGTGTCCGTCCACGCGACCGCGCCAGCCGTACGCCAGACACTGCTCAACAATCGACACGCGCCGCCGATCCTGCCCCAACTGCAGCGGCTGACGAGTCTGGGAATCCAGATCAATGCCCAGGTCGTCCTGTGCGCCGGCCTGAACGACGGCGCCGTGCTCGATCGAACGATCGAAGAACTGGCGAATCTGCATCCGGGCGTGGCCAGCCTGTCCGTGGTTCCCGTCGGGCTCACGCGCTACTCGCGGGTCAAGCATATTCGGCGTCCGGCGCCTACCGAGGCCCTACAGGCGCTGGAGCAGTGCGAGCGCTGGCATGCGGCGCTGCGCGTCAAGCTGGGCAAGGGGTTCGTCTACGCCAGCGACGAGCTGTATGTGCTCGCCGGCCGCGACGAGGTCCCGGCCGCGGCGCATTACGACGGGTTTCCGGTGCTCACCAACGGCGTCGGCCTGCTGCGCACCATGCTCGACGAGTGGCAGCGGTTGCTGCTGCGAATGCCCCCAAACACCAGCGCACAACGCGAAGTTGCCTGGATCACCGGCCAGCTGGCGGCGCCGGCTCTCGAGCGCATGGCCGACGCCTGGCAGGTTTCTCAAAGGTGGCGACCACGCGTCATTGTCGTCGACAACGCGTACTTTGGCGCAGGCTCGATTTCGGTTTCAGGGCTCCTCTCCGGTGCGGACCTGACCCGCGCACTGCGGTCGCTGCCTGACGAGATCGAGGACATCGTTCTCCCCGCGGGTCCGTTCGGGTTCGACGGCCGCGCAACGCTGGACGGCGTCTCGGCCGAAGCGGTCGGCGCCGCGCACCGCGGCCGCGTGCATCTGGCCAGCGGCCCGCGTGAGCTGCTGGCGATTCTCAGACAGACATCAAACTGAGCGTGAGGTCGCCGAAGTGCGAGGGCTGCTCCACGTTGATCTGACCGCGACGGAAGAGCTCCAGCAGCGCCAGGAACGTGGCCACGACCTGGTCAACGGTATTGCCAGCCATCGCCCGAAAGGACACATTGGGCGCCTGCCGCAAGGCATCCAGGATGACCGCGCGGCGCTCGTCGACGCTCACGCGCGTCACCGACGGCAAGTCGATCTGGCTCGCGAGCGAGGTTCCGAGGAAGCGGCGCCAGACCGCCAGCAACGCTTGCGGCTCGAGCGGCGTGAGCGGCGGCGGGGCGGTGCTGATCACTGGCTCGCGGAGGGTCGGATACATGCGTTCGCCACGCTGTTCGAGCTCACGCAGGACTTCGGCGGCCGCGCGGAAGACGCGATACGTCGCGAGGCGCTCGGCCAGGTCGGAGGCGACCTCCTCGACCTCGGGATCAGGTTCTTCGCTGAGCAGCAGCGCCCGCGACTTCAGCAGCAGCAGCTTGCCACCGATGACGAGGAAGTCGGCGAGCAAGTTGGGGTCGATCGCGGGCTGCGCGTGCACCTGGGCCAGGTACTGGTCCGCGACCTGGGCCAGGCTGACCTGTGTGATTGGCAGCCGACGTTGCTCGATCAGCAGCAGCAACAGCTCGAGCGGACCGTCGAAGCTCTCGAGGTGCAGCTCGAGCTGGGTTGCCCCGCTACCGCGCGAGTGCACCGGCGGCCGCGAGTTTGAGTTCGGTGAGGTACGCCCGGGCGGCGGCGACGGGATCTGCCGACCGGTCGACCAGGTCGCTGAGGGCGCTGCCGACAATGACCCCGGCGGCGCCCAATCTGGCCACCCGCCGAACGTGGTCTGGTTGCGAAATGCCGAACCCGACGACGAGCGGCGCGGAGGTCGCCGCCCGCACGTTATCCAGGAAGTCGGCCAGATCGATCGCGAGGCTTTGCCGCGCGCCAGTGACTCCGACCAGCGCAACACAGTAGATCCAGACTGGGTCAAGGGCAGCCACGGCGCGAATGCGCGCCGCCGGGCTGGTCGGCGCGAGCATTGGCACCAGGCCGAGACCTTGCGCCAGCAGGGCGGTACCGAACTCGCCGGCTTCTTCGGGGGGCAGGTCGGGCACGATCGCGGCGTCCGCGCCGATCTCGGCGAGTTGGGCCGCCAGAAGGGCGTCCCCGCGCTGTCGGAGCGGGTTGTAGTACGACATGAGCGCCACGGGCGTTTCGGGCGAGCGGCGACGGATGACCCGCGCCAGGTCAAGCGCCGTGTCCAGGGTCGCGCCGCCCGCCAGGGCCCGAGCGTAGATGCGCTGGTGCGTCGCGCCGTCGGCCAGGGGGTCGGAGAACGGCACGCCAATTTCGAAACCGTCGGCACCCGCCTCGAGGGCCGCTTCGGCCAGCGCGTGGCTGGTCTCGACATCCGGAAACCCGGCGGCCAGAAACGGGAAGAGACCGCACGCGCGCTCGTGACGCAGCCGCTCGAATGTCCGCGCAATCCGGGTCACGCCAGATACTCCGCGTGGCCCGAGGCCATCGCGACGGTCTGGATGTCCTTGTCCCCGCGGCCAGACAGCGTCACCAGCGTGACGCCAGGGTGGGGATGGGCGCGCACCCAGGCCAGGGCGTGCGCGGGCTCGAGAGCGGGCATGATCCCTTCGCTGCGCGTCAGCAGAAAGAACGCTTCGAGCGCCTCGGTGTCGAGGATCGAGGTGTACTGGACGCGGCCGCGGTCTTTGAGAAAGGCGTGCTCGGGGCCAACGCCCGGGTAGTCGAGTCCCGCCGAGACACTGTGGGTCCCGACAATCTGACCATGTCTATCTTGCAGGACGTACGTGTGGGCGCCGTGCAAGATGCCCGGCCGACCTGTTTCCAGCGTCGCGGCGTTGTCGCCCAGTGCGGGACCACGGCCGCCAGCCTCGACGCCGATCAGTTCGACGGACGGATCGTCGATGAACGCCGCGAACGACCCGATGGCGTTGGATCCGCCGCCGACACACGCCACGACACGATCTGGGAGCCGCCCGATCGATTCGAGGGCTTGCGCGCGCGCCTCCTGGCTGATGACGGCCTGAAAAGCGCGGACGATGGCCGGGTAGGGGTGTGGGCCGACGACCGAGCCGATCAGGTAATAGCTGGTGTCGATGGTGGTGACCCAATCCCGGAACGCCTCGCTGATCGCGTCCTTGAGCGTCCGCGTGCCAGCCGTGACGGGCACGACCTCAGCTCCTAGCAGGCGCATCCGGTAGACGTTGATCGCCTGGCGCTGCATGTCTTCTTCGCCCATGTAGACCACGCACTCCATGCCCAGCATGGCGCACACCGTGGCGGTCGCCACGCCGTGCTGGCCGGCCCCGGTTTCGGCGATGATCCGCCGCTTGCCCATGCGCTGGGCGAGCAGGCCCTGACCGACGGCGTTGTTGATCTTGTGCGCACCGGTGTGCGCCAGGTCTTCGCGCTTGAGCCAGACGGCGCCCGAGCCAATGCGTTCGGCGAAGTGACTGGCTGCGTACAGGGGGGTTGGGCGGCCGACATAGGTGCGTAACAAACGTTCGAGCTCGGCTGCGAACGCGGTGTCGGCGAGGGCCTCGAAGAAGCCGTGTTCGAGCTCTTCGAGCGCGGGCATGATGGTCTCGGGCACGTACTGGCCGCCGTACGCGCCGTAGCGGCCATGCGCGATGCCAGGGGATGCGGGACTAATGGGGGCGATGGTCATGGCTACGAACTGCCTCCAGGAAAGCTCGGATAAGGACCGGGTCTTTGCCCGGGGTTGCGGCACATTCAACGCCGGTGCTCACGTCCACGCCCAGGGGCGCCAGGGTCGTAAGGGCCGCGCCGACGTTGTCGGGGCGCAGACCGCCAGCGACGAAACAGCGCCGGCCGACGGTCCGCAACGCCGACCAATCGAAGGCGACGCCGGTCCCGCCGGGCAGGTCATCGGCGTGGGTGTCGAGCAGGTACCAGTGGGCGCGCAAGGCGTTGCTGGCGACCAGGTCGGCGGCCGCGGCCTCACCGCCGGCCCGGACGTGGACTGCCTTGAGCGTTGGGCGCGGCATCGCCTCGACGGTGGCGGCCGTCTCGTTACCCGACAACTGCACGTAGTCGAGACCACACTCGGCGACGGTCGCCTGGACGTCTTCGAGCACGGGATCGACGAACACGCCAACTGCCGACCAGTTCGCGGACTCTGTCTTCAGGGTCCGAATGATGCGCGCAGCGTCGGGTGGGGCAATGTAGCGTTTGCCGGGCTTCCAGAAAATGAAGCCGAGCAGGTCAGCCCCGGCGTGCACGGCGGTGCGCGCGTCGGCAAGTGAGCGCAGTCCGCAGATTTTGACCAGCGTGTCCACGCTCAGGACACCCGCCCCGCGTGCGGCGTGCCCGCGGCGACCAGAGTCCGAAGCTTCGCGCCTGGATCCTCGGCGCGGAGCAGCGACTCGCCGACGAGGACCGCGTCCACGCCAGCGTCCCGCAGTACGGCGACGTCCGCCGGTCGAGCGATGCCGCTTTCGGCGACGAACACGCACGTCGCTGGCACGCGTGCGCGTAGCCGCGGCGCCAGCGAGACATCCGTGGTCAGCGTGTCCAGGTCGCGATTGTTGACGCCGACGATCCGCGCGCCGGCGGCCAGGGCGCGCTCCACTTCGGCGGCGGAGTGGGTCTCCACCAGTGCCTCCATGCCGCACTGGTGTGTCAGGTTCAACAGCTCGCGCAGCAGCGGATCAGGGAGTGCGCGCACGATGAGCAGGACGGCCTCGGCGCCCAACTCCCGGGCCTC
>DATGER010000273.1:0-18279 GCA_035309865.1 Chloroflexota bacterium
GTGAGCACCAGCCGAGCAGTGGCAATGCGGCGTATCGTCGACGTACAGGGGCGGGACGCGGCGGGCCAGATGGGCGATGCGTCGCTCGAAAACCGCGGCAAGATGTCTCACTCAATCAACCGCATCATCTGTCATGCATTCCCACGTCCGGTGGGCGCAGCGGGGTATGGCTGCTGAAGTCCATCAGATCACTGGTCGTGCGCGGCGTAAGGGGACTTGTCAGGGGAGAAGGCCCAACTCGACCGCGCGGGCGGCTAACTCGCTGCGGGAGTGGACGTCCAGCTTGTCGAGCGCATTTTGCAGGTGGTTGGCCGCCGTTTTCTCGGCGATCACCAGTGTCTCGCCGATACGACGATTGGACAGACCCCGCGCAGCCAGCTCAGTCACTTCGCGCTCCCGCGGCGTGAGCTCGTCGACGTGCGACATCCGACGCGTCGGCGGCGTGGATGCGGTCGGGGTCTCGTCCAGCAGCAACTCGTCGACGATCCTCTCCACGCCAGGCACGCGGCCCAGGGACCATGCCTCGCTCCAGGCTTGTGGGCCAATAGCGGCTCGCGCAATGCGCTCCCAGTGCTGGTAGTCCGCACGGTTCGACGGCCAGACGACACTGCCCACCGCTTCGAGCGCCGCGTCGCCTGCTCCGAACAGTCGCGCCGCCTCGGCGGGCTGCCGCTCGGCAGCTCGTACGCATCCGAGTCCGATCAGGCAGTCGGCGATCCCGCGCTGGTCGCCGACGCGTCGAAACGCGCGCAGCGCCTCGACGAACAGGGCCGCGGCACGCCCGCTCTGGCGCTGGGCCAGCGCGACGTAGCCGAGATTGTGCACGCGACTCGGGTCCTCCCGCAGACCAAGGCTCTGAAACAGTCGGATACTCTCGTGGTACAGCGGCGCGGCCCGCGAATGGGTGCCGCGCATGCGTTCCACGTCACCCAGTTGCCCCAGGAGCATCGCGACGTTCCACGCATCACCGGCCGCGCGCGCCAACTCGAGCGCCCGAGCCAAATGGTCAGCAGCCACCGACAAGTCGCCGCTGCGCAACGCACGCGAGGCCACGAATTCGGCCGCGCGAGCTTCGTACCACGGCCGATCGAGGCGTTGGGCTAATTCGAGCATCGCCTCGACGTGCGACTGAGCAGCGCCGCTCTCGCCTCGCTGCTGAAAGAGCAGTGCCTGCGCACTGTGGCCTGCCAGCAACAGGTCGTCGTCGTCGAGCTCGCGCGCGATCGCCAGGCAAGCGTCAATGCGGGCCTGCGCCTGCGCATAATGGCCGCGCAGTCCGGCGGTTGTCCCGGCTCCCTGCAACACTCGCGCGCGCAGACTCGTGTGCGGCTCACCGCCAGGCATGCTCAGCGCGCGCTCTAGCCATTCGTGCGCCTCGCTCCAGCGATCGTGCAACAGCCAGGACCACCACAGCGCGCCAACCAGGCGGAGCGCGGTGTCTGAGTCGCCTGACGACATGGCCCAGTCCAGCGCAGAGCGCACGTTGTCATGTTCCCGCTCGGCCCAGCGCAGCCAGCTCGCCTGGCCCGGGCCGCGCAGCGCAGCGCCGGCTTCCTCCGCCTGGGCGAGCACCCAGGTCGTGAGCCGCTCACGGAGCAGCGTCTGCTCACCCCGCTGGAGCAGTCGCTCGCGAGCGTACGCGCGAAGCGTCTCCAGCAGGTTGTAGCGTCGCTCGCCGCTCTCGTCGGAGCCGGCTACGACCAGCGATTGATCAACCAGGCGGGCCAGGCTGTCCAGCACGTTTGACGACTCCAGACCGCAGACCGCCTCGACCGCCTCCAGGGAGAAACCACCAGCAAACGCAGACAGCCGGTCGAACAGGCGTTTGTCGTCCGACTGGAGCAAGTCGTAACTCCACGCGACGGCCGACTCGAGCGTCTGCTGGCGAAGCGGTGCAGTCCGGCTGCCGTGCGCCAGCAATTTGAAACGGTCGTCCAGTCGAGCCGCGAGTTGTTGCGGCGAAAGGACGCTCGCACGCGCCGCCGCGAGCTCCAGGGCTAGCGGCAGCCCGTCCAGGCTCTGGCACACCTGCGCCACCGCAGACGCATTGGCCGCCGTCAGGGAAAAAGAGCGCGCAGCGGCGTGTGCCCGTTCGACAAACAGGCGCACCGAATCAACCTGCGCCAGCTGCTCGAACGGCGCCAGGGCATCGACCGGTGTTGCCAGTGGAGCCACCTGCCAGGCAATCTCGCCCGGCAGCCCGAGCGGTTCGCGGCTGGTGACGAGCACGTGCAGTCGGGAACAAGCGCCGACGAGACGCTCGACCAACTCGGCGCAGGCCTGGACCAGGTGTTCGCAGTTGTCCAGAACCACCAGGACACGACTCGAGCCGATGGCGCCGACGAGCGACTCGACAACCGGCTGGCGTGGTCTGACCACTACTCCCACCGATGCGGCCACGACCCCTGCGGCAAGGCCTGCATCGGTGATCGCACCAAGCTCGGCCAGCCAGACGCCGCCCGGAAAGTCGATCACTGCCCTCCGTGCCACGGCCAGCGCCAGGCGAGTCTTGCCCACGCCGCCAACGCCCACCAGCGTGACCACGCGATGTGCCGCCAGGAGTGCGCCCACCGCGGCCTGATCCTGCTCCCGGCCGATCAACGAGCTCGGGTCCTCGGGCAGGTTGTGGTGGCCGACGGCTTCTGCAGCGCGGCTCATGGGTCTCTTGAAGGTACGCCAGATTGGGTAGCAACCGGGTAATTTTGCCCAGGCCGGGCGCGGTTCCAGAGCCCAGGATGTACGACATGACACGCATACACACTCACACGCTCGACTCCGCACCCGTCGCCACACGGCCCTTCCTGGCAGCGCTCGCAGAACGCTCGCCAACACCCGGTACACCCCTCAACCTGCACGCCCAGATGGCACACGCACCGGCCGTGCTGATCGGCTACATGGCAATGCGCAAGGCGTTCGACGACCACGCGACGCTCGATCGCAAGACGCGCACCGCTCTACTGCTCACTGTGGCTGTTGCCGACAAGAACGCGTATACGGTGGCAGTCAATACGCTGATCGCCGGCCAGGCGGGCTGGAGCGCAGCGGAAACGCGCGCGCTGCGCGAGAACAAAATCGAGGACCCGCGGCTTGCCGCACTGCTGGAGGTCGCACGACAGAGCGCCGTCAACCACGGCCGGGTGGACGACTTCACCTGGCAGACGGCGCTGGGCGTGGGCTGGACCGACGCGCAGCTTGCCGAAGCGTTCGCCTTCGTCGGAATCACGCAGTACGTGGATTCGTTCATCAACTACGCCCGAACCGACTGCGATGCGGTCCTGGCCGGGGAGTCTGCCGCCACTCCTGAGACGGACATGTCGCTCACAGTCTTGCTGATCGTCGAGGACCAGGATCGCACGCGTGCGTTCTACGAGCAGGTGCTCGGTGCGAGCGTCGTTCGCGAACGCGACCCGGTCATCCTCAAATTTCACAACAGCTCGATCATTGCCAACGTGGGTGGCCCGCCGACCGAGGACAAACCACACGTGACGCTGGCTCCCCCGGTTGAACCCGACAGAGCCCAGTCCGCGCTCAACATTCGCGTGTCGGACGCGCGAGCGGTGTACGAGCTGTGGAAGTCACGCGGCGCGCATTTCCTGACTCCCCCGGTCGATCACGGCGGTGAAATCCGCTGTTACCTCCACGATCCGGACGGACACCTCATCGAGGTTGGGCAGAGCGTGCAAACGCCGTCGGCCGCCTGATCGATCCCTCTAGAACGAAAGAAAGAAGCACCACTATGTCCAATCTACTCCGCCTGGCGGAATCCCCACCCACCGGGGTTGAAAGCTCGCGGGGCCTACGCCCGACGTGGCTCACGCCCGAATTGTTTCCCTTCGAGAGTCGCTTCGCCGACGTCGGCGGCGCGCGCATCCACTACGTCGACGAGGGCTCTGGGCCGGTCCTGCTCTTCCTGCACGGCGCGCCCAACTGGTCCTTCTTCTATCGCGACTTCATCAGCACGTTGCGCAACGACTTCCGCTGCGTCGCGCTCGATTTTCCAGGTTTCGGACTCTCACCAATCGATACCCGCTTCCCAGCGACCATGCAGGCGCTTTCAGAGGTGGTAGAGGGCTTCGTCGAGACCCTCGACCTGCGCGACATCGTCCTTGTGGTCGGCGACGCCGGTGGGCCGATCGGTCTGGGCGTTGCCGCGCGTCATCCGGAATGGTTCTCAGGCCTGGTACTGGCTGGCACATTCGGCTGGTCACTCAAGGAGTACCCAAAAGTCAGGCGCATGCTCGGCATCGTCAGCAGCCCGATCTTTGGGTTCCTCCAGGAGCATTCCAACTTCCTGATGAAATACACCGCCGGCAGTTTCCCAATGTCGGCTGAGGAGCGTGCGGCGTATCTTGCGCCCTACGTCGGCGCAACGGCGCGCCGCAATCCGGGGATCTTGCTCGGCGATCTGGCGGCCAACGACACGTACATGAACGGCCTCGAGCGGGCACTGCACGCCCAACTCAATCACCTGCCAGTTCTGCTCATATGGGGGGACAAGGACCCGGTTTTCGAGTTCCTGCCACGCTTCCAGAAGATCTACCCGCACGCCCGCACGCTGGTCATTCCGGGCGCACACCACTTTCCGTTCGCCGAAGCGCCCAATGAAATGATCGCCTCAATCCGCAGCTGGTGGACTGACGCCGCCAGCACCACTCCCGTAAGGAAGGTGTCCTGATGTCCATCTGGCTCGCTCAATTGCTCCTGGCCGGGGTGTTTCTCCTGCACGGCCTGATCCTGCTGATATTGCCAGCGCCGATGCGCAAGCAAATGGCCAGCCTGCCAGGCGGACCGCCATTCTTCCGCTTCATCGGTCTGGCTGAGCTCGCGGCCGCGGCCGGGCTGACATTACCGACGCTGACCGGCATCATGCCGTGGCTAACACCACTGGCGGCGGCCGGGCTGCTGGTGATCATGGTCGGCGCCGCGGTCCTGCACCTGCGGCGTGCAGCCTATCCACAAGCCGTGGGCGACGCCCTCGTCCTGGCCTTCGTCGCCGTCGTCGGCTACCTGACTCTGTGACTGGAGCACATGCATGCAATTCATGGCTACGATTTCGTTCGATACGACCCGCCGAGCCGAAGTCGAACTCGCACTGCCCGCCGAACAGGCACGGGTGCGCGAGCTCCAGCAGCAGGGCGTGCTCGATACCCTGTACGTGCCCGACGGATCCGGCGCGCCAGCCGGCCTGTGGGTGGTGTTCAACGGCGAGTCTCGCGACGCCGTCGAGCACATCATCCAGAGCCTGCCGCTCTACCCCTATATGCGGTTGGTTCTCACACCGCTGCGTTCTCTGCAGGCGGCAGGGTGATGCTGCACACAGTTCTGCGGACTCCTGAAGAGCAGTTCTCGGATCTGCCAGGCTATCCGTTTGAGCCGCATTACGTACACGTGAGTGGCTTGCGCATGCACTACGTCGACGAGGGCCCCAGAGATGGCCAGGTCGTGCTCATGCTGCACGGCGAGCCCTCGTGGTCGTATCTGTATCGCAAGATGATCCCTATCCTCGCCGGTGCGGGGCTCCGCGCCATCGCTCCGGACCTGATTGGCTTCGGTCGCTCAGACAAACCCGCCAACCGTGCCGACTATACCTACCAGGCCCACGTGGAGTGGATGCACGGATTCGTCAGCGCGCTGAACCTCCAGCACATCACGTTGGTCGGCCAGGATTGGGGCGGGTTCATCGGGTTGCGCGTGGCCGCCGAGGACGAAGGGCGATTCGCCCGCATCGTCGTGGCCAACACGTTCCTGCCCACCGGGGACCACCCGCCAGGTGCAGGCTTCTTCGGGTGGCAGCGCTTCAGTCAGGAGGTGCCGGTGTTCGATGCCGGCCAGATCGCTCAGATGATGACGGCGACCGATTTGCCACCGGATGTGATGGCGGCCTATGCCGCGCCTTTTCCTGAGGAGCGCTACGCGGCTGGTGCGCGCCAGTTCCCGTTGCTAGTGCCGACTGCGCCTGACGACGAGGCTTGTGCCGCCTGCCGGGCCGCGTGGACCGGCCTCGAAGGTTGGCACAAGCCATTTCTGACCGCGTTCAGTGACCTGGACCCCGCGTTTGGCGGGGCAGCGCCTGAAGGCGCTTACACCGGTGGCTTACCCATCGACCGGTACTTCCAGGAACATGTGCCGGGCGCACGCGGCCAGCTCCACACCACGATCACTGGAGCCAGTCACTTCCTCCAGGAGGATAAAGGTGAGGAGCTTGCAGCCATGGTTGTGGAGTTCATTGCTCGGAACGGTCCGGAGTCGTGATGGCAGCGTCGCGTGTAGACGCCGGCCGCGATCGTGCATTGCGCCTGAGGCGGAGCCTGTTCGGACCCCTCACCCGCGTCCTCAACCCGCTGATCCAGCGCATCGCCGGCGGTGCGCATATGCCGGTTGTCGGGGTGGTCTACCACCAGGGGCGACGCTCGGGGCGCACGTTTGCGACGCCCGTGGGCCTCGGCTCAAACGGTGCGGCGTTTCTCATTCCGCTGACGTTTGGTGCCGACTCCGACTGGTGTCGCAATGTTCTGGCCGCGGGCCGGTGCTCAATGAAGTGGCGCGGCACTACGTATACGGCGCTGGAGCCTGCGGTCGTGCAGGACGTTGCCGTTCGATTGGAACTGGCCCGCGCTTTTGATCCGCTCCAGCGCCTGGCGTTTCGGTTGATGGGCATGCACACGTTTCTGCGGCTCCGCATTGCGGACTGCGTGTCGGCTGGATGTGGGACTGAGGCGAGCTTGCCACTCGCCCTTCGGCTTCTCCGACCGGTGCTGCCCATGCTCGGAAAGATCCACCGCCATCTGTATCGCAAGACGGGTGGGATGATTGGCGGACGGATCTCAGGTACGCCAGTGCTGCTGCTGACGACGATTGGTCGAAGGACGGGCAAGCAACGCACGACAGCGATCGGCTATATGCGCAGTGGTGTCGACTTTGTCGTCATCGCCGGCGCTGCCGGCTCGCCCAAGCATCCGGACTGGTGGCTCAATCTGCGCGCCAGCCCTGAAGCGAACATTCAGATCGGCCGGCGTGTCTTGGGCGTGCGGGCAACCGCGGCCAGCGCGGAGGTGGCGCGACACATTCTGGCTCAGAATCCTGCGCAGAGCCCTCTCTACGACGCCATGCAGCGCGCCGTCACGCGCGAGATTCCAGTGGTCTTGCTCCAATCGCTGGCGCGGTGAGCCGTGGTGCATCTGTCCTCTCTCCGCGAGTCGCCACGAGCCCGGCAGGGTTGGGCATCGATTGCACGCCGGCAGTGCGTCTCCTGCCGCGACGGTGATGTCTCTGGTGAGACATCAGCCCTCGTGCCCGCGGTCCAGGGTTACCAGCCTAACCACCTCACCGGCCGCATTCGTGGGTTGCCCGAAGCCCTTGTTGGCAATGTACAGATTGCCGTCACCGGGCCCGAAGGTGATCGCTGTCGGCGATACAGGGCGCCGTCGTCACCGAAGGCCAGGCCGAGGATCGTGGTCTCCGCTAGTCGAGGTACCAGCGGTCTCGGCCGGGCGTGGACGGGCTCGGCTGGTCCCGCCGTGGTGCCTGTTCCAGGTACCACTGGTCCCGGACAGGCGAGCCGCCAATGCGCGCGATACTCGCGCTGACCGGGTCCAGGTACCAGCGATCCTTCATCGCCGAGGCGGGCAGTGCGTCCCGACCAGCGGTCTGAAGCGCCGGTCGCTCCAGGTACCACTGGTCGCGCACCGGGACAGCGGACACCACCGCCGCGGTGTTCGGCTCGGCGGGGGGCGTGCGCAGCAACACGACCGTCGCGCCAAGGCCGGCCACAGCAACCACGAGAGCCGACGCACCAATAAGATCGAGACGCAAACGCCGGGGACCGGTGAAAAGGAAGCGCGCCGCGGGTTTCGCGCTCGAGCGAACTGAAGGGGCGTCTGGCGTTGCCAGTGTCATGGCGATCTCCTCTGATCGGACAGATTTCGTGGGGTGTCCGATCTGGCGCCATCCTCCCGCGTCGGGCGGCACTGAGCGTGTGCGGCGGCGTTTGCTGAGCGTGTTCGCGGGCGCCGGCCGGCAAATTGCGTGGCATACTGGCGCGGCTGGGCCGAAAGACGATGCTCGAAGTACGGCTGCTGGGGCAGTTCGGGCTGCGCAGAGACGACGCTGCCGTCCTACTACCGTCGCGGCCTGCCCAGTCGCTACTTGCTTACCTGGTTCTCAGCGCGGGGGCGGCCCACCGCCGCGAGAAGTTGGCCGGTCTGCTCTGGCCCGACGCCGACGAGGACAATGCGCGCAGCAACCTGCGGCACGCGCTGTGGCGCATCCGCAAGGCGATCGAGTCCGACCAAGCCGCCACGCCCTATCTGCTGGCCGACGAGTTGGCCGTCTCGTTCAACGCCGGCGCGAACTACTGGCTCGACGCCGCGATCCTGACGCGCGGCAGCAACACGCTTCAAGACCTCACGGAGAGCGTGGCGGCGTACCGTGGCGAGCTTTTGCCCGGTCTCTACGACGACTGGATCACGCTCGAGCGCGAGCGGCTCGAGGCGCTGTTCCAGGACAAGATGCAACGGCTGTTGGATCGGCTGGTGGAGGACCACGATTGGGCAGGTGTGCTGGAGTGGGGCGAGCGATGGGTTGCCCTGGGGCATGCGCCCGAGCCGGGCTACCGCGCACTGATGCGGGCGCACGCCGAGTCGGGCGATCGGGCGCGGGTGGCGGCGGTCTACCAGCGCTGCCGCGAGGCCTTGTTCAACGAACTCGGGGTCGAGCCATCGCCAGTTACCCGCCGCCTGTACCAACAGTTGTGCCGCGACGACGCCGAGCCCGGGGACGCGCCGGGCGCGCTTGCGCCGACAACCGAATGGGCGGGGAGTGACGATCCGCGAGCACCGGGCGAGCCCCCGTTCCAGGGGCTGCGCTGCTTCGACGAAGCTGACGCCGATCGCTTCTTCGGCCGCGAAGGGCTGGCCGCGCGGCTAGTGGGACGGCTTCGTTCAGAGCCGTTCCTGGCAGTGCTGGGTGCCTCCGGGAGCGGCAAGTCATCCGTGGTGCGCGCCGGACTCGTGCCTGCGCTGCGGCGCGCCCAGCGATCGAATGATGGCAACGGCCGGTCAGCGGGCGATTTCAACTCTGACGTGCGAGTCCTGACCCCGACGGCACACCCGCTCGAGGCGCTCGCCGTCAGCCTCCTTCCAAAAACCACGAACGACGGGCTTGGTGAGGACCGCGCGTTGGTGCTGGACGAACTCAGCCGCGATTCACGTGGACTGTGGCGGTGGCTCACGCAGCGGGTCCGGCCGGGTCGCCGGGCGGTGCTCGTTGTGGATCAGTTCGAGGAGTTGTTCACGCTGTGCCACGACAATTTCGAGCGAGAGGCCTTCGCGGAGAACCTGCTCGGTGCCGCCGAACCAGATGGACCGGCCGCGGTGGTCATCGCCCTGCGAGCCGACTTCTACGCGCACTGCGCGCCGTACGCCAGCTTGCGCGAGGCGGTTGCCCAGCATCAAGAATACGTCGGCCCCATGACCCTGGCCGAGCTGCGTCGCGCGATCCAGGAGCCAGCGCACCAGAGCGGGTGGGAGCTCGAGCCAGGGCTGGTGGACCTGCTGCTGCGCGACGTCGGCGAGGAGCCGGGCGGGCTGCCGTTGCTGTCACATGCATTGCTCGAGACCTGGAACAGGCGGCGGGGTTGGCGGCTCACGTTGGCAGCCTATACGGCATCCGGCGGGGTGCATGGCGCCATCGCACAGACTGCCGAGACGGTGTTCGGCCAGCAGCTCACGCCAGAGCAACAGGCAATAGGGCGCCGAGTCTTCCTTAATTTGACCGAGTTGGGCGAGGGCACGCAGGACACGCGCCGGCGCGCGACGATCGACGATCTGGTCGGTCGTCCCAATTCGGCGGCGGAGGTCAGCGCTGTCCTCGAGCTGCTGGCCGATGCTCGCCTGATCACGCTTGGTCCGGGCACTGCCGAAGTCGCCCACGAGGCGCTGATCCGCGAGTGGCCCCGACTGCGCGAATGGCTCACGCAGGACCGCGAGAGCCTGAGGTTGCAGCGGCAGCTCCTCCGAGCGGCTCGGGAGTGGGAGCGGCTCGGCCGGGATGCGGGTGGGTTGTATCGCGGTGCGCAGCTGGCTCAGGCGCTCGGATGGGCAGGCGAGCACCGTGCCGAGCTCGGTGAGCTCGAAGGCACCTTCCTGGTGGCTTCGACCGGGGCTGCGGAGCAGGAAGCGGCTGAGCGCGAGGCGCAGCGCGAGCGTGAGCTCGAGGCAGCGCGACAGTTAGCCGACGCCGAGCAGCGGCGAGCTGATGAGCAGCGCCGATCCGCCGGCCAACTCCGCCTCCGGGCGGTGCTGCTCGGGGTGGCATTCAGCGTGGCGATGGTGATGGCTGGCGCGGCGCTGTTCTTCGGGGACCGAGCACGCCAGGAGGCGCGAACGGCCGTGGCACGTGAGCTGTCGGCCGCGGCAATCGGCAATCTGAGCATTGACCCCGAACGCGCCGCGTTGCTGGCCTTGCAGGCGGTGGATACCTCCTACGCGGTTGATCGGACCTGGACTCCGGACGCAGAAGATGCCCTCCACCGGGTTGCACCGCTGCTGCGGGCTGAGCTCAGATTGACGGGTCACTCCGGAAGGGTGCTGGCAGTCGTTTTCAGCCCGGATGGGCACCGGCTGGCGACCGCCAGCCAGGATGGGACCGCAAGGGTGTGGGATGCGATGAGTGGCCAGCAGCAACTCACGTTACGCGGCCATACCGGTGCAGTGAACGCTGTCGCCTTCAGCCCCGATGGGCGGCTGATCGCTACCGCAGGTGACGATCGCACCGCGCGTGTGTGGGATGCCAGCAGCGGCCAGGAGTTCAGCATCCTGTCCGGCCACGGCCAGGAGGTCGAGCGGTGGCGTTCAGCCCGGACGGAGCCCAATTGGCCACCGCCAGCACCGACGGGACGATCAGGGTCTGGGAGCTTACAAGCGGGACGACTGTGCTCACTCTTCGCCCCGAGACAACCGGAATGTTCGGCCTGCACCCCGGCTCGGTCTCAGTGTCGCCCTCCGTCGCGCCGGCACCCGCCGTTGCATTCGGTCCAGACGGCGCTCATCTGGCGACCGAGACGCAATACGGACAGGTCACCGTCTGGGATCTGTCGACGGCACCACCACGGGCACAGCAGGTGTGGTCGACCGTGCTCAGCTTCCTTGTCCCCAGTGTCGCCTTCAGCCCGGACGGCTCACGAGTTGCGGCCAGGACGGACGATGGTGTCCAGGTCTGGTGGGCGCTGACAGGCCAGCCAGCGCTGAACATCGTGGGCCACGCCAACCAGGTCGTGGATGCAGCGTTTGATCCAAGCGGCAGTCGCATAGCAACCGCGAGCCTTGACCGGACGGCCAAGATCTGGGATGTCCTGTCCGGGCGCGAGATGCTTACACTAGCGGGACACCAGGACGGCGTCAGCCATGTCGCCTTCAGCCCGGACGGCCAGCGGCTGGCAACGGCGAGTTGGGACGGCACGGCCGCTGTTTGGGACCTCGGGCCGTCGAGCGAGGTGCTTACCCTGCCAACCCCCGGGACAGCCGGCTGGGATGCGGACCGCGTCGACGGGCCCCAGTCCAGCCAGCTTGCCTGGAGCCCCGACGGGAGCAGCTTGATCGCGGGACTCAAGGATGCGACGGCTCGCCTATGGGATGCGAGGACCGGCCGGCAGGTGCTCACCCTGGATCCGAGAATGCTGTCCGGGATGGTGGGCAACGCACCGGTTCCGGAGGTATGGAGCGTCGCCATGAGCAGTGACGGCAGCCACATAGCAACAGCCGGTTCGGACCGAACCGTGCGCGTGTGGGATGCCGCCACGGGACAACTACAGCGGACGTTGAGCGGACATACGGATCGCATAGTCCGTGCCGCCTTCAACGCCGACGGAACGCGCCTGGCCAGCGCTAGTCTGGACCGTACCGCTCGCATCTGGGACGTGGCGACCGGCCAACAGTTGCTCAATCTCGACGCGCAGTCTGGGCCACTCACGAGCGTCGCCTTCTCACCTGACGGCACACGGATCGCGACTGCCAGCGAAGGCACTGAAGACACCGTCCATGTCTGGGACGCCCGCGCTGGCGGTCTGCTAAGCACCGTTGGTGGACCACTCGGTACCGTTTGGAGCGTCGCGTTCAGCCCTGACGGTCGCCAGCTTGTAACCGCGGGCCAGGATGGGACCGCCCGGACCTGGGATGCCGCTAACGGCCAGCCGCTGCTGGTGCTGCGCGGCCACGCCGGGTCGGTGGTCGCCGCGGTGTTCAGCCCTGATGCGCAGCGCATTGCCACCGGCGGCCGCGACGGCACCGCCAGACTTTGGGACGCGGCCGCCGGTCGCGAGCTCCTGGCTCTCACTGGCACGGAGGGGCGCGAGGGGGTCGACAGCGTCGCCTTCAGTCCTGATGGCCGCCAGTTGGCGGTACGCGGCGATCAGGCGCTGCGTCTGTACGACCTCAGAATCGAGGACCTGACCGCGCTGGTGCGGGGACGCTTGACCCGCTCGTGGACGGTTGAGGAATGCCAGCGATTCTTGCATATGGACCAGTGCCCAACCGGGCCGGCGGCGGCAACGACATCCCGGCGACCGGTTGTGACCAAACCGCCTGAATCTCAGGCAGCGCAGGTGTCGCCATCCGGCCCAGCGGTGGCCACACCTGGACGGACGCCACTGCCGGCCCCGCCCGGCATCTCAAGCTTGTCGGGCTCGCTAAAAATCGTTTCCAGCCTGCCAAGAACCGGTGTTGCCAAAAGCCAGACCGATACGCTGGTCAACGCCTTCAAGATGGCGCTCGCCGAACACCAGGGCCGGGCCGGTGACGCCAGCATCACGTACCAGGATCTCGACGACGCGGGCCCGAACGGTGTCTGGGATGCGGCGACCGAGGCCGCCAACGCGAGCAAGGCAGTCAACGATCCGGACGTGGTGGTCTATCTCGGGACGTACAACTCGGGTGCCGCGCGTGCGTCCATCCCGATCCTGTGCCAGGGCAACCTGGTGATGATCTCACCGGCCAACACTTACCCCGGCCTGACAAAGAACATCCCGCACAACGCCCCGAACGAGCCCGACGTCTACTACCCGGAGTGCCAACGGAACTATGTCCGCCTTGCCGCGACCGATGACCTGCAGGGCGCGAATGCCGCGGCGTTCGCCAGACAGATCGGCGCGACGAACGCGTTCGTGCTCCACGATTCCGACCAGTACGGCCAGATCGTCGCCGACGGATTCGCTGCCGAGGCGACGCATGCAGGTCTGCAGGTTGAGGTCGAGCCCGAAGCCACCGACGCCGGCGCCGGCGCCGGCGACTATAGCGCTCTCGTGCAGAAGATCCATCAGAGCGGCGCCGACGCCGTGTACTGGGGAGGATTCCTGAACGACCAGGGGGGTGGTCTATGGCAAGCACTGCGCAGTCTCGGCAAAGATATTGCGCTCATGGGTGGTGATGGAATTGACACGCCCATTTTCCTGAACGCCGCTGGCTCGGCTGCCGAGGGCACGTATGCCACGTTCCCCGCCGTGCCAGCTTTCACGTTAAGTGGCAAGGGCGCGGACTGGTATCGGCGCTACAAGCAGCAGTACCAGGGCGATCCTGACCCATACGCCGCCTACGCGTATGAAGCGATGAACGTTGCAATTGCCGCCATCGAGCGGGCCGGCAACAAAGATCGAGCTGCCATCCGCGACGCCGTTTTCGCAACCCGAAACTACGACGGCGTGCTGGGCAAATGGAGCTTCACCCCGACCGGCGACACCACGCTGACCATGATGGCCGTGAGCCAGGTAGTGAACGGGCGGTGGGACGACCGCAGCGTGCATGTCGTCCAGGCGCTACCTTAAAACTCAGCTTTGGAACTGCTGCTTGTATCGCAGTTGTCCAGCACAACCAGCAGCAGCTCAAGCGGGTGAAGACACCGGGCAAGCGACGTGATCGCGACCAGTTGTGGAACCAATCCCAGTTCGTGCACGGGCGCCAGCTCCACAAAACCAGACACCATCCTTCCAGGTCTCCAGCTCGCTACGTCAACATTGAACGTTCCAACGCCCACGTCTAACGTGATGTCGACGATCTCGTCCGGGGCAAGCATCGAGCAGACCTGTGATGGCGCTATCCGCTCTTCCCGGCAGACCTCGCCTCCGGGCTGTGTTTGGTGTCGGCGAGCACGCGGATCTCCGTGCGGATTTGTCCGAGTGCGTCGCTCCCGTACTCCACAAATCCGGTCTGTCGTAGACGCTCAAGGTAGCCGCTGAGTGCACGATAAACATCCCGCGGCCGGGCACTTGGCGAGATAAGGAAGAGAGTGGCTGCACGACGGTAGGTCATTTCACATCGTCGCGATCTTGACTTACAGAGGAGGCGGCGTGCGAATCCACGCTACTTTGCGACTACAGCGGGCTTGATCAAGAGTACCTTGGCACCGAGTTGCTCGGCCATGACCTCCGGAAATCCGCCGCCAACTACGATCGGCTCGGTACCCTCGGGCAACCGCTGATCGACCAGCGGATCGAACCCGACGATCTCGGCGCCGGCGGCCGTCTGCCCTTCGGCGTTGTCCGGGTAGGTGAACGTAAACGCCTTGCCCCCAGCGACAGCCACCCGGGCGCGGCCGCCACCTAACCGTCAACGGTCGATAGATACCCTGCTGCTGGCAGATGTGCGGCGCCAGGTTGCCGCCGGTCTGGTTGTGTGGGCCGAATGTGGTGGCCTGCTGTGGCTCTGCCGCTCGCTCGACGGCCACCCGCCCGGGGCGTTCTGGACGCCGACGCGATCATGACCGACCGCTTGACGCCCGCCGGGGACGTGCTGGATGTGCGCGGCTTTCAGGCGGTGGACTCGCCGGCTTCGCCACGCCGTCGCTGCTAGCCAGCTATGTGCATACGCATCTGGCCGGCGGGGCCCACCTGGCCGAGACGTTCGTCCGCCGCGCCTCAGGCTCACCCGCTGCTCACATCCTCGGTCTACGCCGCCGAGGCGGGGCCGCGCAACGCAGGACAGGCGTCATCGGATCAGCACACTGACCATCTCATCGTCATTGACCTTCCCTTCGGTGACCAGCCTGCGGAGGCGCTCGATCTGACTGTCGGTCAGGGTCTCGCCCATGCGCAGGAGGGTGATTCCAGCAGGCGTCGAGATCGATTCGGCGAGCACCATGCCCGAGCGCAGCCGCCGCATCGGCATCACGCTGAAGTCGAACTCATTGGACTCCTGTGCGGATCGAGCGGAGTGGATGAGTCCGCCAGGACTGACGCCTGGCGCTGATTGACTTGTGGGTCGCAAGTTGGATGAACCCGCTTCGGTGTCGAGCGAAGAGGGGTTCGGCCGAGCGCTGATCTCATCGTCGAGATACTCAATCAGCAGCGGATCGAACTCTCCGGCCTCAGTTTGCGTCCAGCGCCAGGAAGCCGCGGACCCACCTTCGCGCGCGAGTGCATCGTTGAAGCCGGCGGCAATGGCGATGATCTGGGAGGGAAACGGAATCGCCGGCCCGGCCAGTCGATCGGGGTAGCCGGCGCCGTCCCAGCGCTCGTGGTGGTGACGGATCCAACCAGCCATCTCGCCAAGCTCATCCACGCTGCTGAGCATTTGCTGGCCGAGGATCGCATGGCGCTCGTATTCGACTCGCCGCGTCATCGGCACCAACCCTGGGCGGAGAAGCAGATCGGGCAGCGAAACGAGACCGATGTCATGGATGAGAGCCGCCGCCTGGATCGCCCGCACTTTCTCCGCTGGCTGCTGAGCGCGCTCCGCGAGGCGGCCCGCGAGGCGCGCGACAGCCTTGTAGTGAGCGGTGCGGTGCGGCAAGCGCTGCTGGAGCAGCACCAGTAGCAAGCGTACCGTCTCGAGCATCCCCCTGCGCAGACCGACGTTGGCGCGCTCCAGTTCCTGAGTACGCTCGCTGATGAGTGTCTCCAGCCGGGCGTTCCACAGTTCCAGGCGGGCTGCCTGCTCATCTGCAATCGTGCGCAAACGGCGCGTTTCCATAAGCGACGAGTGGTGTGCGAGCGACTGGGTGATCGCTTGACGAAACTCCTCCGGTTGCACCGGCTTGGTGAACAGCGATGACAGCCCACCTTCGTTGACCGCTGCCGCGGCGGAAGCCATATCCGCATTGCCGGTCAACAGGACCCGAGTAATGTCGGGCCAACGCAGTCGCACGACGCCAAGCAACTCCGCCCCATTCATGCCGGGCATCGTGTAGTCCGTGACGACGACACCAATCGAGTCAGCGTGCTGCTCGAGCAGGCTGATCGCGCTGGCGCCACTATCGGCGGTGAAGATGTGCCGGCCGGATGGCCTGAGGAGTCGACTCATCGACTTGAGAAACCCCGGCTCATCGTCGACGGCGAGCACGCCGGGCACGCCGGATTCAGCGACATGCGCTGCTACAGGGCCGCCGTCGGCCTCTCCTGGGCCGTCCTCAGTGATTGGAAGGACGTCTCCGATTTCCAACATTCGCTTGCTCGTCTCGCGGCTGCAGTCCGCGTGCCGCGTTCGGCAGTGGTGATGCCGCTCGCCACCCGTCGGCTACCATGCGCGACAACCGTCAGGCCAGGAGTACGGAATGACGAATCCGGAATCCGAGCCCGCTGGACGTGAATGGTCCCCTGCTTCTGGCGGCGGCGCGCCCTGGTGGCAGCACAGCGAGCTCCTGCGGGCGTCGGCGGCACACCACCCACGGACGATCCCTGTATACATTCGAGCTCCGACTCTCACAGCACAACCTCGATCATGCTCGAATGATCGGAGTTCCTCGTTTTCTTGCGGTACTTGTCGCATGTGCAGCAGCAGTGGAAGGTCGTCGACGCCGCGGCAATGGCAATAGAGCCGGGCCAGGCTCGGCACGCAACTGGTCCAACACCCGAGCAAGATAGACCACGAGTTCGCCGACGGCTGCAATTTCCTCAGCTCTTGTCGGTACCCCGAGGGTTCGCGCTAGATCCAGAAGCTGCAGAAAGCTGGTTTGTGCTGATTGGTCCGCGGCAATCGCCGGCTCTGCGGGCGTCGGCGCTACCCGCCCGCGGGAGCGCAGGACGCGGTCTAGAAGCGTGCGCCTGGCAACAGCCGGGGCGGCCAGCAATTCGTGCGCTTGTGCGAAGCTGATGCGGCCTTCTTCAAGCGCTGGGAAGACGACGGGGTCTTCTTGAGTGTCGCCGGGAACAGGGTCTGCAGCAACCTTTGGTACCCCCGTACTCACCATGCGGCTCCCGAACGCGAGAACCAAAGCTTTGTGACAATTGGGGGCGGCTCGCGGTTCGACCGTAAGCCATCATCCGCCAGGTGCAGTTGAGGCGCTACTCGCTGGCTCATCGCAGTCACGCAACTCTGTCGGTACGTCCCAGTGCCCGAAGGAGGTCGGCGGGGTGATACGGTTTGGCCAGTATCGCCTCCACGCCGTTAGCTCGAGCCTCGCGGGGATCGATTGCAGCGCCCCACCCCGTGGCCAGCAAGAAGCGCACGTCGGGCCAGCGGTGCTTGACTGCATCCGCTAACTGCAATCCGTTCATGCCAGCGCCCATGCCCATGTCGGACACCACGACGTCAAAGGTCTGCTCGACCAACTTTTCCATCGCCTCTTCCGCTGAAGCGGCCACTACTACCATGTGACCTGAGGGCTTAAGCATGCGGACCACCGCCTTGGTCATCATTGGCTCGTCATCCACGGTCAGAACCCGCAGAGGACGCGATCGTTCCAATTGAGTCGGTACAACGGATTGCTCCGCTTCCGCGGACGCCTCCACAAGTGGAAACCGCATGCGGAATGTCGTCCCTTCGCCGGGCGCCGAGCGCACGTCGATATGCCCGCCGTGTTGCTCGACCATCCCGAACACCATCGCCAGACCCAGCCCCGTACCAGCCTCGCCTTTGGTCGTGAAGAACGGCTCGAACACGCGCGCCTGGACCTCCGCACTCATGCCCACGCCCGAATCGACCACCTCGATGATGCCCTGCCCGTCCTCGACTACCACCCGCAGGCGGATCGTGCCACCGTCAGGCAGCGCATCGACCGCGTTGAAGATCAGATTGGTCAGCATCTCGCGTAACCGAGCCGCCGAGCCCTGGATTGTGGGGTGGCAGTCGGCTTCGACAAACAGAGTGATCGGCCGACCTTCGACCTGCGCGGCATCGCGCCAGCGCGGGGCGGTTAGTTGCGCGGCGTCGCGCACTAGTGGATCGTCATGGCAGCGTCGCCGGGTAGAGCCGCTTGAGTTTGATGCGAGCGTCGTCGGTCGTGAACTGCCAATCGATGTCTGACTGGTTGACGTTGCGATCATGTCCCCACGCGCTGACCTCGCCGACGAGTGTG
>DATGER010000274.1:0-93257 GCA_035309865.1 Chloroflexota bacterium
CGGCCGCGGACGACGGTCCGACAGACTCCACCTCGTCGCTCCCAGAGATCTCGTCTCACACGGTCGGACTCGTCAACCCTGACGGCATCCTGGGTGTTGTGCCGGGCAGCTCGCCGGTCAAGATCATTTACGAACAGAAGATCTTGAGTGGCGACAACACCGGCGCCACTGCGTTTCCGCCCGCTCAGCAATGCAACACGGCCTGGGCGCCATACTACGCGAACAACCCGGTTGGTACGAGCGTGAACGATGACATCACACACCTGCGCCTGGCCGAAACCACCGACGGCATCCACTTCACGGATCTCGGCATCCTGCAGGGCTTGAACGATCCCACCGACGTCAGTGCCACGGGTACGCGCTGGCTCGCCACGGCGGGGACCATTCTCAAGCTGTCCGACGACAAGTTCGGACTGCTGTTCTCAGGCGGCGGCTGCATCGACGGCGACTCTGACGCGTTCCGCTACATCGTGTATGCGGAGTCCAGCGATCTGACCCACTGGACGGTCGTCAACGGCCTCAACCATCCCATCTTGATCGCCAGTTCCTACACCATTGGCGGAAACACCAGCGGCTTCTTCGCTGGCCGGGTGTATGCCCCCAGCGCCACGCTCGCCGGGGACAACACGCTGAACGTGTTCTTCGCCGGCTATCACACACCCAAGCCCAAAAACGGCCTCGGCGACTACCGGACGATCGGGCGCATCAGCCTGCGTGCGAGCCAGCGCATCCTGGATGCCAGCACGAACATCAGCCACGCAGGCGACGATCACTAGCGCCTCCTCAGACCGACGTCCACCGCCCTATCGGGCACAAGAAGGGCCGGAAGTCACTTCCCGGCCTTTTCAACTGCTTGTCAGCAGCCGGCGTAGGGCGTCTGCGAAATGCTCGAACGGCGGTGGGGCGAGCAGCGGATCTTTTGCAGCTTCGTCCCAGCGACGCACTGCGATGGCAGATTGGGCGTGCGCTAACTGCTCGAACGCGCGCGCTTCGGGGTCGGTGAGCACGCCGCCCTGGAGCGCGAGCGTGTGCACCGACGCTGGCGACAGGCGGGCGAAATAACCCGGCTCCACGGTGCACAGATAGCGCTTCGCCATGACGTGCAGCCGCACCGGTTCGGTGACTGCCAGCGGAAACCACTGCGCGAGCCAGTCCGCGCCGGCCGCCTCGTGCTGGTAGTCCACGTGTTCGTCGCCCCGACGCCTGCCGACCTCCGCAAAGTGACCGACGTCGTGCAGCAAGGCCGCGGCCGCCAGGTGATCCGGCGCGCCCGAACGCTCGGCCAGCATGGCGGCCTGCAGCATGTGAGTGGCGAGGCTGACGTCCTCGCCCAGGTAGCTGCGCACCCCTTCGCCGGCGAACAGTCCGGCGAGGTGATCGATCGGCGACATCACCCGTCGAGCGTACTCGGACCGACGCGACACCGCGAAGTGTTAACGGTGCGCTATTCGTCCGTTCACGCAACAACCGCTCGCCGTTAGCACTCCCGTCCAACTCGGTTTCTAGACTGGCGACATGATGATTCCCAGGCTCGCGAAGCTCGCCACCCTGGCGACCTGCGCATTGCTCGCACTTCTGCCGGGCGCGAGCGGCGTCAGCGCCCAGGCCACGGCGGCCGATTGCCCGAACGGCGGCACGATTCGTTTCGGCGTCGAGCCGTATGAGGACGCGGCGCTGCTCGCGCCGGCCTACCAGCCGCTCTCGGATGCACTCGGCAAGGCCCTCAACTGCAACGTCGAGCTCAACATCACCACCAACTACACCGCTGAGATCGAGGCGATGCGGAGTGGCAAGCTCGACATCGCCGAGTTCGGACCACTGGCGTACGTCTTCGCCCAGAAGCTCGCCAGAGCGGAGCTGGTCGCCACGTTTTCGGATGCTGACGGTAATCCAGCCACGTACACCGCCAGCATCGTCACGTGGCCGGGTTCTGGGATCACCGACATCTCACAGCTTGCGGGCCGCACGTTTGCCTACTCGGATCCAGCTTCGACGTCCGGCCATCTGTATCCCGCATACGGCCTGGCGGCGAACGGCATCGACCCCGACACGGGTGTGCAGGCGATCTACGCCGGCAGCCACACCGCTTCCTTTGAAGCGATCCTCAATCATAAGGTCGACGCCGGCGAGTTGAACAGCGACCGGATTGCGACGGCCACCCAGGCCGGCGCCTACTCGGCTGAGAAGTTCCCGACGCTGTGGCAGTCCGCGCCAATCCCGCAGGACCCGATCACGGTGCGTGGCGACCTGCCGGCGGCCTACAAAGCGAAAATCAAGGCGACCCTGCTGGCATTCGATTTCTCGACGTTGCCGCAGGACGTGCAGGCCATGTTCAAGTCCGATGTGGCGATGTCCGGCACGCATCTGGTGCCGGACAACGACAGCTACTTCGACGAGATTCGCAGCCTGGTGTCCACGCTGAACGTCGATCTCAGTAGCTTGTGACGATTGACGCGAATTCTCGAGATCGACGGGCTCACCAAGGACTACCCGGGCGGGCGGCGCGCGCTCGACGACGTTAGTCTCCACGTCGCGCCCGGCGAGCTGCTCGTCATTCTTGGCCACAACGGCAGCGGCAAGTCGACGCTGTTGCGCTGCGCCGTCCGGTTGATCGATCCGACCGCCGGCGCCGTGCGCGTCGCCGGTCAGGATCTCGCCCGCCTGTCCGGCACCCAACTGCGAGATGCGCGGCGCTCGGTCGCGATGATCTTTCAAGCCGCCAACCTCGTTCGGCGTCGCTCGGCGCTGGCCAACGTCGCCACCGGCTCGCTCGGTCGGCACCACGATCTGGCCACAGCGTTCGGGTGGCTGCCGCGCGAGGAGTTGCTGTTCGCCGGCACCCTGCTCGACCGACTGGGGCTGCTCCACCTGGCCCACAAACGGGCGGACACGCTGTCGGGGGGTGAGGCCCAGCGCATTGCCATCGCACGCGGGCTGGCACAGCGTCCGCAGGTGTTGCTGGCGGACGAGCCCGTCGCCAGCCTGGACCCGGAGGCTGCCGAAGATGTGCTGGTGCTTTTGCGGAACCTGGCCACCGACGATCAGCTGGGGGTCGTCTGCGTGCTCCACCAGCCCGAACTGGCGCTGCGGCATGCCCACCGGGTGATTGGACTGAAGCGGGGGCGGATCATGTTTGACGCGCCGGCCGTGCACGTGCGCAGCGAGGCCATTGCAGCCCTGTACCACTCGGACGACGACGGCTGATGTCCTCAGTCCAGGCGGCCCGAACCCATCTCTCGCCAGACCAGCCGAGCTTGCCACGGGTCGGACTGGGACGCGTCCTGGTTCGTTTGACGGCCACCATGGTGGGTGCGGCGGTAGTCGGCCAGGCACTGGTGGTGGCCAGAGCCCGTCCGCAAGATCTGATTACCGGCGCCAGCGGCATGGCGGATATTCTTCGGCGAGCGTTTCCGCCCGATCTCAACAATCTGCCGCGGGCGCTCAACGGCGTGCTGGAAACGTTCGACATTGCGTTGCTCGGCACACTCGCGGCGATCGTGCTGTCGCTGCCGCTGGCGGTGCTGGCGGCCGAAAACGTGACCCCATCCCGGGCGTTCTACCTGGCCGCGCGCGGGGTGATCGCCGTGACGCGCGCGGTGCCTGACCTGATCTGGGCACTGTTGTTCGTGACGGCGGTGGGTCTGGGTCCGTTTCCCGGGGTGCTGGCGCTGTCGGTGCACTCGATCGGGATGCTCGGCCGGCTGTTGGCCGAGAACATCGAAGACATCGACATGGGTCCGGTCCAGGCGCTGACCATCACTGGCGCGAGCCCGGTCCAGATTGTCACGCATGCGATCTTGCCCGGGTTGTTGCCATCCCTGATCGGCATCTCGCTCTACCGCCTCGACGAAAACGTGCGCTCGTCGACCGTCCTGGGCTTCGTCGGCGCGGGTGGCATCGGGTTCTTGATCCTGACCGCCATGAACCTGTTCCAGTATCGCCAGGTCGCCACGCTGCTCATCTTGATGTACTTGCTGGTGATGCTGGTCGAGCGACTCTCCGCGGCGATCCGCAACCGCATCCGCTAGGTTCGGCGATACTCACGGTCAGCCGTGAGCGCGACGCCAACAACGCGGTCCAATCAGGTCGGCGCGTGGCCCGACCGCCCGCGCCTGGCGCCGCGCGAGCCGGGATGCCCCGGTCCGGGGGTGGAGCATGCGTTTCCCAGTGGGCGCGCCGCCATCCTGGCGTGCCTCCGGCTGGCGGGCATCGGCCGGGCCAGCGTCGTCGCAACGCCCGAGTGCGTCACCGGGTGTCTCGCGGATGCCGTCCGACGCCTGGCGCAACCCCTTTCGTATCCGGCAGCCCTGTCGCACCCGGCTGGACTCGGCGCGGCGATCGTCTACGAGCAATGGGGCTGGCCACTGCCTCCGGAGGCCGAGGACGCGGTCCGCGAGCGGTTCGCCGGCGTACCGGTCATCGTCGACCGCGTCGACTCCGCGGACTTCCTGGCTGTGCCACGCACCTTCGGCAGGTTCGAGGTGCTGAGCCTGTCAAAAGTGCTCGGACTCGATGCCGGCGGGCTCGCCAGACGCGGGTCGGATCGCGCGTCCATCCGGTTTGAGCCGCCGGAGTCCTCACGCCGGGCGCCCGGCGCCGAGCACCCCCGGCTGGCCTCGCACCCCGCTGTCCGCGAGCTGTTCAAGCAGAGCGACCACGTCCATCCAGCGGTGCTTCGCTGGCTGGCGGACAACTGCGCGATCACCGCCCTCGAAGCCGAACGTTGCACGCGCAACCGTACCGCTGGGCTCATCCTGGACACTCAGCTCAGCGCCGGTTGGCCGACCTGGATGACTCGGGCGATCGCGTCGGGCGCCGGTCCAGTCTGGGCACCGGTGCTGCGCGGCGGAGATGCCGCGGACCATCGATGCGCCCTCGACACCCTCCATCGCACCTGGGGTATCCGCGCCAGTGTGCGCATATTCAATTGGAGCGGCAACCCGCTATCACCCTGCTACGCGCCCTCCATCGCCCTCCCCATACACAGCGGCGTCGAGTGCCCGGCCGAGATCGTCGCGACTCTGGTCACGCCTTCGGGTCGCGCCCGGTGATGCCGAGCAGGCGGTCCAGCAACGGGGCATCCGGGGGCACCGCGACGGCCGGCGGGAAGACGCCGAACTTGCGCCACTCGTCGGCGTGTGGGCTGATCTCGTCCCACATCCCCTGCACCAGCGCCTCCGGCAGGTCGGGGTCGACGCCGATCACCCGGGCGAGGTCGTGTGCCCGCAGCCCGCGGAAGCTGGTGACCTGCCACAGGTATTCCCGCGCCGAAAAGTCGCCGAACGAGGTGTGGACCACGCGCTCGAGATCGTCGAGCGCCGCTGCGGCCGCGCACGCCTTGTCGACAATTGCCGCGAAACTGGCGCGCGGGTCCGCGCCCAGCAGGTCGCCGGCGTGGTTGTCCTTGCCGGCTGCGTCCATCGTCTTGCCGGCCAGCATGTCCGGCACCCAGGCATCGTCGTAGGCGTGGTAGTTGATGATCTCGCGCAACGTCGGGATGTGATCGCTGTCGCGGCGAACGAAACTCGGCGGCATCGACATCAACCACTGGTCGTCCTTGATCTGCGCGACGACCCTGTTCAGGGCTCGGTCGGCGAGTACGAACGTCTCTGGCTCAGGCATGCGCGCCAGTATAAGCAGAACGGACGTTCTAGTACAGTTTTTTCGCCGCGGGCTTACGGCTGGCGCGCGAGCCAGGCGCGGATCTCCGCGGGAGTGCGCAGTCGAACAAACCCGGGATGGCTCGCATACCGTCGTGGCCACTCGCGACGGTGCCGCGCGAATGACCGGATCGCCCACTGGAACAGCGATTCCCGACCCCACAGCGCCGTCCGCCACGACTCGCGGTTGCCGTTCCAGAGCTCGACGTCGTCGCGGATGCGCCGCGACGTGCGCGTCCACAGTCGCCACAGCAACACGCGTAACGGCAGGTCGAGCCAGACCACGGTGTCCGCGGCGTCGGTCACCAGCGCGTCGAGCTTCCGCTCATAGTTGCCGTCGATCACCCAGCCATCGCTCGAGGCGGCGTCCATGGCGGCCCGGACCCGGGCACGAAACTCTGCGGCGGCCGGCTCGCTCCAGTTCGGCCCGTGGTGCAGGGCGTCCAGCTCGACGTGCACGACGCCCATGCGCCGCGCCAGCTCCGCCGCCAGGGTCGTCTTGCCCGCTCCGCTCGCGCCCTTCACGGCGATCCTTCGGCCCACGTGCAGCACTGTACCGTCATGACCGGATGTCATGACAATGCCACCCCCAGAAACCATACTGGGCACCCGTGGCCAGGTTGACGGCGCCCTCACAACACGCGCCACGGCCAACGGATGCGCTGCCGGCGAGCCATCCGGGCGGCGGCCTGTACGAGGTGCTCCTGGAGCACGCCACCGACGCGCTCCTGGTGATCGAGCCCGGCCAGCCCTGCTACTCGGTGGTGAATGCCGCGGCGGAGCGCCTGTTGCGCTTCACCCGCCCCGAATTGCTCGGGCTCGGTCCGCTGGACGTGACGGATCCGGCGGAGGCGCCCCGCCTGGCGGAGGTCCGCGCCCACCTCGCGGCCCACGGTTGGTGGCACGGCACATGGGGCCTGCGACGCAAGGACGCCAGTATCGTCCAGACCGATGCCACCCTGGCCCGCGTCGCGGTCGGCGGTCGCATCCTCATCCAGGGGCTGTTCCGGGACCGCGGTGACCGGTCGCTCGAAGACGCCCTGCTCAAAGCGCACGACGTTCAGCATGAGCTCAACAATCGGCTGGCGCTCATCACCGGCTACGCCGAGTTGCTCGCCCAGGACGCGCGCCTTCCCCCGGACCTGCAAGAGGCGGCGCGCGAAGCACTCGTGGGCGGTCTGGGCGCGGTTGAAGCCGGGAAGCGGCTGATCGCGTGCTTCGCCGCACTTGCGCCTCAGGCTGACCCACCGCTCACATCCGCGGAAGAGACGCCGCCGAGGTGCGGTCAGGGCTCCCGCGGGAGCGCGAAGGCGAACGTGCTCCCGTGACCAACCGCGCTATCGGCCCACATCCGGCCCCCGTGCGCCTCGACGATGAGCCGCGCGATGTACAACCCGAGCCCGAGGCCGGAGCTGTCGCCCTTCGGCCCCGCGCGACCCCGCGTGAACCGCTGGAACAGGTGTGACAGCTCGTCGGGTGGAATGCCGTCACCCTGGTCGACCACCGAGATGATCGTCTCGTCGTCCCGCTGTTCGACGCGCACGACGACCGGCTTGCTGCGCGGTGAATACTTGAGCGCATTGGTGATGAGGTTGGTGAGCACCCGTTCGATGTGCTCACCATCGGCGTCGACCGGCTCGAGCTCCGCTGCCGCGGGATGTTCCAGCTGAACCCGGTCGGAGCTGACGCGATCCAGGATCCCCTGGAGGAGTGAGACGATCGCAATCGGCCGCTTCCTGAGCGCCATGGTGCCTGATTCCAGACGACTCGACTCCAGCAGCTCCTGGATCATGGCGTTCATCCGCCGGGCGTTCGCGACGATCGAAATGGTCCGTTTGACGTAGGCACTGTCGACGTTGCCGTCGCGCGCCAGCTGGCGTTGCAGCAGTTGCGCCTCGGCCTGAACGGCCGTGAGCGGTGCGCGCAGGTCGTGGGAAATCAGCGCCAGGTAGTCTTCTTTGGTCTGTTCGAGCACGCGCAGCGCGGTGACGTCGCGGTGAACGACGATGGCGAGTACCACCTGGTCGTTGTCGCGGATGGCGCTGCCGCTGGACAGCAGCCGGAGTCGAGTTCCGTCGGGGCGCACCAGGATCATCTCTTCGTCGTTAAAGCCCTCGCCGCGGAGCGCGCGCGCAATCGGCCACTGGTCGGCCGGCAACGGCGTGTCGTCGAGGCGTCGCAGATCGCGCGCCGCCATGACCTGCGACAGGTCGGTTGAGGCGTGCGAGATGTCGCCAAACAGGGCTCGAGCGGCGGGGTTCATCAACAGCACCCGTCCGCCGATGTCGACGATGGTGACGCCTTCGTGCAAGCTCTCCAGGAGCGCGTTGAAGTGCGCGACCTCACCCGCTGCCGCCAGCGCCTGTTCCTCCGCTCGCAAACCAGCCAGGAGCAGGCGCTGGTTCGCCTCGAGCAAGTCATCGCTGGTGGCCCGCTCGGCGTCCAGCACCCTCTCGGCCGGATCGTCGACGCGGACCAGCAGGCCGCCCGGGCGGCCGCCCGGACCGAACAGCGGAGCGGCACTGTATGCGCGCCCCGGAACGCCGCCCGCCGGGCCGGTCGATGCTGGTTCCGAGAGTGACGCCGCCTCGCCAGAGCCCAGCACCCGGTCGAGCAGCTCGATAGCGCCGTCGGCCCGGGCGGCGGACAAAACTTCTTCGAACGGCCGCCCGATGAGCGCCTCGGCTGGGGCTCCAACCAGGCGGCAAAAGGCCCGGCTCACCCAACGTACCTGGTGTTGCTCACCCAGCGTCGCCGCCGCGGCGAGCGGCAGCTGTTCGTCGATCAGATCACCGAGCATCGCGAGGTCGACGGTCACCCGCTCCGGCGCCGCGGACGCACCTGGTGATGTTGCTCCGATCATGTCTGGTCTCCGCTCGACGGGTCGCTAGCGGACGGAAAAGCCGGCCCAATGTTATGCAGCACACGCCGCGGCAGCAACGGCGGTCGGGTTAGCGCGGCCTGAATTGAGAGATGATTAAACTTCATGCGCACCACCCACCACCACGCTAGAGTTGGGCCCAAAGGTACGCCATGGCGCGCACGCTCGACCCACCGGCGGCGGCTCAGTTCTTCTCGCTGACGCTCGATCTGTTGAGCGTGTCCGGTCGCTTCGGGTATTTTCAGCGCGTCACCCCGGCCTTCGTGCGCGCGTTCGGCTACACCGAAGCCGAGTTGCTCGACCAGCCGTTCATCGTGTTCGTCCACCCTGACGATCGAAGCGCGACGCTCGATGAGCTCGAGAAGCTCGCGCATGGGCAGCCGACACCCGGCTTCGAGCACCGCTTTCGCGCTCGGGATGGCGGCTTCCGCTGGCTGTCCTGGACCGCGGTCGCCACTCCGGAGCACCTCGTCTACGCCGTCGCGCGTGATGTCACCGAGCGCCGACAGCTCGCGCAACGAGATGGTTTTCTAATTTCTGTCTCGCACGACCTCCAGCAACCGCTGACCGTCATCAAAGGCCAGGCGCAGGTGATGCAGCGCCGCCTCGCTCGCGGCGAGGCCGTGGAGCCTCCGCGCCTCGAGCAGTGTCTGGCGTACATCAACGCGGCGGTCAACCGGATGCACGCGATGATTCAGGAGCTCCTCGACGCGGCGCTGCAGGAGTCCGGCCAGCCGCTGGCGCTGGTGTTGACGCCCACGGATCTGGTCGCACTGGTCCGTCAGACGGTGACTGAGCACCAGTTTGCGTTCGATGCCTACCGCTTCGAGTTGGACGCTCGGCCGCGCAGTCTGGTGGCCATGCTCGACGGGGCACGCATCCAGCGGGTCCTCGGCAACCTGCTGTCCAATGCCATCAAATACAGTCCAGGTGGCGGCCCCATCCGAGTCCGGATCTCGGAAGTCCCATCACCGACCGGCACACTCGCCGAGATCGTCGTCCAGGACGAAGGCATCGGCATCCCCGGCGACGATTTGCCGCGCATCTTCGACCGTTTTCATCGCGGCTCGAACGTCGTCCGGCGTATCGGCGGCACCGGTCTGGGGCTGGCCGGTGTCCGGCAGATGGTGGCGCTGCACGGTGGCTCCATCTCGGTGGACAGCGAAGAGGGGCACGGGAGCACCTTCACACTCTGCATTCCCGTGCGCGCGGCGCGCGCTCCAGCTTAGCGAGTCCGGCTCACCCGGGCGGCATACGCAGCCAGTTGGGCGGGCGTGGGCACCCAGCTGGCGTTCCAGGGGCCGGGATGGCCGTGGGCGGCGACGAGCCGACGCGTCTCTGGCCCGGTGTACGTGTCCATCGGCAGGGCGGCCATCACCGCGTAGTAGCTCTCGCGGGTGAAGAACGCCTGCACCACGCCGTCAAAGACGACATCGCCGGGCAACTCCACCCAGGCGTGGTCGAGCGGAACGAACCGCGGCGCGTGTGAGACCACGCCATGCACCAGCCGCAGACCCTCGATGTCCGGGTGGTCCACGACATACTTCACCGTCCGCGGATAGCATTGCTGGGGGTAGCGGCGGCGCGGCCAGGTCCGGTCCGCCCAGCCGGCCTCGACGTCGGCGCGCACCGCGGTCGCGAGCAACTGGCGGCCGACGCGCTGGAAGCCGGCGCTCAGCGCCGCGCGCCGGCCAGGACTGAGTTTGGCCAGGCCATCCCGCGTTGCGCGCACCAGGTAGACCCGGGCAGCACCGTCGTCAGGGGAAGTGGGCAAGGGGCGGCCTCGCCTGCAGCATGCCCCGGTGTCGCCGGGCTGTCATGAAAATCTGTCACCGCGGCCTATTCCAGCGTTGCCGGAGCTACTCCCGTCGGTAAGGTGAAGAAGAATGTGCTCCCTTTGCCGACCTCGCTCTCCACCCGGATGTGGCCGCCGTGCGCCTCAACCATCAGCCGCGCGATGTACAACCCCAGCCCCAGACCCGAGACGTCGGCCTTCGGACCCGCCCGACCGCGCGTGAACCGCTGGAAGAGCCGCGGCAGCTCTTCGGGTGCAATCCCCGCGCCCTGATCGGCGACCGACACCACCGCCTCCGCGGGCGCCTCGGCCACCCCCACCACCACCGGTGTCCGCGGCGGCGAGTACTTCAGCGCATTGGTGAGGAGGTTGGTGAGCACGCGCTCGATGCGCTCTGGATCCGCGGAGACCATGAGTGGCCCATTCTGCGAAAGCGCCACCGACGTTTGTAGGCTCACCCGTTCGAAGCCGACCCGATCGACGATGCTCTGGAGCAACTGCACCAGCTCGACCGGCCGCGGTTGAACTGCCATGGTGCCCGATTCCAGCAGACTCGACTCGAGCAGCTCCTGGATCATGGCGTTCATCCGCCGCGAATTGGCGACGATGGACGTCGTCCGGCTGACGTACGCGGGGTCGACGTTGCCGTCGCGGGCCAGCTGGCGTTCGAGGAGCTGCGCCTCCGCCTGCACGGCCGTCAGCGGCGCCCGCAGGTCGTGAGAGATGAGCGCCAGGTAGTCTTCTTTGGTCTGCTCGAGCAGCCGGAGCGCGGTGACATCGCGGTGGACGACGATCGCGAGCAGGACCTGGCCCTTATCACGGATTGCGCTGCCGCTGGCCAGCAGTCGCAGTCGAGTTCCGTCGGGACGCACCAGGACCAGCTCTTCGTCGTTGAACCGCTCGCCGCGAATCGCCCGCGCAATCGGCCATTGATCCGGTGGGAACGGCGTGTCGTCGACGTGGCGCTGGTGGACCTGCTCCAACGAGTTCGCCAAGTCGCTGAACAGAGCCTGCGCCGCCGGGTTCATCAACAGCACATGCCCGGCGGTGTCGACGATGGTGACCCCCTCGTGCAGGCTCTCGAGCAGGGCGTTGAGGTGGGCGACCTCACCGGCGGCTTCCTCGAACTGCTCTGAGGCCCGCAAGCCGGCCAGGAGCAGCCGTTGATTCGCCTCCCGCAGCTCGAGGCTCGCAGCCCGCTCACGGGCCAGCATCAATTCGGTGGTATCGTCGACGCGCACCAGCAGGCCTTCTGGATGACCCCGCGTGCTGAACAGTGGGGCGACGCTGTACGAGCGGGTGGGCAGGCCGCCTTGCGCCGTGATCTGCACTGCTTCTGGCAGCGACGCCTCCTCGCCAGTGCGGAGCGCGCGGTCGAGCAGTTCGAGGGCCCCATCCATGATCGCGGCGGGCAACGCTTCTTCGAAGGGCTGGCCGATGATCGCCTCGGCGGATGTGCCGACCAGGCGGCAGAAGGCCGGATTCACCCAGCGCAGCACGTGTTTTTCACCTTGGGTCGCGGCCGCGGCGAGCGGCAGGTGTTCGCCGATCAGGCGTCCGAGCGTCGCCAGGTCGATGGCCAGACGCTCCGGCACCGAGGCCGGCGGCTGGGGTCGTTTGGCCGCCACCCGAATATTCGACCTGGCGGGCCTCAGGACGCCTGGGCGGCCACGGGTGCGGCGCTCTCAGTGAAGGTCGGCAGGAACCGATAGCCTCGACCCGGCACGGTGGCGATAAACCGCGGTTCGCGCCAGTCGTTCTGGAGGCGCGCGCGCAGGTTGCGAATCTGGCGGTCCACGACGTTGCTCTCCGCAACGTAATCCACGCCCCACAACGTGTCGAGGATCTCCTCGCGGGTGACCACGCGGCCGGCGTTGGCGGCCAACAGGTACAGCAGGCTCTGCTCCAGGCTGGTCAGGTGCAGCTCCGAGGTTCCGGCGCGCACGGTGCGTTTGAGGATGTCGATTTCGAGCTCGCCGATCTTGATGACCGGCGTGAAGGTGACCGCGTCGCTGTACGACCGGCGCAGCAGGGCGATCACGCGCGCCAGCAGCTCTTCGGGCGCGAACGGCACGGTCAGAATGTCGTCGACGCCCGCCTCGAAGGCCGCGAGCTTGTTTCTGAGATCGCCGCGGCGGGTCAGACCAATAATTGGCATCCGTCCAGCGCTGTCGCCGCCCCGGTTGGTCAGGAGGTTGATGATGCGGGTGCCCTCCAGGTCCATGTCGAGGAGCACCAGGTGCGGCTTCCAGTCGGCCACGATGGCCTCGACCTCGTCGGTGGTGGCCACCGCACGCGTCGAGTAGACGCCGTGATTGAGGGTCAGCTTGATGAGCTCGGCGAGCATGGGCCGCTCGAGGATCACGAGCACGCGCGCTGGACCGCGGGCTGGCCAACGGGTGACCTGGTGTCTGGTACCGAGCGAGGACGTCACATTTCGACTACGCGAGAGACTTACGAGTATACGCCCGTCGGGGGCTCCAGAGCCCGCCCGCGGCGGCGTTGCAGCATGGCAATTGATGACTTCATCCTAGTATTGTGATAGCGCATCATGGCCTTCGCCGAGAACCTGCGACGCATTCGACTCGCGGCCTTTCTTTCGCAAGCGGAGCTCGGCCGACGGTCCAGCGTGCACGCCATCACGATTACGCGTCTCGAGTCCGGCCGCACCGCGCCGTCGACGCGCACGGTCCGCGCGCTCGCCGCCGCGCTGGGCGTTCAGCCAGCCGAGCTCGCCACCCCCGAGGAGGTGGCCGAAGCCGACAAACGCCAGCGCCCCCACCAGGGGTTAGAGAAACGCTCCCCTCTCCTCGGGAGGAGAGGGGAGCCAGGGGGGTGAGCTGCGAGCTTAGCTGCCATCCGCCAGCAGCACGCCAATCTGCCCGAGGATCGCGTCCGCCACGGCCTGGCTGCGAGGCGCCCCTGGCCCGCGCGCGAACACGACTGGCGGGCCGAACCGCACCGTCACCCGGGCGCGCCAGGCGAACGGCCAGCGCACGTGCACCGACTCCGTCCCCCCGATGGCGATCGGCACCACCGGCACCCCGGAATGCAGCGCCAGCAAGCCCGCGGCGCCGCTGGCGTTTCCGAGCTCAGCGGAGATGATCGCCTGCGGAAACACGGCCACCACGCCGCCATCGGCCAGGATGCTCAGGGCATACCGCATCCCCCACGCGTCCGCCGGGAACGCGCCCAGCCGGCGCCAGATGCCGCACAGGCCGCCGGTTCCAAACGCATCCGGCCGAGCCGCGACGTGCACCAGGCGCGGCACCAGGTGCAGCAGCAGATAGGGATCCAGATTGTCGCGATGGTTGGCCGCCAGAATCATGGGGCCGCTGGCTGGCACGTTTTCCAATCCCGTGACAGCCACCCGAGCAAACAGCTTCAGATACGTCGGGATGATCCAGCGCGTAAACAGGCGGTAGGTCGTCGTCCGCTCGCGGTACCAGCGGAGCCGCGCGTGCGCCAGGACCGGGTCCTGGCGGAAGCGGATCCGGCGCGCCCAGCGCCGCGGCAGCGATCCCGAGTAAGCCATCGGCGTATATCCAACCACATCTTCCGCGCCAGACCACGCGCCGGGCAACCTCCGCATGACGGAATCTCATGGCGCCAGGGCACGCAACCGTCACACTAGACCTATAGCCAGGTAGCTGCATGCGTTCTTCTCCGCCAGGCGCACCACCCGCGCCGCGTTCTCCCTCAGGCACACCAACCGTGCCGCCGCCGCAACAGATGCTTCGGCGGTGGTGGCGCTGGCTGCTCTTTCCGGCGCTGCTGGTGCTCAACTACGTCCTCATCCTGTACGTGACGCCCGGGCAACCCCAGCGCGTCGAGCTGTCGTACACCTTCTTCAAGCAACAGGTGCTGGCCGACAACGTCGCCCAGATCAGCACCCGCACCGACACCATTCAGGGCACTTTCCGACAGCCGGTGACCTATCAGCCCGACGTGACGGCGCCTGCCAAAACGGTCTCCGACTTCTCCACGGTGATTCCGGCCTTTGCCGATCCGGGCCTCGAGACGCTGCTGGCCGCACACGGTGGGGTGATCAATGCCCGGCCGCTCGATCAACCGTCCAACCCGCTGTTGACGCTGCTGTTCAGCTTCGGGCCGACGCTGCTGCTCATCGGCGGCTTTCTGTGGCTGTCCAAGCGGGCGGCCGGCCAGATGGGCGGTGGCGGCGTGTTCGGCATGGGCAAGAGCCGCGCGCGGCGCTATGACCAGAGCACCGTCGGCGATCGGGCCGTCACGTTTGCCGATGTCGCGGGCATCGAAGAAGCCAAAGCCGAGCTGGTCGAGATCGTCGATTTTCTCAAAGACCCCGACAAGTACACCCGCCTCGGCGGTGTCGTGCCGAAGGGTGTGCTGCTCATCGGGGCGCCGGGCACCGGCAAGACCCTGATGGCCCGGGCGGTGGCTGGCGAAGCCAACGTGCCGTTCTTCAGCATGGGCGCCAGCGAATTCGTCGAGATGATCGTCGGCGTTGGCGCCAGCCGCGTGCGCGATCTGTTCAAGCAAGCCCGCGAAGCGGCCCCGGCCATCATCTTCATCGACGAGCTCGACGCGATCGGGCGCGCGCGCGGCGCCGGCATGTTCAGCGGCAGCAACTCCGAACAGGAGCAGACGCTGAACCAGATTCTGACCGAAATGGACGGGTTCAGCTCACGCCAGGGCGTGATCGTGCTCGCCGCCACCAACCGACCCGACGTGCTCGATCAGGCCCTCCTGCGGCCAGGCCGATTCGATCGCCGCGTCACCGTTCAGCCCCCGGACAAGATCGGCCGCGAGAAGATCTTGACGGTCCACACCCGCGGCGTGCCGCTGGCCACCGACGTCGACCTGAAAGAGGTGGCGGCCTCCACTCCAGGTCTGGTGGGCGCCGACTTGCGCAACCTGGTGAATGAAGCGGCCCTGCTGGCGGCCAGGCGCAACGGTGAGTCGGTCCATCAGAAGGACGTCCTGGATGCACTCGAGACGCTCGTGCTCGGCCCGGCTCGGGCCCTGGTGATGAGCGTTGAGGAGCGCACCCGCGTCGCCTACCACGAGGGTGGCCACGCGGTCCTCGGGCTGTTGATGCCCGGCGCCGACCCGGTCAACCGGGTCACTATCGTGCCCCACGGCATGGCCCTCGGGGTGACCTACCAGCGGCCGGAGAACGATCGGCACAGCTATAGCGAGCAGCACCTGCACGCGCGCATCGTGGGTGCGATGGGCGGCCGGCTGGCCGAGGAGATCGTCTTCGCCACCCGCACTACCGGCGCTGAAAACGACATGCAGCAGGCGACCGACCTGGCCCGCCAGATGGTCACCCGCTGGGGTATGAGCGCCCGACTGGGCCCGGTCAGTCTGTCACCCAGGGACGGCACCTATCCCGGCGCCGGGGATGGCTTCGGCTTCGGTTCGGGCAAACCGTATAGCGAAGCTACCGCCGAAGCCATCGACGCCGAAGTGCGGCGACTGCTCGAGGAGGCGGCAGTCGAAGCCGGTCGGTTGCTCCGCGCCCATCGACGTGAACTGGATGCGCTGGCGTCGACGCTGCTGGAGCATGAGACGCTGGACGAGGCAGCGATCCGCCAGGCCACCGGGCTCCTCCGCCCCACCCCGCCTGAGCCTATTCCACTGCGCGCGGCAGTCGCCTGAGGCAGCGACATCTGTCGCTGCCTGTACTGACCTGATCGGAGCACTACCCGATGGCTACACTTGCCGTTCCGCCGCGCGACCCGGTCGTCGCTGCGCCCACCACGCATCAGCAACTCGGCGCCAGCGCTGAGGTCGACGCCAGCATCATGGCCTACCTCGGCGCCGGTGACCAGATGGCGATGATCATGGGGGTGACGATGATCGTCTGCGGCGCGCTCATCGTGCTGCTCGTCGCGGCGTGGGCATTCCGGATACTTCCCGGCGCCATCTAGAGGTTACGACGATCGAGCCTGGCGAGCATGCTCCCCAATAACCTCGAAGACTGGCCGACGGTCGGGGTCGAGCGCCGGTCCGTGACCGGCGCCGCCAGGCGCGGCCGCGTCGTCCTGACCATGGCTGCGCTGGGGGTACTTGGGGGGCTGCTCGGGGTCGTCGCCTATCAGTGGATCGTGCGCGTCGACGCGTCGATCGGGCCGTCGCCGCGATCCGTCGCCACCTCGCCCGGCGACGTCGCGCCAGCCGAGCTCGTCGTCACCGACCTGTTTGGCAACCGGGCCGAGTCTCAGAACTGGTCGGGGTACGCCGCGACGGCCGGCGGGTACACGGCCGTAAGCGCGACGTGGACCATCCCGGACCTGGTGCCGCAGTCGGCGCCGGGCACCGACGCCGACTGGATCGGCATCGGGGGTGTCCACAGTGGCGACCTGATCCAGGCCGGCACGCTGCGGACCGTCCTGGGCAGCGGGGACGCCCGCCAGGAGGCCTGGGTCGAGTTGTTGCCACACGGCCCGGTCACGGTGCCCCTGGCGGTGAACCCGGGCGACTCGGTCGCCGTCGCCATCAGCCAACAGGGGCCCGAGACCTGGCTGGTCGTGATCACCAATGCCACCAGCGGGCGCGCGTACCAGGCGACGCAGCATTATGCGTCCTCGCTGTCGTCGGTGGAGTGGGTGGCCGAAGCGCCCAGCTCCGGCCGCGGCCGCGCACTCCCCCTCGACGACTTCGGCACCGTGCGCTTCACAGCTGCCTCCGCGGTCCGCGACGATCAGCTCCTCACCATCGCCGAATCCGGCGCCCAGGCCATCACGATGATCACCCCCACCGGCCTGCACCTGGTCGAGCCCTCCAATCTCGGCGCCGACGGCAGCAGCTTCAGCCTCACGCGCACCCGCACGCCCTCGCCACCTCCCCGTCGCCGGCAATAGGAGAAATTTCCCCCCAAACCGTCCCTGTTAAACCGTCCCACCTACAGAGGAGCATGACGAAATGTCATTACAAATTCCTCTGCGCGTGGCACATTAGAGAAGGGAGACCGTCGCTCCATGCCCCAATTCCTCATCATCGTCATTGCCATCGTCGTCCTCGGGTTCATGCTGTTGAGCTCGACCGTCAAGATCGTGCAGGAATACGAGCGCGGCGTCATCTTCCGTCTGGGTCGCCTCGTCGGCGCCCGCGGCCCGGGCCTGTTCTTCCTGATCCCCGGCGCCGAGCGCATGCGCAAGGTCGACCTGCGCATTGTCACCCTCGAAGTGCCCGCCCAGGAAGCCATCACCCGTGACAACGTCACCGTCAAGGTCAACGCCGTGGTGTACTTCCGCGTCGTCGACCCCGAAGACGCCGTCGTCAAGGTCCTCGACTACGTCCGCGCGACGTCCCTTATCGGCCAGACCACATTGAGAAGCATCCTCGGCCAATCGGACCTCGATCATCTGCTGTCCGAACGCGACAAGATCAACGCCGAGCTCCAGCAAGTGATCGACACCCAGACCAGCGCCTGGGGTGTGAAAGTGACCAGCGTTGAAGTGCGCGATCTCGAGCTCCCCCAGTCCATGCAACGCGCCATGGCCCGCCAGGCCGAGGCCGAGCGCGAGAAGCGGGCCAAAGTGATCCACGCCGAGGGCGAATTCAGCGCCAGCCAGCAACTGGCCAATGCCGCCCAGGTCATCGGCAGCCAGCCCGCGACGCTCCAGCTGCGCTACCTGCAGACGCTGACCGAAATCGCCGCTGAAAAGAACTCGACCATTGTGTTCCCGCTTCCGCTCGAGTTGTTGGAGGGGTTCTTCACCCGAGCCAATCGCAATTCCACGAGTGATGGGGTCAACCGCGGAGCTCCAACCTCGCCATGACGACTACTGCCATCGCCTCCGACGCCGAACGGCCGGCCGAACCACCGCAACCCGAGCCGCCCGTCATCAAGGCCCCACCCGAGCCGCGGCTGCGCTGGCGGGTGGTGGTTCGGACCGGCGAAAAAGGCAAGATCGACCCATCCAAACCCGCGCGGCCACTGGCTTGGCATCTGGCGAGCTGCACCGACGCCGAACTGCCGGCGGCCCACTGCCCCGAAGGCCGGCGGCTGATCGACATTGGCGACGATCCCGACGGGCATTGCGTGCTGGACGGGGTGTGTCCGCGGTGCGACGCGCAGAAGCGCAAGAGTGAGCTGTAAAGGAAGGTGCCGCCGATGACCTTTGAACCTGTCGCGTACTCCATCCCGATGGTGGTCGAGCAGACCAGTCGCGGCGAGCGTGGCTATGACATTTTCTCGCTGCTGCTGAAGAACCGCATCGTGTTTTTGGGCACACCCATCGATGACGTCGTCGCCAATCTCATCGTCGCGCAACTGCTGTACCTGTCCCAGGACGATCCCGACCGCGAGATCCAGATGTACATCAACAGCCCGGGCGGGCAAATCGATGCCGGCCTGGCGATCTACGACACCATGCACCTCATCCAACCCCAGGTGGCCACGACGTGCGTGGGGATGGCCGCCAGCATGGGCGCCGTGTTGCTGGGCGGTGGCGCCAAGGGCAAGCGGTCCGCGCTCCCCAACTCGCGCATTTTGATCCACCAGGCGTCCGCGGGCTTCCAGGGCACGGCGTCTGACATCGAGGTGCAGGCGCGCGAGATTCTGCGGATGAACGCTCGGCTGCAGGAGATGATGGCCGCCGACACCGGCCAGACCGTCGAACGCGTCGGCCGCGACATCAACCGCGACTACTGGATGAGCGCAGCCGAAGCCGTCGAATACGGTGTGGTCGACCTGATTGTCGGACAGACTGCCGCCTCAGCCGCCGCCGATCGCGCGGAGGCCGCGGTCAAGGAAACCGGCGAAGGCGCCCCGCCGAAGGTGCAAGCGGCCAGCTCGCACCTGCGACGCTTCCCGGCACGCTAGGAGCTGCGCAGGACGACGCTCGCGACGGCCGCGAAGTGCATGCTCGCGGCCGCGATCGTGAGCGCGTGGAACACCTCGTGGTAGCCGAACACCGCCGGCACCGGATTCGGGCGCCGGAGCGCATAGACGATCGCGCCCACCGAGTACACCAGCCCGCCGGCGGTCAGCAGCAACAGAGTCCCGAGGCTGACGCTGGCGAGCAGGTCGGGCAGCGCGGCGAGCGCGACCCAGCCGATGACCACGTACAGCGCTGGTGAGACCAGCCGCGGTGCGGTGATCCAGACCAGGTTGAAGGTGATGCCCGCCAGGCTGGCGCCCCAGACCAGCGCCAGGAGCACCAGACCCTTTGGGCGCGGCAGCATGAGCAGCGCGATCGGCGTGTACGTGCCGGCGATCAACAAGAAAATCATCGCGTGGTCCAGCCGCCGCATCCACGCGCCAGCCCGCGGGGGCCAGCTCACGCGGTGGTACAGCGCGCTCACCCCGAACAGTCCCGCCAGCGCCGAGGCATACACCGCCGAGGCCAATCGCGCGAGATCAGGCGACGAAGCCAGCACCAGCATGAGCCCGCTGCCCAGCGAGACAAAGAACGAGTACTCATGCAAGACCCCGCGCAAGCGGGGCTTCAACAGCGCGGCCACTCAGCAGTCCATCATCCGTGCAGCCCCAAGCATGCCAGCTACACCGCCCGCCCGCATGAAGTCCGATCATCGCGCGGGCGCCGCAGTCGTGCCCGGCGGCAATGCCGTCCTACCCCTCGCACCGCGCCGGAGGCCCCAGAGTTCGCTGCTGACAAGCGTCGGCGCATCCCGTATACTCCGCCACGGGCTGGCGCAATCGTTCCGCATCGTTTGATCAATCGCACGTTGACGGAGCCGGTTTCTTCAGGCGCTCGGTAAACAAAGTTGGCCCGCCGAGCCTTTCTTCAAAGGGAGCCGTCCACGATGTCGGCCGATACTACTTTGACCTGCCGCGACTGCGGTCAGGCCTTTACGTTTACCAGCGGCGAGCAGGATTTCTACGCCAGCCGCGGGTTCAGTGAGCCGAGCCGGTGTGCCGACTGCCGAGCGCAACGCAAAGCTCAGCGCGACGGCGGTTCCTACAGCAGCTATGGCTCGGGCGGCTCGTCCTACGGCGGTGGCGGCGGCGGCTACTCGTCGGGCGGCGGTGGCGGCCGGGCCGAGCGCGAGATGTTCAGCGCCACCTGCTCGAGCTGCGGCCAGGAGGCGAAAGTGCCATTCCAGCCGAGCGGCGACAAGCCGGTGTACTGCTCGACCTGCTTCCAGCAGCGCGGCGGCGGCGGCGACCGTTCGGGCCGGGGGGGCGGCTACCAGAGCCGCGGTCGCTACTAGGTGGCGCGCCGCCAGCAGCGGCGACCGTTCCGACAACCTCGAGACCGGACCCCCGATCGCGCCCGCGAGCAAGCTGCGCTGGAGGCGGGTGCTCGGCGGTTGCTGGCGGGGCACGATGCGCGTTCGCTGGAGTCGCTGGTCAACGACCTGCGGCTCCTGCGCGACGAAGCCGATCGCAATGCGAACGAGCAACCCTCGCCCGATGCGCTGCGGACGTACCGCCGCGCGGCCCGCGAGCTAGCCGAAGCTGAGACGGCGCTGACGCTCCTGTAGTTTCGCGCCCCTGAGGCCTGAGGCGACTCAGTTCTCAGGGGCTTTTCGTGCGCGGAATTCAGTGCTAGCCCTGACGACAACCTGGAACGACGGCCCTGGGATCGCGTCCTGGTGCCAGAGTTCCCTCGCCTGCGAAGCGACACCGTTCGTCCCGGTCTCCACCTGCTGCTCGCCGGCTTCATCGTCGCCGGTGGCAATGGCGCTGCCCGCCGTTGGACTTCCGTCGCGGCGTGGTCGCGGCCACTAAACTGACCGCTGACCAGTGACTGCTCTGCCTCCCCGACTCATCGACTGCCTGGCGCGCATCGCGCCGCTGGACGAACCCGCGATGTCCCAGGCGCGCACCCGACTCGACAGCCTCACCAAACCACCCGGCAGCCTGGGCCGACTCGAACGCCTGGCCGTGCAGATCGCCGGCATCACCGGCCACCCGCGGCCCCAGCTGAGTAACCCGGTCGTGGTCGTCATGGCCGCCGACCACGGCGTCGTCGCCGAAGGCGTCTCGGCCTATCCAGGCACGGTCACCGCTCAGATGGTGCACAACTTCGCCCGCGGTGGCGCGGCCATCAACGTGCTGGCGCGCCGGGCCGGCGCCCGAGTCGTCGTGGTTGACGTCGGCGTCGCGGCCAACTTGCCCGCTGAGCTGCCGATTCTGCATCGCAAGGTGGCATTTGGCACGGCCAACCTGGCCCACGGCGCGGCGATGACGCGTGTTCAGGCATTGGCGGCGATCGATGTCGGCCTCGACCTCGCCGCACTCGAGCATGACGCCGACGTCTTCTGCCTCGGCGAGATGGGAATCGGCAACACCACGGCCGCCTCGACGGTGCTCGCGGCCATCACCGGCTTGCCTGTGGCCGAGGTTACCGGCCGCGGCACCGGCATCGACGATGCGACCTGGAACCACAAGGTCGCGGTGATCGAGCAGGCCCTGCGGGTCAATCACCCGGACCCGCACGATCCACTCGACGTGCTGGCCAGAGTCGGCGGCCTGGAGATTGCCGGGCTGGCCGGGCTGGCGCTCGGCGCGGCCGCGGCCCGCATCCCGATCCTGGTCGACGGCTTTATCGCCACCGTCGCCGCGCTCGTGGCGGCGGAGTTGTGCCCGGCCGCACGCGGCTACATGGTCGCGGCGCACCGCTCCGTGGAGGTCGGCCACCGCGCGGCCCTCGAACGCCTGGAGCTGGAGGCCTTGTTTGCCTTTGACCTGCGGCTCGGCGAAGGCACCGGCGCCGCGCTCGCGCTGCCGACGCTGTACGCCGCCCTGGCAATTCTCGACGAGATGGCCACGTTCGAAGAGGCCGGCGTCTCGAGCCGGCAACCATCACCCGCCGCCCCGTCAGCACACCACGGCGGGTGAGTGCGCGCCCGCCATTGACGGCCCGGGCGCCGGTGCTCATGGTGCAGGGCACGGCCTCGTCAGTTGGGAAGAGCACGCTGGTCGCCGGCCTGTGCCGCTGGCTGGCCCAGCGTGGGCTGCGCGTGGCGCCATTCAAAGCCCAGAACATGTCGAACAACGCGGCGGTGTGCGCGGACGGTGGCGAGATCGGCCGCGCCCAGTTCGCCCAGGCGGTCGCCGCGGGGATCGAGCCGACCGTCGACATGAACCCCATCCTCTTGAAGCCGCAGGGCCGGACGTCGCAGGTGATCGTCCGTGGCCGCGCGCAGGGCGCGCAGACCGCCGCCGAGTATTTTGGCCCATCCGGGCTCCGCGGCGATCTCTGGCCGACCGTGGCCGAGGCGCTGGACCGGCTGCGATCGACGTACGACCTGGTGATTGCCGAAGGCGCCGGCAGCCCGGCCGAGATCAATCTGCGAGATCGCGACCTGGTCAACATGCGGGTGGCGCTGCACGCCGCGGCCGATGTTTTCATCGTCTCGGACATCGACCGCGGCGGTGCGTTCGCGGCCTTGCTGGGCACGTGGGAGTGGCTCGCGCCCGATGAGCGCGCGCTGGTACGCGGCTTCATCTTGAACAAGTTCCGCGGCGATCCGACGCTGCTGGCCCCGGCACCGGCCGTGTTGGAGCAGCGGACCGGGGTGCCAGTGATCGGAGTCGTACCGTACCTCGACAACCTCGTGCTGCCCGAGGAAGACGCGGCGAGCCTGACCCAGCGATCGGTGCCGGACGCGCGCGTCGAAATCGCCGTCGTCCGTCTGCCGCACCTCGCCAACTTCGACGAGTTCGGGCTCCTCGCCGCCGAACCGGGCGTCTCCATCCGCTACGTGTCGGCGCCCGAGGCGCTGCGAGCACCGGACCTGGTGATCGTGCCCGGAACCAAGGCCACGATACCGGACCTCCTCTGGCTGCATGACCGGGGCTTGACCGGACGCCTACGCTGGCTGGTGACACACGGGACGCCGGTCCTCGGCATCTGTGGTGGTTACCAGATGCTTGGCCAGGTGGTGCGCGACCCGCGCCACGTGGAGTCCGAGCACGCGAGCGCGGTCGGGCTGGGCCTGTTGTCCATCGAAACGGAACTGGCCGGCGCCGACTCGAAGCGGCTCGCGCGTACGCGCGGCGTCGTGCGACCCAACGCGGCCGGAATCTGGGCGGGTTTGAGCGGCGTCGAGGTCGAGGGCTACGAAATCCACGTCGGGCGGACGTGGGGCCAGATGCCAGACGCCCTGCTCGACCTGCCCACCGGTCCCGATGGCAGTGTCACGCCTGATGGACTGGTCGCGGGTACGTATCTGCACGGCATCTTCGAGCACGCCGCTGCCCGGCACGCGCTGCTGCGGTCGCTGGCGTCCAGGCGGGGCCTGTGTCTCGGTCCCGTGCTGCCCGCGCAACTGGACCCGTATGCAGACCTCGCCCGCGTGCTCGCCGACACGGTTCGGCTGGACACGACGCGAGTGCCCGCGCTCCTCAAAACACTGGCCTGAGCCAACGCCGCCACGAGCGCTGCGGGCGCGCGGGCCACAGGAATTTGGGTGAGGTGCGAACTCCGCCCCAGCGCCCGTGCGATGAATTTCTCGTCACGCGCGGAACCGGCTTGTTAGCGTGAAGCGACCGTTAGATCAGGCCTGGCCGCGGCAAGGATCCACCAGCTGCCGGGCTTGCCACGGCGTCTCAATTCAGTGGCCCGTTTTGGCCCCCGACTGTCCGCAGTTCTTCCATCAGGAGTGCCCCAAAAATGTTTGCCAATCAGCCGACCCGGCGTCGCATCGTCGGCGTGGCCAGCCTTGTCTGTAGCGCTTTCGCTGTGCTCAGCGTCGCCAGCGTGCCCGCTGGTGCCCAGACTGTTTCGCCCGGCCCAGCGTCCACAGCGTGCCCGGTGTTCTCGTTGGGCAACCCGAATCCAGGCGACAACCTGGTCGAAGGCGGCCTGGTAATTTCTGGCTCCGCCTTCGATCCAGCCGCCACTTCGGGCTCCGGCGTGTCTCGCGTCGACCTGTTCCTGGGCGAACGTGATACCGGTGGGACGTTCCTCGGCAGTGCCGTCCCGGGTACTGTCGCGGGTGGTGACGCGCGCGCCTTCAGTGTCGAGGTCCAGATCCCGACGGGCATCAACCGCGGGGTGGATTTCGCCGCCTATGCCATTTCGGCGACCAGCGGCCAGGAGACGGTCATCACGGTCCCGGTGTTTGTGGGTGTGCCACCGGCCAAGAACCCCGCCATGACGCCCACGCCAATTCCGAGCACTGAGACCATCACATCGACGTGTCCACGGACGTCGACCGCGCCGATTGCCGCCGGCGCGCCGATTGTCCCGGCCATGGCGACGCCCGGGACTGCCCCGGTGACGGCCCCGGCGCCGGCTGCACCGGCGCTCGGTGGCGTCGCCGCGACGGCCGCCTGCCCAATCCTGTCGATTGGTAACCCGAATCCCGCTGACGACCTGATCCCGGGTGGCTACTTCATCTCCGGCGCTGCGTACGATCCGGCGGCGACGATGGGCCCGGGTGTCTCTCGGGTCGACCTGTTCCTCGGCGAACGCGACAACGGCGGCACCTTCCTCGGCAGCGCGGTGCCCGGCACCGGGCCGAATGGCGACCCGCGCGCCTTCAACGTCGAGGTCACCATTCCGTCCGAAAACCGCGGGCTTGACTTCGCGGCGTACGCCATTTCGGCAAGCGGCCGCGAGACGACCGTGACGTTCCCGGTCCTCGTCGGCGCACCGGCCGCCAAGAACCCGGCCGCGACGCCCACCCCGATTCCGCTGGTCGAGACCGTCACCTCGACGTGCGGCTCGCACATGTAACTCGGTACGTCCGCGTTCTGCTCTTCGCCGACCCTGGCTGCGGAGTAAGCCTCAGCCAGGGTCGGTCCGCGTTCGCCGCGATTCCCCAATCAGGGGGGCAGGCCCTGCGCGCGACGGGAACACGTCGCATCCGGCGACCGCCGTACGATAGCTCTGAGCGAGCCAGAGCCAGACGTGTACTTCGATCGACGACTTTTGGGCATGACGCGCGGCGTGCGGGGCCGCATGGCGCTGGCAGCGCTGGTCGGCCTGGCGGCAGTCCCGATCTCCATGTGGCGTTTGACCCTCACCGGCCAGGCCATGGCGCGGGTTTTTACCGGCGAGCCGTTCAACGCGCTCGTCGGCATGCTCGTCCTGATCGCCAGCCTTATCGTCCTGCGCGCGCTCCTGCAGTTCGCCCGCGACGAGATTGCCAACGCGACCGCCGCGTTGATGAAGGCCAGAGTGCGCGGTGTGCTGTACGAGCACGTACTGCGACTCGGCGCGGGCCACTTCGATCAGCGCCGCACGGGTGACGCCGTCCTGGCGCTGGTCGACGGCGTCGAACAACTCGACCAGTTCTTCGGCCAGTACCTGCCCCAGCTCGTCGTCGCCGCCTGCACGCCGGTGCTGGTCTTCGTCTTCATGGCGTTTCTCGACCTGCCCACGGCGGTCGTCTTTCTCCTCTTCGCGCTGCTGACCCTGGTCATGCCAGCGGCGTTCCACCGCTGGAATAGCACCGCGAGCCTGGCGTATCGGCGCGCTCAGGTGGCGATGGGAGCCGACTTTCTGGACACCATCCAGGGCCTGGCGACGCTCAAGACCTTCGGCCAGAGTCGCCAGCGCGGGCTGGACCTGGCCCAACGGGCGCGCCAGTTGTATCGCAGCACGATGTGGGTGCTCGCGGTCAACATCGGCACCGGCGGCATCACCCTGGCGTGTATCTCAGCCGGCGCCGCCGTCGCGCTCGGCTGGGGCGCGGTGCGGGTGCAGTCCGGTCAGTTGTCACTGTCGACGCTGCTGGTTGTCCTGCTGCTGGGCGTCGAAGTGTTCCGGCCCTTGCGTGACCTCGTGCAGCTCTTCCACGGCAGCATGCTGGCGGTGGCGGCCACCCGCGGCATGTACCAGCTCCTCGATACCGTGCCCGAGGTCCAGTCGCCAGTTCAGCCAGACCGCCCGGCCGGCCTCGCACCCGTGGTCCGCTTCGAGCGCGTGACTTTCGGCTACCAGAATGGACGTCGCCCGGCGGTCCTGGATTGCTCCTTCGAGCTGCGACCGGGCGAAACGCTCGGCGTCGTCGGCCCCAGCGGAGCGGGCAAGTCGACGCTGGTCAACCTGCTCCTGCGGTTTGCCGATCCGCAGCATGGGCGGGTGCTGCTCGACGGCCATGACCTGCGCGAGTTGCCGCTGGATCTCCTGCGCCGCCAGGTGGCCGTCGTCGCGCAGGACACGTATCTCTTCTACGGCACGGTTGCCGAGAATTTGCGGGTCGCGCGTCCTGAGGCAACCCAGGCCGAGCTGGAGACCGCGTGCCGCGCCGCCAACGCGCACGAGTTCATCGGCGCCCTGCCGCGGGGCTACGACACGTTGATTGGCGAGCGGGGCGTTCGGCTCTCGGGAGGTCAGCGTCAGCGGGTGTCGATCGCCCGCGCGTTGTTGAAAGACGCGCCGATCCTGGTGCTGGACGAAGCGCTCTCGAGCGTCGACGCCGAAAGCGAATCGACCATCCAGCAGGCCCTGGAACGCCTCCAGCACGGGCGCACCACTCTGGTGATCGCCCATCGCCTCTCGAGTGTCGCCACCGCCGACCGCATCATCGTCCTCGAACGCGGCCGGCTGGTGGAGGAAGGCGCTCCGAACGCGCTCATGTCCCGCTCCGACGGCGTCTACCAGCGCCTGATGGCCGCACAGCAGACGATCATGGTCGACGCCGACGACGACATTGACTTCGACCGGCCGTCACCTGGCGCCGCCGCCGCCGCCGCTCACGCCGACCTTGACGGCCCGTCGCCTGCCGCCGCCGCCGCTCAGGCCTACGACGGGGGCCCACCGTCCCCCGCCGCCCCCCTCGAGCCTAACGGCGCAGCATCACACCCAGCGTCACGTGGAAGCGGCGAAGCGTCACGTGGAACCGATGGAGCGTCACGCGGAAGCGGCGAAGCGTCACGTGGCAGGGCCGCCGCGCCGCCGCCCGCCGTTGCGGCCCTGCGGGCGCTCGGCGACGCCGCGGTCTGGAGCCGCCTCTTCCAGCTCGTGCGCCCCTGGTGGTGGGAGACCGCGCTCGTGTTTGCGCTCGGCCCACTCCACGCCGTCTCCCAGGTGGTGCTCGGCGTCGTCAGCGCGGTGCTGGTCGGACAGGTCGCCACCGGCGGCAACCTCACCCCGTGGCTGTGGGCGCTGGTCGCCCTCGTGCCGGCGACCGCGGTGCTCCGCTGGCTGGATTCGTTTGTCTCGCACGACCTCGCTTATCGGCTGCTCGCCGAGCTCAGAATCCGGCTCTACCAGCTGCTCGACCCGCTGGCGCCGGCCTACCTGGTGCGCCGCCGCTCGGGCGATCTCGTCTCGGCGCTGCTCGGCGACGTCGAGTTGATCGAGCTCTTCTACGCCCACACGATCTCGCCGCTCTTCGTCGCCATTCTGGTACCCGGTGGGGTGCTGATCGTGCTGAGTGGTCTGGCGCCCGGACTGGCCCTGGTCCTGGTCCCGTTCCTGGTGGCCGTAGCGCTCACCCCGCTCATTGCAGCTCGACAATCCGCCAAACTCGGCGCCGCGCTACGCGAGGTCACCGGCGAAGTCACCGCCCACGCGGTCGACAGCGTTCAGGGCTTGCGGACGATCGCCGCGTTCAATCATGGCACCTATCGCGCCGCCGAGATCGCCGACCGCAGCCTCCGACTGGGCGAGCTGAAACGGAATTTCTTGCGCAGCCAGACGATCCAGAACGCGGTCATCGAAGCGCTCATGGGTCTCGGTGCCCTCGCCGTCGTGGCCGCCGGCGCGCGCCTGGTCGCCGACGGACAACTCGCTCGCACTGCGCTGCCGTTGGCGACGCTGCTGGCCGCCGCGTCCTTCTTGCCCGTGGTCACCATTGTCACGGTCGCCAAAGAGCTCGCCCAGACACTCGGCGCCGCGCGCCGCTTCTTCGCGATCGAGGACGAACCGGTGACCATCCGCGACGGTGCCGGGGCGGACGACGGGTCACCCCAGAATGTTGGTATCCGTTTTGACCAGGTCACATTTGCTTACGGCGCTGCTGAGCAAACCGCGCTGCGCGACCTCTCCTTCGAGGTGGCGCCCGGGACGACCGTCGCCCTGGTCGGTCGCTCGGGCGCCGGCAAGACGACGGCGGCGCATCTGCTGCTGCGATTCTGGGATCCTCAGCAGGGTCGCATCCTGATCGATGGCCACGACGTCCGCGAGTTCCGCGTCGACGAGCTACGCCGAGTGATCGCGCTCGTCGCCCAGGACACCTACCTCTTCAATGCCACGTTGCGCGAGAACATCCGGCTCGGCCGGCCAGGCGCTTCAGATGACGATGTGCTGAAGGCGGCTCAGGCCGCGAACGTCGACGAGTTTGCCCAGGGTCTACCCGATGGCTACGACACGCCCGTCGGCGAACGCGGCCTGCAGCTGTCGGGTGGCCAGCGGCAGCGCGTGTCGATCGCCCGTGCCCTCCTCAAGGACGCGCCGATCCTGGTCCTGGACGAGGCCACCTCGCATCTCGACGCGGTCAGCGAGGCCGAGGTCCGCCAGGCGCTCGACCACCTGCGACTGGGTCGGACTACGCTGGTCATCGCCCACCGGCTGTCCGCCATCCGCGACGCCGACCAGATCGTGGTGCTCGACGCGGGCGCCGCCGTGGAACACGGCACGCACGCCGACCTCCTCGCCCTGGATGGCCTCTACTCCCACCTGATCGCCACCCAGCTCCGCTCCAACGCGCCACCGGCCGGCGATCGGGTGATCCATCTTCCGACGCCGCACGTATAGGTCCATGCACACCGCCTCAGTTGCAACCAGTTGCGGTAAGACGCCCGGCTGATTTAACCTGAAGGCGAGACTCGAGAAGCGACGAGGTACAGCCGATGGCAATTCTGCCGCGGGCGCTGACGAACAGCTTCGATCACGGTGAGCGGGTTCGACTCGCGCTGTTTTACGGCGCCATCGTCCTGATCCACGTGGTTGGCTGGGGCCTGCTGCTGTCGGTCGCTCCCCAGTACCCGGCCCTGGTTGGCCTGGGCGGTCTCGCCTATAGCTTCGGCCTGCGCCACGCGTTCGATGCGGACCATATCTCCGCGATCGACAACACCACTCGCAAGTTGTTGCAGGATGGCAAACGACCCGTCGGCGTGGGCTTCTTCTTCTCGATAGGTCATTCGTCGGTCGTGCTCGTCATCGCGCTGGCGCTGGGCTTCGCCATGCGGGTAATCGTCGATGGGGTGGTCGGCGAAAGCGGCGGGCTGAAGAACGTGGGCGGACTGATCGGGACCAGCGTCTCGGGTGTCTTCCTGCTGTTGATCGGCCTGCTCAACCTCGTCATCCTGCTCGACATCATCGGCGTGTTCCGCCGCATGAAGCGCGGCGAGTACACCCGAGTCACCCTCGAAGAGCACCTGGTCACTGGCGGGGTGCTCACCAGGCTGTTCAAGCATCTGTTCCGCGTCATCACCGAGAGCTGGCAGATGTATCCGATCGGCTTTCTGTTCGGCCTGGGCTTCGACACCGCGTCGGAGGTTGCCCTCCTGGCGATCTCCGCGGGCGCAGCCTCGCAGGGTCTTCCGTTCGTTGCGATCATCTCGCTGCCGCTCATCTTTGCCGCCGGCATGTCGCTCATGGACACCACCGACGGTGCGTTCATGGCCAAGGCGTACTCGTGGGCGTTCTCGAACCCGATCCGCAAGCTCTTCTACAACCTGACGATGACGGGCCTGTCGGTCTTCGTGGCCCTGTTCGTGGGCCTCGTCGAGTTGGCGCAGATCGTGGTGCAGGTCTCGGGGCTGCAGGGGGAGCCGTGGGACGCCATCGCCGGCTTCGACCTCGGCAGTTTGGGCTTCATCATCGTCGGGTCGTTCGTCGTCGCCTGGGCGGTCGCGTTCCTGGTCTTCAAGACCCGTCGGCTTGAAGAACGCTGGACCGCCATCGTCGACGCGTAAATCGGACACGGCTTTGGCGGTGGCGGCGGCGGACAAACGCCCGTTTCGGTTCGGCGTCGTCGCGCCGCAGGCGCAGAGCGCCGCCGAGTGGCGAAGGATCGCCGCACGCGCGGAGACGCTGGGCTTTTCAACGCTCATGCTGCCCGACACCACGGGGTCCGTCCTGGCGCCGTTCGCCGCGCTGGGTGTCGCTGCTGGCGCCACCAGCACGCTGCGCCTGGGCAACTGGGTCCTGGCCAACGACCTGCGCAACCCAGTGCTGGTGGCGCGCGAAGCCGCGACTCTCGACCTCCTCTCAGACGGTCGCTTCGAGCTGGGACTGGGCGCTGGGCGCGGCGACAACGACTACGCCAGCTTTGGCCTGGAACCAGCCTCCGACGGCGTGCGCCTGCGCCGACTCGGCGAAGCGCTCCACATCATGCGCGCGCTCTTTGCCGGCGACCGCGTGAGCTTTTCGGGGAAGCACTACACCGTCGTGAATGCCACGCTGTATCCACCGCCGCGCAAACAGCTGCCCCTCCTGATCGCGGCGTCCGGCCCGAAGGCCATCGCCCAGGCCGGTCAGTACGCGGACACCGTGGCGATTGGATCGCGTTCGCGCGACTTTCTCAGCCGGCAGGTCGACTGGCTCAGGGCCGCGGCCGGCGAGCGCTTCGCCAGCATTGAGCTCGCCAGCATCGCGTTTGTCGTGCCCGAGGGCAACCCGGCCGCCGCGCAAGCCACCGCCGCGATAGTCAAGCGATTTGGCATCGATCTGGACAGCGCCATCGCCGAGAAAGCCCCGAACCTCTTGACTGGCTCGACGTCGGCTATGATCGACCAGCTTCAAGAGCGTCGCGCGACGTTCGGGCTCTCGTACGTCGTGCTGGGGGTCCAGGACGCCGACACGTGCGCGCCGCTGGTCCAGCGCCTGGCAGGTACCTGAAGTGCACCCTTAGCGGGTGGCGATGGCCGCTTCGGCGTCGGCCTGGGCGTCGCAGTCCCAGATCCAGGCGCGATCCCGTGCCTGATTGGCGAGCTCGCGGTCGCGCACGCTGAGGTCCGGGCTGGCGCCGTCATACCTGGCGCCGTTGACTCGGGCGCTGCGCTGGACGCGCGCGGTCCGCTCGCGTCGGACGGACTCGTAGACCTGCAGTGCCATCGGCGCGCTGGCTCGATCGGCCCGGCTCAGCACGGTCGCGAGCGCGACGCCATCCTCGATCGCCTGGTTGGCGCCCTGGCCCACGTGCGGCAGCATCGGGTGTGCGGCATCGCCCAACAGCGTGAGTCGCCCCCGAGTCCAGGTTGGCAGCGGCTCACGGTCGTACAGGCCCCACCAGAAGGTCGTCTCGACCTGGGCGATGATCGCCTCGACGAGCGGATCCCACCCGGCAAATTCTCGCGCGAGCGCCGCCGGATCGCCGGCCGCCGACCACGACTCTTTCGTCAGCGTGTTGGTGGGCACGAAACCCACATAGTTCAGGAGCTGCCCGGCGCGCACCGGGTACACCAGGAAATGTTTGCCCGGACCCAGCCAGTTGCGCATTGCTCCGGTCGGCCAGGCCACGCTCGCGGCCGGCACCACGCCCCGATACGCGACTGAGCCGGACGGCAGCGGCGCAGCCGGAGCTACCACGTACTGCTGGAGCGTCGAGTGGATGCCGTCCGCGGCGACCGCCACATCGACTGCCACCCGCGCGCCGTTGGCGAAGTGGACGACTGCCTGGTCATCGCCCTGCTCGAAGCCGACGCACCGGTGGTCGGTCTCCACCAGACCCGGCGGGAGGCCAGCCACCAGCATCTGGAGGAGATCGGTGCGGTGCATGCCGTAGATCTCGATCCGGTGCTCCGCGTCCGCCGGCCACATCGGCGCGATGAGTCGGCCATCCGGGTGTCGGAACTGCGGGTCGGTCCACCGGGCGCCCGACCGCGCGATGTCCGCTCCGAAGCCCAGCCGGCGCAGCATGCGCACGCCATTGGGTTGCAGCGCCAGGCCGGCGCCAACTTCCGTGAGGGCCGCGGCCTGCTCGAAGACCCGTACGCCGATCCCGCGCTGAACGAGGGCATTCGCGGCGGCAACGCCACCGATCCCGCCGCCGATGATGGCTACTCGAAGGTGCGTCGTTCTCCAAGGGTAACGGTTCGATCGCCTACAGTCCTCCAGATGCCAGGCTCACCTGGGGCCGTCTACAGCACCCGGGCCGAAGCGTTCCGCACGGAAGCCATCGAACGTACGGTGCGCTTCAATCGCGTGTCAGAACTACGGCTGGCCGCGTTCGTCGCCGCCGCCGCCTGCCTGATCTGGGGAGTCTCCCAAGCCGCGCCGGTCGGCCTTGGCGCCGGGCTGGCGTTCGGCGGCGCATTCGTGCTGCTGGTGCGCTACCACCGGTTACTCGGACTTCGCCGAGACCGGGCGACGGCCTTGCAGCAGATAAACGTGGAGGCCAGCGAGCGGCTTCACCGTCGCTGGCAGAACGTGCCGCTGCGACACGCGTTGCAGGCGGATCGACTGCATCCCTACGCGGCCGATCTCGATCTCTTCGGCCACGCTTCGTTGCTGCATCTGCTGGACACCACGCGTACGTCGCTGGGGCAGGCGACGCTGGTCCGGTGGCTGTCGAACGGGGCGGCCCCGAGCACTATTCGTGAGCGCCAGGCAGCTGTGGCGGACCTGGCCGCGCGGCTCGACTTCCGCCAGGAGCTGGAGGTGCGTGGGGCCCTCGACGGCAATTCGCGCCCGGATCCGGAGCCCATACTCGCCTGGGCAGAATCGTCGCCCTGGCTGTCGCGCGCTGGCGTAGTGCTGTGGACCGCACGAGCGAGTCCCGTACTGCTCTGCGGGTTGGGCGTGTTTCAGGCAACCGGCGTGCTGCCGTGGCCGGTGTGGCTGCCATTTTTGATTGTCAACCTGTTCCTCTTGCAACTGTGTGGCAACCAGGTGTACGCCACACTGTCCCGGATCAGCACCCTCGAGGGCGCCTTGCGTCAGTCCGCGGCCAGTTTCGACCTGCTCGCGAAGACGACGTTCGAGGCGCCGTTGCTGGAGCGGCTGCGCGAGACGCTCACCGTGGACGGCCACTCGGCGTATTCGCATATGCGACGCCTGGAACGCCTCACGCGGCTGGTTCTGCCGCGTAGCGCCCAGGCCTACTGGGTGGTGCAAGCCATTTTTCTCTGGGACCTGCACGTCCTGGCCGCCCTGGAGGGCTGGCAGGCCAGGATCGGAACCCGCGCCCGCGTCTGGTTGGAGACTCTCGGGGAAATCGAAGCGCTGGCCGCGCTGGCCGGACTCGCGCACGCTCACCCCGACTGGGCGGTGCCGGACATCGAGGCCGCCGCCTGCCAGCTGGAGGCTCAGCAGGCCGGCCACCCACTGCTCGCGCCCGACACGCGGGTCGACAACGACGCGTCGCTTGGCCCGGCTGGCACGTTCCTGCTCGTCACCGGCTCGAACATGGCCGGTAAGAGCACCCTGCTGCGCACGCTCGGCACGAATATCGTGCTCGCGCAGGCCGGCGGACCCGTGTGCGCGCGGTCGTTCCGGATGCCGCCGCTCGCCCTGGGCACCAGCATGCGCGTGGCCGACTCGCTCGAACGTGGCGTGTCGACGTTCCTGGCCGAAGTGCTGCGGCTCAAGCAGGTCGTCGATTTGGCCCGCGTTGATGCTGGCGATCGGACGGTCTGCTATCTGCTCGACGAGATCCTCCAGGGCACCAACACCGCCGAGCGCCAGATCGCCGCCCGGCGGGTGATCCGCTTCTTGCTCGCGCGCGGCGCGATCGGCGCGGTGTCAACCCATGACCTGACCCTGGCCGGCGCCCCCGAGTTCGCCGCCGCGGCCCACGCCGTCCACTTCAGCGAAACGCTCATCGCCGGACCCGACGGCCCAAGCATGACCTTCAGTTACAAGCTTCACCCCGGCCTGGCAACATCATCAAACGCGCTGCGCCTGGTGGACCTGCTCGGGCTGAACTGACAGGTGCCCTCCGGACGCGGAGAGTGGTCCTGCTGGGCTGAATTGACCCGGTCCCTGCGGACGCAGAGAGCTCCCGATTCCTCTGGGACGCCCGATTTTTCCCCCCTCTCCTCGGGAGGAGATGGGGGCCGGGGGGTGAGGTGCGAATCTCGCCTCACGCTAAACGCGTTTCCAGTTCTTGATATCCCAGGAGTCCTGCGCCCACGGCGTGGGTTCGTAGCCCGTCAACGATATGGCCGCCCCGGACACATTGTTCCGCGACACCAGTCCGATGTCGGCGACGTCTTTGACCACCAGGCTCTGCAGCTGGAGGAACAACTCCGTATATGTAGCCGGATCCACCTCGCGCACCGTTTGCGCGTACAGGTCGTTGAACCGTGGATTCTGATAGCGCATGATGTTCCGTCCGGCCCAGTTGTTCTCCTTCTGGGCCAGGTCCTTGACCGGGTCCGCCGACACGTAGCGCAGATACCACAGCAGTGGGTACACCGTCGCCGCATTGGCTTCGATGCCCAGGTCGGCGCGCAGCTGCTGAAACGAGTCCGGGTTCGCGGCCGCGAAGTAGGCGCTGGCGTCGACCGCCTTGATCTCCACTTCGATCCCGAGCTGCTGCAGGGCGGACTTGATGATTTCCTGCTCCTTCTGACGCACGGTGTTCGTCGACGCGCCGAACAGCCAGCTCATCTTGCGGCCATTGAGCACCCGAATGCCGTCGGCGCCCTTTTGCGCTCCGGCCGCGTCCAGTAACTGGCGCGCGGTGTCGAGGTTGAACTCCCAGCCGATATCTTTGGGCATGTACCGCGCGACTTCACTCATCGTGTAGCCGGTGGCGCTGGCGCCCGGTCCGTACAGCGTGCTGGCGATGACGTCGCGCTGCAGTGCCAGTGCCAGCGCCTGGCGGACACGCAGATCCTGGAAGTGCGGGTGGGGCACCTTGTAGGACGACAGCTGACCGTCCAGCTCGGTCTGTGGATCGGTGTGGTTGATGATCAGCTTTTCCGTACCGAAACCAGGCCAGGTGACGACCCTGCCGCGCCCGGTGTTCAAGCCATTGAGCACCGCCGGCTCGATCTGTAAATTCCAGGCCCAGTCCACTTCGCCGGTCTGCAACACGCCGCGTGCCGCACTGGTGGCGTCGCCGCCGCCCTTCAAGATGACCGTGTCAAAGAACGGCTTCCCGGGCTCGTAGTACTCCGAGTTGATGGCATACGTCACGGCGTCGCCAGACTTGAAGTCGCTGACCCGGTACGGTCCGGTGCCGATCGGGAGCTGCTGGAACGGCGCGGCCTTCGCGGCCTCGCCGACAAAGTCCTTCAACGCGTGCTCCGGCAGAATCTGACCCGCGGCGCCGGTGAATGGCGTGAACCAGGCTGCCACCGGGGCCTTGAACGTGACTTTGACGGTGTCGTCTGCCAGGGCGTCGACGGCTGCCACGTTCTGGTAATAGCCGAGGGTCGTCGCGCCGGTTGCCGGATTGCTCAAGAACTTGAACGTGAATGCCACGTCGGCGGCGGTGAAGGGCCGGCCGTCGTGCCACACGACGTTCCTTTTGAGTTTCCAGGTCACGCTGGCACGGTCCGGAGCGACGCCACCGTTGGCTACTGTTGGGATCTCCGCGGCGAGCACCGGCACGAGTTGGAGGTTCGCGTCGAAGTCGGCCAGCGGCTCGGCGTAAATGCGGATGGCGCCCACGTCTTTGGTCGCCAGGGACAGGTGCGAATTCAAGTTGGTGGGCGCCTGCCACCACAGCAGTCGCACGGTCCCGCCGCCGCCGCGTCTGGCCGCCGCCGCGGCCGGCGCGACCGTTGGTCCAGCCGTCGGCGCGACGTCGACCGTCGCGGGTGCAGGTGGCGCCTGTGGACCGCACGCCGCCGCTAGCGCAACCAGCGACGGAACGCTGAGCCCGGCCAGCGCGGCCCGCTTGAACACGTCGCGCCGAGTCAATGTCCTCATGGCTGGGTGCCTCCACGGAACTCGAGAAACTGACGGCTGGCCTGCGCGACCAGCGCGAGCGCTGGAACCAGCACGAACCGAAAACCCGAGCGGACCTGCTCGGCAGCGAGCGCGCCGCTACCCGCCGGCGCGCCGAGCGCGAAGCCGGCCGCCAGCCCGCGCCGGCGTGCGTCGTCGATCACTTTGCGCACCTCCGGGTGGTCGCGCTGGCCGGGATAACCCATGTCCATCGCCAGGTCGCCGTCGCCGAAGAACAACACGTCCAGGCCATCGACCCGACCGATGTCTTCCAGGTTGCGAAAGCCAGCCACCTCCTCGACGAGGGCGATCACCAGCGTGTGCGCATTCGACGCGGCGAAGTACTCGGGCGCCGATTGGGTCAGCCCGTAGTTGGCCGGACGCGAGGACCCGGCGGCACTGCGATTGCCACGCGGCCGGTACTTGACCGCACTCACTGCCCGTTCGGCGTCCGCGACACTGGCGATGTGTGGCACCACCACGCCCAGCGCCCCCGTCTCGAGGTACGGCAGGATCGCCGTCGGCTCATTCCGCGGCACTCGCACGAGGGGGACGATGCCGGCCGTCTCGGCCGCGCGGACGAGGTGCTGGCACGTCTCGGGACTGACCAGGTTGTGCTCGGCGTCGATCAGGACGAAGTCGAACCCGACGTGCCCGAAGAGCTCCACCAGCTCGGGCGAGTTAAAGCTCAGCAGCGGCCCCACAATCGTCTGTCCGGCGGCGAGGCGGTCCTTGAGCGGATTGTCCAGCCGCATAGTCATATTCTCCGCAGCCATGAGCCGCATGGACCGTGCCCCATCCGGGCGTCGCGGGCGCCGAGCCTGGCCGGATCCGCCGGCCGGCTCTCGCGTCCGTGTCCACATCTTCGGTGCGCCGCGAGTGGACTTCGCCGAAAAGCCAGGCTGGGTGCTGAGCGCGGACGAGTACCCGATGCCGGCGAGCCGCGTCAATCCTTGACGTCGCCGAGCACACGCGCCAGCCCGGCGGTCAGCAGGTCCGCCACGTGGCTGGCGGTACGCTCGGCTGGCGAACGCTCGGTCATCCTGCTCCAGTCCAGGGCGGTGCCGAAGATCGCCCAGCTCAGCCCGGCCGCGGACATTGCGAGCGGCACAGCCGGTTCTGGCCGGGCGACTGGCGCGCGCTCCAGCCAGTCCAGCAGCAACGCGGACAACTCCTCCTGAACTGCCGACATCATGACCGGCTTCATGGTCTCGGTCGGGTGGCAATGATCATCCATCTCCGCCACGGCCTCCATGCTGGCCAGAATCAGCAGCCGCAGGTTGGAGTGGGTGAAACCGGCGTCATCGCCCACGCGACGCCGCAACGCCTGCCGAAACCACTCGCGCGTGAAGCTCGCAAACAGCGCCTGCTTGTCGGCGAAATGGGCATAAAACGTCGCCCGATTGATCGTCGAACGCGCCGCGATGTCCTGGACGGTGATCGCGTCGAAGCTCTTCTCGGCCAGCAGCTCAACGAGGGCTTCCTGCAGCCGCTGGCGCGTGCGCTTGACGCGCGGATCGGTGGCGCTCACTGCCGGCATGCGGTGTGAGCGTACGCGAGCGAATTGGTCGATCGCCACGGTCCAGTGCTAAACTACGCAACAGATGTCGTTTAGTTACAGCCCCACGGGCGAGGAGTGAGCATGGCCTGGCAATTCGATGCCTACCACCTGCAGGTCGAGTTCGCAGTCAAACACTTCGGCATGATGACCGTCCGCGGCAACTTCACCGAAGTCACCGCCGGCGGCAGCCTTGATCCCGATACGGTCCCGGTGTCATCGATCGAGGTCACGATCAACGCGTCCAGCATCCGCACCAACAACCCGCAGCGCGACAACGATCTGCGCGGGGAGCACTTCCTGGACGTCGAGAAGTACCCGACGATCGGCTTCAAAAGCTCGCGCATCGAGCCAACTGGTGATGACCGTTACCGCATGGTCGGCGATCTGACGATCAAAGGCGTCACCAAGCCGGTGACGCTGAGCGTGCAGCGCTATGGCGAGGTCAACGACCCGCGCATGGGCCACCGCATCGCCTACAGCGCCGAAGGCGAAATCAATCGCAAAGACTTCGGCCTGACCGTGAGCATGATGGCCGACGGCAAATTCGTCGTGGGCGACGAGGTCAAGATCACCATCGAACTCGAGATTATCGAGATAAAGGAAGCAGCGGCGGCCGGCGCGACGACCTGATCGGGCAACGTCCGCGGCGGTGTACGACTTCGTCGTCGTGGGGGCCGGCTCAGCCGGGGCCACGTTGGCCGCGCGCCTCACGGAAGATCGATCCATCCGCGTGCTGTTGGTGGAGGCAGGACCGGATTACGCGTCGGCCGAGGAGGTCCCCCCGGACCTCCTCCATTCGCGCGGCCGCGGCCCTGTGGGGCGCGCCCGAAGACTTCGCCGAGTGGGCAAGGCTGGGCAACCCGCAGTGGGCCTGGGACAGGGTCGCGCGGCTCGAGGACTAGCGGAATGACCACCAGGCGCGGATAGCCGAACACCGGGTCGTTTTCGAGCGCGTTGAGGTTGATGGTGTGATTCGGTTCGGAGCCATACACCGCGCGGGTATCGTCGGCGCCGTAGCTCACTTGACCCGGGCAGGGCTCTATACTCACGCAGCACCGCATGCGCGTTCCGGATCAACCCACATCTGCGCCGCTGCGCGAATTCCTGGTCTGGGTCGCGCGGTGTCCGCGAACCTATGCCGACGCGATGGAGGCGTGGCGCAGCAGTTGTCCGCGGTATACCGTCTGGGAGGATGCGCTCGCGGCCGAGCTGATCCGTGTCGCGGAGTCCCAGGTCATCCTCACTCCGCGCGGCCAAGCAGCGCTCGTACGCGGGCTCGCAGCGACCGACGCGGTCGGCGACGCACGACGTGACGCCGGGGGACCACGCGCACGAACTCGCGGAACAGACCGCGTAGCTGTCGCCGATCGCCCAGATTGACGCCCAGCGCCCGAGCCATCATCACTGCGCCAATCACGCCGAGCAGGGCGCTGATCATCAGCACCGGTCCCAACCCGTAGCCCAGGCTGAGGATGAGCGTGCCGACGAACGGTGCGATGAACCCCCGCACGCCGGTGATGCTCGTGTGGGCCGCCATGTAGCGGAGCCGATACTCGTCGGACACGCGCGCCATGAGCGCCAGCTGCCAACCCAGGTCGATGGCGCTGGTGCCAACCCCGAGCAGGATGAAGCCGATGGCCAGCACCGGTAGCCCAGGGGCAAGCAGGTACGCTCCGGGCACCGCGGCCGTCAGGACCATCCCCAGCGGAGTGACCCCGAAGCCGCCTTTTCGATCGAGGTACTCGCCGAGGGCGAAGTAGGCCAGCAATCCGCTGACCGCACCGGCTAGCTGGAGCAGGCCGATCTCGGCGTAGCTGGCTTGAAAGCGATCCACGAGTACCAGCGCGTACAGCGGCGTGGCCATCATCGAGCCGAAGCCCCAGACCACCCACGCCGCCACCAGGCGCAGATACATCGGTTGCTCGACCAGGACGTGGAGCGACGCCGCGGGCGTGAAGCGCAGGCTGGCATTCACCGGCGCGCTGCGGACGCGGCTGTACACGATCGCGCCGACGACACCCAGTGAGGCGCCGAGGCCGAGCATTGGACCGTCGCCGAAGCGCTGGATCAGCAATCCGCCGAGTGGCGCCGCCACGGCGCTGGCGCCGGTCTGCAGCACCCGCAGATAGCCCAGCACACGCCCGAGGAGTCGCTGGGGGTAGGTGCCGCGCCAGATATCGACCTGCATGGGGCTGGCCACGGCCAGGGTCAGATACATGCCGAAGGCCATCGCGACGAGCGCCAGCGGCACGGTGGTGATCAGGGCGCCCAGGAACAACACGCGACCACCGGCGATCAGTACCGAGACATAGCGCAACCGTCGAATTTCGCTCGGCATCCAGAAACCGGTGAAAATGCCCAACGAGTTGGCGGCGAATGGCGCCGCCGACAACACCGCCAGTAGGAGCGGGTCGGCGCCTTCGCGGCGGGCTATGACGGGCAGGAAGTTGACGACCAGCGCGTTGAAGAGGCCAGTGCCCAGGGCGCCGACGGCCTCGAAGCTGAAATTTCTCCGCAGCGCGGAGTCATTCGCACCCGACAGCATGCACCCGTAAGGCAGAGTACGGGTCAGGGGAGCCTGCGAAGTTGCGTGCCTTGACGTCGTCCGGGTCGGGGGAGCCCGCGGCCCCCCGCCGCCAGTCGCTGCTCCGCTCGCGGGCTCGCTGCGCGCTCCTTCCCGCGGCGCCCCCCCGCTTAATGCGAACTTGCGGGTACCCGCGACCCGGCCGACCACGTCGCAACGATTTCAGAGTTTATTGCATCCTCGGCCACGGACGAGCGCGCTCACAGGCGTCACGGGGAGCGTCACACGGGCGTCATGTGCGCATCACAATTCCACGGCGTGGCGTGACGCTTTAGCCCCAACCCAGGCGGAGGCTCTCCGCGGTGATTTCGTGGACTGGATCGGTGACGACGATCTCGCGGTTTTCGCCTGGGTGCAGGTCGATGTAGTTGTCGCTGTACCGCATGGACTCATACGGTCCCAGCACGTGCGCAAAGTACACGTAGCCCGTGGCGGGCGCGCCGAGGTGAACGCGCGCTTCATGCCGGCTCACGTTCTGCATATCCATCGATGGAGCAATCGGCACGCGAGCGAGATCCTTGAGCTCGGCAAAGAAGTGTCGGTTGGCCGGGAAGGCGTCGCTCGCGGAGCGAATCGCGATGTAGTGCGCCGGTGTCGCCCGAAGTTCGTCTGCCGACCAGCGCCAGACGCATGCGCTCGCACCCGCGCCAACGCCGACACCGGCGCGCATCTGCTCCCAGATTGTCTGGCCGTCAAACGTCCCGAGCCGAACCGTCACGCGGTCGGCGATGGCGCGCCGCGTGTCGTTGGTGAGCCACAACTCGAGCCCGCCGTCCGGCGCCGACTTGAATGAAGCGAGATACGGGGCGTAGACCCGTTTGAGGAAGTAGTAGCTCGCTTTGGGGAAGCCGTCGTAGTCCAGGACACTCCAGCTAAGGACAGGCCAGCAGTCATCGAGCTGCCAGACCAGCGCGCCCGAGCAGTGCGGTTTGCGGCGTCGATAGTGCTCGATGCCGAACTTCAAGCCTTCGGCCTGGGCCATCTGGCTGAACAGAATGTACTGCTCCAGGTCGACGGGCAGGCCCGTGGTAGCCAGAAGCAGGTTGTCACCTTTGTTCTTGGGGTTGTCTTTGTTGTGCCAATCCAGCGCCGGACTGTGCTGATAGCGCTGCTCGGCCGGAATCACCCGCCACAGTGTTTCCTGCACCGGCGCGGCGTGCATGCCGAATTCGCTGACGAAGCGGCCATTGTCTTCCGCGTAGCGCCGGTAGCTGACGGCCGCCGGCGTGTTCACCCGCGTGGGCTGCTCGCCGAACTTGCGCGGCGAGTTGCCGTGCCAGACGTCCCAGTTGTGGACGTTGCCCTCGTCGCGGCTGTTGTGGTCGTTACCGCCATACGGGCTCCCCGGCCAGTAGGGCGTGCGCCCGTCGAGATCCGCGACCGCGCGGGGCAGGATGTCGTCGTAGTACAGCGCGCCGTACGCCGGCAGGGTGGCGTGGTCCCAGTAGTTGCGCTCGTGGAGCCACTGATTCTCGTTGTTCCCGCACCACAACGCGAGGCACGGGTGACTGCGGAGTCGGCGCACCTGGTAGCGGGCCTCGTTGTCGACTTCGGCGGTGAAGTCCGGATCGTCTTCGGGGTACATGGCGCAGGCGAACATGAAGTCTTGCCACACCAGGAGTCCCAGACGATCGCATTCGTTGTAGAAATGGTCGTGCTCGTAGATACCGCCTCCCCAGATGCGCAGCATGGTCATGTTCGCCGCGACGGCCATCTCCAGGACGCTCGTGTAGCGCGCGTCCGAGATGGCGCCGACGAACGATTCGCACGGGATCCAGTCGGCGCCTTTGGCGAAGATCGGGACGCGGTTGAGCACGAAGCGGAAAAAGCGCGTGCCGCGCTCCACAGGGTCCGGCGACTGGTCCAGCCCGAGCGTGCGAATGCCAACCCGCTGTCGGTGCTCGTCGAGGACGTCATCGCCCTCGAGCAGGGTGACCCTCAGCTCATACAGCTCGGGCGATCCGAGCTCGTGCGTCCACCAGAGGTGTGGGTTGTCCACGCTGAGGTAGGCAATGCCGTCCAGGTTGCTTTGCGCACGACGCGGAGTGCCAGCCGCCCGTTCGCTGCGCTCGCTCCCCGGAGAGCTGTTCTCCGAAGGCGCGTTGAGGGCGGCACCCTCGGCCGGCACGGGTCCTGGGGATTGTTGCCGTTGGCTGGCGGAGGTGATCTCCGAAGTTGCGGGTGGCTGGCCCAGCGTGAGGGTTGCGTCGACGGAGGTGACGCCGTCGGGGGAGGTAAGGAGGATCCGCGCGCCAAGCGGCGCAGTGGTGGCGAAGCGATCGGCTTCGATGCGGACGGCGACGGCGGCGCGGTCCGCGGTTGGGGTGATGTCCAGCGTCCAGAAGTGGACTCCGACCAGCGCGGCGCGCCGCTGGGTGCGGAGTTCGACCGGGCGCCAGAGGCCGATCGTCGGCAGCCGCGGACCCCAGTCCCAGCCGTACCCGAATTGCGCTTTGCGCATCCCAGTGCGTTCCGTATTGCGCCCCCAGGCGCTGAGTGTCTTGCCCGCGATCCGCTGGAGCGGCGGATCAAAGCGAATTGCCAGGGTGTTCGACGCGCCCCGAAGCAAACGGTCTGTGACGTCGAACACCGCCGGCCGGAACATGTTGTGGTGCTCGCCCAGCGCCTCGCCGTTGAGATAGATCGTCGCAAACGTATCCAGCCCGTGGAAGACCAGCGCGCACCGCGCGTCCGCGGTGAGCACTTTATCCGAAGCAACAAACCCGACGCGGTACCACCACTCGCGCTGTTCCATCCAGGCGCAGGCCGTTTCGTTCTGGTCGTAGAACGGGTCAGGGATCCGCCCGGCCTCGATCAGCGCCCGATGCACGTCGCCCGGCACCGCGATGCCGATCCAGTCGCCGTCTGCGTGACCCACGAGCTGCGCGCCTGCGCCCAGGCCCGCCCCAGGCTCGAAATCGCGAATTTTCCACCCCGTCGCCAGTGTGCGCGTGGACAAGAGTGCGCTCCTCTAGATAGTGTCGAGACAATGATTTTCAGCAGCCCAGAGGCTATCGCACGCATCACGCCCCTGAACCCGTTCGAACGCTCCGCGGATGGCCGCCCGCGAGTCCCTGACGATTTGCTCGAACGCATGAAACTCGTCACCAACGACGAGGCGTGGGGGGTGCTCGAACGGGGCCACGGTTACCACTTCCAGTTTGAAGGCGGCTGGCTCAACCTGCACCCCGAGCGGGTGCTCGTCGGACGCGCGGTGACCGCGATGTTCGTGCCGCAGCGACCTGACCTGCACGAAGCGATCGAACAGCACGGGCATTCGACCGGCCGCGCGGGCGGCCAGAACACGTGGGTGATCGACACGCTGGTCGAAGGCGACGTGATCGTCGTAGACCTGTTTGGCAAGATTCGCGACGGCACGTTCGTCGGCGACAACCTGTCCACGACAATCGCCAGTCGGGCCCGGACGGGCTTGGTGGTCCATGGTGGGATCCGCGACCTGGCCCGCGTCGCCGAGGTGCCCAATCTGTCGGTGTTCGCGCGCGGCGTCGACCCGTCGGCCATCGCCCAGTGCACGTTGGTAGGCGTCAATATCCCGATTCGCATCGGCAACGCCACGGTACTGCCCGGTGACGTCGTGCTCGGCACCCGCGAAGGAGTAACCTTCGTGCCACCGCACCTGGTCCAGGAGGTCGTCGAGCGATCGGAGGCCGTGCGTCTGCGCGACGTGTTCGGCAAACAGCGGCTGGCCGAGGGCCGATATACCTCGGGGCAAATCGACGTTTCAACGTGGGCGCCCGAAATAGAGGCCGACTTTGTCCGATGGCAGGAGGCACGCGCATGATCCAGCTGGCCGAAATGCTGCCGCCGACGCCGTCTGCGTTGTGGACGCTGGCCCGACAGATGGGACTCGACAACGCCGTCGGTGGTCTGCCTTTCAATGACCCGCAGAACGGCACCGATGCGCCCTGGGACTTCATGCCGTTGCTGCGCACCAAGCAACGCTACGAGAGCGCCGGCTTCAAGCTCGCCGTTATCGAGGCGCGGCCGCCGTACAACCTGGTCAAGCGGGGGTTGCCTGGCCGTGACGCCGAGATCGACGCGATCTGCACGCTCATCGAGAATATGGGCAAGTTGGATATTCCGGTCTGGTGCTACGAGTGGATGACCGACTTCAATTGGACCCGCACCAACATGAACACCCCGTCGCGCGGCGGGTCGATCGTGACGAGCTTCGACGCCGGGCTGCTGCGCGACGCGCCGCCGACGGAGCTCGGGCCGATTGACGACGCTGCGCTCTGGGCCAACCTGGAGTACTTCCTGCGCCGGGTGGTGCCGGTGGCCGAGAAAGCGAACGTCAAACTGGCCATGCACCCGGATGATCCACCGCTGTCGCCAATCCGCGGCGTCGCCCGGATCATGCGCAGCGTGGAGAATTATCAGCGCTTGCTGGAACTCGTACCCAGTCCGGTCAACGGCATCACGTTGTGCCAGGGCAACTTCACGTTGATGACCGATAACCTGCCCGACGTCATCCGCCACTTCGGGCGCCAGGGCAAGGTGTTCTTCGTCCACTTCCGCGATGTCCGCGGCACCCCCGAGAAGTTCGAAGAGACTTGGCACGACGCCGGCCAAACCAACCTGCTGGAGTGCATGCGAGCGTACCGCGAGGTCGGCTTCGAAGGCGTCCTGCGACCGGACCACGTGCCCACGGTAGAAGGTGACTCGAACGATCGCCCCGGCTATTCGTCCTTCGGTCGCCTGTACGCGATTGGCTACATTCGTGGCCTGCGCGAAGCGGTCTACGCAAGCTAAGGAGTTCGCGCCTGGCGGTCCTGGCGCATCTCTGCGCAGGCGGCCTGCTCATTTCGCTCGCGGTCGGTTTTCTCCGCACGGGTGGCTGGGGCGCCGCGGCGGCCTACCTGGTGCTCGGGGCCGGGACCGCAGACTCTTATCGGCCCCCGCGGCTCGGCGACCCAGTTGTTGCGTGAGGCCGACCAGGCCATGTACCGCGCCAAGGGGGACCGGCCAACGACGACTTACAGCGAACCGTTCAGCCGGGCGTTGTAAGCGCGATTCCGAGCTCGTCGAGCAACGGCCGGGCGTAGGTAATCCGGCCGGTCAGCCTGGCGGGGTCGCCGGTGCACAGGGCGTGGGCGGCTTCGGCCATGTACTCGGGCGCCTCGAGGCGGTCCGGTGAGACGCCTCGATTCAGGCCGTGGTGGACGACCCCCGGCGTCGGCACCAGGCCGGACGGCGAGAGCGCGTTGACGGCAATGCGGTCGTTGAAGACCTCGGCGGCGAGGCCGGTGGAAAAACGCTCGAGCGCTGCTTTGCACATGCCGTAAACCGCGCCGCCGGCGCGTGCCGTGTACGGCGGGCCCTGCGGGTGGATCGCTGCGCGCGACGAGATGTTCAAAATCCAGCCGCGGCGGCGGCCGCGCATGCCGGGCAGCACGCGTTGGGCGAGCTCGAACGGGGCCCGGACGAGGACCTCGAACATCAACTTGAAGTGGCGCTCGTCGAACTCGCTGACTGGCTCGAAATACGTGACCGCGGCGTTGTTCACCAGGACGTCGATCGGGCCCAACTCGCGCTCCACCGTCTCGATGAGCCGGGCCCGGTCGTCCGTGTGGGCAAGATCCGCCGGCACGGCGATGGCGCGGCCGCCGGCGTCGGCGATGGCCTGCACCGTGCCGGTGATGCTGCCGGGCAGTAGCCGATGGTCGCCCTCGTTCACGGTCCGCGCCGAGACGCCGACGCGCGCGCCATCTCTGGCGAACCGCTGGGCGATCGCTTCGCCAATCCCGCGGCTGGCGCCGGTCACAATCACGACCTTGTCATTCAGCTCACCACTCATAGCTTCTCACTCCGCTTCGCTTCGCTCGCTACCGTGCGGCGTATCAAAGAAAGGAACCGCGGGGTTCGACGCGTCCCCGCGCTCGCTGTGGAGCGGGCTGCCCGCAGCGCTGCGCTCGCTCCGTTCCGGGGCTTCAAAAGAAGCGAGCAGTGGACCGTCGAACTGGGTCCACCTGCTCGCGGGCCTCGCTGCGGCCCTGGTTGTAGCTGAGCGACGTATCGAAGAACGTCACCCCGAGCTCTAGCGCGCTCGACGATCGGCGGCCACGCGGCCGGGTCGACGCCCGGATCGCCCAGCCGATTGGCCCCCATCGAGACCGTCGAGACACACCGACCGGTGCGGCCAAACGTGCGGTAGCGCATCAGCTCAGTGGCCATGTTCGTGCTGCCAGGCGTGAAACTGACGGAGGACCTCGGCAGTCGGAGGGTAGCACTCGCTGAGCGGCGCGCCGTGCTCGACCAGGCCACGGATGAACGTCTCCTTGAGTTCGGTCTCAGCGCCGTCGGCGGCGACCTCGGCCGCCAGCGTGACGGGGATGGCGACCAGGCCGTCGTCGTCGGCCAGGATGTAGTCGCCGGAGCGGACCGTCACGCCGAAGCACCGCACGGTCAGGCCCCAATCTAGACAGATCAGCGCCGCGGTGAAGCCGCTCCCGTGGACTCCGCCAGACCAGCAGGGCAGATGCACCAGATCGCGGATCTGCGCCGCGTCGCGCAGCGCCCCGTCGACGACGATACCGACCCCGCCGCGCCGTTTCACGCGCGCGGCCAGAATGTCGCCCGTGGTGCCGGCGCGCACGTCGCCGCCGCAATCGAGCACCAGGAAGTCGCCGGGCACAACGGACTCGATGGCCAGCCACAGTGGCTCCTCGTGGCGCGCGTCGGCCGAGCGGGTCATGTCCGGACGCGCCGGACCGAAGCGGACGGTCAGCGCGCGACCGCAGGCCCGGCCGCCTGTCTGCATCGCGCGAGCACCGGCCATGAATTGGTTCTGGAAGCCGCGCAGGTTCAGCATGTGCGTCGCGGTCGCCGTCGTCATCCCCAGCAGCCGCTCGCGCAGCGCGGCATCGTCGGGCGGGTTGGACAAACTCATTGGTGGGCATTGTAGAAACGATGGCACTATGCAGATCACTCGCATCCGACCCTGGCACGTCAGCGGTCCCGCGGCAGATACCGATGCCTCGTCAGCCAGGCTCAGCTATGTCTTCGTCCAGGTCGACACAGACGAGGGCTTGACCGGCTGGGGCGAGATCACCACCTACCCGGGTACGGTGGCCAACCGCACGATCGTGGCCGCCTTGCGCGAGGTGGAAGCGTTCCTGGTGGGCGAAGACGCGAGCCCGATCGAGGCGATCTGGCACAAGCTACTGCGGGCGTTCACGTACGTCGGGACGCGCGGGGCGACCACCGCGATGGTCAGCGGCATCGACATCGCGCTGTGGGACATCAAGGGCCAGGCCCTCGGGGTGCCAATCTACGAGCTGCTCGGGGGCGCGGTCCGCGAGACCATCCCGCTGTATACCCACTTCCAGTACGCCAACACCGTCGAGCGGATGGTCGAAAACGCGGTCGGCGAGGTCGGACGCGGGTCGCGGGCCATCAAGACTGACCCGTTCATGGCGGCGGGCGGACTGAGCAACACGAGCTACGTCGACGGCCAGATCGAGCGGAGCGTCGAGAATACCGGCGTCGCTATGATCGCCGGCATCAGAGACGCGGTCGGGCCGGACGTCGAAGTCCTGATCGACGCGCACGCGCTCTACAACGTTCCAACCGCCATCCGGCTGGCGAATCGGCTGGCGCCATACGCCATCACGTGGTTCGAGGAACCATGCCCGCCCGAGAGCTACGACGCGCTCGAGACGGTGCGCGCGCAGGTGCCGACGCGGATCTCGGTCGGTGAGCGGCTGTATACGCGTTTCGAGTTTCTGCCGGTCCTCACGCGCCGCCTGACCGACTATGTCATGCCCGACGTGACGTGGACCGGTGGCATCTCCGAACTGAAGAAGATCGCCACGCTGGCGGAGACCTTCTACATCCCCATCTCACCACACGACGCCAGCGGGCCAGTCAACGTGCTTGCCGGCGCCCAGGTGATGATGAGCGTGCCGAACTTCTATCGCCTGGAAGCCCGACGCGTGAATCTCGCGTTCTACAACGCGTTCCTCGAGGAGCCGCTGGAAGTCCAGGACGGCGCGCTGCTCGTCCCGAAGCGCCCAGGCTTGGGCGCGCGGTTAAACGTCGAGTACCTGCGAGCGCACGAACTGCACTAAGGGCTGCTGACTCAGGATGACTGAGACGTTTCGCGTCGGCCTGACCCGCGATTTCCTCAAGGCGGACGGTTCGCTCGCACTGCTCCGCCGTCTGGGGCGGCGCAGGGAAGAATCAAGGATCCACGTCCTGATCGTGACTGGCAGCGGCCGATGGTAGCCCATCTGTTTTTAGTAGCCTCTAGGTCTACGAGGTAGTCATGCGCAGCCTGTGGCGAACGGTTCGATACGCTGGGATCGGGGTGATGTTCGGGGTCCTGGGCAACGGCAGCGGGGCGCCGACTGGATCGCTGACGGTCGCCGCGGCGCAGTCGCTACCGATCCAGCACGTGATCGTCATCATGCAAGAGAACCGCTCGTTCGACTCCTACTTCGGTACGTTTCCGGGTGCAGACGGCATTCCCATGCAGAACGGTGTGCCGACGGTGTGTGTGGACGATCCAGCAACCAATCAGTGCGTCGCCCCATATCACGATGCCAACGACCGTAACCTGGGCGGTCCGCACGGCGAAGTCCAGGCGCGAATGGACATCAACGGCGGCAAGATGGACGGGTTCATCGCCCAGGAGCACGCCGGGCGCCGCCAGGCCTGCGCCGCGACGCAGGATCCGTCCTGCAGCCAGACCGGGCAGACCGACGTGATGGGGTACCACGACCAGCGCGAGATTCCCAACTACTGGAGCTACGCGCAGCAGTTCGTGCTGCAGGACCGCATGTTTGAACCCAACGCGTCGTGGAGTCTGCCAGCGCATCTCTTTACCGTCTCGGGGTGGTCGGCCCGCTGTCCAGACGACAATCCGATGAGGTGTACGAACAACCTCCAGCTCCCGAGTGGCACCGCGTTTCTGCTGGCGGCGCCGGCGCGACGGACTGGCCTCCCGATGCCGCGGTATGCGTGGACGGACGTCACCTACCTGCTGCACCAGGCTGGCGTCAGCTGGGCGTACTACCTCGACGAGGGGGCGCAGCCGGATTGCGAGGACGACGCCATGTTTTGCGAATCCAAGCCGCAAGGGCCGGCCGTCCCGGGCATCTGGAATCCACTCCCCTGGTTCGACACCGTCCAGCAAGACAATGAACTGGGCAACATCCAGCCGCACGCCAACTTCTATGCCGCCGCGCGCGCGGGCACGCTGCCCGCGGTGGTCTGGATTGTGCCGAGCCAGCCGGACAGCGAGCATCCGCCTGCACTGGTCAGCGCAGGTCAGGCGTACGTGACCAGCATCATCAACGCGGTCATGCAGAGCCCCAATTGGAATACCACTGCCATTTTCCTTACCTGGGACGATTGGGGCGGCTTCTACGATCACGTGGCTCCGCCGACCGTCGACGCCAACGGCTACGGCTTGCGGGTGCCTGGTCTGGTGATCAGCCCATACGCGCTGCAGGGCGCGATCGACCACCAGACTCTCAGCTTCGACGCCTACCTCAAGTTCATCGAAGATGTGTTTCTGGGCGGCCAGCGCCTCGACCCCGCCACCGACGGACGGCCGGACCCGCGTCCGACCGTCCGCGAAAACGCGGCGATCCTCGGCGATCTCATGCAGGACTTCGACTTTACTCAAGCACCGCGCCAGCCGGTGCTGCTGCCAGTACGGCCTTAGCGTCGCGCCTGTGGCTGAGATCCCGCTGCCCGCGACGCGACTTCGGCCGTGGGCAGCTATTCTAGGAAGCCCGGGAGGTGGCGTGTGTCAGGTCGGTCTGTACGGTGGTCGCGATTCGTCGGGGTGGCGCTGTGCCTCGGTGTCGTTTCACTGCTGAGTGCCTGTAACCCGTTTGCCCCCGCGTCGTCTGGCGGGCAAGCCGCCACAGGCGCGGGAACGCTCGATCACATCATCCAATCCAAGCAAATCCGCGTCGGCGTGGTCAACGACAATCCGCCATACAGCTCGGTCGACAGTTCGGGCAATCTCGTGGGCTACGACATCGACATCATCAACGCGATCGCGCACGACGTCGGCGCGACACCGAATCTGGTGCGCGTCGATGCGCCTGGACGCATCACCGGTCTGCAGACAGGGCAACTCGACATGACAGTCGCCAACTTTTCGATCACCCCCGCGCGCGCTCTGGTCATCGATTTCTCTCAGCCGTATCTGGTCACGCACTTCAGGCTGGTCGTTTCCGCCGACAGCCCGCTGCGAACGCTTCAGGACGCGAACTCACCCGCCGTGACGGTCGCGACACCGCGCGGCGCCACGTCGACCGACCAGCTTCAGTCAGTCCTCCCGCAGGCGCAACTCCAGGTCCTCTCGAGCATCGCCGATGTCAAGCAAGCTCTGAGTTCCGGGCAGGCGACGGCAGCCGTGTTCGACGATACCGCCGCGCCTCAGTTCCTCGACCAGCAGTCGGGCAAGTACAAGCTCCTGGACGGTGCGTTTCCTGGCGGCGACCGCATTGGCATTGGCGTGCCCAAGGGCGATCCTGAGTGGATACGCTGGATCGACCTGTGGGTCTCTCAGTTCAACTTCAGCGGCCAGAACGCCGCGGAGTTCCAGAAATGGTTCAAGGGGCCACTGCCGCCTTTGAATTGACAGGCCTTGAACTGACTGGCGGAAAACACCATTGAGATACGTCGTCGATTTCCAGTCCCTCGGTCCGTACCTGCCATCGTACGCGAGGGGCATCGAAATCACCGTCGTGTTTTCGACACTCGCGATCGGCCTGTCCTTTGGGCTGGGGATTCCGTGGGTGGCGCTGCGGATGTCGCCGCATCCCGTACCTAGCCGCGTGGCGCGCGGCTACGTGGAGTTCGTCCGCAACGTGCCGTTGCTGGTATGGCTGTATTGCGCCTACTTTGGCCTCGGCTCGGTTGGCCTGCACCTGCCCGGCTTTGCGGCGGCACTGCTCGCCTTTACCGTGTACGGCGTCGCGTACACAACTGAGATTTACCGGGCAGGTATCCTCAGCGTCCCTCGGGGACAATGGGAGGCCGCGGATGCCCTCGGACTGAGCAGGCTCGCGATCTGGCGGCGGGTCGTGTTGCCGCAAGCCCTGCGGGCAGCGTTCCATCCGCTTGGGAATCTCGTGATCGCCAGCGTGCTGGGTTCGTCGCTGGTCGTGGTGCTCGCCGTTCCCGATCTGACTTCCGCGGCTGATGACGCCGGTGTCGCCACGTTTCGCTATTTCGAGTCTTTCGTACTGGCAGCAGTCTGCTATGTCGTCGCCGCGCAGTTGATCCAGGCGGTCTGGCGCGCGGTTGGCGCGCGAGCGTTCCCAGCGTATGTGCGCTGACCGGCGATGCTGACGAACCCTGAGGCGCTGCGCGGCGCGGCACTGCTGTTCGCCCAGGGCCTGTTCATTACCATCGAACTCGGCATCCTCACCGTCATCTTCGGCGGGCTGCTTGGTGGTGTCCTGGGTGCTACGCGTGCGTCCGGCCCGCGGTGGCTGCAGGGTCCGATTGCAGTCTACGTGGAGGTAATGCGGTCCATACCCCTCCTTGTATTCTTGTTTGTCGCGTACTACGGCTTGCCGATTGTGCTCGGGATCAACTCCCTGTCGCCACTGACGAGTGCGATTATTGCCATGTCACTGCACAATGCGGCGTATACGTCGCAGATCGTCAGAGCGGGCCTGGAGGCGGTGCCGCGCGGCCAGTGGGAAGCCGCACGCGCGCTGAACCTGTCTTATCCGGGCGCCATGCGGCACATCATCTTGCCGCAAGCGCTGCGCATCATTGCTCCGCCGTTCACCCTGCAGAGCATTGGTACGTTCAAGGACACATCCGTCGCTTCGGTGATCGGCCTGATCGACGTCACGAACAACGCGCTGGTGATTCGGGCGAACACCGGATCCGACTGGGACGTGTTTGCAGTGCTCGCACTGCTGTATTTTCTGATCTGCGCCACGGTTGGTGCGATTGGACACGCCCTGGAAAAGCGCTTCGATCGTGGCTATTTCCTGCTGGAGCGCCCCAGCGTGCCGCTTGACCTGATGGTCCCCGCGGCATCCTAGTGGGACGCGAGGCGGGCGCGGACGTCTTGCTGGAGGACGTGTGGAAGCGGTTTGGCCACTTCGACGCGTTGAAGGGTGTGAGTCTGCACGTGGCCAGCAGTCACGTCGTCGCGCTGTGTGGTCCGTCCGGGTCGGGCAAATCCACGTTGATCCGCACACTGAACGCGCTGGAGCGGCACGACCGCGGCCGCATCGTGGTGGGTGGCATTGAGCTGACGCGCTCCGCGGCGGCCATACGCGCCGTACGCCGCACGGTGGGCATGGTCTTCCAGCACTTCAACCTGTTTCCACACCTGACCGCGCTCCAGAATGTGGCGCTTGGGCCGCGGGAAGTCCTTGGTCTCTCGCGGCAGGAGGCGGAGGCACGGGCGGCGCAACTGCTGGCGCGTGTGCATCTCGGCGGGATGAGCCAGAAGTATCCAGCGCAGCTGTCTGGCGGGGAGCAACAACGCGTTGCGATCGCGCGCGCGCTCGCCATGCAGCCGCGTATTATGCTGTTCGATGAGCCGACGTCCGCTCTGGACGCGGAGCTGATTCACGAAGTGCTCGACGTCATCCAGGAGCTTGCGGAGGCAGGCATGACCACACTGATCGTGACGCATGAGCTCAACTTCGCCGCGCGCATCGCCGGGAGAGTAGCGTTCATGGATCAAGGCCAGATCGTCGAACAAGGACCACCCGAGGAGATTCTGCGGGAGCCGCGGGAGGAACGTACCCGTGCCTTTCTGAGCAAGGTGTTGCCCAGTGCACGCTGAGTCGATCCTGCCTGACGCCCGAGCCGTCGACACGCTGCGCCACCGCGAGTTTCCCATTACCGATGAATGGACATATTTCGATCACGCCACCTACGGGCCGCACCCCCGCCGCTACGTCGAGACGTTGACGCAGGTTGCTCACGAGCTGGCCATACACCCGCTGGGTACTACCAGCGCTGGACTCGACGATGTCAGGGCTGCCGCGGCGACGCTGCTCCACTCGCCAGTCGAGCAGGTAGCGTTACTGCGTAGCACCGGTGAAGGGACGAATCTGGTCGCGACGGGTGTGCAGTGGGCGCCTGGGGACGAGGTCATCCTGTACGAGCTGGATTTTCCAGGCCTGATCGCACCCTGGCTGGCGCTGACTGACCGCGGGATTCGCCTTCGCGTCGTGGCGGACCGAGGGCGAAATCGGTTCGACGTCGATGACGTCGAGCAATTGCTATCGCCGCGCACGCGCGCGCTTTCAGTGAGCCTGGTCAACAACATCACCGGTTTCCGCGCCCCGGTCGAGCAGCTTGCGGAATTGTGTAATGCGCGCCACATCTGGCTGACGGTGGACGCAGTGCAGGCGCTGGGCAGCATCGACGTCGATGCGCCCGCGTTTGGCGCCGACGTGGTCGTTTCAGCCTCGTACAAGTTCATGCTGTCCGGGTTCGGGCAGGCCATCGCTTACGTGTCGGAGCGAGCGCTCACCGAATTGAAAGTGCCGCATGTTGGTGTGCGCAATCTGCACCTGAGCCCCGCGGGAACGCTGTTTGAAACAGGACTCAACCTGTTCGAGACGGCCCGGAAATTCGAGCCAAGCAATCCCAATCTGGCTGCGATGTTTGCGATGCGGGCGTCCGTCGAACTCCTGCTGGAGCTCGGAATTGAGCGCATTGAATCGCACAATCGGAAGCTTTGTGCGCAGCTGGTAGAAGGCCTGCAGTCGAAGGGCTACACGCTCATAACCTCGCAGCGAGAGTCCGAATCCGCCGGCCTCGTGTGCGCGGTGCACAGCGCCATTCCCGCCGAACAGATTCAGGCGGACCTGGCTGCACAGCACATGCTGTGTGCGGTGAGACACGGCCACCTGCGCTTTGCTCCGCACGTGTACAACACGCCCGGGGAAGTGGAGCAGATCCTTCGGGCGCTTCCCTGAGCGGCGGAGTATCCTGGGCCGTATGCGGAGAATTGCGACTGTCGAGGCCACCGCCGTTTCCATTCCGCTCGCGAGGCCAACGCGCATTGCGACCCGTACCGTCCTCGCTCGCGAATTTGTCCTGGTTTTCGTTCAAGACAATGCGGGTCATCGCGGCGTTGGCTACACGTACGCCGGGACCGTTGGAGGCCGGCTGGTACGTGACGCGGTCGTCGACACGCTCCGGCCGCTGCTCGTAAACAAGCCGGCGGATCTGATCGAGCAGCACTGGAACGCGATGTATCAGGACACGCTCCTGATCGGTCGGCGCGGTGCGGTGCTGCGCGCTATCTCGGCCGTCGACATTGCCCTGTGGGACCTCCTCGGTCAGACCACCGGTCTGCCGCTCTACCGGCTGCTCGGCGGATGCCGTGACGAAGTCCCAGCCTACGCGAGTGGGGGTTACTATCGCGACGAAGATCCGATCAGCGCCATCACCGCCGAGATGGAACGCTATGTGGCGCTCGGATTCAACGACGTCAAAATAAAGGTGGGGGGCGCGTCAGTTGAACTGGACGTCCAGCGCGTCAGCGCCGCGCGAGAGGTCCTTGGCCCACACCGCCGTCTGGCCCTGGATGCCAACAACGGCTATCGAAGCCTGCCCGAGGCGCTCAGAGCCGGCCGCGCGTTCGAGCGCTACGATCCATGGTGGTTCGAAGAGCCGCTCTCGCCTGATAACGTGGCCGGGCATGCGGAGCTTGCCCGGAGCATCGCCACACCGGTGGCCACCGGCGAGATCCACCAGACCCGATGGGACTTCCGTGGCCTCCTGGAGTCCAGAGCCGCGTCGATTCTGCAGCCCGACGCGGGCGTCCTGGGCGGAGTCAGCGAATGGATGAAGGTCGCGCACACGGCGGCAACCTTCGACGTTCCGGTCGCGCCGCACTGGCATGCGGACTTGCATGTGCACCTGGCGGCCGCGGCATCCAATTGTTTGACCGTCGAGTACTTCCGTCTGGAGGAGGATATCTACAACTTCGAGGCGCTCTTGCACACACGCCTTCAGCCCCGAGACGGACGCATTGTCCTCCCGCAACGGCCCGGCCTCGGTCTCGAGCTAGATCTGGAGGCTATCGGCCGCTACACCCTCTGAGACGGGTCAAGCTGGCCTTCGCCCAGGGTAGACCAGCACTGCGCGGCCTGTCCCGGCGCGCGCTCTGGCGAAGGCTTCGGCCAGTTCGGCGAGCCCGAACCGGCGCGAGATCAACACCGCCACCGTTGGCTACCGCAAGGCGCGCACAACCTGGCGTTGCATCGCCCACCCGGCCGTGAGCTTGCACGCGCACGCGCGTCCGCGGCTCGTCAGGGTACGGAGAATTTCGGCTGACGAGCCCGCGTGGAACGCGCGGAGGCTCAGGACTTGAAGTAGTAGGTGGCCGGATGAGTTGCACCTGGGGTGCGGCAGCGGGAGCGCCATGAAATGCGCTCGGGCACGTTGCCCATGTTGTTCTTGACCACCCGGATATTCGGCACGAAGCCGACCGTGCCGATGACCCACTGGTTATCGACGATGAGCGAGCGGATCTGCTTGCCGATCTCCATGCGCGGCCCCTCTTCGACACCGGCGCCTGAGCGCAGCAGATCCATTGCTTTGAGCAGGTCCGGATCCGTCGGCTTGGTGCCCTGTTCGCCATTGGACGCGAACCACTTGGCGTACTCAGGTCCGGTGAACGGCTCGATCGGCTCGACCGGCAACTCGTGTCGGGGGAACAGGAAGAGGTCTTCGGTGCCGGCGCCCCAGACGTAGATCTGCGTCTCGTTGTTGAGGTTTTTGGTGACCGCCAGGTTGCGCTCGGTGTCTTTGACATCCGCCTGGATACCGATCTTCTTCCAGTGCTCGGCGACCATTTCCATTTGCTGTGCCCACGGCAAGAACGCCGCGGCAACGGTCGTGATCTCGATGCGCAAGCGGTCGCCATTGTCCGTACGCACCCGGTAGCCATCGGAGTCCTTCTTGTCGAGCCCGATCTTGTCCAGCAAACTGTTCGCCTGGGCGACATCCAGGGTCGACCACTTGTTCCGCCATTCCGGGCCAGGGCTGTCAGGGGCGTCGTCGGACGGCGCTACGGAGCCCGGCGTGCCAGTCCCGAGGAAGAACGCTTCGTTGATCTGCGCACGATCGATACCCATGGACAGCGCACGTCGGAAATCCTTGTTGTTCATCCACTTGGCGATTTCCGGGTCAGCCTTATACGACAGGTTGAACTGGAGACTCGTCTGCGCGGACTCCGCCTGGGGGTCCAGCCGAACGGTGTAATTGCCCTTATCGCGGTTCTCCAGGAAGACCGGCAACTTCTGGAGGTCCAGGTGGCGAGTCTGCTCGTCCAGTTCACCAGCGATGGCCCGCAGGTTGGCGACTTCCAGACTCTCCGCGAGATTGAGCGACCATTTGTCGAGGTATGGCAGCTGATTGCCGTCGGTGTCGACCACCCAGAAATACGGGTTGCGCTCGAGCAACCAGTTCGGCGTATTGTTCGGGGAGATCGTCCGCCAGGGTGTCAGCACAGGGCAATCGACGTTGATCTGGTAGTCGTTCATGTTCTTGATCAAGCTGACCCAGTTGTCGAGCCCCGCGGCCTTGACGGCCCGATCCAGATCAGCGGCGGCCGCGTACTTCTGGTGGAACTGCTTGAGGTAGTGCGCCGGCGCGTAGGGTCCCTGCACATTGCCGCCCCCACCGCCGCCACCCCCGCCGCCGAGCGCGAGCCCGCTGCCGACGGTGGTGAAGCCGGCGAGCACGTCGATGAACATCGGGTAGGGCTCCGGGAACTGGGCCTGCACCGTCAGATCGTCGATCTTGACGAATTTGCCCGGCTTGCCATTGATCGAAAACTCGGGCGCCGGTGTCGGAGTCAGATCCTTGTTGGAGTAGAGATCCTCGTACCAGAAGATGATGTCGTCGGCCCCGAAGGGCTGGCCATCCGACCACTTCATGCCTTTGCGAAGGATCAGCGTCGTGGTCTTACCACCATCTTCGAGCTTCCAATCTTTGGCAACCGACGGCACGATCTTGAGGCCGGTGTAGTCCACAAAGAGCAGCTTGTCGGTGGCCATGACCCGGTTGACGTTCTCGCCATCAGCCGGGCCGGTGAAGGCGCGCCGCATGGTGCCGCCGTATGTACCGATCTCGTGCAGGGGCTTGAGGACCATCGGCTCCTGGGGCAAGCGCTGCTCCACCGGGGGCAATTTGCCAGCCTTGACGAGGTCCGCGAGCATCGGTGCCTCTTTAAACATCTTGGGCATCGCCGCGGGATCCGTCACGATGGTCGGGCCTTCGAGCTTGCCAACCAGCGCGCCGAGATCGGGCTTGGCTGCCGCCGGCGCGGCCGGCTTGGCAGCCGCGGCAGCGGTGGGAGCGGCGGGAGCGGCGGGGGCGGCGGTGGGAGCAGCCGCGGCGGCGGTGGGAGCGGCAGGCTGCGTCGGGGCGGCGGCTGGCTTCGCCGCGGCGGTCGGCGCGGGCGCGGCGGGTGCCACGGTGGGCGCCGCGGGTGCGGGCGCGCTGCAGGCGGCGAGGACCGAGACGACGCCGGCCCCCAGGCCGGCAGTCAACAGCGTTCGGCGAGAAATCGGCACCGAGCCCTGAGCTAGCGGTTGCTTCAAAGTCATCCCATACTCCCTCGTGTCTTCAAATAGCCCCGTTTAGCCCGGGCGACACTCCTGGTAACTGAAGTTCACGCGCGCGATGACAGCGTACGAAATGGCCGGGCTCAAGTTCCTCCCATACCGGCTTGTCAGTTTTGCACATCTCGACGGCGTACTGGCACCGCGGATGAAAGTAGCACCCGCTTGGCGGCGCCGCCGGATTCGCTACTTCGCCCTGTAGGATGACCCGCTGGCGCCCCAGCCGGTTGGCCCGGCGGCGGGCGCGCGGGTCAGGCGCCGGGATTGCCGAGAGCAACGCCGCGGTGTACGGGTGCTTCGGGGATGCGAACAGCGCCTCGGTCTCCGCCATTTCGACCATCTGGCCGACGTACATTACCGCCACACGGTCGCTGATGTGCTTGACCACGCTGAGGTCGTGGGCCACGAACAGATAGGTCAGCCCCAGCCGCTCCTGCAGCTCGAGCATCAGGTTCAGGATCTGCGCCTGCACGGAGACGTCGAGCGCCGAAACGGGCTCGTCGGCGACGACCAGGCGGGGGTTCAAGGCGAGCGCTCGCGCGATGCCGATGCGCTGACGCTGGCCGCCGCTGAACGCGTGCGGATAGCGGCGCATGTACTCGGGTCGCAGACCGACCAGGCGCAGGAGTTGGGCGACGCGGTCCGTGCGCTCCTGGCGGTTGCCAACGCCGTTGACTTCGAGCGGTTCGCCGACGATGTCGAGCAGCGTCATGCGCGAATTGAGCGACGAGAACGGGTCCTGGAAGATCATCTGCATCTCGCGTCGCAGCGGCCGCAGGCGGCCGCGCGGCACCGACGCGACGTCGACGACGGAGCCGTCGGCGGCTCGGAAGAGCACCTCGCCCTCGGTTGGGTCGACGGCTCGCAGCACGCATCGGGCCGTCGTCGTCTTGCCGCAGCCGCTTTCGCCGACCAGCGACAACGTTTCGCCAGGTCGGACGTAGAAGCTGACGTCGTCGACGGCGCGGATGTGGCCGACGACTTTGCGGAGCAGGCCGCGTTGGATTGGAAAGAATTTTTTCAGGCGGCGAACTTCGAGCAGCGCGTCGTCCCGAATGCTCGCGCCTGCGGCGATCGCGGCCGGACCAGCAGCACGCATCAGCTTCGGTCACCCGCAGGACGCTGCCATTCCGTGGCGACGAGACGATGCGTCATGACAGGCTCGAGGTGACGGAACCGTCGGCAACGGGGGCGCTGGCCGGTGCGGGCTGGTAGAGGAAGCAGCTCGCGAACTGTTGGCCTTCGACGGGCAGCAAGCGCGGGTCGTGGACGTCGCAGGTGCCGGGCATGAAACTCGGGCAGCGGGGGTGAAACGGACAGCCGGCTGGCCGACTGTACGGGTGGGGCACTGAACCAGCAATCGTCGGGAGCTTGGCCCGCCGCGTCGAATGGACGCTGGGGATCGACTTCAGCAGGAGCTGGGTGTACGGGTGTCGCGGTGCGTAAAACAACTCGTCCACCGGGCCTTGCTCGACCACGCGACCGAGGTACATCACCACCACGTCGTCGGCCATCTCGGCGACCACCCCGAGATTGTGGGTGATCAGCATGATCGCCATGCCGTTCTGAGCCTGCAGGTCGGCCAGCAGCTCGAGAATCTGCGCCTGGGTGGTCACATCCAGAGCGGTGGTCGGCTCGTCAGCGATCAGTAGCTGGGGGTCGCAGGAGAGCGCCATCGCGATCAGTGCCCGCTGGCGCAGCCCGCCGCTCAGCTGAAAGGCGTACTCGTCCATGCGGTGTTCGGCGCGCGGGATGCCCACCCGGCGGAGTAGCTCGATGCCACGCTCGCGGGCCTCGCGCGTGTTCACGCGGCGGTGGAGCTGGATCGCCTCGCAAATCTGGTTGCCGATCGTGTGCACCGGACTGAACGCGCTCATCGGCTCCTGGAACACGTAGCCAATGACGCCGGTGCGGATCGAGCGCATGACCCGACCATTGGGACTCAGCGCGACGAGGTCCAGCTCAGTCGCGTCGCGACGCAGCAGGATCCGGCCGCCGACGATGCGACCTGGCGCTTCGACAATGCGGAGGATCGAGTGTGCCGTCACGCTCTTGCCGCACCCTGACTCGCCGACGACGCCGAGCGTCTGGCCGGGATAGACATCGAAGCTCACGCCGTCGACCGCCCTGACGGTGCCCTCGTCGGCCAGAAACTGCGTCTGGAGGCCGCGAACGGAGAGCAGCGGCGTTTTGACGCCAGGGGAGTCCATGCTCAGACGCCGTAGGGATCGGCGGCGTCACGGAGACCGTCGCCCAGGAAGTTGAAGGCCAGAATCGCGACCGTCACGGGAATTGCGGGCAGGAGCAGCCACGGCGAGACCGCGGCGGTCTGAACGTTGGAGGCCGCCTGCAGCATGACGCCCCACGAGAGCCCGGGCGGGCGCATCCCGAGTCCCAGGAAACTCAGCGACGTCTCGAAGATGATGATGGCCGGTAACGACAGGGTTGTCGCGGCAATGATGTGGCTGAGGAACGAGGGCACCAGGTGACGGAAGATGATGCGCAAGCGCGAGCACCCCACCAATTCGGCGGCGGTCACAAAGTCCTCGTGTCGCAACGACAGGAACCGGCCGCGAACCACGCGGGCCAGTTCCGTCCACGAGAACAGCGAAAAGATGAGCGTCATGACAAAGAAGACCCGCACGATGTCCCAGTCCTTCGGGACAGACGCAGCCAGGCCCATCCACAGCGGAATCGTGGGAATCGAGCGCAGGATCTCGATGACGCGTTGAATGACCGTGTCGGTGGTGCCACCGATGTAGCCCGACAGGCCGCCGAGTAACACACCCAGCACCAGGCTAATGACGACGCTCACCAGCCCGATGAGCAGCGACACCTGCGTCGCATACATCAGCCGCGACCACTGATCGCGGCCCTGATCGTCGGTCCCCAGGATGAACAGCGAGTTCTCGGGGGTATTGTTTTCGCCGGCCACGCCGATCAGGTGCCGATCCATTGGAATCACGCCAAACAGCCTGTACGCGAAGCCCGGCGCAAAAAACGTCAGCGGGACTTTGACGCTGGGATCGGGGACGTAGACGCGCTTGAAGGTTAAGGGGTCGCGCGCGCCGGCCAGTCCTTCCACGTACGGGCTCAGGCGGCCCTCGTCGAGCAGGTGCACGCTCTGCGGAGCAATGAGCGACCGCTGCGCTTCGGACGCGTGCGGGTCCGCATACGCCAGGAAGTCGGCGAAACCGACCACCAGGTAGAAGCAGATCACCAGGGCGGTCGAGACAAGCGCGAGCTTGTGCTTGCGGAAGCGCCACCACATGAGCTGCCACTGGGGCGCGACCGAGATGCGCTCTTCCGCTTCGGTGATGATGGCCGCCTCGGGATCGGCGGAGCCTCGAGCAAGCGGTTCTTCGACGCGCATCGCGGCGTTAGCCTTCCAACCGAATGCGCGGGTCGAGCCACATGAGCAACAGATCCGAGAGCAGTGTCCCGATCACGGTCAGCACGCCGAGCATCAGGATGATGGTGCCGGCCAGGAACATATCGAGGGCGATCAACGCTTTGAACAACAGTGGGCCCACCGTCGGCAGGCTCAAGACAATGGACACGATCACGCTGCCCGAGACGATGAACGGCAGGGTGTAGCCGATGGTGCTGGCAAATGGATTGAGGGCGACGCGCACCGGGTACTTCAAGATGACGCGATACTCCGGCAGACCGCGCACCCGGGCAGAGACCACGTACGGCTTGCGCTTTTCGTCCAGCAGGTTCGCGCGCATGATGCGGATCTGCGCCGCCGTGGCGGCCATGCCGAGGACCACGGCGGGGATGGGCATGTGGCCGAGGAGATCCTGGAACTTGGCCCAGCTCCAGGGAGCGTCGGCAAATTCGGGCTTGAACAACCCGCCGATATTCGCGTTGAAGTATTTGAACCCGAAGTACAGCACCAGCAGCGCCAACAGGAAGTTCGGGACCGCCAGGCCGATGAAGCCGATGAACGTGAAGACGTAGTCGAGGATCGAGCGCTGGCGCACGGCCGTGTAGATCCCGATGGGCAGCGCAACCAGCCAGGTAAAGATCAGCGCGCCCACCGAGACTGCCACGGTCATCCACAAGCGATCGCCGATGACCTGCGCCACGGGCAGCTGGTACTCCATGGCCATGCCGAAGTTGCCGCTGGCGATCAACCCCATCCATTTGAGGTACTGGACGTACACCGGCTGGTCAAGGCCGTATTGAGCGCGCAGCTTCGCGGCTGCCTCGGCTGAAACGGTGCCGCCGTTGGCCGCCTGGTTCGCGATGTAGGTGGTGACGAAGTCGCCGGGTGGCAGGTGGATGATGAGGAACGACAACATCGAGATGGCGACGACCGTGAAGACCGCCAGGATCAGCCGCCGCACCATGAAGCTCACCACGCGCTCACCCTGCCTGGACGCCATCATAGCGCCCGCTCGCTTCGTTCGCTCCCGCGTGGGGTGGAAGCGGGCATTCCGACGTAGCGGCAGCGAGCGCAGCGAGCGCAGCGGGGCGGGTGGGGGTACCCTCTAGGTGACTGGATGACGGACGCGAGACCTGCGATCCCGGCGCGGCTGGAACAGGGCCGTATCGTGGCGATTCTGCGACGGACGGAGCCTCGGGCGGCGGTGGCTACGGCGGAGGCGCTGGCGGCTGGCGGGATTCCTGCGCTCGAGGTGACCTGCGACAGTCCGGGCGCGGTGGAGATGATTGGGGCGATCGGCCGGGCGCTGGGCGAGCGGGTGTTCGTTGGGGCCGGGACCGTGCTCGACGCTGACACGGCCCAGGCGGCGCTGGACGCGGGCGCGCGTTTTCTGGTCAGCCCGCACGTCGACGCCGACCTGGTGAGCGCGTTTGCCACACGCGGCGTGGCCTGGATTCCGGGGGCCTTCACGGCCACCGAGGTGCTACGCGCCTGGCGCGCCGGCGCCGTGGTGGTGAAGCTCTTTCCCGCCGGCTCGGTCGGGCCTGGCTACATCAAGGACTTGCTCGGCCCGCTGCGCGATATTCCGCTGCTGCCGACCGGCGGCGTGACGCTGGACAACGCGGCGAGCTTCCTGCAGGCGGGCGCGTGGGGGTTAGGCCTGGGGTCGGCCCTCGTGTCGCCGCAGCTGGTCGCAAGCGGGCGCTTCGACGAGCTGCAGGAACGGGCGCGGCAACTGGTCGAGACGGTCGAACGCGCACGGCCGACGACGACCCGAACGCGGTAGGCGGTAGACTGGCCGGCCAGCACCGTCTGAGGGAAGAAGGGGCAGCATGGCATTCAAGGTCGTCGCAACACCATTCGGCCGCCGCGTCGAGTCCGAGTATCCGTACGAGCACGAGGCTTTACGGCCGCTCGGCATCACCATCACCACGGCCACCGCCGACAGCGACGCCGAGTACATCAACCAGGTGCGCGACGCCGACGCGATCATGGCTGGCGGCCGCTATCTGACCGCGGCCATCATCAGTCAGCTCGAAAGATGCAAGGTTATCGCCAACGGTGGCGTTGGCGTGGATCGGGTCGACCTCGACGCCGCGACCGCGATGGAGATCGTGGTGACCAACGTGCCCGACGTCTTCATCGACGAAGTGGCCAACCACGCCATGATGCTGCTCCTGTGCCTGACGAAGAAGACGCTCATGCTGGACCGCTGCGTCCGCGAAGGCCGCTGGCAGGATTCGCGGAAGTACATGGCGCCGATGCCCAAGCTCACCGGCCAGACCCTCGGGCTGGTCGCTTTCGGAAACATCCCGCGCAAGGTTTCGGCCCGCGCAAAAGGCTTTGACATGCGAGTCATCGCCTGGGACCCGTTCGTCAGCGACGACGTCTTTGAGCGCTACGGCGTGGAGCGGGTCACCGAGCTCGCCGACCTGTTCGGTCGCAGCGACTTCGTGTCGTCGCACTTACCGCTCAATAACCAGACGCGCGGACTGCTCAACTACGCCCTCTTCAGCAACATGCAGCCGACGGCGTATTTCATCAACACGGGCCGGGGTCCGACCCACGTCGAAGCTGATCTCATCCGCGCCCTGAAGGAGAAGAAGATCGCCGGGGCGGGCCTGGATGTGATGGAGCAGGAGCCGACGCTGCCAGACAATCCGCTGCACCAGATGGAGAACGTCGTCCTGACGCCGCACACCGCGTCCGTGTCGGACATCTCGGACGTGGAGCGGCGGCGGCGGGTCGGTCAGGAGATCGCGGCGGTGCTGCAGGGCCGCATGCCGCGCAGCGTCGTCAATCGCGAAGTTTTGGAGAAGGTCGCACTAGCCCAGCCAGCGAGCGTCTGAGGACAAAGTCACACTAGCCCAGCCAGCGAGCGTCTGAGGGGAAAAGGAGCACCAGCATGCAGGGCACGGAAGCCATCGCGCAAATCCTGAAGCAGGAGGGGACGGAGTACCTGTTCTCCTACCCGAATCACCCGCTCATCGACGCGGCGGCCCGCATCGGGATCCGGCCATTGATCGCGCGCGGAGAAAAAACATTGATCAATATGGCCGACGGGTATACGCGGGCCATCAATGGCCAACGTCCGACCGTCGTCGTGGTCCAGGCGGGGCCCGGTATCGAGAACGCGTTTGGGGCGCTGGCTCAGGCGTTCGCCGACTCGGTGCCGCTGCTGATCATCCCGGGCGGGCCCGACCAGCATCGCCTCGGCGAGCCGCCGGAGTTCGACCCGCTGCCCGTGTACCGCAACATCACCCGCTGGGCCGCCCGGTTGAACTTCACCGATCGGATTCCGGAGCTCATGCGGCGTGCATTCGCGCAGCTCCGCAACGGCAAGCCCGGGCCGGTCCTGCTGGAATTGCCGCGGGACGTCGGCGCGGGCCAGATCGACCCGTCGACGTTCGAGTACCAGCCCGCGCGAGGGTATCGGTCCGCGGGTGACCCGGGCGACGTTGCCGCCGCGGCACAGCTCCTGGTCGATGCGCACCGGCCGGTGCTGCACGTCGGCCACGGCGTGCTCTGGGCGCAGGCCTGGGACGAGCTCCGCACCCTGGCCGAACTGGTCCAGGCGCCGGTCCTCTCGACCATGGCGGGCAAGAGTGTCTTCCCCGAGAACCATCCGCTCTCCGTTGGCGCCAGCGGGCACACGATTACACGCACCGCCGCCCACTTCCTGGTGCGCTCCGACCTGGTGTTCGGCATTGGCTGCAGCTTTGCGCGTGGTGGGTTCTCAGCGCCAATCCCGCACGGCAAGAAACTCGTCCAGGTGACGCTGGACGCACGCGACATCGACAAGGACTATGTCATCGACCAGGCGATCGTCGGCGATGCGCGGCTGGTGCTCGGGCAGCTGATTGACGAGGTCAAGCGGCGACTGAGCGGACCGCGTAGCGGCGACGAAGTCCAGGCTGAGATCCGTCAGCACAAAGAAGCGGAGCGCCGCGAGTGGCTGCCACGTTTGACCGCCGACGAGACGCCGATCAATCCGTACCGGGTGATCTGGGATCTGAATCACACGCTGGATCGCGCCAACACGATCATCACCCACGACTCCGGCAACCCGCGCGACCAGACGCTGACGATGTACGAGGCGATCGCGCCACGCGGCTACCTGGGGTGGGGCAAGTCCACCCAGCTGGGCACCGGGCTCGGGATGGCGCTCGGCGCGAAGCTGGCCTACCCCGACAAGACGGTCGTCAATATCATGGGCGACCTGGCATTCGGCACCGTCGGCATGGAGGTGGAGACAGCGGTCCGCGAGCGGCTGCCGATCATCACCGTCATCCTGAACAACTCGGTGATGGGTGGCTACGGGCACCACATGCCGACTGCCAGCGAGCGCTTCGGCGCGAACCGGCTCTCGGGCAGTTACGCTGGCGTCGCGCAGGCGCTCGGGGCGCATTCGGAGCGCGTCGAGCGACCGGACGACGTGGTCCCGGCGATTCTGCGGGCAATCGCCGTGACTCGGGAGGGAACGCCGGCCGTGCTCGAGATGATCACCAAGGAAGAGCCGGTGTACCCGGCCGCGATGCAGGTGATTCCGGAGGTCAGTGCCGCGCTGCTCACGGCGGTGTAAGTTCTGAGAGGTTCGAAACGGGGCGGAAGATGGACGACGAGATGCGTCTGGTGATCGCCGGCGGGCTCGGATTGCTGCTGTTCCTGCTGGTGTTCGCCTTTGGCCAACTGCAGGAGATCTTCCGCGCCGTCGCCGGCTACTGAACACCGTCAGCTCGCGAGCAGGAGTTTCGCGGCGGGCTTCCCGTGCCAGCGCTGGCGGCCAGCGGGGTCACGCCGAGGAGGGACGGCGCGGAGCGCGAGGTCAGGCCGGCGGCGTGGCGGTTTGCTGCGTGATGCGGATGTGGTTGCCGAATGGGTCCCGCAGCCCGATGTCGATGCCGTAGAACCGCTCGACGGGCTCCTGGGTGAATTCGACGCCTTTGGCCAGGAGCGTCTCGTAGGTTTTCTGGCAATCGTCGGTGGTAAAGCCCACGGTGAAGCCCGTGGCGCCCTTCGAGATCAGCTCGCGGACGGTCTGCGCGGTCGCCTCGTCCATGGCTGGTGGCCCAGGCTGCTCCAGCAAGATCTCGCGATTCGGCTCGCCGGGCACGGCGACGGTCAGCCAGCGCATGAAGCCCAGCGGCAGATCCTGCTTCACTTCGAGCCCGAGTTTGCCGACATAGAAGTCGAGGGCCTGGTCCTGGTCGAGAACCCACACGTGCGAAATGATGATTGACTTCAACATGCGCCCAACTCTAGAGGGGTTGCCGGGCGGCCGCTTCTCCAAAACTGCTCGGTCGGGTCCATGCCATCCCGAAGCAGGTCGGGACGGCTTTGATGTCCGAGCGCTTGCGATAGTCTGTCGGCGACTGGCCCAGAATCTCGCTGAATGTGCGGCTGAACGTGCCCAGGCTCGAAAACCCGACGTCGAGGCAGATGTCGGTCACGCGGCGGTCGGTCTCGCGTAGCAGGAACATCGAGCGCTCAACGCGGCGACGCTGCAGGTAGCGGTGTGGCGTCTCGCCAAACGTGGCGCGGAACGTGCGGATGAAGTGCGCCTCGGAGACACACGCGATCTGGGCGAGCGCCGGGATGTCGAGGGGTTGCGCGTAAGTCCGGTCCATCGTGTCGCGGGCCCGCAGCAGCCGCCGATTGCTCTCCTCCACCGCGCTGCTCACGGGCGTGATTAGACCATGCTCGGCTAGACCCGCCGCCAGGTTCCCGCCATACTTGCGGCACGGTGAACTGGCAGGTGACGCCGTACACCTTCGCGGCGTCTGCGGCGTGCGTAGTGGTCCTTGGCCTCGGGGTCCTCGGCTGGCGACGGCGGCCCGTCCCTGGCGCGACCGAGTTCGCCTGGTTCGCCGCCGCGGTTGGCGACTGGTGTCTCGCCGCGGGCATCGGGTTTGCGCGGACGGACCTGGCCGGCAAGATGCTGGCGACCCGGTTCGAGTACCTCGGCGTCGTCAGCGCGCCGGTGCTGTGGCTGCTGTGCATGGCGGCGTGCACGGGCGCGGGTCGTCGTCCGCGCTGGCAGCTCGCCGCCCTGGCGGTCATCCCGCTGATCACGCTCGGGCTGGTCTTCACCAACGAGCTGCACGGCCTCATCTGGCGCGACGTCGAGATCGACCGCGTCAACGGCCTGAGCCTGTGGAAGGCGACGTACGGGCCCTGGTTCTGGGTGCATTCCGCGTACTGCTACCTGGCGCTGGCCGGCGCAACGTGGCTGATTCTGCGGCAAACTCGCCGGGATCCGTTCTTCTTCCTCAGCCAGGGGGCGCTGTTGCTCATCGGGATGAGCATCCCGTGGGCCACCAACGCGGTGTACCTCTCTGGACTGAGCCCGTTTCCCAACCTGGACCTCACGCCGCTCGGGTTCGCGCTCGGGGCGGCGGCGGTGGGCGCGAGTTTGTTGCGCTTCGGACTGTTTGACGTCGTCCCGATTGCGCGTGAGGCGCTGGTCGAGGGCTTGCCGGATGCGGTCATCGTGCTGGACATGCGCGATCGGGTCGTGACGCTGAACCCGGCCGCCGAGCGCCTGCTGGGCCAGGCCAGCCGCACGCTACTGGGCCGCCCAGCGACCGACATTTCCGGCATCAACGCGCTACTCGCGTCAGGTACCGGCGAGATCTCGGAAGCAGACATCCGGGCGAGCCGATCCCAAGGCACGGCGGAACACCAGGCAGGTCCCGCTCCGGGTACGGCGGAGCGCCAGGCAAGCCCCGCGCCAAGCACGGCGGATCACCAGGCAAGCCCGCCCCCGGGCACGGCGGAGCGGCAGACAAGCCCGCCCCTGGGCGCGGCGGGGCGCCAGGCAAGTCGCGCTCCGGGCACAGCGAAGCACCAGGCAAGCCCAGCTCCGGGCGTGATGGATCGATGCTTCGATGTTGGGCGCGTTGCACTGGCGGATCGGCGTGGCCGGCCGGTGGGGCGACTGCTTGTCGTGCGCGACATCACCGAGCGCGTGCGCGCGATGCGGGTGGAACTCGAGCGCGCGGCGGCACAGGAGGCCGCGGTGCGTACCAGCCGGCTGTACGAAGAACAGCAGCGCATCGTCAGCCGGCTGCGGGAATTGCGAGGCCTCCTCGAAGCGGCCGAGCGGCGGAAGTTGCTCGACGCCGAACGCGAGCGGATCGCGCGTGAGCTGCACGATCGCGTCGAGCAAACCTTCTTCAGCATCGGGCTCAGCGTGAGCGCGTTGCTCGCTTCGCTCGCGAACGTGCCCGGCTCGCCAACGGAGTCCCTGTGGGCGGCGCTGGCGGGTATACGCAGCTCGGCGCAGCAGGGCGCGGAAGATCTCCGCGCGGCGATCTTCGCGCTCACCCGAGCGGAAGTGCACGATCTGGAGCTCGTTCAGGCGTTGTGGCAGCTCGTCCGCGAGTTTCAACAACGAACCGGCCTGGAGGCCGACCTGGCCGAGTCAGGAACGGAACGGCGCGCCCCGCCCGAGATTGCCGAAGTGCTCCACGCCGTCGCGCGCGAAGGACTCGCCAACGTCGAGCGGCACGCGCGCGCGTCTGCCGTGGTCGTGAGCCTGGCCTTCGAGCCAGAGGCAGTGACGCTGACGGTGCAGGACGACGGCGTCGGCGCCTCGCCGCTCGTGCTCAGTACGCTCGCGGATAGCGCCACTCGCTTTGGCCTCAACGGCAGCCGGGACCGAGTGCTGCGACTGGGCGGAACGTTCACCGCGCAGGCGGGCGACGACGAAGGGTTTGTGCTTCGGGCGCGGGTGCCGTTGAGCGGCCATGCTTGACGCCCCGGCGAGCCAGATCCGCGTGCTCATCGTGGACGACCACGAGCTGGTGCGAGTCGGCCTGCGCACGCTGTTGAGCACCGATCCTGAGATCAGGGTGCTCGGCGAAGCCGCGACCGGCGCGGCGGCGATCGCCATGGCGCGCGAGCAGCAACCGGACGTCGTGCTGCTCGACGCGCACCTGCCCGACCTGAGCGGGCCAGCCGTTTGCCGCCGCTTGCGAGCGGTCGTCCCGGACGCCGTGATCGCCATGCTAACCACGTTCACCGACTACGAGCTGGTCCGCGACTGTGTGCGGGCTGGCGCGCAGGGCTACCTGTTGAAAGATATCGCCCAGCTCGACCTCAGCCGCAGTATCCAGGCACTGGCGCGCGGCGAAGCGGTCATCGATCCCAAAGTGGCGCCGCTGGTGCTGGCCGCCGCCCGCCAGAGTGGCGGCGGCGATGCGCCGATGCTGAGTGCGCGGCAACGCGAAGTCCTGCAACTGGTCGCCCAGGGACTGTCGAACCGTGAGATCGGCGTGCGCACCCACCTGAGTGAGCTGACCATCAAAAGTTACATCGAAGAGATCCTGCTGCACCTGGGGGCCCGGAACCGAGTACACGCCGCGATCCTCGCCACGCGCCACGGTTGGATCTGATGGCATGGTCGTCACCGCCGATCGGTGTGCAACTACCGGCCAATCGGCGGGTTGATTCCGGGCTGTGCCGACCGCAGGCTAGTGTTATGTCGCTTGCACAGCTTTCAGCTCTGCGCTTGCAGGTCCGACAATGCCACGCCGATCTGGACCAGAGCGCCGCGGCGTGGCTGCACAAAGCACCTGGCGCGACGTCCTGGTCGGCCCCGGTGCGGCTGTACCTGCACGCCCTGTGCATTGAGGACATCACGATTCAGTCGGTGCTGCGCGAAAGTGCGCCCCTGTTCACGTCGTTCTTCCCAAACCTGTACGGGCCGGCCGACGTCGCGGCGCTGCGGCAGTACGCCAGGGCGGTCTATGCCTTCACCGATGCCTACCTCGCTGATCTGCCCGCCGACGGCTTGAGTCGGGTCGTGGATCTCCGCAAGCCTGGATTCGGTCAGCACACGGTGCTATGGGTCACCCGACGCTTCGTCGTCCAGGAGCTCGAGCACATCGCACACGAGATATCGGGTGCGGCCAATCACTCCGCCGGGCGGCTGCAACTGGTGCGCTGACGCCAGAGCGGCTATGCTAACGCTTCGCAGCCGGGCCAACGTTGTCCCTCTGCGCCCAACGGAACCGGGACAGGGTGGGTGCACAGATGACGCAGGCAGAGGACAGCTTAGACGCTCGGCGGGTACCGTTCAGCAGCTTGCCTGAGGCGAGCGGCCTGTACGATCCACGGTTCGAACACGACGCGTGCGGCGTCTCGTTCGTCGTCGACATCAAAGGTCGGCCCAGCCACGACATCGTCGCCACTGCGCTCGGTGCGCTCTGCAACCTCGATCATCGAGGTGCCCAGGGAGCCGAGACCAATACCGGCGACGGTGCCGGGATCCTCATGCAGGTGCCTGACCAGTTCCTGCGCGCGGTGGTCAACTTCGACCTGCCGCCGCGCGGCGCGTACGGCGTCGGCCTGTGCTTTCTGCCTGCCGATCTGACCCTGGCCCAGGAGTCGATCGACCTTCTCGAAGCGATCATGCTCGACGAAGGACTGCGGGTCCTGGGCTGGCGCGAGGTGCCAGTCGACGAGTCGAGCATCGGCGCGACCGCCAGGGGCGTCATGCCCAGCTTCCGTCAGGTCTTCGTTTTCGATCCGCGAGGCGCGGTCGGCATCGAGCTGGACCGAAAACTGTTCGTCGCCCGCAAGCGCTGCGAGCACGAGATCCCGCCGGATCAGGCGGTCTACTTTCCGTCGCTCTCGTGCCGGACGCTGGTCTACAAGGGCATGCTGACCACGCCCCAGCTCGAACAGTTCTTTCCGGACCTGTCCGACCAGCGGATCGAGTCGTCGCTCGCGCTGGTCCACAGTCGCTTTTCGACCAATACGTTCCCGTCGTGGCCGTTGGCGCATCCCTACCGGATGATTGCCCACAACGGCGAGATCAACACCCTCCAGGGCAATCGCAACTGGATGCGGGCGCGCGAAGCGTTGATGCAGACCCCCGCCATCCCGGGCCTGGAGCGCGCCTTCCCAATCATCACCCAGTCCGGCTCTGATACCGCCAGCTTCGACGAGTGTCTCGAACTGCTGCACCTGGCGGGCCGGCCGATCTGGCATGCGGTGCTGATGATGATCCCCGAGGCGTGGGAGAACCACGCCACGATGTCGCCCGAGAAGCGCGCCTTCTACCGCTTCCATTCGTCGCTGATGGAGCCGTGGGATGGTCCGGCCTCAATCGCCTTCACGGACGGGACGGTCATCGGCGCCGTGCTCGATCGCAATGGCCTGCGGCCAAGCCGCTACTGGGTGACCGATGACGATCGGGTGATCATGGCCAGCGAGACAGGTGTGGTCGATCTGGATCCGAGTCACGTGGTCAAAAAGGGTCGCCTGCAACCTGGCCGCATGTTCCTGGTCGACACCGCTCAGGGACGCATCGTGGACGACGAGGAATTGAAAGCCAACCTGGCCGCCGAGCACCCGTACGCTGCCTGGCTCGAGGCTGGCATGGTGTCGCTGAACGACCTGCCGTCGCGAACACACCTGGTGTCCAGCCACGAGTCGGTGCGCCGCCGCCAGCAGGTCTTCGGCTATACGCACGAGGAACTCAAGCTCCTTGTCGCGCCGATGGCCCGGGGTGGCTACGAGGCCATCGGCTCGATGGGCACCGACACGCCCCTGGCGGTCCTCTCTGACCGCCCCCGGCTGCTGTTCGACTATTTCCAACAACTGTTCGCCCAGGTCACCAATCCACCGCTCGACGCGATTCGCGAGGAACTGGTCACGTCCCTGTCTTCGGCTACCGGCCCGGAAGGCAACCTGTTGGCGCCGGGACCCGCGTCGTGCCGCCAGGTGGAGTTGCCGTTTCCGATCATCGACAACGACGAGCTCGCGAGGCTCATCCACATCGACGACGATGGCGATTACACCCATCTGTCGGCTCAGGTGATCTCGGGCCTGTATCACGTGGGTGGCGGTGGCGCCGCACTGCGCGCCGCCCTGGACACCGCTTGCCTGGAAGCATCGGCGGCCATCGCGGCTGGGAAGCGCATCCTCGTACTGTCTGACCGCAACTCCAGTCAGGAATGCGCGCCGATTCCATCGCTGCTGCTCACGTCCGCGGTGCACCACCACCTCATCCGCGAAAAGACGCGCACCAAGGTCGGCTTGATCGTCGAGAGCGGCGATGCGCGCGAAGTGCACCACATGGCGCTGCTTATCGGCTACGGTGCCGGCGCCGTCAATCCGTATCTGGCCTTTGAAACGATCGAGGACATGATCGCCCAGGGCCTGTACGAGATGGGCGAAGTTGACCCGCGCAAGGCGATGAAGAACTACGTCAAAGCGGCGGGCAAGGGCGTGCTCAAGGTGATGTCGAAAATGGGCATCTCCACGGTCGCGTCCTACACGGGCGCGCAGGTGTTCGAGGCCATCGGCCTGTCGGAGAAGGTCGTCGCCGAGTACTTCACGGGCACGGTGTCGCGGCTCAACGGGATTGGGCTCGACGCGATCGCGGAGGAAATCGCCCGACGCAACCGCGTCGCCTACGCCGATCGCCCCGACGAGCGGGCCCACCGCGACCTCGACCTGGGCGGTGAGTACCAGTGGCGGCGGGAGGGCGAGTACCACCTCTTCAATCCCGAAACGGTCTTCAAGCTGCAGCACGCCACGCGCGCCAAGCGCTACGACGTCTACAAGGACTACACCCGCCTGGTCGACGATCAGTCCAAGCGCCTGGCGACGCTGCGTGGCCTGTTCACCTTCCGCGACGGCGTGCGCCCGCCGGTGCCCATCGACGAGGTGGAGCCGGTGAGCGAGATCGTAAAGCGCTTCGCCACCGGGGCGATGTCGTATGGCTCGATCTCGAAGGAAGCGCACGAAAACATCGCGATCGCCATGAATCGGCTGGGCGGCAAGTCCAACACGGGTGAAGGCGGTGAGGATGCCGACCGCTATCTGCGGGATCCCAATGGCGACCTGCGCCGATCGGCGATCAAGCAAGTCGCCTCGGCACGCTTCGGGGTCACGTCTGAGTATCTTGTCAACGCCGACGACCTGCAGATCAAGATGGCGCAGGGCGCCAAGCCAGGTGAAGGCGGGCAACTGCCCGGCCACAAGGTCTATCCGTGGATCGCCCGCACCAGGCATTCCACGCCGGGCGTCGGCCTCATCAGTCCGCCACCCCACCACGACATCTACTCGATCGAAGACATCAAACAGCTCATCCACGATCTGAAGAACTCGAACCCACGCGCCCGAGTCCATGTGAAGCTGGTTGCCCAGGTCGGGGTCGGCACCGTGGCGGCGGGGGTCGCGAAGGCGCGGAGCGACGTGGTCCTGATCTCTGGCCACGATGGCGGCACCGGCGCATCGCCGCTCACGTCGATCAAGCACGCCGGCGCGCCCTGGGAGCTTGGCGTCGCCGAGACGCAACAGACCCTTCTCAAGAACGGCCTGCGTGACCGGATCGTCGTGCAGTGCGACGGCCAGCTCAAGACCGGCCGCGACGTCGTCATCGCCATGCTGCTCGGTGCTGAGGAGTTCGGCTTCGCCAGCGCGCCGCTGGTCGTAAGCGGGTGCGTGATGATGCGCGTGTGCCACCTGGATACCTGCCCGGTCGGCGTGGCGACGCAGAACCCGGTGCTGAGGCAGCGGTTCTCCGGCAAACCCGAGTTCGTGGTGACGTTTTTCGAATACATTGCGCAAGAAGTGCGCGAACATCTGGCGGCGCTGGGGTTCCGGTCGATAGCCGAAGCCGTCGGCCACTCCGAGATGCTGGAGACCAGGGCCGCCATCGAGCACTGGAAGGCCCATGGGCTCGACCTGACGCCGATCCTGATGCAGGCCAACAACCCGTACGCCGGCCAGGATCTACACCGCACCCGGTCGCAAGACCACCACCTCGACCAGGCCCTGGATCAACAGTTCCTCCAGCAGGCTGAGATGGCCCTTGAGCTGGGTTGGCCAGTCCGCATCGAGATGCCGATCCGCAACGTCAACCGGAGTGTTGGGACCATGCTCGGGTCGGAGGTGACCCGCCGGTACGGCGGCGAGGGCTTGCCCGATGACACGATCGACATCCACCTCCGCGGCTCGGCAGGTCAGAGCTTTGGCGCATTCTTGCCACGTGGGATCACGCTTCGGCTGGAAGGTGACGCCAACGATTACACCGCGAAAGGGCTGTCCGGCGGGCGGGTGATCGTCCGACCGGACCGCGCGGCCACGTTCGCGGCGGAGGAGAACGTCATCGCCGGCAACGTGGTGCTGTACGGTGCGACCTCGGGTGAGGCGTTCATTCGAGGTGTGGTCGGCGAGCGCTTCGCCGTCCGGAACTCCGGCGCGACCGCGGTCGTGGAGGGTGTCGGCGACCACGGCTGCGAGTACATGACCGGCGGCCGGGTCGTCGTGCTCGGTCCGACGGGCCGCAACTTCGCGGCCGGGATGTCGGGCGGCATCGCCTATGTGTACGATCCAGAGCGCCGCTTCGCGGCGGCAGTCAACTACGAGATGGTCGAACTGGAGCCGCTCGAGCTGGACGAGCGCGAGTGGCTCCTCCAGACGATCGAGCGCCACCGCGACCTCACTGGTTCGACGCTCGCCGAGCGCCTGCTGGTGGATTGGGAGTTCGAAGTCGCGCGCTTCCGCAAGGTGATGCCGCGAGACTACAAGCACGTCCTGACGGTCATGCGTGAGGCGGCAGCGGGCGGCTTCTCGGAGCAGGAGGCGCTCGAGCGCGTCATGGTCGCCGCCCATGGGTGAGACGACCGGATTTCTCAAGTGGAAGCGCGAGACTCCGACCCGGCGGCCGACTGAGACTCGCATCCTCGATTGGCGAGAAGTCTACACGCCGTTCCCACGTGAATCGCTCATGGCCCAGGCCGGGCGATGCATGGACTGCGGCATCCCGTTCTGCAACAGCGGTTGTCCGCTCGGCAATCTGATCCCGGACTGGAACGACCTGGTCTATCGCGACCACTGGCGGGATGCTGTCGAGCGCCTGCACGCCACGAATAACTTTCCGGAGTTCACCGGCCGGTTGTGCCCGGCGCCGTGCGAAACGTCGTGCGTGCTGGGCATCAATCAGGACCCCGTGACCATCAAACAGGTCGAGCTCGAAATCGTCGACCGGGCGTGGAATGAGGGCTGGATCACGCCGCATCGGCCAACCGTCAAGACCGGGAAACGTGTGGCGGTGGTGGGCTCGGGGCCGTCAGGTCTCGCGGCAGCCCAGCAGTTGACGCGCGCCGGCCACGACGTGGTAGTGTTCGAGCGAGCCGACCGGATCGGTGGCCTGCTCCGGTATGGCATTCCGGAGTTCAAGTTAGAAAAACGCCACCTGAACCGCCGCATCGAGCAGATGCGCGCCGAAGGCACGCAGTTTCGCGTGCGCACCAATGTTGGCGACGACTATGCCGTCGAGCAACTCCGCGCGGAGTTCGACGCAGTGGTGCTTGCCGGTGGTGCAACGGCCTGGCGCGACCTGCCTATTCCCGGGCGCGAGCTCAGCGGCGTGTATCAGGCGATGGAGTATCTGCCCCTGGCAAACCGGGTACAGGAGGGGGATACTGCTGAGTCAAGGATTACCGCCCGCGGGAAGCACGTGGTCATCATTGGTGGTGGCGACACCGGCGCCGATTGCCTGGGCACCACTCACCGCCAGGGTGCGGCATCGGTGCACCAGTTCGAAATTTTGCCCCGACCACCGGATTCGCGTGCGCCAAACAATCCGTGGCCGATGTACGCGAACGTGTTCCGCGTGTCGTCGGCCCACGAGGAAGGCGGTGAGCGCGTCTACAGCGTCAACACCGAGTGCTTCCTGGGCGACGCGGAGGGCAGCGTGCGCGCGTTGCGAGCGCACGAAGTCAAGTTCGTCGACGGCAAATTCGAAAAGCTCGAGGGCACCGACTTCGAGCTGCCGTGTGAACTGGTGCTGCTGGCGATGGGGTTCGTCGGACCGCAACGCGCGGGCATGCTGGATCAACTGGGAGTCAAGCTCGACCCGCGTGGCAACGTGGCGCGCGACGACCACTTCATGACCACCGAGCCAGGCATCTTCGCGTGCGGCGACATGGGTCGGGGGCAGAGCCTCATCGTCTGGGCGATTGCCGAAGGACGTTCGTGTGCCGCGGGCGTCGATACGTGGCTGATGGGCCAGAGCATGATGCCTGCCCCGATCGCGCCGACCACGCGTCCGCTGATGTGAGCTTTCAGCGATCAGCTGTCAGCTGTCGCAGGCTGGCCGCCCACTCTCTGCTGAGTCTGATCTCGCGCTTCTGCGCGACCAGCGCCAAGGCCTTGCACCCGCATCGCGGGCACATGCCGTCGGTGGTCACGGTGGTCTTGCTCAGCTCACGCGGAGCGCTGTACGCGCCGTCACTGCCGGCGATCCGGCCGCACCACGCGCACCGACGGACCACGGTGCCCGTCCAGTTCGACGGATGAGCCGCTGCAGCGAGGAGCATTTCGAGATGCATCTCTGCAAGCATCGGCAGGCACGCCCACCGCGCGCAGGGGCTTTAGTATCAGCTTTCAGCGATCAACGCTGAGCGGAAGTCGCCCACGACTGTCCAGCTGACGGCTGGCTGCTCAGTGCTGTCGGAGGAACGCCAGCACGATCCGGTTCCATTCCGCGGCGCGCTCCCAGTGCGCGGAGTGCCCGGCTTCGGCAACGGTGGCAAACACACAGCTCGGTATGCGCTCTGCCATCAAGCGCATGAGCGCGGGTGGCGCGAGCAGATCCGCGGCACCGGCCACGAGCAACGTGGGCGCCGTGAGACTTTCCAGCAGGGGCAGCGTGATCTCGAGGACGCGGGGTTGGCGGCGCCGATTGCCCTCACCGGATTGATCCGCAATCTGTAGCCAGCGTTCGACGCCCTGCGGATTTTCGGCACGGTATGACGGCCCGAGCTCACGCAGATGCACTGGCAGCGCGCGGATTGGCGGACTCACCACGCGCTCGAGCACCGACACGTAGTCGGGATCGACCAGCCCTCCCTGACTCGTCGCCAGCACGAGGGCGCGCAAGCGACCCGGAAACCGCAGCGCATACTCGACCCCGCCGAATCCACCATAGGCGGCGGCGATCAGGATGAACGATCGCAACCCCAGGGACTGCACCAGCGCCTCCAGGTCGTCGCTCATCGTGCCGACCTCGGCGCCCGCATCCATCTCGGACTTTCCCCAGCCGCGCAGATCGTAGGTGATGCAGCGGTAGCCGGCCGCCGTGAACGCCTCGACCTGGTGCACCCAGCACGCGCTGGTCGTCGCGGCGGGGTGCACGAACACCACCGGCGCTCCGCTGCCGCCTGAGTCCGCGAACCACAGACGCGCACCGGTCAGATCGACAAAGGGCATGCGCGGGTCGATGATACTCCCGACCCCGAGTGCTTCAGGGCTCCGCGTCGGGACGGACCAGGCCGAGCTCCACGGCGCGAACCGCCGCCTGAGTGCGATCGCTCACGTTCAGCTTGGACAGAATCGTGGCGATGTGATTCTTGACGGTCCCGATCGCCAGCCCGATCTCCGCGCCGATTTCACGGTTGGTCAAGCCGGCCGCGATAAGCCGCAGCATGTGCCGCTCGCGATAGTTCAACGTCTCCGGCGCGAGGACGGGCGCCGTCCGATCGCGCAAGCGCTGTTGATCCTGGGCCATGAGTTCCTGGACGAGGTTCTGCTGCGCCACCAGTTGCTCGAACAGCGCGACACGGTCCGTTTCGGCCCGCCGCTGTTCGGTCACGTCGTGAGAAATCGTCAGCAGCGACCTCACTGTGCCGTCGACGTCGGGCACCGGCACGATGCGGCTGTCAAACACGCGCTCGCCCATCGGCGTGCTGAGTCTCAGTTCGAACGCTTGTCCGTGTCCGGTGCGCCAGACCTGCCGCAAGACCAGTTCCCAGGTCGGCACAAGCGACTCCGGGATCCCCAGGTCGCCACTGGTTCGGCCGAGCAGCATCGGGGCCGGAGTTCCGGTTATGCGCTCGACGGCCGGGTTGACGTAGCACATACGCAGGTCGCGATCGAACCAGACGATCCCATCTGGCGCGTTTTCCACCAGCGTGCAGAACGACAACGTGCTGCGCGCCGTGGCCAGCGCATAGCCCAGGAGGTCGCCGACCATCTCGAGGAACTCGATCTCGGCGTCTGGAAACGGGCGCGGCGCCCGGCTGTGCGCGCTCAGAAACCCGTAGACGCGCTCGCCGTGGCCAACACCGATGGCGACGCCGACGCTGCTGGCAATCCCCGCGTCGCGCAACGCCGGCGTCAGCTGCAAATGGGTCTCGTCCAGCCAGTCGGACACAACGACGGGTTCGCCTGCGCGCTGGGCCGCGGCGGCGAGCAGACTATTGGGATCGAGCCGCTGGACCGAGCCGATCGCGGTCGGGTCGGGCCCGGTGCTACCCATCAAACGGACGGCATCGCCCGTCGGCCGAAGCTCGTACACTTCAACGTAGTCAAGTTGCAGCTCCGCCGCGATCACCGCGGGCGCTGCGCGCATCAGGTCGCCGGGGGCGGCGCCCTCCAGTAACAAACGGGCAAAGTTCACTCGGATGCGCCCAGTCTGCACGCCTGCTACCCCGCTCGCATCTGGCGAACAACAGATCTCGCGCCGTACCTTCGATAGACACCCAGTCCAGGCCGGTTTCCTACTCGTCTGCGGCGCGAGCCGCGGCCGTGCATGTTTCCCTCAACTCACTTGTGCTTCATGACGTACACGCGGTCCCACGCGGCGCCGGGCGGCGCGAGCGCCAGATCGCGGCAGCGCTCGACATACAGGGCGCTCGGCGCATCGGGTCCGTTCCCGCCCGCCCTCGCTGCCTGAGCGAAGAGGTCGGCCGCGGCCACGAAGTGCTGCCCGTGATACAGCAGCATCGCGTGCGCATACAGATCCAGCATGGACCGGTACTGTTCGACGAGCGCGGCGTCATCACGAAGCCCGATCAACTCGAACACCGGGACCGCCTGACGCCTGCCGCTGACGACGACCAGGTCGAGGTGACGCACGAGCAAGCGGTCGCGCTCGGGGACCGCGTCGAGCGTATGCTGCGAGACGCAAATGCGCGTGCCGTACTCATTGTTGAGCGGTTCCAGTCGGGCGGCCAGGTTGACCGCGTCGCCGACCGCCGTGTACGCGAAACGGCGCGAGCTACCCATATTGCCGACGCTCGCCGGACCGGTGTTGATGCCGATCCGCATTTCCTGGCGTGGCAGACCTTCGGTCTCCCAGCGGTCGCTCAGCCGACTCAGCGCCGCCTGCATCCGCAGCGCGGCCTGACACGCGTGCCAGGCGTGCTCCGGGTCGTCGAGTGGCGCGTTCCAGAAGGCCATGACCATGTCGCCGACGAACTTGTCCAGCGTGCCCCCGAGCTCGAAGACAACGTTGGTCATCGCGTCCAGGTACTCGGTGATGAGCCTGCTCAAGACGTCTGGCTCCACGGTCTCCGAGAAGCTGGTGAAACCTTTGAGGTCAGTGAAGAGCACGCTCAGCACGCGGCGGTCACCACCCATCCGCACGCGCTCCGGGTTGCGCGCAATCTCCTGCGCCACACCGGGCGGAATGACCGAGGCAAGCGCGGTCTGCAGCGCCCGCGCCTGACGCTGCTCGATCGTGACGCGATACGCCGTGCTGCCGATGAAGGTCAGTGCCCCGGCGAAGACCGGCGTTGCGAGCGCCAGCTGCAACCCGGTCAGGTCGAGTGTCACCAGGTTGGCCAGCACGTACACGCCGAGCACGCCCAGACCGGCCAGACACGCGCTGAGCACGCCCAGATTGGCGGCCAGCGCGCCGAGCGCCAGCGCGAGTCCGCCGACGAGCCCAAGCTGCAGCGGCAGCGGCGCCGGGCGCAGGAACTGGGTCGAGAGGATCGTCGCCGCCACGTTGGCGTGGACTTCGACCCCGCTCATCTTGTGGCCCTGGTCGCTGACTGGCGTCCAGTAGTCGTCGGCGAACCCCGTCGCACCGAGCAGACCGATGAACGTGACCCCATCGCGCCACGGGGCCGGATCGATCTGGCCGCGCAGCACATCGACGAACGACACAATCCGGAAGGTCGTCGACGGCGCGCTGGGATCGGACGGCGGGCCAAAGTAGTTGATGCGGACGGTGCTGGAGGCGTCGACGGGGATCTGCCGACCGGCCAGGACGAGGGTCTCGGCATCAGGTCGGCCGTCGACGAAGCCGGGTCGGCGCAGGTAGCGCGCGGCGGCGAGCAGTCCGAGCGTTGGGCGCTGCTCGCCGCCGACGTTGGCCAGCAGTGGCATCGAGCGAACGACGCCCCGATCATCCGGGAGCACGTTGGTGGTGCCGATATCGGCGGACCCCAGACCGGGCACGGGCACCAGACCACTGGTGAAAGTGATCGCCCCGTCCGATCCCTGCGTCGCGTCGCCACCGCCCACCGCGGCCAGCGCCACCGCGGTGGCTGGCCGCTGGGAGCGCGCCCGATCGATGGCCGCGGCGAGCTGTGAATCGTCAGGCGACGGTTCGAAAAAGCCAATGTCCAGCACGATGACCCGCGGCGGAGCGACCAGCAGCTGGTCGATGACCCGGGCGTAGTAGGCCCGTGGCCAGGCGCGGAACAACCCGAGCTCGGCGAGGCTGCGCTCGTCGATCGCGACGATCGTCACCAACTCGCGTGGATCGCGGCCCACGCTGCTCCCGTAGCGCTCCGCATTCCGGCCCCGCAAAACGCTGTCCTGCGCAGCCGACTCCAGGGCGTGGAGCGGGCCGCCGGGATACAGCGCCGAGGACTCCTGCACCTGAAGGAGCCCCGCGATCATCGCCGCGCACATGGCGATGAACAACGTGACCACGTTGCGGCGAATGGCCCGCCGCGACCGCGCGATCCGCGGCCGAGCGGGCATCAGTTGACCGTGACTATCACCGGCGTCGCGTCGGTCGCAACGCCCGTATCAGTTGCCGTGAGCGTGTAGCGGCCGGCAGGCGCGATTGGGCGGCTCAGGGTGATGTTCACGGCCGGCTGAATCTGAGACGTCGAGAACGCGCCTGCGGGCACCGGTACCGATGGCGGTGTGACAGTCTCACCACCGGTCGTGTCACTGCTGATGACAAACGTAACTGTCTGCGGCGCGGTCAGTGTGTCCGGACAGTTGAACGTCGTGACGCAGAACTCGGCGCCAATGTTCTCCACGGGTCCACCCACCGAGCGATTGGTCAGAACGGTGCCATTAATCGGGTCGAACAGCACCAACACCGGGGTGACCACGGACACGTTCAGGTCTTGCGGGCTCTTCCAGCCGGTCGCTGAAGCGGTGATCTGGGTCGTCCCGGGTGAGATCCCCTTGATCGTGAAATTCGCCGACGTGGCGTTCGCCGGGACCACGATCGACGGGTCAACCGTCGCGACATTCACCGCGGTGCTCCCCAGGGTGACGGTCAGGCCGCCGGCTGGCGCGGGTGTATCCAGGAAGACCGTCGCCTCTGTTTGCATGTTTGCGGCCACCGTCAGCGGTGCTGAACACATGGGGAAGTTGCAATTCAATCCGATGATCGATGGTTGAATGACCGTCGCGGTCACCGGCGACGGGTCCGTCGCAAACCCGCTCGACGTCACGTTCACCGTGTACTTGCCCGTCCCTGTGGGCGAGCTCAGCGTGATCGCAAACGGCGGCTGGCCCGGCGGCGATTGGATCTGGCTCGTCGAAAAGTCGCCCGCCGGTACCGGGATCGGCGTGACCGGTGTCACCGTTTCGCCGCCCGTCGTATCGCCGGTGATGCTGAACGTGACCGTCTGCCCGGTCGTCAGCACGTCCGGACAGTTGTTCGAGGAGACGCAGAACTCGGCCCCAAGACTCTCGACGGGGGCACCAACCGTGCGGCTGGTCAGCACGATGTTATTGATCGGGTCGAAGAGCACGAGCACCGGTGTGACAACCGTAACCTGTAACGTGGCGCTCTTCCACACCACGCCGTTGTTGTCAGTGGCACTCGCCGTGATGGTCACCGGCCCGGCTGTCGTCAGGTTGCTGCCCGTGACACTGAAGTTTCCAGACGTGGCACCCGCCGGGATCAGCACATCGGCCGGTTGCGGCACCTCGGCCACACCGGTCGACTGGAACGTGACCACCAGCCCATTGCCCAAGGCCGTTTGCTGAGCTGGCGCTGGTGTATCCAGGAAGATCTGCGCATTGAGGCGTTGCATACCTTTCGCCACCGTCAGCGGTGCTGAACAGTTGATGGGGAAGCTGCAGTCCAACCCGATAATTGTCGGCTGCGTGGCAGTCGCCGTGACCGGCGCCGGGTCCGTCGCAAAGCCGCTCGACGTCACGTTCAGCGTATACTGGCCCGTCCCTTTGGGCGAGCTCAGCGTGATCGCAAACGGCGGCTGGCCGGGCGGCGATTGGATCTGGATCGTCGAAAAGTCGCCCGCCGGTACCGGGATCGGCGTGATCGGCGTCACCGTCTCGCCGCCCGTCGTATCGCCGGTAATGCTGAACGTGACCGTCTGCCCGGTCGTCAGTACGTCCGAACAGTCATTGTTCGTGATACAGAAATCGGCCCGCAGGTTCTCCACGGGTGCACCAACCGTACGCGTCGTCTGGATCGGATTTCCAGTTGTGTCGAGCAGCCGCACCACCGGCTGTACAACTGTGACCTGCATTGTGGCGCTCTTCCACACCACGCCGTTGTTGTCAGTGGCACTCGCCGTGATGGTCACCGGCCCCGAAGTCGTCAGGTTGTTGCCGGTGACCGTAAATGTTCCAAACCTGCCACCTGCCGGGATGAGCACATCGGCCGGTTGCGGCACCTGAGCCACACCGGTCGACTGGAACGTGACCACCAGCCCATTGCCCAACGCCGTTTGCTGAGCTGGCGCTGGTGTATCCAGGAAGATCTGCGCATTGAGGCGTTGCATGCCTTTGGCCACCGTCAGCGGCGCTGAGCAGTTGATGGGGAAGGTGCAGTCCAGCCCGATAATTGTCGGCTGAGTGACCGTCGCTGTGACGGGCAGCGCGTCCGTCGCAAACCCGGTTGCCGTGGCATTCACCGTGTACTTGCCGGCCTGTTTCGGCGAGCTCAGGGTGACATTCACGGGCGGCTGGATCAGGAACGAATTTGTCGAATTCGCATTCGGCGGCACGGGCACCGACGTCGGGGTCACCGTCTCGCCACCGGTCGAGTCGCCGCTAATGCTGAACGTGATCGTTTGCGATTGCGGCCCATTCAGTGTGTCGGAGCAGTCCGAAGTAGTTGCACAGAACTCGGCCATTATGGGTTCGACGGCAGCACCAACCGTGCGTGTCGTCTGGATCGGATTTCCATTTGTGTCGAGCAGCTGGATCAGCGGTTGGACGACGTTTACTTGCAGCGGCTGCGTTTGCTGCCACACCAGGTTCCCGGTCGAAGCGCTGGCGTTGATGGTCGCCGGCGCGGCCGCCGTGAGCCCGGTCCCGGCGACAGTGAATGAGCTCCCGGAAGCGCCGGCGGGGATTGCCACCGGGGTCGGCACGGCTACCAGCCCCGCATCCGGTGTGGTGAAAGTGAAGGTCAAACCACCCGGCGGCGCCGCGGTGTTGAGCTGCAGACTGACGAAGTCCCGGTGCAGGCCGTTCGCGACGGTCAGTGTCTGTCTGGAATTCAGGGTGAAGGCCGGGGCTGGCCCTACCGAGAAGTTGAGAGCCACCGGGAGGATGCCTGTTGCGGAGCCGCCTGGCGATGCAGTGACGAAGAGCGAATTGCCCGTCTGCGTGCCATTGATGGTGAATGGTTGTGAGCTGAACTGGCCCGCCGGGACGATGACCGATGTTGGACTGGTGGTGGCCGCACCTGAAGTGCCGCTAACAATCAAATTGAAGGTCAGGTCAGCGGATGGCACCGCGTCGGACAGCACGAGCGTGCGCGTCACCCAGGTGGCACCCAGTGGCACCGCATTGTTCGTGACCGTATTGTTCGGGTTTCCGAAGCTAGCGGTAATCGTTTCCACCTGGAGAGTTGTGCTCGTCCCGGTGAAGTTGGTGGACGTGTTGGTGTTCTGGTCGCTGGCAGAGATGTTGTTGTTCTTGTCAGTCGTGCTCAGGCCGTTAGCGGTCGCCAACACCGAGGTCTGGCCCGCGGGGATGAAGACTTCACTGGTCACCGTGCCGGTGGACGGATTCAGCGTGCTGAGCAGTACGGTCGCTCCACCCGGCGGCGCCGGATCCGACAGCGTGACGGTGAACTGGACGTTGCTATTCAGGCCGACCACGACGTTCGGCGGCAAGACAATCTGACGCAGGCGCACATTGATCGGTGCGGTATCGGAGGAGTGCCCGGCCGCGGAGGCGGTGATGGACGTGTTGTTTTTGGTCACGCCGGTGACGTTGAAGACGACGGAGTTGGCCCCGCCTGGAATCGTGACGGTCGGTGGTGCGGACGCGATGGCCGGATCCACGCCCGTGAGCGTCACCAGCAGCCCGTTCGGCTGGGGAGCGGTATCGGTGATGGTGATGGTGACCGAAACGGTCTTGCCGACGCCAGGCGCGATCGGCTTGGGCGAGATCGTCAGGCCTTGCAACCCCGTCGGCGTGCTCGTGGACGTGGCGGTAGACGTTGCGGTCGCGGTGCTCGTGGCCGTCGCGGTGCTCGTGGCCGTCGCGGTGACCGTGCTGGTCGCGGTCGGCGTGAGCGTCACCGTGCCTGTGGCCGTTGGCCCAGCCGTATCCGTCGGCGTGGCCGTCGCGGTGGCGGTGACCGTCGCGGTTGAGGTGCTGGTCGGGCCGGCCATGCTGGTCGCCGTCGGGGTCAGCGTCGCGGTGCTGGCGGGCACTGGCGTGGCGGTGCTCGTCGCCATCGGCGTCGCCGTACTGGCTGGCACGAGCGTCGCCTGCGTTCCCCCAGAACTCATCAGCGCGAACTGCGCCAGGTTGTTGTTTGGATTGGATTCCGCCACGGCCCCGGTGCTGTTGACCAGCACCCACAGCTGGTGTTGCTGGCCATCCGCCGGCAACCCGGTCAACTGACCCTGGACCACCGTCGAGGCGCCCGCCGCGAGCGCACCAACCGAGACCGTGAGGTCAGTTCCCGTCGCCGACGTCGGCGCGGCGGGGCCGACCAAGAACGACACGGCGAAGCCACTGACGGTGCCGCCCGGGCCCTGATTGGTGACCGTCACCTGGACCGTGAGCGGCACGCCTGCCGGAACCGCGCAGGGCGGCGCGGCACACACGGTGATGGTGCCCGGGACCTGCGCCACCCGGTCAATGCTGGCGATCATCAGGCCGCTGTCGTCGCCGCCAGTCGTCTTCGTCGGAGTCGGCGACGGCGTGGCCGACGGACGCGGCGTGGCCGTGCGGGTCGGCATCGCGGTGCTTGTCGGAAGCGGGGTCACCGTCGGGCTTGCCGTCGCGCTAGCTGCCGGACTGGGAGTCAGCGTCGGTGTCGAGCTCGCCGCGGGGCTCAGCGCCGCCGTCGACGTTGCCGTGGGCGTCGAACTTGCCGCGGGGCCCACGATCGCCGTCGACGTTGCCGTCGGCGTCGGGCTCGCGGCGGCACCCAGCGTGGCAGTCGACGTTGCCGTCGGCGTATCCGTGACCGTCGCCGTCACCGAAGCGCTGGCCGCCGCCGTGGCCGTGACCGTCGGCGAGGCGGTGGCCGTCGACGTGACCGTGGGCGTGAGCGTCGGCACGGCCGGGTCGAATGCGACCGAGACGTTGGTGATCACGAGGTCCGCCGTCGCCGCGGTCAGCGCCGCAAAGAGCGTGAAGTGCGTCGTGCTCCCGGTCACCGTCCCCGCCCCCGGATTGACGCTCGAGCCGCCGTCCACCGGCTGCCACGCCGAAGTGGCGGGATTGAAGAAAAACAGCCCTGCCGGCGGCGTGCCGACGAAGGTCAGCGTGATCTGGGCCGACCGCGCCAGGCTCACCGGTCCGCTTGGTCCGGTCGCCGTCACGTCCACGGCGCTGCTGTCCAACTGCTGCCCGCCGGACGTTGGCGGCCCGGTCGCGCGCACCAGGCTGAGCGTGGTGTTGTCAGGGACCGCGCCGGCCGGCACAAAAACCTGAGCGCTGCCGTCAGGCAATCCGACTATCCCGCCACTCGCGCCGATGACGGCCTGGGCGTTGTCCGGGTTGGGCGGCGACCGCCGCGGCCCGCTCGCCCCGCCTGAAGGCGGCGACGTCGTCGCTTGCGCAACCGTCGACGCGCCCGTCTGCGATGCGCCACCGGCCGGCGGTGGCTGCCCGGTGACGGGTTGCCCTTGCGCGGGGGCGGAGGTCGCCGCGGCGGCCGGCGTCACCTGAACCCCGGCAACCTGGGGCACCACCTGGTCGGCCAGGCCGCTGTCGGCGGTGGCGGCGCGCACGACCACTCCACTCAGTAAGTCCCCCGCGCCTGCCGAGGCCCCACCCGGACCGCCTGGACCACCCGGACCGCCACCTCCGCCAGGTCCGCCAGGTCCGCCAGGTCCGCCAGGTCCGCCAGGCACGGGCACGATCACCCGCGCGAACTCGTCGGCGACCTGGCTGCCAAGCTGACCGGCCGTGCGCGCCGCGTTCACGTCGCGCAAGTTGCTCGTGGCCTGGTCGAAAGCCTGGAGCGCCTGCGCCGACAGCGGCGAATCAGCCGTCGCAATCGCCGAGGCCGCACCTGCCTGTCCGGGCGTAATCTCGAACGCCGCCAGGCTGGCCGTCGTGGGCAGCATGCCCACCCGGCCCTCAATGACCACGACCGATGTGACCGGCTGGCAGCCGGGCGTCGGCTGGGCTTGCGCCACGGGCCGCGCGACCGCGTGCGCGACTGGCAAGCCCGCGGCAAGTTGATCGCCCGCGGGGACGCCGATGTCCTCGTATGTGTGCCAGGTCGCGCCGGTGTCTGGGTCCTGCCAGGTTCGATCGAGCCAGAACGAGCCGTCGTCTTCCTGGTAAACGTCCTCGGCGATCTCGGGATAGGTCGAGCCGATCTGGTCGTACGTATCGAATGACGTGCCAGTGGTCGGGTCCTGCCAGGCACGCGCCTCCCACAACGTGCCGCCGTCGTCATAGACCGCTTCGTCGGCGAGCAGGTATTGCGAGCCCGACAGGTGCCGCGGGAAGGTGAGCAGCCGGGTGGGCGGCAACGCCGGCGGCGCCGTGTAGCACTTGACGGTGAGCACGTAGCGGGTCCCACGCACGACAGCCGTGGCGGCGGGCGTGTCGGTCGAGAAGTTCGTCGGCTGAGCCGTCAGGCGCTGGACCCGGTCGACGGTCGAGCCAAGAATCTGGGTGATTGCGATTTGCGGACCGCCGCTCGACGGCGTGGCCTGCTTGATCTCGACCTGGGATTCGGGCACGAGCTGCGTCTCACTGCCATCGAAGAACGTCAGCAGGGCGACACCACCGCCCGTGGTCCGTACCTGATCGCCTGGGCCGACGGTCATGCCGTCCTGGGCGGTCGCGAACGCGGCGCCAGCCCGCGCGACTTGCACGGGCGCAGCCAGCACGCTCAAGGTGGCGCCAGCCGTCGACTGGCCCAGCACGGGCGGGCTGACGCCGGGTACCAGACTCGCCGTGCCGAGCGACAGCAGCAGGCCGGCGACGACAAGCCAGGACCAACCCCGTGTCCACCGGCGTATGTTCACCGGCCTGTGCATCAATCTTCGCAATTGGGTCGGACCAATGTACCCGACGCGGCAAAGCTTGGATATCCGTGCTACCACCGATACGGTTGCGTTTGGGTCGGGGCTCTAGCTCGAGACCGCCGCGCCCGCCACGACCTCGTTAATCGCCTGGTCGAGTGACATCCCTCGCCCCGCCGCGCGCGCCTCGGCGCACCGCTTTTCGCCCAGCGCGACGTAGACCGGCTGCTGCCACGCGTTCAAGCGTCGCAGCTCCTCGGCGTACGGCTCGGCGCCAATTGTTTTCCGCATGACGCCTGCGGCGCCCGCCAGTCGAAGTGCCCGCTCCGGGTCGACCTCGGCGTAGAGCTCGGCAAGCCCCTCGAGACTCCGCGCAATCTCCAGCAACTCGTACGACTGGCGGGCAACCCGCAGACTGTCGAGATAGCGCTCGCGCGCCAGCTGCGCGTCCCCTTGACCGACGGCGACACGCGCCAGTGCGGCCAGACTGCGCACCTGTCCCTGCAGGTCGCCCAGCTCCTGTTGTATGCCCAGGCTCTGCTCGTGCAGCCTGGCGGCCCTGGAAAAGTCGCCGTCCCTCGCGGCGACGCGTCCGATGACGTGCAGCGAGCGCGCGACGCCCCATTGCTGGCCGCGCTCGCGACTGGTCCTGAGAACATCCTCGCCGAGGGCCAGCGACTGTGGCGTATCGCCCGTCTGGAATGCGACCTCGGCGAGCTGCAGCATATTGAGGATCTCGGCCGCTCGGTTGCCCGAGCGACGATTGAGCTCGCGGGCTTGCATGAACAGTTCACCAGCTTGCTCGAGCTCACCCTGCCCGATGGCCAGGTTGCCCAACAGGTGCAACGCCGCGCCGAGCGCCGTTTGATCGCCCAGCTCCTCAGAGATGGTCCGGCTCTCCTCGAGCAAGTCCGCGGCAGCGGCGTAATCGCCCTGGCAATTGGCCAGGTGACCCGCCGCCTGCAACGCCCGCGCGCGCGCCGCGATGCCCGGTCTGGACTCGCCGCCCCCGAGCGCCAGGACCTCGCGCAGCCACGCCCGTCCCTCGGTGTAGAAGCCCCGCACGGACCAGAAACTCCAGAGCCCACCCGCCAGGCGTAGCGCCCGCTCGGACTCGCCACTGTCGACGGCCCAGCGCAGCGCCGCACGCAGATTGTCATATTCATGCCCAACGGTGGCGAGCCCCCGGGTGTCATAGCCTTCGGGCGGCGCCTGCTCGGCCAGCCCCACGAACCAGGCGTAGTGCCGTTCCTGTACCGCGGGCAGTTCGCCTGCTTCGGTCAGCCGTTCGCGTGCATACTCGCGGATGGTTTCGAGCGTGCGGTAGCGTTCGTGCCCAGCCTGCTCGTCAGCGATCACGAGCGACTTGTCCACCAGCTGCATCAGCAGGTCCAGGACGTCGTAGGGCTCGAGTCCGTCACCGCCGCAGACCGTCTCCGCGGCCTCCAGCGTCCAGCCGCCGGCAAAGATCGACAACCGCCGAAAGAGCATTCGCTCGGTCTCCTGCAGCAGGCCATAGCTCCAGTCCACCAGCGCGCGGAGTGTCCGCTGGCGGGGCATGGCGGCGCGGCTGCCGCCAGTGAGCAGGCGAAAGCGATCGTCCAGCCGGGCGGCGATCTGCTCGACCGAGAGCATCCTGATGCGGGCCGCCGCGAGCTCAATGGCCAGTGGGATGCCGTCCAGGCGGGCGCAGATCTCCATCACGGCCGCGGCGTTCTGCGCCGTCAACCGGAAATTGGTATTGGCGGCCCTGGCGCGCTCGACAAACAGCCCGACTGCCTCGTACTGGTCCATGCTTTCAGGCGGCGGCGGGGGTTTCGGCGGGAGCGACAAAGACGGCACCCGCCAGGTCGTTTCGCCGCTGATCCCGAGTACTTCGCGGCTGGTGACCAGGATGTGGAGGTCCGGCGCCGCTCGCAGGAGCGTGTTGGCCAGCTCCGCACACGCCTGGACCACATGCTCGCACGAGTCGAGCAGCACGAGCAGATTCCTGGAGCGGACGAATTCCACCAGCGCGGACAACGGCGCGCGACCTGGCTCTTCCCGCACGGACAGGGCGCTGGCGACGGCCTGCGGAACCAGGGCCGGGTCAGCTATCGGGCCGAGTTCGACCAGCCACACCCCGTCCTTGAAGGTGTCCACCAGGTCGGCCGCGACTTGCAGCGCGAGGCGGGTCTTGCCGGCTCCGCCGGTCCCTGAGAGCGTCAGCAGGCGCTGCGCGGAGGCGAGCTCGCGGACCGCGGCAACCTCGCGCTGGCGGCCGATGAACCGGGTGGTCTGGGTCGGCAGATTGTTGGCCAGGATATCCAGCGAGTTCAACGGCGGAAAATCGGCCGGCAGGTCGGGATGGACCAGCTGGTAGATCTCGGTCGGCTCGGCGAGGTCCTTGAGTCGGTGGGTCCCGAGCGCCCGCAGGCTGGCACCCGGTGGCAGTCCTTCATCGACGAGGTCGCGCGTGGCACGCGACAGGAGGATCTGGCCACCGTGCCCGATCGCCATGAGTCGCGCGCACCTGAACAGCGCCGGCCCGAAGTAGTGCTCGCCGCGGACCTGAACATCGCCCGTGTGCAGGCCCATGCGCACACGGAGTTCGCCCACGGCGCTCCAGTCCTCGGCGCGAATGGCGCGCTGGCCGCCGATGGCGGCGCGGATGCCGTCGCGAGCGCGAGCGAACGAGGCATACACGCCGTCGCCGAGCGTTTCGAAGACGATGCCGCCATTGGCCTCGACCGCTTCTCGGAGCAGGTCGTGATGCCGGCTCATCGCCGCCCCCATCTCCTGCGGGTGCTGCTCCAGCAGGCGCGTGCTGCCCTCGATGTCGGTGAAGAGGAAAGACACCGTGCCTGCTGGTAGTCTGAGCATCACCGTCCGCCGAGCCACCCGATCTTACTCGACCATAACGAACTCGAAATCGTCTACTATCACCGATCATCGTGAGCGTCGGTACCCACGTGCGTGTCGAAGTGCATTTGCACGCCGATCTGGAGCGCTATGCACCCGAGGGGCGGCGTGGGGTGATGTCGATCGTGCTCCCGCTGGGCGCGCGAGTGGCCGACGTGCTGCGCGAAGTTGCGTTACCCGCCGACCGCAGGGTGCTGGTTGGCCTGAATGGCGCCGCCGCCCAGCCCGAGCAAGTCCTCGCCGACGGGGCGCGGATCGACCTGGTGCCGCCGATTGCGGGTGGTGCCCATTGACAGCTGATCACCCGGGGAGGGCGTAAACACAACATGCCAAACGGCTACTGGGATCGCATTCTGCACGTCGATCTGACCGCCCGCACAACGTGGACCGAAGCTCTCGGCGAGGCGTTCTGGCGCCGCAACCTGGGTGGCCGCGCGCTGATCGCTCACTATCTGCTGTCGGGAGTACCGGTCGGCGCTGACCCGCTGTCGGCCGAAAACCTGCTGGTCTTTGCAGCGGGCGTCATGACCGGCACGCCGTTCCCGGGTGCCGGCCGACACTCCGTCGGCGCAAAGTCTCCCCTGACCGGGCTCTTCGGCGAGTCTGAGGCCGGCGGCTTCTGGGGCGCCGAGTTGCGGCACGCCGGCTGGGACGGCATCGTCTTTCACGGGCGCGCCGATCGGCCGGTCTATCTGTGGATCAACGACGCGTCCGTCGAGATCAAGGACGCCGCCCATCTCTGGGGCCGCGAAACGGGCGACGTGGAAGATGCGCTGCGCGCCGAGCTCGGTGACCGCCTGCTGCGCGTCGCGCAGTGCGGTATCGCAGCCGAGAACGGTGTGCGCTTCGCGCTGGTGGTCAACGACCTGAACGAAGTCGCAGGCCGGACCGGGCTGGGCACCGTCATGGCGTCGAAGAACCTGAAGGCGATCGCCGTTCGCGGGAAGCAGAAGTTGCCGGTGGCCGATCCGGCGCCGCTGCAGCAGACCGCGAAATGGGTCACGCAGACCATGGAGGAAAACCACTACAACTTCCACCACTACGGGACCGGCGCCGGCATCGTCGGCAAGCACCTGGCCGGGCACATGATCGTGCGCAATTTCCAGGACGGTCAGTGGGACCCGGAGCTCATCGAAAAGATCGACGCGAAGACATTCAAGGACACCTACGTCGAGAAGATGGATGGGTGCTACGCGTGCTCGGTGCGTTGCAAGAAGCGCGTGCGCGACGACGCGATGGGCGTGCTGCCGAAGTACGGCGGTCCGGAATACGAGACCATCGGCGCGATCGGCACCAATCTGACCGTCAGCGACGCGCAGATCGTGATGCGCCTCAACCAGCGGCTCAACCAGGTGGGGATCGACGCGGTGTCCTTTGGCGGCACCGTCGCCTGGGCAATGGAGTGCTTCGACCGCGGGCTGCTGACGCTGGAGGACACCGGTGGCATCGAGCTGCGCTGGGGTGACGGTGCGACCGTGCTCAAGCTGGTCGACCTCGTTGCCAGACGCGAGGGTCCCCTGGGCGAGCTACTCGCCGACGGGTCGCTGGCCGCGGCACGCAAACTGGGCAAGGGCAGCGAGCAGTACTCCGTCCAGATCAAAGGCCTCGAAATGGCGATGCACGACCCGCGCGGCATGAAGAACATGCTGGAGAATTATCCCGTCACGCCAACCGGTGGCGACCACACGGGAGCCGGCCGTCATCGCACGTCGTTGCGCAATACGGTGGGCCTGTGTCAGTTCCTGGCGTATGACGAGCCAAAGGTCGTGGAGCTGGTGCGCGCCGCCACCGGCTGGGACGTCGACGAGCAGGAGCTCCGCACGGTGGTCAGCCGCGGCCTGTCGATGGCGCGGCTGTTCAACCTGCGTGAAGGCATGCGCGCCACCGACGACCGGCTCCCGCAGCGGATGCACGAGCCCATGCTCAAGGGTCCGCTCTCGGAGCAACGGCTGTCGCGCGAAGACGTGCAGGCGATCGTCAATACCTACTATCTGGAGCAAGGCTGGCACCCCGAGTCCGGCATCCCGCTCGCGGGCACCCTGGCCGCGCTCGGCATCGCCGACTACGCCGCCTATGCCGGCACTGTCACCCCGCCCGCCAGCGGGGCCATGCTGCCGCCAATCGTCACCGGCGCCTCGGTCGCCTCAGTCCAGCCCTCGGAGTAGCGCCGAGCGCCAGTCGCCCACCGTCCGCCGCCGGCTTCGCACCCGCTCAGGCGAGCCGAGGCCGGCGCACGGCCGCGGCGAGCACCAGCGCAGCCCCTCAGGCACCGTAGCGGAGCGAGCGAGGCGAGGGGCGCTGAGCGGACGCGGCCAGCGCCAACGGAACACGTCAGCACCGTACCGGAGCGAGCGAGGCGAGGGGTACGGCCGCGGCCAGCACCAGCGCAGGACCTCAGGCACCGTACCAGAGCGAGCCGAGGCCGGCGGTACGGCCGCGCCAGCACCAGCGCAGCCCCTCAGGCACCGTAGCGGAGCGAGCGAGGCGAGGGGCGCTGAGCGGACGCGGGCAGCGCCAACGGAACACGTCAGCACCGTACCGGAGCGAGCGAAGCGAGGCGCGCGGGGCAGGTGGCATGGTCCGTGCGTTGGGCAGCCACGGTCGCGTGTCAACTGGATGGTGATGTTCTCGGAGCTCGAGCGATTCGCGCTGGTCGACGACCAGGGACGGCGGGCGCGGCTGGTCGACGCGGCGATCGACGCGGCCGCGGGCGACTATCCGCCGGTCCGGGGACTGATCTTCCGCGACACTCCGC
>DATGER010000275.1:0-2459 GCA_035309865.1 Chloroflexota bacterium
GGGATGAGCTTCGCTACCGTCGCCGCCTGGATCCTCGCCGGCGGCAACCAGGTAGGGTTGCCTGCTCCATTGTCGGACTGGCTTCCGCCCACAACTCCAATCGACCCGGGAATCGAAGGAAGCGCGCTGGTCCACCTCGAGAGCACCCCGTCCGGCGCAGAGGTGCGGATCGACGGTATCCGGCGGTCCAAGCCACCCAGCCGCGGCGACTTGGCAAACTGACCGGCGTCCAGGATGGCACGCTGCTCAGCTTCGCCAGAACGACGGCGTACTCGCATTGCGAGCGATTGACAGCGGTGGCGGCCACGCGGACAAATCTGCCGGAAGGGTTGCGGGACGTGATTGGGAAGCGGTTGTCGCGCCTGAGACCGGCGACCAACCAATTGCTCAGTGCCGCGGCGGTTATCGGACGCGAGTTCCGGTTGGACGTGCTGCCGATCATCGCGTCGCGCTCCGAAGACGAACTGGACTCCGCTGTCGAGGAGGCAGTGGCTGCCGCCGTGATCGAAGAGCGGCCTGCGCTCGGCAGCAGCGCCAGCTACCGCTTCACCCACGCGCTGTTCCGCCAGGCGCTGTATGCGGAGCTGATCGCTCCACGGCGAATTCGGCTGCACCAGCAAGTCGGCCGCGCTCTCGAACGCGTGTATGTCTGGCGGCCGGCGAGCACGCCGCCGAACTCGCTGAACATTTCGCCTTCGCGTCGGACGCCGCTGAGCTCGCCAAGTAGACCGATGTTGTTCTTGTCCACGGTCGGCAGGCTCCGCAAATAGCGCAACGCGTCGGGAGATCCGCCAGCCTGAAAGCTGGGCCGGTGGGTACGCCACCATCGAAGATGGGCAGTCTTCGCCCGGGACCCCCCATCAGCCCGCGGGGCGTTTTGTTCGGATGCGACAAACGTGACGCGCGAGGTTCATTGGCGAGAAGGGCCTCACGATCGACCCACGCGTCTCACTGGTCGGGCCTGTGGCGATCAAACCGATTGACGCCGTAAGGGCGTAGCTGGACAGCCCACACCAGTTGGCCTTGTCAACTTCCCGTTGGCGCTTGACAGACGTGGTTCGCCGCGCGGGAGCGGGCGAGGTAGGCGGTCTGGATCCACTTGTTCCGGCTGCCGTTGCGCGAGCCGATCGCCGCCAGCGTGGCCCTCGTAGCGCGCACGGCCCAATGCCTGCGTCGGCCAGATGATGGCCACCAGACAGGCTCAGCGGCCACCGCTTCTGCGCCAACGCCTCGGCTGGGCCCCGGTCAGCGGGGGCTCGGGGGCTAGGCGGGGGTCAGGGCGAGCATTTGGCGGAGGTACGAGCCGACGGCGTCGCGGTAGGGCGGGTAGTTGTCGCGGTGGATGTTGTGGCCGACGTCAGGGATGTTGACGACGCGCAGGTCGCGCGCGAGCCGCCTGGCGTCCTCGGCGACGGCGGGAGTAATGATGGCGCCCCGCGCCGGGTCACCCGTGATCAGCAGGATCGGGCAGGTGATCGCCTCGACCGTGTCGCGCCAGGGCGGGGCGATGCGCATCGCGCCAGCCGACGTGGCGTCGAGGACGGCGAGGTTGAACTGCGCCTTGATGTCGATCCAGTTGTGGCGCGTCTCGGGATCGTACTGCGGCCGTTCCGCGTCGGCGTGGGCGTGCCGCTCGGCCGGGCTCATCGCTGTCACTTGCAGGATTGGATGTCGTAGTTCTTGGCTCTTGCTCATTTCCGGTGAAGTTGGATTGGGAGCCGGTAGATTTTCCGGTGCATTTCCCAAACTTCGTTCATGCGCTTCTGCCTCATCTACGTGGCCTCCGCCTGGAATGCGTGTTCGTCGCAGAGAGCGGGCTAACTCTCGACCTGACCACAACACGCCTAACAGCGCACTGTCCGCTCTGCTCACGGCGTTCGCGCGGTGTCCACAGCCGCTATCAGCGCACACTCGCTGACCTTCCGTGGGGCGGCCGGACCGTCGTGTTGCACGTCCAGGTTCGGCGGTTCTGCTGTCGCAATCGACGCTGTCCGCGTGCCATCTTCGCCGAGCGACTGCCGCAGTTGGTCATGCCGCGCGCCCGCCGCACACTCGCCCAGCACGCGTTGTTGCTCGATCTCGCCTGCGCCCTGGGCGGTCAACCGGGAGCACGATTGGCCAGACGGCATGGTCTACTGACGAGTCGTGCGACGTCGCTCCGGCTGATCGCGCGGGCCTGCCGGAGGTGGGTGCCCCGCGCGTGCTTGGGGTAGATGACTGGAGTCAACGTCGTGGCCACACATACGGCACGATCCTCGTGGATGCCGAGCAGCGCCGACCCATCGAGTTGCTATGGGATCGCACGGCCGCCACCCTCGCTAGTGCATCGTCATGGCAGCGTCGCCGGGTAGAGTCGCTTGAGTTTGATGCGGGCGTCGTCGGTCGTGAACTGCCAATCGATGTCGGACTGGTTGACGTTACGGTCGTGTCCCCAGGCGCTGACCTCGTCGACGAGTGTG
>DATGER010000276.1:0-6017 GCA_035309865.1 Chloroflexota bacterium
GAGAGCCCGGTCACTGATCTGACCGGCGTCATGGGTGCATACCCGATCGATATCGGCGGCCGAGGGCTGACCGACCTCGTCGTTCTGCGGACTGGCGAGACGGTCCTGCTTCGGGGTCTCGGGGGCTGCCGCTTCGAGCGAGCGAACGAGGATCTGGGATTCGATGGGCGCGGACCGGCGACCACAGCCTTCAGCGCGACTTGGGAGGCCGGAGAGGTCCTCCCGACGCTCGCCTTCGGCCGTTACGAGGATCGGGCGAGCAACGATCCGCATCACCTCTGCTTCGACAATGCCCTGTTCCGTCCTGTCGGCGCGACGTACGGGCGCCCGTGGCCGCTCCGGCCCAGCTGGTGCGCTCTCTCCATGCTGTTCAGCGACTGGGATCGCTCAGGGCGCATGGATCTCCGGGTGAGTAACGACGAGCACTACTACCGGCCGACGGACGGCCAAGAACAGCTGTGGCGCATCGCGCCGGGAGAGGCTCCGCATCTATACACGGCGGAGGAGGGATGGGCCACCGTCCAGGTCGAGGGCATGGGCATAGCGAGCTACGATCTCACGGGCAGCGGCTACCCGGACTACTTCCTCACCAGCCAGGCCGCGAACCGGCTGCAAACCCTGGCCTCGGGCAGCGCGCAACCCGCCTACCGCGACGCTGGCATGGCGCGCGGAATCAACGCCGCGCATCCCTTCGCGGGCGACACAACCCTGCCCTCGACTGCGTGGCACGCCCAGTTCGAGGACGTCAACAACGACGGCTTGATCGATCTCTTCATCTCCAAAGGCAACGTGACCGACCAGCCCGACTATGCGCGCAGGGACCCGAGCGATCTTTTCCTCGGACAGCCCGACGGGGCGTTTCAAGAGGCGGCGGATGCCGCGGGGATGGTTAGCTTCGACCGAGGACGCGGTGCCGTACTCGCTGACCTCACCCTGGACGGGCTCCTCGATATCGTCGAGGTGAATTACGGAGCACCCGTGCGTATCTGGCGCAACGTCGGCAGCGGGACCGAGTCGCGTCCAGGCTCGATGGGCAACTGGCTGGAGTTGCGCGTCGTGCAAGGACCGCCGAACGTCGACGCGATCGGCGCGTGGGTCGAAGTGCGAACAGGCGAACGCGTTCAACGCCGCGAGCTCACGATCGGCGGGGGGCACGCAAGCGGCCAGCTGGGCTGGATTCATTTTGGGCTCGGCGAGTTCGCGTCCGCCGACGTCCGCGTTATGTGGCCTGGCGGCGAGGTCGGGCCGTGGCAGATTGCGTCCGCGAACACGCTGGCTGTCTTGAGGCGCGGCGCGAAATCGGTCGAGCCGTTTTCAACCAACAGCCCCTGAAGGCGCCGACAGTTCCTCTATCCTCAGGCGGATGTCCACGCAGGCTCGGGCGCTCGGTCTCACGTTGAGGGGCAGGTGCTACCCCCTGATCCTGCCGAGCATCCGCGATTCGCGCCTGCACGTCGCGGCAGTCATCATCACCATTCACGTTCTCGGACAGGTCGGGCTACATTTCGTGGTCAGCGTCTGGCAAATCCTGGCGGCGATTTTGACCTGCGCGGTCCTCGAGATCGTGATCACCTTCCACCAGAGGAGGGCCATCGTCTGGCCGGCCAGCGCCATGCTGACGGGCAGCGGCGTTGGTTTGATTCTTCGCGTGGTGGGCACGCCTCCAGGCGATCACTGGAGCACTGAGTCGCTGGGAGTGTTCGCCGCCGTGGCCGGGCTGTCGCTGCTGACGAAGTATGTGATCAGGTATCGCGGTCTGCCGATATTCAACCCCTCCAATATCGGTCTGGTGGCGACGTTTGTCTTGCTGGGGTCCTCGCGGGTGGAGCCGTTGGACTTCTGGTGGGCGCCACCGAACGCCTGGATGGTCACGGCCTACGCTGTGATACTCACCGGCGGCCTGCTGATCACCCGGCGACTCGGTCTGATCTCTCTCGCCGTCGCTTTCTGGGTGACGCTGACCGCAGGTGTGGGTCTGCTTGCAGCCTCAGGGCACTGCATCACGGCTAACTGGGCCTTCGCCCCGGTGTGCGGCGTCGACTTCTGGCGCGTCATCGTCACGTCGCCAGAAGTCCTGGTCTTCCTCTTTTTCATGATCACGGACCCGCGCACGGTGCCAGCGGGTCGCGTCGGCCGCTTGATCTTCGGGGCCCTCGTTGCCGCGATGGGCACACTCCTGCTGGCGCCTCAGACCACGGAGTTCGAAACGAAGGTTGGATTGCTCGCCGGGCTCACACTGGTGTGCGCGGCTCGTCCGCTCCTTGAGCGCTTCGTCCCGCGGCCGAACTCCGCCGACGACACTGCCCGTACGTTTCTCGGCAGCGTCACTGGATCCGCGCGCGGCGCCCCGGCAGGGTTCGTCGCCGCGCGGGTCGGTGTCGCGGTGGTGGGCATCGTTGTTCTGGCGGCGGGTATCGTCATCGTGGGCTCACCGGCACACGGCGCCATCCGAGTCGAAGCGGAGCTGCCTGAGATCGATGCCTCGCGAATGGATCCAGCAACGTTCCCCACGATCTCGGTGGACGCGGCCGTGACCGACTGGGACCCGACGCTGACGGGTCCCGCGATGCGCGACATCCTGTTGACCTCCGCACAGAACCTGGAAGTCGAGAACCAGGCGCTGCTCCGCGCTGACTCGGGCCTCCTCACCCAGGTCGACCACGGGGACAGGCTTGTCGAGATGCAGGGCCGGATCAGCAGTGCCGCCGAAACCGGGACCACTCGGATCGATCGATACTCGCCATCTGGGGTGGAAGTTTCGTTGCTCAGGCCCTTCGGTAAACAGGACGGACTCAGCCTCGGCCTCAGAGCCCACGGGATCGTGTCGAGCGAGACGTATGACGCCTCCGGAGGTCTGCAAGCTCACGCAACGGAGCCGTTTTCACTGACATTCGTCGTGCGCCGAGCGACCGGCGCGCGATGGCTCAATGTCGCGGTCCTGCCTGGCGAGGTCGATTCCATTCCCGCACAGTGAACGACGAGACACCAATAGGGCGATGCAATACTCAGGAGGGAACTCGGAACTTCGCTAACCCAGATCGCTCCGCTGATCCGGCCCAGACGGCGATCTGGGCGCGTGAGTTGAAGCCAGGCTTGTTCAGGATGCTTCGCACATGGCTATCGACCGTCCGCTCCGAAATGAACCGGCTTGCGCCAATCTGCTCGTTGCTCATGCCCTCGGCCACCAGCTGTGCGACCTGCGCCGCTCGGTTGCCCTGTGGCGCAGTGACGGCTGCCTGTGCATCCGCGGCGACAAGGCGCCTGGATTCACCGAGCGCGAGTGCAATCGCGCCGCCGCGACTCAAGTCTCGCCCCGCGGCGAGCTCGTCCTGGAACTTCGATGCGCCAAGCGCCGCATTGGCCGACTTCCTGGCCTCAGAAACCAGGGTAGCGAGCACGCCCAGGATGCTCGCGCCAGCCTCAGCGCGCACCCGTTCCGCGGTCCCGAAGAGCTGCGCGTATTCAACCACTATGTCAAGGCGCCCGGAGATCTGTGGCGTAAGCAGGTCACCGTGAGTTCGCCGCCGCGGCAGCAGTCAGCGTCACCATCCCAGGCCTGACGTACTGGTCGCGGGCCAACCTTGCGTCGTAACCTGCGGATGACGGTTGGTGACCCACTCCGCAACGTGCGGGTGACATCCTGAGGGCCGGAGGACGTCTCATGAAGTCCACAGTTGCCTTCCGATCAGAGTCCAGCAACGCACGCCAGGCCGCGGTGGCGATCGCCGACGGGCGCGTGGACCCGGCCGAGCGACTGCGCTCGGTGCGGTGGTTCTACAGAGGTTGGCGCCCGACGCGCACGGGGAAGCTGGTAAACCGGGTCTTTGCATGGGCCAGCGGGCTTGGCCTGACGCCGCGGATCTTGCTGACGCTGCGGGTAAAGGGGCGGAGCAGTGGCCGTCTGCGCACAAACGTCCTCGTTCCCGCGACGTACGGCGGCCAGCGCTACCTCGTCTCGATGTTGGGTGACACTTCGGAATGGGTGCGCAACGTGCGCGCGGCGGGCGGCAAGGCGTTCATCCAACGAGGCCGATCGCATCCGGTCATGCTCACCGAGATCCCGCCTGGAGAGCGCGCGCCCGTGCTCAAGGCCTATTGTCAGGTGGCCACCAGCGGCCGCCATCACTTCCCGGTTCCGTACACGGCACCGCTGTCCGAATTCGAAGCGATCGCCGCGGACTACCCCGTCTTTCGCATCGACCAACCAAACTAGTTGGCATCTGAGCGGTGGACCGACATATGGATATCCGCAAGCTCGCGCAGGCCGGTGCGCAGTTCAATTCGGCCGCCTTTCTGGCGTGGAGTCCACTCACGTATGTGAAGCACCGCACCACACGCCAGGGCATGATGTGGCTGCTGCCAAAGCTATCGGCGGGCACTTTCTCACCACGAGTCGCGGCGGTCGGCCTGCTCGGTATGGTCGTCGGTACACTCAGCGGCATCGCGTCGGTCACCGCCAGCTATGCGCTCGTCGCGCTGGCGGCCGGCATTCCGGTACTCCGAACGTGGCTGACGCCTGAGGTAATCACCGACGCGTTCGCCGCCATCGAGAAGCGGAGCAGGCTCAGGAGCGTGGGCGTGCAAGCGGCGGTGCTGATGCTGCCGTACGCCGACCACGGCTTTGATCTGATGGGAACCAACTGGTCGCCCTCGGCCCGCCAGGCGCTCTGGCACGCTGAGGGATTCCTGGCGTTCGTTGCCGGTCCCGTTGCGTCAGGACCATGCCGCCGCAAGCGACTCGACGACCACGATGCGCGCAGGCAGGCAGGTGGCGCATCAACCCATGATTGGCGCCTCGCAACGCGGTTGACAGCGGCGCGCCGGATGTGCGACCTATGTTGTCGATGAAAGTAGTTCGCATCGAGGACTTCGAACGGCCCGCCGCGCAGGGCATCTTCGCGACGCCACTACTCGATGGCGATCAGTCGAATGTCCGCATCATTCGTCTCGCGCCAGGGCAGGCGCTGCCACCGCACCGACATGGTGTCTCGGATCTGCTGCTGTACAGCGCGGCGGGCGAGGGAGCGCTCGATGTCCCCGAAGGGGTCGTAAGTTTCAACGCGGGCTCGCTGGCCTTCTACCGGGGCGACGAGGAGCTTCGAGTTCGAAACACCGGTTCCACAGACCTGACCCTGCTCGCCTTCCTCGCCCCGAAGTTCGCGGCCTCGGCCTGATCGGCCGACCGCGATGCGGCGCCTGGCCAGATCTGCCGGTTCACCTGGGCGCGTAGATCGCTAATCCTCGCGGGCGACGTCCTCGGCTCGCACCGTGAGCTCGACCCGGCCCGCGTGTACCCGCGCGATGCGGTCGGCGCGCACGTAGTTCTGGTGATGCAACAGCCCTGGCGCGGCCAGCTTGATGTAGCCAATCCGTACCAGGCGCGTCCGCAGCGGCTCGGGCACGTGTGGCTCCATCACGTTGTCGCCGGTCAAAGCGGACGCCAGGTCGCCCATCCAACCAACCGTTGGCATGAGCCGGTTTCCGTCCGTAGTAACTGCCTCCGGATCACTCATGTCCAGATACTCGACGACCCCGAGCGGGGTGCCGTCGACGTCAACCACCGGCATACCAATTTCGACCCCGGCAATGGGACCTGGATCGACGGCATTGAACACTGTCTTCACACCCAGTACCTCCGTCTTCTCCGCCTCATGCGGTACACGAGTGGTGTAGCGGAGCCAGATTGCTCGGCGGGTTGCGGTGCGTTTCGTTCACGGATCCTCTACGACCAGGACCGCTGCCGAGCAGGCGAGGCGTTCGTGACGGGCCGCAACGTTGTTGGCTACTCGACCGGCGCAGCATGAGCCAGTGGAGAGGAGCAACTCGTGACCGCCACCACCGTTCGCGGTGAAGATCGGCTGCAGGCCTATTTACTTTAGGCTTCTTACACTAACGGTACTGAAAACTCCGTTCACGCTGCGCGCGTGAGACCGAGTGCAACTGAGAGGTGGTCCAGGGCCGTGTCGACCTCGCGGAAGGCGGCGTCAACCGAGTTGCGATGTGCTGGTGGATGGTGC
>DATGER010000277.1:0-43859 GCA_035309865.1 Chloroflexota bacterium
AAGCGCGTGGTCGCAGCGAGGCTGCGGAACTCGGAATTGTGCATGGCGTAGCGCGCGAGCAGGGCCATGTCGTACGCATCCACTGGTGATTGTGCCCGGCGCTGCCGGCCGCCGGCCCGAATCCACCCCGCGCGGCGAACAACCGTGTTAGGCTGAAAGCCCGTGGATCACACGGGAGCGGCGCGGGCGACGAAATACATTTTCGTCTCTGGCGGAGTTGTTTCGTCGGTCGGTAAGGGGATAACCGTCGCGTCGATCGGTCGACTGCTCAAGGCACGCGGTATCTCCGTGTGTATCTTGAAGCTCGATCCGTACATCAACGTCGACCCGGGCACGATGTCGCCGTATCAGCACGGCGAAGTCTTCGTCACCGACGATGGCGCTGAAACAGACCTCGACCTCGGCCACTACGAGCGGTTCATCGACGAGAACCTGACGCGCCTGTCCAACGTCACGACGGGCCAGATTTATTCGGCCGTGATCGGCCGCGAGCGGCGGGGCGACTTCCTCGGCGGCACCATTCAGGTGGTGCCGCACATCACCAACGAGATCAAGGAACGGATCGAGCGCGTGGCTCGCCAGACCGATGCGCAGGTCATCATCGCCGAAGTGGGTGGCACGGTCGGCGACATCGAGTGTCAGCCATTTCTGGAGGCGCTGCGGCAGATCCATCGCGAGCTCGAGCGCGATCGGACGCTGTTCGTTCACCTCACGTTGCTGCCGTACGTCGGCGCGACCGGTGAGCTGAAGACGAAACCAACTCAGCACAGCGTCAAGGAGCTGCGGTCGATCGGTATTCAACCTGACGTGATCTGCGCCAGGTCCGACTATCCGGTGCCGGAGGATATCCGCGACAAGATTGCGCTGTTCTGCGACGTGGATCGCCGCGCCGTGGTTCCGCTCGAAACCGCCGACACGATCTACAGCGTGCCACTGGTGCTCGAAGCGGCCGGGTTGGGCGACTACATCGTCGAACGGCTCGGACTCGAGCCCGGGGTCGCCGACCTGGAGGGCTGGCGTGAGCTCGTGCATCGCTCGCGGACCGTCAAAGACGAAGTGGTCATCGGCGTCGTCGGCAAGTACGTCGAGCTACAGGACGCGTATATCTCGGTGCGTGAGGCACTGTTTCACGCCGCGTGGGCGCACAATCGCAAGCCCATCATCAAGCTGATCGACGCCCAGCATCTCGAACAGGTCGAAGAAGAAGGCGATCGCTTGCTCGAGGGGCTGCACGGCATCGTGGTGCCGGGCGGCTTCGGCTATCGCGGTGTGGAGGGCAAAATTCGCGCGGCGCGCTTTGCCCGCGAGCACAAGGTGCCGTACCTGGGGTTGTGCCTCGGGATGCAGGTGATGTGTATCGAGTTTGCGCGCTGCGTGCTTGGCTCGAGCGAGCCCAATTCGACCGAGTTCAACCTGTTCACGCGCTATCCGGTCATCGACCTGCTGCCAGAACAGCGGGACATCGAGGAGAAGGGTGCGACAATGCGGCTCGGGGTCTACCCGTGCCAGTTGCGGCCGGGCACGTGCGCCGGGCACGCGTACGACGAGCCGATCGTCTTCGAGCGGCACCGCCATCGCTACGAGTTCAACAACACGTTCCGCGACGTGCTCGCCAATGCGGGGATGGTGTTCTCCGGGACGTCCCCGGACGGGCGCCTGGTGGAGATTGCCGAGTTGCAGGATCACCCGTTTATGCTCGGCAGCCAGTTCCACCCCGAGCTGAAGAGCCGCCCGAACCGGCCGCACCCGCTCTTCCGCGACTTCGTCGCCGCCGCCGCCGAGCTCGCCGGCGAACAACTCGCCCTGCTGCCCGCGGTCGTCCCCGAAGAAGGCGCCGTCGCCGCGGACTAGCGACGATCCGCGGTCTCCGCATCACTTCGCTCGCTCGTAGCGGAAATCTTCCCCCACGGGACGTGTGTGCCGCTGCATGCAGCGAGCGCAGCGATGCGGACAGGCGCGCATCGTCGCGGTGCGCGGGCACAGAGCCCCCTGATTGCTAGACTCTCGGGGTGCGTATTCTCGTCACCGGCGGCGCGGGCTTTATTGGCTCGCATGTCGCCGACGGCTTTCGCGCCGCGGGGCATGACGTGGCCGTGGTCGACGATCTGTCGACCGGCAGCCAGGTCAACCTTGACCCGTCCATCACGCTGTACCAGCACGACATCCGCGACGAGTCGCTCGAGCGCGTCTTCAAGGGTTTCCGCCCGGACGTGGTCGATCATCACGCGGCGCAGGCCAACGTGCCGGCGTCGCTCATCGATCCCGTCTTTGACGCCAGCGTCAACGTCCTCGGCGGCCTGAACCTGCTTCGGCTGGCGGCCGCGCACGGCGTCAAGAAGTTCATCTACATCTCCTCGGGCGGCGCCATGTACGGCGAGCCCGACCCCCGCGACCTGCCCGTTAAAGAAACGGCGCCCGTAAAGCCCCTCTCGCCGTATGGCGCGAGTAAGCAAGCGCTCGAGGCCTGGCTCGGCGTTTATCAGCGCACCTTCGGCCTGGACTACACGATCTTGCGGTATGCCAACATCTACGGCCCGCGCCAGGGCGTCCGCGAGGAGGGCGCCGTCGTGGCGGTATTCGCGACCCGCATGGCCACCGACCAACCGTTGACCATCGACGGCACCGGTACGCAGACGCGCGATTTCGTCTACGTCGGCGACTGCGTGACGGCCAACGTGGCGGCGCTCGATCGCGGCTCGGGCTGCGCGGTCAACATCGGGACGGGGCGCGAAACCTCAATTCGCGAGATCTTCGATTCGATGGCGGAAGTTGCGGGCTACACGCATCAACCTGGATTCGGCCCGGCCCGTAAGGGCGACGTCGTCCGCATCGCGCTCGACCCCGCCCTGGCGCGCGAGAAATTGGGTTGGCAGGCTGCGATGCCGCTGCACGAAGGGCTCGCCAGGACGTACAAGTTCTTCAGTGCCGGTGCCCGGTAACAGCGGCGGCGCGTATCGGGTCCCACCCGACACCCACATCGCGATCCTGGCCGGTGGCGAGGGCACGCGGCTCTGGCCGCTCAGCCGCAGCCGTCGGCCGAAGCAGCTGCTGCAGCTCAATGGCGACCGGACGCTGATTCAGCACACCGTCGATCGTCTGCGGCCGCTGGTCGATCCGGAGCGCATCCTGATCATCACCGAACGCTCGCACGCCGCCGACCTGCGCGCGCAGCTACCAGAGCTGCCAGACTCGAGCATCATCGTCGAACCGACCCGCCGCGGGACGGCGGCGGCGCTGTTGCTGGCGGCCCTGCACATCGAGGCCCGCGCTCCCGGCGCTACCTGGTCATCCGTGCACTCGGACGCGTTCATTACCGATGACGACGAATTCCGCCGCACTCTGGCCGCGGCCGTCGAAGCCGCCGCGGCCGGCGACCATCTCGTGACGACCGGCATCGAGCCGCGATTCGCGGCGACCGGCTACGGCTACATCCAGCGGGGTACGGAGCTCGGGCAGGTCCGCGGGTTTCCCCTCTGCCGGGTGGTGCGGTTCGTCGAGAAGCCCGACCTCGAGACCGCGCAGGCGTACGTCACGAGCGGTGAGTACCTGTGGAATCCAGGTGTCTTCGTCTGGCAGAACTCGACGTTGATCGACGCGTTCAGAGAGCATCAGCCGTCAATCTACGCAACGCTGACCTCGGTGCCGCTCGACCAGATCGATCAGGTCTATCCGAGCGCGCCGCGCGCCACGATCGACGTGGGGATCATGGAGCCGGCGCGGAACGTCGCCACCATCCCCGCCCATTTCGGCTGGAACGACATCGGCAGCTGGGCCGAGCTCTGGGAGTTGTCGCCGCGCGATGCGGACGGCAACGCCGCCCAGGGAGCAGGCCGGGTCATCACCGCCGACAGCACCGGCAACATGGTTTTCGCTGAACGGCGCACCGTGTCCCTGGTCGGCGTGGACGACCTGATCGTCGTCGAGACCGACGACGCCATCTTCGTCTGCCCGCGCGACCGAGCCCAGGACGTCAAGCTGATCGTGCAGCGGCTGCAGGCCGAAGGCGCCGCGGAGCTGCTTTAGCGCGTTCGCTTCGCGCGCTCCCGTTGCGGCAGCCAGCCAGCACCCGGGCGACCCGCATCGCTGCGCTCGCTCCCTGCGGGAATCTCCCCCAAGGGGTATGCGCCGCCGCGTGCAGCGAGCGAAGCGATGCGGAGGGCGCGGACCGTCGCGTTGCGCGAGGAATAAGCGACGCGAAGCGTTCCCACGGGGCATATGCCACTGCGTGCAGCGAGCGAAGCGATGCGGAGAGCGCGGACCGTCGCGAGCGCTACGTCGCCCGCGCTGGACGGAGCCGCATGCGGCCGAACGGCCACAGCCACTTGAGCTCGCCGATGTGCCAGCTCACCAGCAGCATGCTGGCAACGAAGATCGACGAGTAGGTGCCGGTGGTGATGCCGACCAACAACGCAAGCACGAAGGTGCGAATAGTGACCCCGCCGAACAGCATCAATACGATCAGCGTCAGAATCACCGTCAACGAGGTGTTCAGCGAGCGAGTCAGCGTTTGCGCCAGACTGTGGTTGACGACGTCCTCAAACGGCTCGCCAGCGCGGCGGGTGAAGTTCTCGCGAATGCGGTCGAAGACGACAATCGTGTCGTGGACCGAGAAGCCGATCACGGTCAGGACGGCCACGATGAACGTCGACTCGAGCTCGATCTCGGCGGGGAATAGCCGTCCGAGGATGGAAAAGATGCCCAGCACGATCAACGAGTCGTGCAGCAGCGCAACGATGGCCGTGGTCCCGTAGCGCAGTGGATGGGTGACCTTATTGAATGCCCACCACAGGTACAGCAAGATGCAGACTGACGCCGCGGCCACGGCGAGAATGGCGTAGCGGACGATCTGCTCGGCGATCAGCGGCGAGACCTGGTCGAGCCCCAGAATCTGGAGCCCCCCCAGATCGGCGGTGAGCGTCGCCTCGATCTGCTGGCGTTCGGAGTTGCCCAGGACACCGTTGGCATCCGGCTCGGCCTGGACAAGCGGGCGCGTCCGGACGATGAACGTGTTTTCACCCGACGACTGCTGGACGATGGCTTCGCTGTGCCCCAACTGGGCGAATTCGTCCCGAAGTTTGTTCGAGTCAACCGGCTGCTCGAACTGGATGGTCATGATCGTGCCGCTGGTGAAGTCGATGCCCGGGTTCAAGCCACCCGGCAAAACCAGCGAGATCACGCCCGGGACGAGCAGGACCGCCGACAGCAGGTAAAAGAACCGTCGATTGCGCACGAAGTCGAACATCGTCGGCCCTTATCCGCGCGTCCCGGCGACAGCCGTTCGGCGCGGGCTGACCACCCCGCCAATCTGGTTCGGGGCGATTTCCATACCGAACAGCCGGGCGCTGTGGGCCCAGCTCTGACTGAGGAGCACTTCGAGGAAGGCACGCGTCACGACGATGGCGCTGAAGAGCGAGACCATGACACCGATGGCGAGCACCAGCGCGAAACCCATGATGATGGTGGCGCCAAACTGCTGACCGAAGAAGTACAGCACCCCGCACGTGATCAGCGTCGACGTGTTCGAATCGCGAATCGACGGCCAGGCGCGATCCTCGCCCGAGCGAATGGCCGCGGCGATCGTCTTACCGCTGCGTAACTCCTCTTTCATGCGCTCGAAGATCAGGATGTTGGCGTCGACGGCCATGCCAACCGAGAGAATGAACCCCGCGATGCCAGCCAGCGTCAGCGTCACCGGAATCAGCTTGAAAATCGACAACGCCAGCAGGGAGTAGAGGATCAACGCACCGGACGCGGCCAGCCCTGGCAGGCGGTAGTACAGCAACATGAAGGCGACGACCACGACCAGCGCGAGCTCGCCGGCGACGATGCTCTTGTGCACCGAGTCGGCGCCGAGCGTCGCGTCCACGGTGGTCTCCCCCTGAATGCTCACGGGGACCGGCAACGCGCCTGCATTCAGTTGCAGCGCCAGCAGCCGGGCCGCATCCAGCGACAGGCCGGTAATCACGCCGCTCTGGGTGAGGACGGCCTGGACGGTCGGCGCCGAGATCTGCTGGCCGTCGAGAAAGATGCCGAGGGGCTTCTGGATGAGTCGCTGTGTGATCTGGCCGAAAATCTGCGCGCCGTCGCTGTTGAACTCGAAGGCAACGTCTGGCAAGCCCGCCCGGCTGGCGAAGGTCACTTGCTGATGCCCCGGCACCAGGTAGGCGCCGGTGAGGGCGATCGTCTGGCCATTGAGCTGGCCCGTGGCGGGGATCCACTGGCCGGTCGGATCTTGCTCCATGAACTCGAGTTTGGCCGTCTGGCCGATGAGCTTTTTGGCCTCTTCGATGTCCTTGACACCCGGGAGTTGGACGATCACGCGGTCCTGGCCGAGCGTTTGAATCTCTGCCTCGGCAACGCCGTACGCGTTCACGCGGCGCTGGATGACGTTGATGACGCCCTGCATTGCCGAACTCTGCTGATCGGCGGGGACGTTGCTCATGTCGGCCTGCAGCGTCAGCTGGGTGCCGCCCTGCAGATCGAGACCTAACTTCGCGCCCTGACGCGAAAACGTGCCGAAGTGAATGCCAGGGTTGCCTGGCAGGGCATCGCCGCCCGGGATGTAATTGCCCGGCTTCTGCGGCCAGACGACGAAGCCGGCCAGAACCGTCAGCAAGAGGATGAAGAGTAGGCGTTTCATACAGTAACTCCCAAGTTTACCCCGTGCCGGGTTCGTCCACGTCCTCGTCGCCGTCCGCGTCGTCCAGACCCGCCTCACGCCGCGCGCGCAACGCGTCGGCCTCGCGCTTGCGCATCGGCTCCGAGCGCTGGAGCTTGTCGAGGGTGTCCATGCGGTCGATGTACAACTGCCCGTCCAGGTGGTTGATTTCGTGCTGCAGGGCCTGGGCGAACAGCCCTTCGGCATCTCGGATGCGCAGTTCCTTGCCGTGGCGGTCGAGGGCTTTGACGGAGACACGTTCGGCGCGTGTCAGCTGACCCCAGAACCCGGGGACGGACAGGCAGCCCTCGTCGAGCGTCACCTCGCCGAACGACTTGACGATCTCGGGGTTGACGATCACCGTGATCGTGTCGTCGACGTCGATGACCGCCAGACGCAGGGGCACGCCGACCTGTGGCGCGGCCAGGCCGACACCCGGGGCAACCTTCATCGTCTCGATCATGTCGTCGATCAACTTCTGGATGGAGCGATCGATCTGACTGATGCGCTTGGCCTTCTGGCGTAAGACGGGATGGCCGACGACAACGATGGGGCGTATCACACGGGTGCGTTGAGTCTACCGAGAAGGCCGTCGTATGTAGCGTCAATCGCTGCCTCCAGCTGCTCGATCGGCTGACCCGTGTGCAGCAAGGCGGCGATGGACGCCCCACCCGCGCCGACGCCTTCTTTGACCAGGAACCCCTCGTACGCGCGCAGCGCGTCGTGACGGGAGGCCGAAAAGTCCAGATTGGCGGCCAGCACCGCCAGATGGCCCGAGATCTCGGCAGCCAGGCCCGGAACGTCCGCGGCCGGGTCCTCGACGACCCAGCGCGTCGTCCCGATGGCGACACGCTCGAGTGCCTGGCTGCCGCGGAGCGCCTGGAGCAGCGCCGCCACCGCGAGCATTTGCGAGCCGCCTGCCAGCAAGACGTCGCAGCCAGCCTGGGTGGCGCCGAGGACCACCCCGGCGGCCAGAGGCTGCATCGGATCGCCGACGTTGCACACGGCCGTCAGCGGGTCGGCCCGCCCGTCGCCCGGGGCCCAGCCCGTGGCGTTCAGCGCGCTCCGGGCCACGCGTATTTTGAGGGCGTGGCCGTTGCCGGCCTGGCTGCCGCTGACTCGTCCTTCAGCCGCGTAGCCCAGCGCGAGCAACAGCGCCAGGGCCGTCGTGGTGCCGCCGGGCACGCTCTCGCCCAGCACCAGGTAACGCTCTCGACACTCGCGGCCAAGCTGCTGGCCGAGTTCGAACAACTCTGCTGCGCCTCGCACGGCGCAGCCCCGCTCGATGTTGCCGCCCGGTTCGCATGAGATCCGCCTGCACTCGGTGGCTGGCCAGACGCGGAGCCCGGCCCCCACAAACATGGCGTCCACGCCGGCCATGGCCAATGCGGCGCGGGTGATGCCGGCCGGGCCCGCGGCGCCGAGTGGGTTGCTCGGCAGGCGTGGGAGGCAGCGCGGGGCGCCCAGGTTGACCACCTCGGCATCGGCGGCCGGGGTGAGCGGCCGCAGCTCCTCGCTCGCGCCGGCCGCCGACAGGCCCGGGACCAGGCACGTGTCCGTGTGCGCCAGCACGCACCAGAAGGACGGCCGAAAACCGCGCCAGCGCTCGACGAACGCGCGGCCGGGTTCTGGTGCCGCGGCAAACAGGATCGGTGCGCGCATCCACGTCAGCCTACCGCTCGCGCGAGCGGCGCAGCGCACAGCCACACCACTGTTTCGACGACCTCGCAGACGGCTCCGTAGCAGTCGCCGGTCAGGCCCGGCAGCAAACGCATCAGCCAGCGGCCGGCGGCCAGCGCTGATGCGGCGGCGACGACGCCGCACACGACGCCGACCGGCCCGAGTAACAGGCAGCCGGCGATGGGCAGCACGGACGCGGTCAGGAACGCGCGTGGGGTTGCGGACGCCTTGAGCGGCGCGCCCAGGCCGCCCGGCCGACCGTAGGGAAAGACGGTCGCCAGCAGCACGATCGACCAGCGACCCAGGCCTGGCGCCAGGACCAGTAGCGGCGGGCGAATCGCTGCCGGTAGGGCATCGATCGCGGCGATCTTGAGCGCGAGGACGCACACCAGTCCGACGATGCCAAACGCGCCCGTGTGCGGGTCGCGCATGATCTCCAGCCGCCGCGCCGGAGACGCGTGCCCGAAAACGGCATCACAGGTGTCCATCAGCCCATCCGCGTGCAGCGCGCCGCTGAGCACCAGCAGCAGCACGACGAGCACCGTGCTGCCCACGAGTGACGACACCTGCAGCCAGCGCAAACCGAAGTCCGCGCCCGCCAGGATCCCCCCGAGCAGGAAGCCGACCACTGGTAGCCACGCCACCGCCGACTCGAGGCGGTACTCCCCAGGCGGGACAGGAATCCGAGTCAAGAATTGCAGCGCGCTCCAGAAGCCCCGCATCAGCGTTACCAGGCCGTCATTCTGGCAGCCTGCACGCTGCGCCCGTTCCGATCGCGGACGCCAGGGCGGAGGCTGGCTCGCCCCGCGCGCCCGTGGATGCCAGGGCGGAGGATGGCTCGCCCCGCGTGCCCGTGGCCACTCGCATCGCTGCGCTCGCTCCGTTGAGACGATCGGGAACAAAGAGACAACAGCACCTGCTCGATGCTGCGGATCGCCAGTCGCACACTCCCGTGGGCTCTGAATCCTGCAAGAGAGCGAGCGAAGCGATGCGGGCGGGCCGAACCGTCTCAGGCGCCCGCGAGCTCGCGGCCTTGTTTCAGCAGACGCTGGACGCGCTCGGGGCTGGTGGTTTCGGTATAGATGCGCAGCAACGGCTCGGTACCTGAGAAACGGATCAGGAGCCAGCTGCCGTCCTCGGCGTAGAACTTGTAGCCGTCGCGCGTGCCGATGCTGGCGATGGGGGAACCGTCCAGGGACGACGGCTGTGCCGCTGCGACGCGCGCCGCAATCGCCGCGCGTTCAGCCGCGGGGTAACGCACGTCGACACGCAGGTAGTGCCAGTCGCCAAGCTTTTCGCGCAGGTACGCGAGCACACCCGTCATCGACCGCCCGAGCCGAACCATCAGGTCCAGCGCGTACAACCCCGCCACGATCGCGTCGCGCTCGGGAATATGCCCCCGGAAGCCGAAGCCGCCGCTTTCCTCGCCGCCAAGGATGGCGTCCTCCGCGACCATGGTCGCGCCGATGTATTTGAACCCTACCTGCGTCTCAAAGACCTTCTGGCCCAGGCGCTCCATGTAGCTGTCAGCCATGCTCGACATCGTCACCGAGCGCACCGCCGGCCCGCGCAGACCACGCTGCTCGGTCAGGTACAGCACCAGCAGGGCGAAGACCTGATGCTGGTTGATAAAGGTCCCGTCCTCGGCCACGAGCCCGATGCGATCGGCGTCCCCGTCCGTGGCCAGGCCGAGGGCTGCCCGGCGCTCCGGGACCACGCGGCACAACTCGTCGATGTGCGGCCGAATCGGCTCCGGCGCGATGCCAGGAAACGCCGGGTTGACCGCATTGCGAATCTCTTCGACAACCGTCGCGCCTCCCGATAGGAGTCGCTTGAAGACCCCTTGCCCGGTCCCGTACATCGAATCGGCGACCACCTGAACGCCCGCCGCCCGAAGCTTTTCCAGGTCAACCAGGCGGGCGATCTGCGCATCGAACGCCGGCGTCGCGTCAAAGTACTCGAGCAGGCCGCGTGACTCCGCCTCGCCCAGATCGAGGCGCTGTACGCCACCCCCAGCGGCTTCGAGGCGATCGATCTGCTGTTCGATCGCCGCGATGGTCTCGGGCGGCGCCGACGAGCCAACGTCCGACTTGACTTTGAAGCCGTTGTCGGTGGCGGGGTTGTGGCTGGCAGTGATCATGATCGCGCCGCCAGCCTGGCGATCGATCACCGAATAGGAGATGACCGGTGTCGGCTGGAAGCGATCGCTCAGCAGTACCCGCACGCCGTTGGCGGTCAAGACCTCAGCGACGGCGCGGGCGAAGCGATCCGAGCCGAACCGCGTGTCGTAGCCGACGACGATGCCGCGCGGAGCTTTACCCGACTCGTTGAAATATGCCGCGCACGCCTGCGACGCCAGCCGGACGTTGTCGAACGTGTACGTTTCGGCGATGACCGCGCGCCAGCCGTCCGTCCCGAACTGGATGGTCGTCGGCACGCCTAGCGCAGGCCAACAGGTTGTCGACCGAGGACGCGGACGCGCTCACGCCAGTAGTTGAGGAGATCGACCATGGTCTGATCGAACGGGATCGTCGGCTCCCAACCGGTGGCCTTCTTGAACTTGTCGACATTGGCCCACAGCAGCAGCACGTCGCTCGGCCGCATCCGCGACGGGTCAGGTTCTTTAGCGATCTGGACGTTGGAGTGGCTGAGCAGCACGTCGAGCATCTCGCCGACGCGAATGCACGTCCCCTGGCCGACGTTGTAGACCTCGCCCGGCGTGCCGCGCTCAGCCGCTAACCAGTACGCGCGCACCATGTCCCGGGTATCGGTCCAATCGCGCTTCGACTCGAGATCGCCCACGTCGATCACCGGTTTGCGATACCCAGCCTCGATCTCGGCAATCTGTCGGGCAAAGCTGCTGGTCGCAAACACCTGGCCGCGCCGCGGGCCGGTGTGGTTGAACCCGCGCGTGACGACGCACTTCAACCCGTAGCTGCGGAAGTACTGCAGCGCCAGCGTCTCCTGCGCAACTTTGCTGACCGCGTACGGGCTGAGGGGGCGCAGCGGGTTGTCTTCGCTGATCGGCGCCTCGTGCGGATAGACCAGTCCGTATTCCTCGCTCGAGCCGGCGACGTGGATCACCGGATCGAGGCGCGCCTCGCGCACCGCCTCGAAGACATTGACCTCCGAGACGATGTTGTTCGTCAGGGTGAACGCTGGGGCAGTCCAACTGGTGGGCACGAAGCTTTGCGCCGCCAGATGGAAGATCCGGTCCGGCAGGACGGCGCGAATGACCCCGCGGACGGCGCTTGCGTCCTGCAGCTCGCAGTCGATGACCGTCACCTCGCCCGGCCGGACAAACCGCCGCAGGCTGGTCGTATCGGTGACCCGCTGGCCCTCGTCGAGCACATTGAGCTTGCCGCAATTGCGCAGGTGCTGGAGGTTGTCAAGCTTGCTGCGCCAACGGAAGGTCCCGAAAACCTCGACGTCGGGGTGCTGCTCGGCCAGATACTCGGCCAGGAAACTCCCGACCATGCCAGTAATGCCAGTGATCAGGACGCGCACAGGCTCTCCTCAACCTTTTCTCGCCAGTACTCCAACGTATCGCGCAAGGTCGTGTGCCACTCGATGCGCGGCTGCCAGCCCGTGAGTGTGGTGAACTTGCGCGTGTCGGCCTCCTGGCGGGGTACATCCGAGGGTCGCAGCAGCGTCTGGTCAACCCTGGTCTGAACTGGGACGCGGCACAGGGTGACGAGCTCGTCGACGACTGCCGCGAGACGCACCGAGCGGCCGCGGCCGAGATTGTAAACGTCCCCCGGGGCGCCGGCCACCAGCGCCAATCGATAGCCGCACACGATGTCACGGACGTCCGTGAAGTCGCGCGCCACGTCGAGATTGCCCACGCGTAAGACCGGCTCGCGTTCGCCTGCCTCGATCTCGGCGAGCTGATGCGCAAAGCTGGGGATGACGAACCGTGCATCCTGCCCCGGCCCGGTGTGATTGAACGGCCGTACGCGCACCACGGGCAGGCCGTGCTGGGCAAAATATTGAAACCCCATCATGTCCTGGCCTACCTTGCTGACCGCGTACGGCGTCGTCGGCCGAAGTGGGACGTTCTCGTCGGTCGGCACTTCATCAGGTCGGACCCGGCCATATTCGTCACTCGAACCAATGACCAGCACGCGCGGCCGTAGCCCGTTGCCGAGCAACGCTTCGAACAGATTGATCTGGGAAAGCAGGTTGTTGCCGATGGTCGCCCAGGGGTCGGCCAGACTTTCGGCCGGCGACGACTGCGCCGCCAGATGATAGACGGCCTCGGGTTGTGCCTCGCGCACGACTCGCTCAACGGCCGCGCGATCGCCGAGATCGGTGTGGAACACGCGCACCGACGCGGGCATGTCGGCACAGTCGGCTGGGCGTCCCAGCCCGCTGACGACATCGCCCTCGGCCTGCAGATGCTGGAGCAAGTGGCGCCCGACGAACCCGCCGATACCCGTGATCAGCGCGCGCACACTACGTTCCCATGTCCCAGCTGGCGAGATAGCGGCGCTGTTCTTCGGTCAATTCGTCGATCTTGACGCCGAGACTGTCGAGCTTCAGCCGGGCGATTTCCCGATCGATATCCATTGGAACGTCGTACACGCCTGGGGTCAATCGGCCGTGGTTCTCGGCGATGTAGACCGCGGACAGTGCCTGGTTCGCGAAGCTCATGTCCATGACCGCGGCGGGGTGGCCCTCGGCGGCCGCGAGGTTGAGCAGGCGCCCATCGGCCAGCAGGTAAATTCGACGGCCATCGAGCATCTCGTACTCTTCCACGAACGGTCGAACTGGCCGATGTGTCCGCGCCTGTTGATCCAGGGCGGGGATGTTGATTTCGTCGTTGAAGTGGCCTGAATTGGCGACGATGCAGCCGTCCTTCATGGCCTGGAAGTGTTGCGCGTCCACCACGTTGACATCGCCCGTCAACGTGATGATGATGTCGGCTTCTTTGACGGCGTCCGCGAGCGGCATGACCCGGTAGCCATCCATCAACGCCTCGAGCGCGCGGGTGGGATCGACTTCCGTCACGATGACGTGCGCCCCCATGCCCTGGGCGCGCGAGGCCAGACCCCGACCACACCAACCGTACCCGCAGACCACGAACGTGCGCCCGGCGAGCAGCACGTTCGTCGCCCGGATCAGCCCGTCGAGCGTGCTCTGCCCCGTGCCGTAGCGGTTGTCGAACATGTGCTTGGTGAGCGCTTCGTTGACGGCGACGACTGGAAAGCGCAGCTGGCCATCGCGCGCCATGGCGCGCAGGCGAATCACGCCGGTGGTGGTCTCCTCGGTCCCGCCGTGGACGTCCGCGAGATGGTCGGCGTGCCGGGTATGCAGCACGTTGACCAGGTCGCAGCCATCGTCCATGGTGATATTGGGGCGACTCGCCAGCACGGCCTCGATGTGCCGGTAGTACGTTCCCTCGTCCTCGCCCTTGATCGCGAAGGTCGGGATGCCGAACTCGCCGGCGAGGACCGCGGCAACGTCGTCCTGGGTCGACAGCGGATTTGACGCGCACAGCGTGATGGAAGCGCCGGCCGCTTTGAGCGCGATCATCAGGTTGGCGGTCTCAGTCGTCACGTGCAGGCAGGCGCCAATCCGCAGCCCAGCCAGCGGCTTTTCGCGGCTGAAGCGCTCGCGAATGCTGCGCAGGACCGGCATCTGACCGTCGGCCCAGCGCACCCGCGCCAACCCAGGCTCGGCCAGCGACATGTCCTTGATGTCGAAGCCGTCAGCCAACTGGCGACGCCTTCGTCAGGGACTCGAACATGGTGCACCGGCGCAATACCTCGTAGCGATCCTCGATCGCCTCACGCGACATCTCCAGGAGCCCCGCGACCCCGAACGTTTCAACCGAGAAGCTCGCGATCACGCTGCCGAAAATCATCGCGCGTTTGATCCCCGCCCAACTCGTATCCCCCGACTCCGACAGGTGTCCCATGAAGCCGCCCGCGAACGAGTCCCCGGCGCCGGTCGGGTCTTTGACGGAATCCAGCGGATAGGCGGCGGCCACGAAGACGCCCTCGCGCGAGACGGCCACCGCACCGTGCTCGCCCTTCTTCATCAAGACGACCTCGGGACCCAGGTCCAGCACGCTGCGCGCCGCCTCGAACAGGTTGTACTTGCCGGTGTACTGGCGGATTTCCGCATCATTCATGAAGACCGCGTTGACCCGCCCGATCGCTCTGGTCAGGTCCTTTTTGGTCTCTGGGTTGCCAATCCAGAAGTTCATCGAGTCGACACCGACAAAGCGCGGCTTGCGGACCTGGTCCAGCACCTCGATCTGCAACTGGGGCGTGATGTTCGCCAGATAGACAAACTCCGTTTCGCGGTAGCTGTCGGGCAAATTCGGCTTGAACTCGCCAAAGACGTTCAGCTGCGTGTCGAGCGTATGGGCGACGTTCATGTCGTATTCGTAGCGCCCAGTCCAGCGGAAGGTCTTGCCACCCTCGACGCGTTGCAGGCCCTGCAGATCCACGGCATGCGCCCGCAGCGTGTCGAGGTGACGCTCGGGGAAATCGGAGCCAATCACGCCGACGAGCTGAACCGGGGTCAGGACGCTCGCGGCCAGCGAGAAGTATGAACCCGCGCCCCCAAGCTCGTCCTCGGCCTTACCAAAAGGGGTTTCGAGGGTATCCAGCGCGATCGAGCCAACTACGAGAACGGTCATGTGAGATGTCAGATGTCAGACGTCAGAAGTCAGACGACGTCCGAGCTGGAACTGTCTGCTGTCTGACATCTGAGTTCTGATGTCCTTTCTAACTGATGATGGCGTGTTCGAGCGCTCGCGAGCAGGGGCACGCGCGGGCGCCGTGGACTCGCGGCAGCAAGCGTTCGATCAGCCGCCGAACGCGCTCGTTGTTGTCGTGGAGCACCCGGACGACCTCGCTGACGCTGACGGGCCGAATGCCCGGCGCACCGTCAACGCCCTCCACCAGCCCCGCGTCGTAGTCGGTGATCAGCGCGATATTGACGTAACACATCTCGAGCTCGCGCGCGAGCGCCGCCTCCGGATACTGGGTCATATTGATCACTTCCCAGCCCTGCTGCGAAAACCACTGACTCTCCGCGCGGGTCGAAAAGCGTGGGCCCTGAATCACGACGACGGTCCCGCGTTCGTGGACGGTGATGCCCAGCTCGCGGCCGACCGCGATGCTGTGCGTGCGCAAGTCGGGACAGTAGGGCTCCGCGGTCGAGATGTGCACCACCCGCGGACCATCGTAGAACGTCTGCTCGCGCGCATACGTGCGATCGACGAACTGGTCGCACACCACGAAGTCGCCGGGTTTGATGTGTGGCTGCAGGCTGCCCGCGGCGGTCGGCGCGATGACGCGCGTGACGCCCAGTTGGGCCATGGCCCACAGATTGGCTCGGTAGTTGATCGCGTGTGGCGGAATGCGGTGGTGCGCCCCATGGCGAGGCAGAAAGGCGACGCGCACGTCGCCCATCCGGCCAATGGCGATGCTTTCGCTGGGCGGGCCGAAGGGGGTTTGTACGGACACCTGTTCGATCGCGCCCTCCATCAAGCTGTAAAAGCCTGAACCGCCGAACACGCCAATGTCGGCCCGGTCAACAGCTTGAAGGAGTTCTGGGAGGGCCAAAACCGTGGTCCTCAGGCGGCCACCGGGGGAACGGACGTGCCGCGGACCGCGGCCGTCAGCGAGGCTGCATATGGTGGGCGCAGTACGCCGTGCTCGGTGATGATCGCGGTGACCAGGCGCGCCGGCGTGACGTCGAAGGCCGGATGCGCCGCATTGACGCCTTCAGGGGCGATGCGCGAGCCAGCGATGTCGGTCACCTCGCGCGACGAGCGCTCCTCAATCGGGATCTCGACGCCGCTGCTCAGTGACAGGTCGACGGTCGAAGTGGGCGCGGCGACATAAAACGGGATGCGGTTTTCGCGGGCCAGGACGGCCAGCGAATACGTGCCGATCTTGTTCGCTACGTCGCCGTTGCTCGCGATGCGATCGGCGCCGAGGATGACCAGATCGACCTTCCCACGGCTCATGAAGTGGCCGGCCATGCTGTCGGTGATCAGGGTCATGGGCACGCCGAGCCGCTGCAACTCCCATGCCGTCAGGCGGGCACCCTGCAGGAACGGGCGGGTCTCGTCGACATACACATGGATCCCGCGACCGGCCTCGTGCGCGGCGCGCACGACACCCAGCGCCGTGCCGTAGTCGACCGTGGCGAGTGCCCCGGTGTTGCAGTGAGTCAGGATGTTGGCGCCGTCGGGTACGAGCTCGAGCCCAAAGGCACCCATGCGCCGATTGGCGGCAACGTCCTCGTCGGCCATGGCGTGGGCCAGGTCCAGCAGTGCCGCGCGGGCCTGGGCGACCCCGTTGCGTTCGAGCACGGCGCGCCCGTGCGCCAGCATCCGGTCGAGGGCCCACTTCAAATTGACTGCCGTCGGGCGTGTCTGGCCCAGCAGCCGCGCACTGCGCTCGAGATCTTCGATAAACGCGGCCGCATCATCCGACGACTGTGCCTGCGCGCTCAGGGCCATGCCGTACGCGGCTGCCACGCCGATGGCCGGCGCCCCGCGGACTTGCATGCTCTGGATGGCGTGGGCGACCTCCGCGGGCGTACGGCAAGCAATCATCACGGTGGCGTGAGGCAGACGCGTCTGGTCGATGAGAACCAGGGCGCGCTGTCCCTCATCGAACTCGAGGGTGCGCATGGGGAATCGGCCTAAGTGTAGACACAAACCCGCGTGCGGCAGGGCGCCGCGGGGTCACCCGGGGCTTCAGCCGGGGCCGCTGCCTGCCGATGATGGGCACAGACTGTATGGGCACCAACAACGACGAGCTCAACTTTGTGCACACGCTGCAATTGACCGAAGAGCCAACCGCGGAAATGATCGCCGCCACGGAGGCCGAGGTCTCGGCGCCGGCGTTCGGACCACTGGGTGTCTCCGACGAATTGAGCGGTGGCGCGGACGCCATGTACCTGCGTGAAATCGCCACGCACGCCCTGCTCACCCAGCTGGACGAAGTGCAGTTGGCCCAGCGCATGGAGGCTGGGCGCGATGCGATTGGCCGGCTCGCCTCAGACGAAGCCCTCGACGATCTCACCCGCTCGGAGCTCGAGCTGGTCATCGAAGACAGCGAGCGCGCGCGGCGCCACCTGATCGAAAGCAACCTGAGGTTGGTCGTCTCAGTCGCGCGTCGCTACTACAACCGCGGGTTGTCCTTTCTGGATCTTGTCCAGGAGGGCAACATCGGTCTTCAGATCGGCGCCGACAAGTTCGACTGGCGACGTGGATTCCGCTTCAGCACCTACGTCTACTGGTGGATTCGGCAGGCCATGACCCGGTCGTTGGCCGATCAATCGCGCACGATTCGGCTGCCGGTCCACGCGATCGAGCTACTGTCACGCGTGCTGCGCGCCGAACGCGAGCTGCAGGCGGAAACCGGTGAGGCCGCGTCCGTCGAAGTGATTGCTCGGCACCTGGGCATGGACGTCGAACGGATCATCGAGGCCCGCCGTGCGGCACAGGTGCCGCTGTCGATCGAGGCGCCGCTCAGCGATGACTCGGATATGACGCGCGGTGACCTGCTGGGCGACGAGACCGCGGGCCAGGCGGCGCACCGCGAAGTTGAAAAGCAGGAGCTCTCGCAGCGTTTGTCCGAAGCGTTGCAGTCGCTGGACTCGCGCGAACGGACGATCATTCAAATGCGCTTCGGACTCGAGCGCGGCGAAGAACGCACGCTCACTGAAGTCGCCGAAGTGATGGGCGTCAGCCGCGAACGCATTCGCCAGATCGAGCAAGCCGCGCTCGCCAAACTCCGCCGTCTCCCCGGCCTGCGCAGCGAAGTCGTCGAATACCTCGCGGCGTAGTCGCGGCGCGCATCGCTTCGTTCGCTCTGTTTCGGTGCGCCGAGGCTGACCTGCGGTGGCTGATTCTTCTCACCCTGGGGGGACCCGCCAGGAGCGAGCGAAGCGATGCGGGCCACCGAATGCTCAGAACTTCAGGAGCGAAATGACTTCATAGTCCTGGAGGCGGTCGCGGCCGTTGAGGGCTGTGAGCTCGACGAGGAAGGCTACGGCTACGACCTTGCCGTCCAGACGTTTGACGAGGTCGATCGTGGCCGAGACGGTGCCGCCGGTGGCGAGCAGGTCGTCCACGATCAACACTCGATCGCCTGGGCCGACCGCGTCGCGGTGCAGCTCGAGCGTGTTCGTGCCGTACTCGAGGTCGTACTCGGCGCTGATGACTTCACCGGGTAGCTTGCCAAGCTTCCGAACCGGCACGAAGCCCGCGTCCAGCTGATACGCGATCGGCGCGGCAAAAATGAAGCCGCGTGACTCCATCCCGATCACCACGCCGGGATCCAACCCGCGGACCAGGTCCGTCAGCTGGTCAATCGACTGCTTGAACGCAGCCGGGTTCTTCAACAGCGTCGTGATGTCCTTGAACAGGATCCCTTTCTTGGGAAAGTCAGGTACGTCCGCAATGAGCGACGCCAACTGCGCGGTGCTGTACGGCGGGGTGCCCAGGTCTCGACCCAACTGCCGCCGCTGCTCGACGCCGCGGTCATCACCCATCGCCGCAACGATACCCCACCTTCAGCTGAGATCGATCGATCGCAACTCACCGTGGCTGTCGAATTGCATGGTGGCAGGGCCATACCCGGACTCGGCCGTGATCACCCTGTTCAGTCGAGCGCGAGCGCTCGTACTTTCAGATACGGTCGCTGGCCCGCTGCCACTGGAAAGTCCGTCTCGGGTTCGTGCCAGCGCTGCACCATCTTGCCCTGGCGGCCGGCGCTCTCGAGTCCAGCCGCGAGCCAGCCCGCAAAGCGCGTTGCCGACGTGCCCGCGTGATTCGTCGCCGCGACGAGGATACCGTCAGGCGCGACGACGCGCGCCGCCGCGGCGACCAGTCGCGGATAGTCCCGCGTCACCGCGAACGGGGTCGAGCTGAAGGTTGGTGGATCGACGATCACGAGATCGAAGCGCGTGTCCCGTCGGCTGAAACGGCCGAGCCAGTCGAACGCATCGCCATAGATGAAGTCCCGCGGGTCGCAGGTCAGCGCGTTCAACCGATAGTTCGCCTGGCCCCATTCGAGATACGGCCGCGAAACGTCCACGTTCACCACCCGCGCGGCCTTGCCAAGCGTGGCGCTCAGGCCAAACGCGCAAGTATAGGCGAACAGGTTCAGCACCGATCGGCCGAGCGCATTGTCGCGAACCCACGCGCGCACCTCGCGCATGTCGATGAACAGGCCCACAGACGGCCCCGCCACGGGCCGCACGATGTACCTGGCGCCGTATTCCACAGCCTCGACCGTGTCGATGCCAGGTCCCCATATGGGCTGCTCAGGGGCGGCCCGATGGAGCAGCGCCTCGGGAGCGCGACTTGCAGGTCGTGGATGGAGCTTGGCGTAGGCGCAACCCATATCGCCAAGGTCCGAGCGGAGCTCGTCGCGCCAGCTGTCGAGCAGCTCGCGCGAGTCGGCGTGGATGACCGCCACGTCGCCGAAACGGTCGATTGCCAGCCCTGGCGCACCCTCGGCGTCGCCGTGGAACAGTCGGTAGGTGGTCAGATCGGTCCGCCGAGCGAGCGGCGCGCGCCGGCGGAGCGCCTCAGCGATAGGATGCGGCCTGGAGATTGAACAACTCCGCATAGCGTCCGCCGAGCTCCAGGAGTTCTTCGTGCGTTCCGGACTCGATCAGCCCGCCCTGTTCAAACACCAGGATTCGATCCGCCTGGCGAACAGTAGAGAAGCGATGCGAGATGAAGATGGCCGTCCGCCCGTGGGCCAGCTGCCGCAGCCGGGTGAACAATTCGAACTCGGCGCGCGCGTCGAGCGCGGCCGACGGCTCGTCGAGAATCAGGATCTGCGCCTCGCGCATGAATGCCCGACCCAGGGCCACCTTCTGCCATTCGCCGCCGCTCAGGTTGACTCCGCCGTCGAACCATTTGCCCAGGACCGTGTCGTAGCCTTCGGGGAGCGCCTCGATCACCCCCGCCGCGCCACTCTTGTCGGCGGCGGTCGCGATTGCCGGCGTGTCGTCCAGACGCTCGACGCGGCCGATGCCGATGTTCTCGCGCGCGCTGAACTGATACGAAACGTAGTCCTGAAAGAGCACCCCGAACTCGCCGCGCAACTCGTCAGGGTCGTACTCGCGCACGTCTCGACCGTCGATGAGCACCTGGCCTGCCTGTGGGTCGTACAGCCGCGCGACGAGTTTGACGAGCGTCGTCTTGCCGGCGCCGTTGTGCCCGACAATCGCCACGGTCTCGCCTCTGGCGATCTTGAAGCTCACGTCTTTGAGGGCCGGCTTGTCTTTGCCCTCGTACGTGTAGCTGACGTTGCGAAACTCGATCCCTTCCTGGATCGGGTGGCGCAGCGGCACCGGATGGTCAGGCGCGCGGACCAGCGGCTCGAAGTCGAGTAGCTCGAACAGCGTCTTCAGGTAGAGCTGGTGCTCGTACATCGACTGCAGCCCGCCGAGCAGAGCCGAGAAGGCCTGCGACACCCCGCTGGCTGCCTGGACGTACAGCGTCAGGCCGCCAACGCTGATTGACCCGCCGAGGGTGCGGTAGGCCACGTAGAAGAACGTCAGGCCATTGGTCAGGACCGTCAGCATCGACCACGCGGCGCCAGCCAGGTAGCGCCGAATCACCAGCGCCCGGTTCTCCGCGTAGTAACGCTGGAAGAGGCTGGAAAAGCGCTGGATGAAGAAGTCGCCGACCGTAAAGAGCTTGACTTCTTTGTTGTACGTATCGGTGGTCATCAGATTCGTCAGGTAGGACATCATGCGCCGGAGCGGCGACTGCCAGCGCATCATCTGATACCCCTGCCAGCCGTAGCGAGCGCTCGAGACAAAGGCCGGGATCGGCGAGATGAGCGCGGCCGCGGCGATGAACCACTCGAGGTTGACCAGCAGCGCCAGCAGCGAGGCGAACGTCAACAACTGTCGGATCAGGCCGAAGGCGGTCTGCACCATCGACACGGGCCGGGACGTTGCCTCGCGCTGCACCTGCTGAATCAGGTCGTAGAACTGGGGACGCTCGAAAAAGACCAGGTCGAGCTGGTTGGCCTGCCGCATGACCAGGAGCTGGACGCGGTTGGCGACCTGCTCCTGGAGCAGCTGCTGGCAGATATTGCTGAACGTGCCGAGAATGTTGCCGGCCGCGGCGAAGACGAATTGCAGCGCGACCAGAAAAAGCACCCCTGGCAGCGCGGCCGTGCCTGCCCCGCTTGACACGGCGGCCACGACCGCGTCGATAAGCAACTTGGAGATCCAGACGCCCGCCGCCGGCAGCCCGCCCTGGAGCAAGTTCAGGACGCCCAACGCCAGCGTCAGCCCGGGGTTCGCATCCCAGACGAGCACCAGAACACGTCGGAACCCGCCCCAGGTGGTGCGGGCATTGGCCCAGAGCGCGCTGAGCTTGAAGGGTTCCGCGCTCGGCGATGGCTCGGGAGCAGGTAACGCGGTTCCGTTAGCGTGGTCGGTGAGACCGACGCGTGCGGCTGCCGCGGAGCCCAGTCGCCTTCCACGACCGCCTCGCCCGCCGCCCGGCCCGATCGGGCCGTGCATCATGTTCATGTTCGAAAACGCATCACCAGAATGACACAGGATCTCATGCCGAGCGCAGCGCCGGGGTCATTACATCGGGTAGTGGGCGAGCCGTCTCTTTGGTTGACGCCTCGGCATGCGGCAGCGCCGTGATGAGCGCATACAGCCGCTCCATCCAGGCGGTCCCGACGCCGCGCGCGAAGCGCAACTGGTTGCTGCCGCGCTTGAGGGCGACGCCAGCCGTGCGCGCGACCTGGTCGACGTTGAGGGCCGGCAGCCGATCGAATTTGACGATGACCTCGTCGTGGATGGCGGTCACGGCCTGCACGTCGGCCTCGCCCGCTCGCAGGCGCAGACTCGTCAGGTACACCAGGTGTTGCGCCGCCTCGGGCAACGCACCGAAGCGGTCCTCGACCTCAGACACGAGGCTCGCGAGCTGGGCATCGCTCGCCACGGCCGAAAACCGTTGATAGAGCCGCAGCCGCACCGGATCGTCCAGAACGTATTCGGGCGGGATGAAGGCGTTCAGCGGCAGATCGAGCGAGGGCCAGGGACGCTCGATGGGGAGCGCGGCAGACCCATCGTGGCGTGCCTTGAGCAGCTCGACCTGTTCGGCTAGCAACTTCGTGTAGAGGTCGAAACCGACCGCGGCGATGTGTCCGCTCTGGGCCGAACCGAGCAGATTGCCGGCCCCCCGGATCTCGAGATCCTTCATCGCGATGCGCAGCCCGGCGCCAAGCTCGGTGGCTTCGAAGATCGTCTTCAGGCGCTCCTGGGCGACTTCACTCAAGCTCATGTCCCTGGCGTACAGCAGGTAGGCGTACGCCCGGCTCGCACTTCGCCCGACGCGGCCCCGCAGCTGGTACAGCTGGGCGAGGCCGAATCGATGGGCGCTGTTGACGATCAGCGTGTTGGCATTGGGAATGTCGAGCCCGGACTCGATGATCGTGGTGCACACCAGCACATCGAAGTCGCCTTCGGCGAACCCGAGCATCGTCTGCTCGAGCTGGTCTTCGGGCATCTGCCCGTGGCCAACCACGACGCGGGCCTCGGGGACCAGGCGCCGGACGCGATTGGCGATCGTTTCGATGCCCTGCACGCGATTGTTCACGAAGTACACCTGGCCACCCCGGTCGATTTCGCGCAGGATCGCCTCCTGGACCAGGCCATCGTCGTATTCGGTGACGTAGGTGCGCACCGGTAGACGCGCCTCGGGCGCGGTCTCGAGCACGCTCATGTCGCGGACGCCGACCAGCCCCATGTGAAGCGTGCGCGGGATGGGCGTGGCGGTCAGGGTCAGGACGTCGACTTCGCGGCGCAGTTGCTTCAAGCGCTCCTTGTGCGCCACGCCGAAGCGCTGCTCCTCGTCGATCACCACCAGTCCCAGGTTCTTGAACTCGACGTCGCGCTGCACGATGCGATGCGTCCCGATGCAGATGTCGACGTTGCCGCTGGCCAGTCCAGCAATGATCTCGCGCTGCTCTTTGTCCGTGCGAAAGCGTGAGAGCATCTCGACTTTGACGGGAAACGCCCCCAGGCGCTCGCGGAAGGTGTTGAAGTGCTGCTGCGCGAGGACCGTCGTCGGGACGAGCACGGCGACCTGGCGGCCGTCCTGCACCGCTTTGAAGGCGGCCCGCAAGGCGACCTCGGTCTTGCCGAACCCGACGTCGCCGACGAGCAATCGGTCCATCGGCCGGGGCGACTGCATATCGGTCTTAACGTCGTAGATCGCCTGCACCTGGTCGGGCGTCTCTTCGTATGGGAAGCTGCCTTCGAGCTCGAGCTGCCAGGGACTGTCGACTGGATACGCGTGCCCCTGCAGCGCTGCCCGCGCGCCATACAACTCCATCAGCTCCTGGGCCAGATCGCGTACCGAGCGGCGGACCTTGGCTTTGGCGCGCACCCACTCGCCGCTCCCGAGACGGGTCAGCGACGGGTCGGCGTCACCGGCGCCGACATAGCGGCCGACCCGGTCGGCCTGTGAGACCGGGACATACAGGTTGTCCCCGCCCGCGTAGTGCAGCAGCAGAAACTCGGCGTGGCCCGGCAGCTCGAGCGAGCTGTCCTGACCAGGCGTCGCGCCGACCGGCGTCCGCACCAGTCCGCCGTAGCGCGCGATGCCATGGTCGACGTGCACGACCAGGTCGCCGTCTTGCAGGTCGGCCAGGAAAGACTCGCGCGCAGCGGCCGCCCGCTCGGACACGACGCGCCGCGCCGGCGCGGACCGGCGCTGTTTGGTCCAGCCGAAGATCTCGCTGTCCGTATACAGCGCCAGGCCGAGCGCAGCCGAGGTCCAGCCCTCACGCAGCAGGCCGTGCATCAACTCGATGGACTGCTGGGGCTCCCGAAGCGCGCCGCTAGGCGCGCGAAGTGGGTCCGGTCGTTGGGGGAGTAGCTCGTGCGGTGGCGCGGTCACGCCCTGATCTTGCAGCAGCTCGCTCAGCCGGCTGGCCTGCTGGCTGACCACGATCGTCGTGCGATGGTGATCGTCGACGAGCGCGTTCAGGAACGGCTCGAGCCGACCGGCATATTTGGCGGCGTGCTCAAAAGGCAGGCTCTCGGCGTCGGGGTCGAGACGAACCTCCAGGCGGCTGGTGCTGGCTGCGCGCATGACGTCGCGCCAGGGTCGATACGGGCGCGCCATGCCTGGCGGCACTTCGCCGCGGTCGAGGAGGTCGGCGTGCAACTGCTCGACCTGCTCCTCGAAGTCCTGCGCGAATCGGGCCACGGCGTCAGGTTCGTCGAGCACCAGCACACCGCTGGTGGGCAGGTAGTCGAGCAGCGTGGACGTCCCGAGGAACCCACGGTAGAACTCCAGCGCCGAGAAGGCCTGGCTGCCCTCGCGCAGAATTCTGAGGTCGCGTGCGAACGCGTCCACGAACTGCGGCCGCAAGGTGTCCAGGGCCATGCTCACCGCCAGGGCCCTGGGCAACACCTCGTGAGCTGGTCCGACCGTGGCTGATTCGAGCTGCTCGGTGGAGCGCTGCGTGGCCGGGTCGAACAAGCGGATCGTGTCGACCTCGTCACCCCAGAGCTCGATGCGCAGCGGCTGGCCGCCTGGTGGGAAGACGTCGAGAATGCCGCCCCGGCGACTGAACAAGCCCGGAGAGTCGACCAGCGCCGACGGCTCGTACCCGAGGCCCAGCCATTGCACCGCCAGCTCGGCGGGTGGCAGGACCTGGCCGCGCTTGATGGTCCGATGGCTCTCATCAAACGCGTGCGGATCGAGTACCAGGTCCATGGCGGCGCGCACCGAGGCCACCACCAGCGGCGGGTTCTTGCCGGACTGGCCGGCGAGTCGCTCCAGGGCCTGCAGCCGCTCTGAGAGCTTGTCGGGATCGTTCGGCAGGCGATCGTAGGGCAGTGCGTCCGTCTCGGGGAACAGGACCACCGAGCCGGGATCGTGCGCCCACGCGCGCAGCTCATTGGCGTAGGCGCGCGCTTCGGACGGCCGGCCGGCGACGAGCAGCATCGGTCGGGCCAGTGCGGCGTGCATGGCCGCGAGCGCGTAGGGACGGGCCGGCGTGATCGCCGACAGAACCTGCGTGGCGTGTGCGCCGGGCGCGCCCAGCGCTTCGACCAGGCGCTTGAAGGCTGGCTCATTGTCGAGGGCGGCAAGGAGTGGATGCAGCCGCATGTGTCAGGTTTTGTTGTAACGGTTCATTGCCACAGCTGCTCCATTGATTGCCCAGGCCAGCGCCGCATTGGCGCCTCGGGCGATTAGCGCGTCGACGGCCTGGCGCTCTTCAGGGGCAAACTCGCTGAGGACGTGCGACGTCGCCTCGCCCGGGGAGGCCTGGCTGATGCCGATCCGCAGGCGCGGGATGTCGTCGGTACTCAGGGTAGCGACGATCGAGCGCATGCCGTTGTGCGTGCCGGGGCTGCCGCGCTCGCGGAGCCTCAGGGCACCGAACGGTAAGTCCATGTCGTCATACACAACCAGGCACTGGCCCGGCTCGATTCCGAGTCGTTCGATGAGCGCGCGCACCGCCGTACCGCTGCGGTTCATGAACGTCTGCGGCCTGGCGAGCACGACGGTGAGGTCGTTTTCTGCCTCAATGCGCGCGATCAGGCTGTCCAGGTCGTGACGGTGATCCCGCCAGGTCCCCCCGTCCCGTCGTGCCAGCTCCTCAACGCAACGAAACCCGAGGTTATGCCGCGTATCCGCGTACTCAGGCCCGGGGTTGCCCAACCCCACAATGAGCCGCGTCCGCAGTGGATCCAGCCCGAGGAGCGACTCGGCCTGACCTCGTTTGAACAGCCGCCACAGAAACTCAAACACGCCGCCAATAACAAGTTACGGTTTGCGGTGAAAATACCTCCCCGCCGAAGGCGGCGGCGGCGTCAGGCGGCGGGGCGATCGAGTTGGACGGAATAGCCGAGGCGCTTGAGGCGATCAACCAGTCTGCGGGTGACGCGTAGCTCGTCGCGTTGGTCGAAGAAGACCGGGCCCAGCTCGCGGTAGTCGGAGTCTTCGGTGAGCAGGTGGTAGGCGATGACGAGAATCGAATGGCCGACGGCGACCAGGGCCTTTTTCTTGCCCCGGCGAGAAGCCAGGCGGCGAAACTGCGCGGCCAGGTAGGTGCCGCGGGTGCGGCCGGCCGCCTGGGCGGCCTCGAGCAACGCGGTGCGTAGCCACGGGTCGCCTTTGCGGGTCTTGCCACTGCGCCGCTTGCCCGCGCTTTCGTCATTGCCTGGGCACATGCCAGCCCACGACGCCAGATGCGCCGCGGTTGGAAAGCGAGCCAGGTCAGTGCCGATTTCGGCAACCAGTGTCTCAGCGGTGCGTCGGCCTACGCCCGGAATGGTGTCCAGGTGCCTCAGCGCCGCCTCGAAAGGGCGCAGCCGCTCGGTCACCTCCGTACTCACCCGCTCGATCAACTCGTCCAGCGCGTCGAGATGCGCCAACTGTTGTGTGAGCAGGAAGCGCTGGTGGACCCCGACACGGCCAGTGAGGGCGCGCTCCAGTTGCGGCAGCTTGTCGCGGAGCTTGCCTTTGGCCAACTCCGCGAGTGCCGCCGGATCGCTGCTACCCGTCGCCAGTGCGGCCAGCATCTGGCGTCCCGAAACGCCCAGCACGTCAGTGGCGACCGAAGCCAGCTTGATGTTGGCTCCCTCCAACGTCTTCTGCACGCGATTGACCTCAGCCGCTCGCTCGCGGATGAGCGAGGTCCGATAGCGGGTTAGCTCGCGCAGCTCGCGCTGGGGACGCTCGGGCACGAAGCTGGCCCGCAGGAGACCATGGCGCAACAGGTCGGCGATCCATTCACAGTCGCGCACGTCGGTCTTGCGGCCAGGCACCTGTTTGATGTGGCGCGCGTTGACCAGCAGCAGCGTGAAGCTGCCTTCGAGCAGGTTGTAGATCGGCTTCCAGTACACCCCGGTGCTCTCCATCGCGACGTGCGTGCAGCCCGCCTCGGTGAGCCAATCGGCCAACTGGAGTAGCTCCTCGGTCATCGTGCCGAAGGTGCGAATCTCCTTGTGCGATGCCGTGTCTGGGCCGGCCACCAGCAGGCAGGCCACGACGGTCTGCTTATGGATGTCCAGACCACACGCGCGCTCGTACACCACCTCCACCATATGCTCTCTCCTCTCCGCTGGCGAAGTAGGGCTGCCCAGTACGAACGAGTTTGCGGTACGTGCTTCCCAGATCGGGAGCCACACTCAGCGGTGCCATCAAGGCAGCCAGGTCACGTTTAGGACGGGCTCACAGCACCAAAAACGAGCCGACCTCGGTCCACTCCGCCACCCGGCCAGCTTAGCCATGCCGGCCTGAATTTTTCATGCCCCGGTGGTGGCCGCCGGCCATGAACGTTTGGGAAAAGTTGGGGCGGGGTCGTAAGGGCAAGCCGTTCGGCACCGCGGGCGGGGTCGTCCGTGGGGCGGGGCCTCTTCATCAAGCCACTCAACGCGCGGGCCTTCCGCGCAGCGACCGTCCGTGCGAGGCCCGCTCCTGGGGAACATCCTGACTTCGGTTGCGCGCCGCGCACTTCGCCTGCGGGCGGCCGTTTCGCATAGATCAGGGTGGGACCTCGTCGATGCGCACGTCGTGGTCGCGCTGGTGCCCGCGTTACTCCAGCTTCGAGGCGTCGCCGCCCGCAGGCGAAGTGCGCGGCGCGCAACCGAAGTCAGGATGTTCCCCAGGAGCGGGCCTCGCACGGACGGTCGCTGCGCGGAAGGTCCGCGCGTTGAGTGGCTTGATGGCGAGGCCCGCCCCACGGACGACCCCGCCCGCGGTGCCGAACGGCCTGCCCGTACGACCCCGCCCCAACTTTTCCCCAAAAAAGCCGTCACTATCCGCCCGCGGTGCTTTTCCGGTTCGACTGGGTTCTCGGCCAACGGTATGCCTCAAAGCGGGCGTCGCCGCCAACTCCTGAGCATCGGCCATATTCGGGGCGAGCTTGAGCGGCGGCTACGCGCCCGCGGGCGAAGGCTCCAGGGGGCGGGTGGGCGCGAGGCCTTTGCCCGCGCCGCGGAGGCCGAGAATCAGACCGGCGGCCAGGATGCTCAGGCCGCCAGCCACCAGGAAGGCCAGCAGGTAGTCGCCCTGCCAGGTGTGGATCAGACCAGCGCCGAAGGCAGCGACGGAGCCGCCGAGCTGGTGGGCGGCGAAGATCCAGCCGAACACGGGCCCCACCCGATCCTTGCCGAAGCGCTCGCTGACCAGCTTCACGGTGGGTGGGACGGTGGCGACCCAGTCCAGCCCGTAGAACACGACGAACCCAGCCAGGGCCGGCGCACCCAGCTGGTACGCCGCGGGCAGAAACAGCAACGACAGCCCGCGCAGCGTGTAGTACCAGACCAGCAGCTTGCGGGGATCGATGCGGTCGGAGAGCCACCCGGAGGCCGTCGTGCCGATCAGATCGAAGATGCCCATGGCCGCGAGCATGCTGGCGGCGGTGACCTCGGTCAGGCCGTGCTCGACCGACGCCGGGATCAAGTGGACGCTGATCAGGCCGACCGTCGTCGCGCCGCAGATCGCAAAGCTGCCGGCCAGAAACCAGAAGTCCGGGATCCGCAGGCCGTCGCCCAGGGTCTGCACGGCCAGCTTGAAAGGATTGGCCGAGAGCGCGCCGTGGCGTGGCGTCAGCACGACCTCCGGCTGCTCGGTCTCGGCGCCGTAGGCTTGCAGGCCGGCCTGGCGCGGATCGTCGCGCATGAACAGGCCGACGAGCAGCGCGACGGTGATGGCGACGCCAGCCACCAGCAGCACCGCGGTCCGCCAGCCGACGAACTCGATGATCGCGGCCTGCAGCGGCAGGAACACGAGCTGGCCGGTCGCGGTGCTGGCGGCAAACAAGCCAGTTACGAGCCCGCGGCGCTGCACGAACCAGCGCGCGGCGACAGTCGCGCCGAGGACCAGGGCCATGGCGCCCGAGCCAAGGCCGACCAGCACGCCCCACAGGATGACGAGCTGCCAGGCGGACTGCATGAGCGTGCTCAGGCTGACCGCCGCGGCGAGCGTCACGAGGGCGACGAGCATGACCCGGCGGACGCCGAAGCGGGCCATGACGGCGCCCGCGAACGGCCCACACAGGCCGAACAGCAGGAGGTTAATTGAGAGTGCGAGCGAGATCGTCGCGCGATCCCAGCTGAACTCGCGCTCGAGGGGCAGGACCAACACGGCGCGGGTCGCGCCAATGCCAGCCGAGCTCAGCAACGACAGAAAGGTGATGCCCGCCACGACCCAGGCGTAGTGCAGCCGGCCGCGCGGTACCTGCGGGCTAAGCATCGTGGTCGACCGTCGGAGCCGTTGGAGCGGCGGTTGAGCCTGAAGGAACGAGCTCGCCGGCGACAACGGCGCCCAACAGGGCCCGCAGCTCAGATGCCCGATCGGCACCGAACGTCGCTTCGAAACGCGACTGGGCCGCTGTCCAGCGTGGGCGAGCGCGACGCAGTCGCGCGGCACCGGTATCGGTCAAGTGAAGCTCCTTCTGGCGTCGGTCGGAGGTGCTTTTAACGATCGCGATGAGGCCGTCCCGCTCGAGCGGCAGGATGTTACGGCCGAGGGTGGTGCGGTCCATGACGAGCTCGGCGGCCAGGGCGTTGATGGGCATCGGGCCGAAGCGTCTGAGGCGGGCCAGGATCGAGTACTGGGTCGTGCGCAGGCCGGTCGGGGCGAGGCAGTGATCGTAGAACTGGGTGACGTGGCGGGCGGCCTGGCGCAGGGCCAGACAGCTGCACTCGGCGAGCGGAGGCCGGAGGTGAGGGGAGCGATCGGTGGTCGACAAATGCGTATATACGCCTATGCTAGCGGCGACCGAACGACCGCGTCAAACCTCGATCAGCGGACCAGGCTGCCCGCGAGCCTCGCTAGGACGCGCTGATCGTCTCGGGTGCGCTGTCGGCCAGCTCGAGGACTGGTCCGCTCGGCAAGCCGATGTCGCGCTCCACCAGCCGGCGGATGCGCATCAGACGGCGCAACACGTCCGCGGCGGTCTGGATGCTATCGGAGGCCTCGGCGGCGAGAACACGGAGCTCGGGCGGGAGGCGGGAGTCCTCCGCGAGCAGATCGCTGTACCCCAGCGCCAGGGTCAGTGGAGTGTTGAGGAGATGGTGCGCTGTCCGAGCCGCTAATTGGGCACCCGCCAATCGTGCCAGGTCAAGGTCTGCAGGGTGCATAACCGCGACACTCTGGTGTGCCGCGGTTGAGCGAACCGCACGGCCCGGGTTAGTTCGCAGTTGCGCGCGCGGCCGGCGAGCGCTACAGTGCCGCGGGCCGTCGAACGCCGGAGCGGTGGGCGTCGGGCGCGTCGGGCGGAGTCGTCGAGCTCAGCAGGTCCGTGACGATGGTCCGCAGGTGTCGCGGGTGGAACGGCTTGTCGAGGCAGACGGTCGCCCCGGCGATGGTTGCCATATGGCGAATGAACTTATTGCCGGCTTCGACCAGAAATACAGACGGGACATGCGCGGTCAACGCGTTGCGGCGCAGCGCGTGCCAGACAGCCATGCCCTGCGCATACGCCGGATCGACGTCAACGACGACGACGCGCGGCACCTTGCTGAACGTATGCAGGAGTTGGTGGTTCGAGCTGACCTCGTCCACGTGCAGGGCGAGACCGGCCAGGATGAGCTTGAGCATCCGGCGCATTTCGGGGTGTTCACCAACGACCAGCGCGCAAATGTTGTCCTGCGGCGCAGGTAAAAACGTTTCACTGACCACCGCCTACGAGTGTAGGAGACAGTGGTCAGGGTCGCTCAATTTCACTCAATCGGCGCCGCTCGGCGCCCCGTAGACTGACTTCGCCAGATCGAGGATCGGCCCGCCGGGTAAGTTGGGATCCCGTTCTTCGAGGCGGCTAATGCGTTGCAGACGGTGCAGCAACTCCGCGGCGCTGACGACGCTGGACACCACTTCGCGGGCCATCGACTTCAGTTCATCCTCCAGCCGGGGATCTTCGGCCAACAATTCGCCATAGCCCAGCGCCAGGCTGAGGGGCGTATTCAGGAGGTGGTGGGCCGTGCGCGCCGCGAGTTTCGCTCCCTCCAGGCGCGCCTGCTGCTCGTTCGATGGCGTCGACGGCTGGCCCTCGTCCCAGTTGGCGAACGCAGCGTGATTGTGCGCAGGCGAAGCCATGCGCGCATGTGAGTCGAGCAAGCCCTGGATCGTGCTGCGCAACTGCAACGGGCGGAAGGGCTTTTCCAGACAGATCGTCGCACCCGCTTCGATGGCCAGCCCCCGCAAGTCTGGATCGCCGGCTTCAATCAGCAGGACCGACGGGATCGTCCCCGTCGTCGGAGTCCAGCGCAACTGGCGGCACAACGCCAGCCCTCGATCGAGCGGGGGGTGGAGATCGACGACGACCACATGGGGTAGATCCCAGCTCAACTGATCGCGCGCTTGAGCGGTGTTGCTCTCGCGCACTTCGAGTGGCAAGTCGCTCAAGTTGAGTCGTACGAGAAGGCGCATTGCCGGGTGCTCGCCGACGATCAGGGCGCGATGCTGGAGTGCGGCCATCCCGCCAGGGTACCAGATGGCCGACCTGTCCAAGGCCACCCGGCAGGGCCATCCGGCCACGCGCAGATACGGCCGCAGAGGCTCAAATGTGACCGTACCAAAGTACGCGGTGAGCTCCGCAAAACCCCGTAAGACGGGGGATGCGACCAGTACCTGCTTTCGGCCATGCTGCGTTTGATCACGTCCGCATCAATTTCGCGGGTCGAGTCAGGAGCTACCAATGTCCAACCTAATCAATGAGCAAGAAGTCGAGCAAGAGCTCGATCAGGCAACCGAACAGTCCCAGACACTGAGCGAACAGGCTCAGGGCCTGGTCGAATATGGACTGATCATCGCGCTCGTCGCGGTGCTGGCCATCGCCGGCCTTATCGTCTTTGGCCCGGCTGTGAGCAGCCTGCTCAGCAAGCTCGGCGGATCGGTCTAAACAAACCGCTTCGACTCAGCCAGGCTGTCAGGGGGATGCGCGGACGCATTGACAGCCTGGCTGAGACTCTCTACGCTCGAAAAACGGTCGGTTCCGCGTAACCGCGTTCTGTTTTGTTGTAAAGACCGACCGGCCGAAGGGGAACGTAGATGGTCTCCCTGGCCACCGAGGTCGCTATTCCGCGCACGCGCGCGGTACACCGGCGCGCCTTCCGCTACAAGGGTTACCTGCTGGTCTTACCGGCAGTCATCTACGTCCTGGCGCTCATCGGCTTTCCGTTGGGCATGGGTATCTGGTACAGCCTCACCGATGCAACCGTGGCCCGCGATGGGCGTTTCATCGGGCTCAAGAACTTCGTCGACATCCTGCGGGACCCGACGTTCACGCTGGCGCTGCGTAATACGACGATCATCGCCGTCGTGGCGACCGCCGCCAAGATCACGCTGAGTGTGGCCCTGGCGTTTCTGCTGCTCGGGGCATTCCCCGGCCGATCGCTCCTGCGCACGCTGTTCGTGCTGCCGTGGACGATCCCAGTCGCGTTGAGCACGATCGCCTGGAAGTGGATGTTCCACTCACAGTTCAGCGTGATCAACTGGATGCTGCTGAAGGTCGGCTTGATCGATCATGCCATTCAGTGGCTCGGGACGCCCGTGCCAGCCATGATCGCGGTCATCCTGGTCAGTACCTGGCGAGCCGTGCCGTTTGGCGCCATCGTCGTCATGGCCGGACTGACGGCACTGCCCGCGGACGTGATCGACGCCGCCCGCGTGGATGGCGCCAGCTGGCTGCAGCGGTTCCGGGCCGTTATCGTGCCGCTGATCGCCCCCATTCTGTTCATCGCGCTGTTGTTCGATCTGATCTTCACTCTGTCTGAATTGACCGTGGTATTTCTACTGACCAGCGGCGGGCCGGTCGACCAGACGCAGGTGCTGGCCAACTATGCGCTGCAGGTTGGCGTCTCTGGGTCGCAGCTGGGCGAGGGCGCCGCGATTGCGCTGTTCCTGCTGCCGGTGCTGATCGTGCTGACGATCTTTGCGCTGCGGGCCATCGCGCGCCGGGAGTCGGCATGATCGCCCGCCGTATCGAAGTCGCCACCGCGCCGAGGGTTGGGTTTCGTCTGCGGCCTATAACGCGCAGGCAGCGCGGGACCATGCTGCGCGCCCTGGCCCTGGCCATTTACACACTCGTGACGGTCTTTCCCTTCTATTGGATGATCATCACGATCTTCAAGCAAAACGCCGACCTCTACAGCGAGACGAACAACCCGCTCTGGTTCAATCTGGCGCCGACCTTCGTCAACGTCCAGTATCTGCTCGAACAGACGCGCTTTCTGACGTGGATGGCGAACTCGCTCATCATCGGCGTGTGTGTCGTGGCGATCACGTTGGTCCTGGCGGTGCCGGCCGGGTACGCGCTGGCGCGGCTGAGGCTGCCCGGGGCCGAACAGCTGGGCATCGCTATTTTTGCGACCTATCTGGTGCCGCCAACGCTGCTGTTCATCCCACTGACGCGCGTGGTGCATGTGCTGGGACTGCAGAACACCATCTGGTCGCTGGTGCTGATCCTGCCGACGATCTCGATCCCTTTCGCGGTGTGGCTACTGATGGGCTTCTTCAAGAATGTCCCGTTCGAGATCGAAGAGGCGGCTCTGATCGATGGCGCGACGCGACGCCAGGCGGTCATTCACGTCGTGCTACCGATCAGTCGCGCCGGCCTGGCCGCGGCGGGCATGTTCGCGTTCGCCATCTCGCTGCAGGCGTTCCTGTATCCACTGGTCTTCACCTCGAGCACCGCGGTGAAGCCGGTGACCCTCGGCGTGGTCACCGACCTCGTGCGAGGCGACCTGTTCTACTGGGGCTCGCTCATGGCGGGCGCCCTGTTCGCCGGCCTGCCGGTCGCCATCCTGTTCAACTACTTTCTCGACGACTTCGTCGAAGGTATCACCGCGGGCTCAACGAAGTAATTGATGCTGCACTCGTCCAGGTCGGGGGAGCCTGCGGCCCCCCGCCGCCAGTCGCTGCTCCGCTCGCAAGCTCGCTGCGCGCTCCTTCCCGCGGCGACCCCCGCGAGGGGCGCTCCGCGCCTTGATCCCGCTCGTACCGGCCAGAGGCACGCGGCTGGTGAGATCCGCCGTCGCAAGTTAACGAGGCACGCACGGTTACGGCGCTACGGGCGGCGTGAAGCTGATCCAACAACCACGTGCCTCTGGCCGGTACGCGGAACACCGTCACGATGGTGCCGTTGACGATACCCAGCAGCAGGCCTAGACCGATCCCGAAGGCGATCGCCTCCGGCAGTCCGAGAGCGCGCGCCCGCAGGAGGTCCGCGACGCTGTAGGCCACCAGCCCGATGGTGGAGTCCACCGACAAATCGACGTTGCGGGTGAGGATGACCAGGGCCTCGCCGACGGCGGCGACGGCGATGATCGCCGCCAGGATGGTGACCTGGGCGAGGTTCGCCGCCGACAGAAACTGGGGTGCCCGCAGCGCGACGTGGGGCCGAAGCGCTTCGAGATGCCCACCAGCTCGGCCGCCGGCCCCCGCGGGCGGTGCTCCGCTTCCATAACGAGGACTCAGCGTAGAGTGAACCCCGGCAGCTGTCCACGAAGACTCGCTCGCAGCCTATGGCGTCCGCTAGGCCTAATCCGGAGCCTGCACCGCGACCGGCGGGTCCGCATCCAGCGGCCACAGGCCGGCCTGTTTACCGAGGTCACCGCCGTTGCCGACGACGACCGTGCCGGCAGGGGCCCATGGAGCGTCGACGGTCCACAGCTGGAGGGTTGCGCGCTGGAGGCGCACCGACACCAGCGGACCGTACGTGTCGACGCCGAGCGGGAGTCCGAATCGGTCGACCGCATCCGGCTGAGACGCGTAGTAGTCGTGGAGCGCCGGGTAGGCGTCGAGGATGGCCACGTGGTTGGCGACCACCGCCGGCCACTCGAGCCCAGTGTCCGCAAAACTCTGGCCACGCGGAACCTGCCGGTCGACGGCCAGCCAGGCATCGCCGCCTTGCTGGATGATATCGTCCAGGACGTTGACCGGGACGGCCCCGCCGAGGTCGGGGCGCCACTGCAGCACCAGCTTCTGGAACGGCTGGATCAGGAAACCGCGGTACTGGACGCGGTTGGCGATCGGATAGCCGACGATGTCCACACCGCCGAGGCGCTGAAACTCGGTCCAGAAGCTGGCGTCAGCGTCGTCCACGACGGTGTAGCCCAGGTTGCCAGCGCCACCGAAGCCATTCGTCTGGGTGAAGGCGTGGCCGCCTGGGACGTCGTCGGGGTAGCCGTGGAGGTGCTCGTGCCAGTCGGCGCGAGTGTCGGCGTGGCCATCGCGGTCGATGTCGATGTGGGCGACGCCTGCGGCGTATTCGTGGCGGTCGGCGTGCTGGTTCGAGTTGACGTCGGATCCGGCGTCGGCGTGGCCGTCGGCGTCGACGTGCTGGTCGCACCGACGACCTGACCCACGCGGGTCGACGCCGCCGCACTGGTGGCCCCCGAGATGGCGAGCTGGGCACACAGCCCAAGGTTCGCGAGCAGTCCGACGGCCAACAGTGTGGCTTTGTTCAATCGCTGCAACGCCCGAGATGGGCGGGTGCAGGCTAGTGGACCCAGCCTGTCAGCGGCCCGCTATGCCGCGGCGCGGTCAGGACGCCTCGCTGGCGGTGATGATCGAGAACGACGCGCCGGTCGGATCCCGGAGGAAGGCAATCTTGCCCTGCGGGGAGTCGGTTGGCGGGACGTCGACGGACGCTCCCAGGGCGGTGGCCCGGGCGGCGGTCGCGTCGGTGTCAGCGGTGCCGAACCATACCTGCCAGTGCGGCGGCAGCTGATTCGGGGCCGGCGGCGCCGTGCCGCCGACGACCGCGTCCCCCACCTTGAAGGTGGTGTAGACCTGGCCGTCGCCGAACGGCATGGCGCCAGTGTCCCAGCCGAAAACCTGGTTGTAGAAGGCCGCCGTGGCTTTCGTGTCCGGGGCGTAGACCTCGTTCCAGATCAGCGCACCTGGCTCGTTCACGAGACCGGCGCCTTTGTGTGCGCCGGCCTGCCACATGCCGATGGGCGCGCCGCTCGGATCGATGACGAACACCATGCGGCCGGCCTCGCCAACGTCCATCGGCGGCATGGCGACCTGCGCACCGGCGGCCTGTGCGCGGGCGGTGGCAGCGTCCACATTGTCGACGTTCACGTACGTATTCCACATCGACGGGACGCCCTGCGCGGCCATCTGCGGCGGCTGGCCCGACAGCCCGGCGACCAGTTCGCCTTTGAGCGTGGCCATCCAGTACGTGCCCTGGGGCGAGTCGGTGGCGGTCCACTGCCAGCCGAAGAGGGTGGCGTAGAAGTTCTTGGCGACCTCGACGTCGGTGGTGCTGAGATCGACCCACGCGGGGACGCCATGGTCGAATCCGTTGCGTTTGGGCACACGCGCCTCCTTCTGGTCCTGCTCGCTTCGAACATACCGACTGGTCGGTATGTCGTCAAGATATACTCCCGGCATCGCCCCGCGAGACCCCAGCACCACGCGCCGCCGGCTGCTCGAGGCCGGCCAACTCGAGGTCTATTTACACGGCTTCCAGGCCGCCCACCTGGACGACATCCTGCAGCGCGCCGGCGTGACCAAGGGCGCCTTCTTCCACCATTTCGCCTCGAAGGCCGAGTTCGGCTACGCGCTCGTCGACGAGGTCCTGGCGGCGATGATCGCCGCGCAGTGGGTCACGCCGCTCCAGGAGTCGAACTCGCCCGACGTGCTCGAAGCGATCGCTGCCGAGTTCGAGCGCGGGGTGGCCGGGCTGCGCACGCAGCGGCCGATTCTCGGTTGTCCGCTCAACAATCTGGCGCAGGAGATGAACCCGCTCGATGACGCGTTCAGGTTGCGCACCACGGCGGTGTTCGACCTGTGGACCAACTCGTTCCAGCGCGCGCTCGAGCGCGCCAGGGCCCAGGGTGCCGTTCGAGCCAGTGTCGACGCCGGCGATACGGCCCATGCGCTGGTCGCCCAGATCGAGGGCACCCTCAGCCTGGCCCGCAATTCACAGGACCCCGACACGCTCACGATTGGCGCCCGCGGTCTGCGGCGGTACCTGGAGTCGCTGCGCGCGTAGGCCGTCTCAGAGGTCAGCGCGAATGTAGAGCTGCCGGTCTTTGATCGCCTGCAGGACGATCTCGGCCACCCTCGCTGGCGGGGTAGCGCTCGCCGCGCCGCGGCCGCGCGCGCCAGTCGACAGCACCGAGACGCCGACTCTGGTGTCGCGTCGGGCGAGTTGGTCGGACATCGTCTCGGTCAGGGCGACGACGGCGTGCCGGGTGGCACCGGCGACGTTCAGCATGTGCGCCTCTTCGTCCTGGGCAAGCAGGATCGGCATGAAGGTACGCGCGCCGTACACCACTCCCCAGAAGTTGACGCCGAAGGTCCACAACCAATCTCGCTCTGTCGCCTCCCAGATCGGCCGGTCCGCATCACGGTGGCCGTCGGCGCCGGCGTTGTTACACACCACGTGGACCTTGCCGTAGACCTCGAGTGCCCGGCCCGCCAGAGCCTGGACCGAGGCGAGCTGAGAGACGCGGGTGGCCACCCCGGTGACGTCGTACTGCTGTGCCCGAAGCTCGTCGACCACTCGGTCGAGCGCGGCCTGGCCGGCGTCGGCGAGCACGACGCGCATGCCCGCGCGAGCAAAGGTCTCGGCCAGGGCGCGGCCGACGCCGCTGGCTGCGCCGGTGACCACGGCGACCTTGCCAGCGAATTCCTGCACCGTCGGCCGAGCCTCGCTAGCGCCAGGGCTGAACCAGGACCGACACCAGGTCGCCCGGATGTCGCAGCCGCTCGAAGGCGGCGGGTGCCTGAGCGAGTGTGACGCGGTCGCTGATCAGCGGCCGGACGTCCGCTCGGCCGGAGCCGATGAGCTCGAGGGCGCGCGCGAAATCCCGGTTGCCGTACGCGCACGCGCTCAGCAGGCTGAGCTTGCGGGTGACAAACAGGTGGGTATCGAACGTCGCCGGGGTCCGACTCAGCGCCAGCGCGACGATTGTTCCGCCGGGGGTCAGGGCCTGGCTACAGATCACCAGCGCTTGCGGGTCGCCGGAACATTCGTATGCCTGGTTGAGCTCGATCCCAGCGCCGCGAACGTACTCCGCGGCGTCGGTTTCGCGGCTGTCCAGCACGACGTCCGCGCCGAGTGTGGCCGCCGCGGCTCGTCGTCCAGCCGACGATCTGCCCACCGCCACGATCGTCCCCGCGCCAAGTGCGCGCAGACCGACGATCACGCTGAGTCCGATTGGCCCAACCCCATACACCAGGGCATTGTGGGTGGGCGCCGGGCTGGCCTCGGCGATCGCCCGCAGCGCGACCGCCAACGGCTCGACCCGCGAGCCGGCCTCGATGTCCATGCCCTCGGGGATCGCAAACAACTGCGAGTGATGCACGGCCGCGTACTCGGCGAAGGCGCCGGGCGCATTCAGGCCGAGGTTCGGGCGGTTGCGGCACAGGATGAGCAGGTCCAGTTGACACCAGGTGCAGTTGCCGCAGCCGCCCAGCGGCATGACGGCCACGGGTTGGCCGGTGTGCCAGCCCGGCACGTCGCGCCCAACGGCAGCCACGGTGGCGGAAAACTCGTGGCCGGGGATTCCCCCGGGCCGGTTCGAGGCCGCGATGTGCAGGTCGGAGCCGCAGATCCCGCAGGAGTGAATCGCCACGACCACTTCGTCAACCTGGGGCACGGGGTCAGGCTGCTCGACGAGCTCAACGCCGCCAGGAATGCGCACCAGCGCCTTCATCGTTACCAGAGCTTAACTATTCGCGCGGCGTGGGTGAAACCGCTGCGTCGATCTGGCGGCTGCGCCAAAGCGTGCGGCCTTACTCACTTCGGCGACGGGCGAGGAGGGATCTCGCGATCAGGTTGCGTTGGATCTGAGGCGTGCCGCCGGCGAGGGCGCCGAAACGGGCGCCGCGCACGAAGCGTTCCACCGGCATCGACTTCAAGTAACCGTGGCCGCCGAACAGTTGCATGGCCTGGTTGCTGACGCGAATGGCGACTTCGTTGGCAAAGGTCTTGGCCATCGCCGCTTCGGTGACGTCGGGTAGTCCGGCGCCAGCGTTGGACGCCGCGCGATAGATCAGCAGGCGGGCGGCGTCGAGCTCGATGGCCATGTCGGCCAGCATCCACTGAATGCCCTGGAAGTCGGACAGTCGCTGTCCGAATTGTCGGCGGTTGTCCACGTAGGCGACCGCCGCTTCGAAGGCCCCCCGCGCCTGGCCAAGACTGATCGCGGCGTTGAGACAGCGCTGGCCGTTGAATGCGCTCATCAGCGTCTTGAAGCCGTGTTCCTTGACCAGCACCGCGGCGGCGGGAACGCGTACATCGCGAAAGTACACCGCGAACAGATGCTCGCCGCCGAGCGTTTCTTCACCCCGACCGATCTCCAGGCCAGGCGTGTCGCGATCGATGAGCACCGCCCCGACGCCCTGGCTGCCCGGCGTGTCGCCGAAGCGGACGAACGTCAGAAACACGCCGGCGACATCGGCGCGACTGATCAGCACCTTGCCGCCATTGATTACGTAGCCGTCGCCGTCGGCGACCGCGCGCGTCGTCAGGGCACCGAGGTCGGAGCCGACGTCAGCCTCGGTCATGCAGATCGCACACATCAACTCGCCGCGCGCCACCGGCGGCAAATAGCGTTGTTTGTGCGCTTCACTGCCGAAGTGGACGATCGCCTGCGTCTGTACGCCGAGCTCGCCCAGCACCGCCATGGCCGTCTGATAGCAGGCACTGGCGATCTCCTCGATGGCGAGCACCGCCTCGAACCAGCTGCCGCCGAGTCCGCCGTATTGCTGGGGGATCGTCAGTCCCAGGACGCCGATCTGGGTCAGCGGCTTGATACTTGCCCAGGGAAATTCGTGGCTGCGATCCCAGCGGCTCGCTAGTGGCACGAGCTCCCTCCGGGCGACCGTGCGCACCAGCATCTGCAGCTCGCGCTGTTCGGGGGTGAGCTGGAAGTCCATCAGATCGCGCCGTCGGCAGCGAGGCGGTCGATCTCCTGTTCAGACAGGTGGAGCCGTTCGCGGAGGACGGTCCGGGTGTGCTCGCCGAGCGCCGGCGCCGGCTCCAGCTGACGTGGCGGCGAGCTCGAGAGATGGAGTGGATTGCCGAAGACGCGCACCTCGCCTTTGCGCGGATGGCGGACCGTCTGGAACATCCCGCTGGCCTCGATTTGCGGGTCGTTGATGACTTCCTTGAGTGTCAGGACCGGTGCGGCCGGGATACCGGCGCGGCCCAGACGATCGAGGCACTCCGCGCGCGAGCGGGAGAGCGTCCAGCCGCCGACGATGGCGTCGATGGCGTCCATCCGCGCGGCCCGGCCGGTGTTGTCTCGCAAGGTCGGGTCGTCGCGGAGGTCGGGTCGCTCCAGCACATCGCAGAGCACCAACCAGTGGCGATTGGTGGAGCAGAACACCGCCACCCAACCGTCCTGCGCCAGATAGGTGTTGTACGGGCAGATCCCCAGGCCGCTGTGGCGGTTGCCGGTGCGCTCAGGCAGCTCGCCATTCGAGTCGATCAGCGCCCCCAGGTTCGACGCCAGCGACGGCAGCAGCGCGTCCTGCATGGCGACCTCCACGACCTGGCCCTGGCGCGTCTGCTGGCGCTGCAGGAGGGCCGCCAGGATGCCTGCGCACAGGTGGATGCCGCCCAGGAAGTCGGCCACCGCCGGACCGGCCTTGACCGGTGGCTGATCCGGGAAGCCGGTGGTGGCCAGGACGCCGGTCATGGCCTGCACGGTCAGGTCCATCGCCGCCAGGGTGCCGTACGGACCCTGGCTCGAGAATCCTCGGCCGCTGGCCAGGATGAGGGCGGGGTTGGATGAGCGCAGCGTCGCGTAGTCGAGCCCGAGCTTGTCCAGCGTGCCAGCACGGTAATTTTCGACCACCACATCGCAGGTTTCGACCAGGCGTAAGAACACGGCGCGGCCCGCCGCGGTTTTGAGGTCGATGCGCATGCCTTGCTTGCCGGCGTTGAGCATCAGAAACGGAGCCGACTCCGCGCCGGCCGCGCGGTGCCGCGCCGGCTCGCCGAGCGGTGGCTCGATCTTGATGACGTCCGCGCCGAGGTGGGCCAGGAGCAACGCGCAGTACGGGACGTTGTAGACCTGGCCGAGCTCGAGGACGACGATGCCTTCCAGAACGCGGCGGGTCACACGCGCTAGCGTACCGAGAAGCGTCGAGTGGCCGTCAGGCGCGGGCTTGGCGATGCAAATGTGCTGAGCGGTCCCGACCGCGGCCAGGCTCGCCAGATGATATACGCGGAGACCATCACAAATGGGGCCTTGAGCGCATCGACGAGTTCCGGCGAACGGGGTATTCGGCGGGTGTGGGGCCCCGGCCGCCACCCGTTCGGCAGCAACCTGTTTTCGTACTACAAGGACCCCGAGGGCAACACGGTCGAGTACACGGCCGAAGTCGAGCAGCTCACCGATCCAAACCGCCAGCCGCGCTTGCAGGTGCCGCTCGCGGATGTGTGGGTCAGCGCAAATCGGGCCTGACTATTCGATGAGCGCCGAATAGATCGTCTGCCGAAGCTCACGCCGAATCGGGTAGGTTGACGACGGCCGGAGCTGCGTCAGAAAGATCGTGATCAGGTCCTCGTTGGGATTGACGAAGAACGCCGTCGACGCCGCGCCACCCCAGTAGAACTCGCCTGGCGTGCCGATGATCTGGGCGACCGTCTGGTCGAGCAGCACGGCGAATCCAAGCCCGAAGCCCTGGCCTTCGCGCTGCGTCTCGGCGGCACTCTGGGCCATGGTCGCCAGGTCCTGGCCGCCTGGCAAGTGATTCAGCGTCATCAACTGGAGGGTCCTGGGGCCCAGGATGCGCACGCCGTCCAGCACGCCGCCGTTGGCGAGCATCTTGCAGAACCGCAAGTAGTCGGCCGCGGTCGAGACGAGCCCGCCGGCGCCGGAGAAATACGTTCGTGCGCGCGTATACGGGCTGGTTTGCGGATCGTCGACGAGCTCGTAGCGGGGTGTGCCTGCCCGGGGCGCGTAGTTGGCAGCGAACCGGTCGACTTTGGCGGCCGGCACGCTAAAGCTGGTGTCGACCATGCCGAGCGGGCCCAGGATCCGTTCGTCCAGGAAGCGATCGAACGGCCGGCCGCCGATCACCTCGCACAGGTAGCCGACCAGGTCAGTGGAAATGCCGTAGATCCAGCGCGAGCCGGGATCAACCTGGAGGGGGATCCGCGCCAGCTTGCCGATCATGTCCGCGAGGGTGCCAGCGGAGTCCGCGCCGGCGAAACCGGCGCGACGGTACAGCTCGCCCACCGGGGTCGCGGCGTCACGCGCAACCAGGCCGGAGGTGTGCATCAGCAGATCGCGGACGGTCATCGGCCGTGCCGGCGGGCGGGTCTCGTAGCTGTCGGCGGTGCCGCTGACAAATACCTCGAGGTCTTTGAGCTCCGGGATGAATTTCGACGCCGGGTCGTCCAGCTGGAACCGGCCCTCTTCGTACAGCGTCATCAAGGCGACGCTGGCGATGGGCTTGGTCATCGAATAGAAGCGAAAGATCGCGTCGGCGCGCATCGGCTTGTGGCGCGCGTCGTCCATGCTGCCGTAGGTCTCGAAGTGCACGACCCGGCCGCGGCGGGCGACCAGGCTGATGGCCCCGGGGAACTTCTGGTCGTCGATATACCGCTGCACCAGCCGGGTGACATTGTTCAGTCGTTCAGATGACATCCCCACGTCTTCGGGGGCCGCGTCGATCGACGTCTCGCTGCGCAGTGCAATGGCCATAGTGCTCCTACGACGGGCGCCCGTTCTGGGCGAATTGCCATCGGGCGAGCAGCCAGCTCGCTCCCTCGGTCAGCGCGGTGCCGCCGGTGCCCAGCGACAGGCGCTTCAAGATGCTCTCGAAACGCCCCGCGTCCGCGGCCCCGTACATTTCGCACACCGCGTAAGCGCCGCGCACCCAGCCGTCGTTGTGACTCATCGACGCGAGTTCGTGGAGCGCTTCGCGGCAGAAAGTCGTGGGGGGCATCGTCGAGTACAGGGAGTCTAAAGCATGCCGCGGCTCGCGCTGGGCGTGATTTCGGTTGCAAATGGGACTTGACTTGGAGAACCCTTAGAAGACGGTTTTTGAAAAGCTGTTGCGGGCTGATGAGGCCAGGCCGTTCGGCAGACGGGGCGGGGTCGGACGTGGGGCGGGCCTCGCCATCAAACCACTCAACGCGCGGGCAAGGTAAGCACAAGAGACGGTTTTGGAAAAGTTGTTGCGGGATGATGAGCCCAGGCCGTTCGGCACCGCGGGCGGGGTCATCCGTGGGGCGGGCCTCTTCATCAAACCACTCAACGCGCGGGCCTTCCGCGCATCTACCGTCCGAGCCTTGCCCGCTCCTGGGGTACATCCTGACTTCGGTTGCGCGCAGCGCACTTCGCCTGCGGGCGGTAGCTCCGCGTTGATCAAGGTGGGGCCTCGTCATTGCTCAATCGTGGTCGACTAGTGCCCGCGTACTCCAGGCTCGCGGCATGGCCGCCCGCAGGGCGATGTCAGGATGTTCTCAAGGAGCGGGCCTCGCACGGACGGTAGATGCGCGGAAGGCCCGCGCGTTGAGTGGTTTGATGAAGAGGCCCGCCCCACGGATGACCC
>DATGER010000278.1:0-30690 GCA_035309865.1 Chloroflexota bacterium
CACGACCGCGACGCTGCAGAGGACCGGCCAGTACTGATCGTCTGAGACGAAGTACCGCGCGCGGCTCGACTCGACGTAAGCGTAGCGGTCGGCTCCAGCGGCCCGTCGCCGCAGGTCGTCCCAGCTTTCGACTTCGTGGACACGGCCATCGAACTGAGCCAGGTCGATCGCGCGATCAACCGGAATGCCGTGGATGGGCATGCGGAACCGCTTTCCGCCGCCCGCCGTTTTCCCAGCTATAGCCCACCCGCCAACAGCGCGAGACATTCCAGGCCTGCCGACAGCATTGGCAAGCTGGTGCGTTCCCCACCGTGCCGCCAGCCTAGCCAGCCGTCAGCGACCTGGATCGGTGAGAATGGTCAGCATGCCAGCCAGTGGCAAGGTGACCGCGCTCATTACCCGACTGGGCGCCACCGGTCCCGAGGTGTGCGTCTTCGATCACCCGCGCGCCGGCGTGCAACTGCCGGCGGGCACCTTGCTGCCCGACGAGGACGTCGACGCCGGCGCGCGGCGAGAGGCATTCGAGGAGACCGGGCTCGATGAGTTGCAGTTCCAGTCGGTGCGCGCGTTCGACGCCGTCCGCAACCTGGTCCACTTCGTCCTGGATGCGCCAGCACCGGAGGCGTGGTACGTCACGACTCCGGACGGCGGCGGCCACTGCTGGCGGTGTCACTGGCTCAATGTGGAAGACACCGCGACCCTCAACCGCGACCAGCAGCCATGGCTAGAGGCGGCGCGGCCGCACCTGGTCCAGGCACAGCATCCGCCAGCCCGCCAAAGATCAGTGGTCGACGCCGAGGTCCAGACGGATCTCACTATCGAGATGTTCTGGGCGCCGCCGTGGTCGGGTACGCGGGCGTTGGTCAGCTGGCTGGAGCCGGCGCATGCGCCACCGGACGAGTTGATTCAGCGCTGCGAGGCCGCCGCGTTCACCGCCGACGGGAAACTTGTGGCGGTTGCCGAGGGCAGGACGCAGTTCACCTGGTGGGTTCTCCCGGGCGGCCGGCGTGAGCCCTGGGAGCGCGTTGAGGAGACGCTCCGCCGCGAGCTGCTGGAGGAAGCCTGCGCGCGTATGCAAACCAGCGAACTTCTGGGCTTCGTGCACTTACGTCACCTGAACGGCGAGCGTGCGGGGCGCGTGACCACCGACGCCCTGTTCTGGGCGCGCGTCGCTCTGCAGCCCTTTGAGCCAGCCTTCGAAACCCACGCACGCCGCGAGCTCTCACGTGCCGCCGCGCGCGACCTGCCGCTGTGGGCGAATCCAATCACCCAACGCGTGCTCACCCGCGCCTGCGAGGTGGACAGCCGAACGGCGCGATAAACACGTCAGCGGTGCGGCTGGCGTGGCAGGACTGGCTCGGGGTGCCCATGTACTTCAGCGGCTACGCCCCGGAGGACAGTCGGCGATTTCTCAACAACGCCGGACTCGAGATCGAAACCTTCCAGTACGAGACCATCCTCGAGCAGGGACGTCCGACGCTTCTGTGGTTCGTCGCACATAAGCCGCGGCGTACAGTCTGACGTGGTGCAAGCCCAGCAGCGGCGGACGATCGACGGTCGCGAGGTCGCGGCGTTCCTGCGCGACACCGGCTGGTCCGGCGTCGCGTCCATCGCGCGAATTGAGCATGGCGAGTGGTCGCAGGCGTTCAGTTTCCACGTTGCATCCGGAACCGCGTACGTGGTGCGCTTCAGCAGCCTGGAGGAAGACTTTCGCAAAGACCAGCTCGCCACGACGTACGCCGCGCCGAATCTGCCGATCCCGAAGGTGGTCGCGGTTGGCGAAGCGTTCGGCGGCTTCTACGCGATCGCCGAGCGCGCCAGCGGCGCCTATCTCGATGCGCTCGACGGCGCACACATGGTTCGGGCGCTGCCGTCCCTGTTTTCGGCACTCGAGTGCATGCGGCAGGCGGACGTCTCGCGCACGTCTGGCTACGGTGTCTGGGACGCCACGGGCAACGCGCCGCAGCCAACCTGGCGAGGCGCGCTCCTCGTTGACAGCGACACCGGCAACCCGCGGATCGCCGGTTGGCGGCGGCGCCTGGAGCAATCACCGACTGGTACGGTGCCGTTCGAGACCGCATCGCGCAAGCTGCGCGAATTGGTCGGCGGCGTGCCGAACGTGCGGCACCTGGTGCACGCCGACCTGCTGAACTACAACGTGCTGGTCGAGGACGACCGGGTCTCCGCGGTGCTCGACTGGGGCTCGGCCATGTACGGCGACTGGGTCTTCGACATCGCCTGGTTGGTATTCTGGCAACCCTGGTACCCCGCCTGGGCGGGCATCGACTTCGAACGCGAGGCCCGGCTCCACTTCGAGCGGCTTGGGCTCCACATGCCTGACTTCGCGATCCGCATGCGCTGTTGCGAGATCGCGATCGGCGTGGGCAATCAGGCGTATTGCGCGTTCAAAGGCGAGTCGCGCTGGCCGCAACTGGAGGCCGTGGCACGTCGCACACTGGTACTGTGCCAGTAAGCCGGCCAGAGTGGATGCGCGCTCACACTGACGTCGTGGGCCGCCGACACACCGCTGCGCCGGGTAGGGACCGGATCTGGCGGACCAGGTGATGGAGATCCACCGGCGGGTTCGTCGTGTCGATCGTCAGCACGGGTCCGTCGATATCCAACGCCTCCCAGCGCTCGTTGAGCAGGCGGGGGCGGAGCTCGTCCAGCGACGTGGCATCCGTGTGGCCGGGATGGCGTTCTCCGGACAGCGCCCGCCGCTCGTAGCGCTCAACCAGCGTCGGCCCGTCGGCGGTGCAGACTACCTGAACGAATCGGCAGGCGAAGCGGTCGCGCAGGCCCAGCAACTGCGGAGTGTCCCACTGCGCATAGAAGTTGCACTCGAGCAGGACCGACTGCCCGGCCGCCAGCAGGGCTTCCGCGGAACGGAACAGCAGCCGCGTGCTGGCGCCGCCCAGGCGCTGCGACCACGCCCGGTCGTGCCAGCCAAGGCTATCGAACAGGCTCTCCCTGAACAGGTCCTTGCTGAAGTAGGGCAATCCGAGTGCCGCCGCCAGCTGACGGCCGAGCGTTGTCTTGCCGCTCGCTGGTGCACCAGTCACGATCAGGACGAACGGCTGGGCGCCCGCCGGCCCGGTGCCGATGTCCACACCTTGACCGCCAGCGCGAGGTGCGCCCGCGCGGTACATACAGGCCAGTTCCTCGAGGACGTGTTCGATCGTGACGCCGGGGCTCTCGGCAAGCCGTCGCAGTTGCCCTGAAGCAAACAGCTCGCGCCCGAAGTCCACACCTGGCAAGCCCGCCGCCGCTGCCCAGGAGCTTTGCATCGGCGGCGGCAGGTGGAAGCGTTCGGCAATTGAAGCGAGCGCCTCGGCGTGCATCGCGATCAGCACCGTCTCCAGGTCGGGCATATCGAGCAGGTTGGCCTGGACGTTGCCGCTGCGCATGTAGTCAGTGGCCTCGAGCAAGACCAGGCTGCCCGCGACGGGATCGCGCGCGGCGAAGCGCACATCTTTGAGCTTGACCATGCGAATGGCGCCGACGCACAGCGCGCAGGGCTCGAGTGTGGTGTACAGCGTGCACTGCGTCACGCCGACGGCGACGTGGTCGATGCTCAGCAGCGCATTCATCTCCGCGTGCGCCAGACGATTGCCAAACACACAGCCAGGTTCGGTTGGCTCCGCGACAGTCTCGAAGATACGGTTGCGGCCGCGGCCGACGATGTTTCCAGCTGGATCAGTGATCGCCGCTCCAACAGGCACCGATCCCGCCTGATACGCCGTCCAGGCTTGCTCGAGCGCCACTCGCCACGGCTTAGCCAGCTGGTCCCACAAGGTCACGGACGTTGGCCGATGTGCTCGATGACGGCGGCCAGGGGGATGGGCGCCAACTCCGGTGCGCAGCGGGCGCGGGCCTGGTGGACCGGTAACCACTCGAACCCGTCGTGCTCAGCGTCGATGACCACGGTTGCGTCTGGCGACGCTTCGGCCAGATAGACCGACCACTCCTCCCTGCCGCACGGCGTCGGTTCCGGCGCGCGCTCGAGGCCCGTCTCTTCCCGAAGCTCGCGCCGTGCGCAAGCATCGACCGGCTCACCCGGTCGCCGCGCGCCGGCTGGTGGCGTCCAGGCCCAATCGCCAGCGTTCTCCGGGCCATGGTGAGCGCGGTGCAGCATCAACAGTTCGAGTCCTGCGTCGCGAACTCGAAACACGACGACCGTCGCTCCGAACGGTGGCTCGTCGCTCGCGGGTGAGCCGTCCCAGGTGTTCTTCACTCGTTCACGGTGGCGCTTTGTGAGATCCAGATGGTACGGGCCACGCGGCGACTGCGCGGCCCCGTTGCGCCGTCGGCGCGCCACCGCACCCAGTGTGACCGGCGCCGCTCTGGGCCCACACGCCGCGGCCACCGCCGCGCACAGCACGATGACCACTTCATTCGCCGCACACCACGTTCCGACCAACACAACGGACCGGACGAACGGATATCACCGCCACGGTCGGACAGGTTGACGGCGCGTAGGCGCTGCGCGAGGCGGACGCCGACGGTGTGACGGACGCGACGCTGTCGGACCAATCTGACGCTCAGGATGGCGGTTCGCGACCGGCCGGTGGCGGCGGGCGCGCGCTGCACCTGGATGTGCTGGAGAAGGTGGTCGCCAAAATCAGGAACGAACCGTTCCTGTTCGCGCCGGCCCCGGTGATCTTGATCGGTGGCGTCAATTTCGGGGTTATGCGGGTGGCGCCGCGGTAGGTGCATGAGGCTCCCCGAAAATGACGGCCTCGAGGTCGGACCGTCATTGAATTCTTACCTCGCCTCTGGGAGACGGCCGCGGCCATCATCTCCGCCAACCCAGCGATCTCGCGCTAGCTCAGCAGACCGCGCACAACCAGAAAGACCCACACCGCCGCGGCCAGCCAGACGCTGATCATGACCGCCGCGCCGATCCGACTGATGGGGCGGTCCGCGCGCGTGCGCGCCTGTTCGCGGCAGTCGGCCATCACCTCGGCAGGGACCAGGCGGATGACCAGCGCAATGCCGGCCGGCACCAGGATCAGGTCGTCCAGGTAGCCCAGCACCGGAATGAAGTCCGGGATCAGATCGATCGGACTCAGCGCGTACCCCACCACGACCGCCACTAAAACCCTGGCGTACCAGGGTGTGCGCGGATCGCGAGCGACCAGGTACAGCGCGACCGTCTCGCGCTTGAGCATGCGGGCGCGGTCCTTGAGTCGCTGGACCACGGCCATACAGCCCAGACTCTAACCTGTCGGTGGCCGGCCTCTGTGGAACTTCAGGCCGCGCGGATCTGGCGGTCGCGTTGCTCGACTTCGCCGCGCACCAGCGGCAGCAGGTGGCGGCCGTAGTCAACGGCGTCGTCGTACGGGTCGTAGCCGCGGATGAGAATGGTCGTCACGCCGATCTCAACGTAGTCGAGGATCGCCCTGGCGACCGTCTCCGGCGTGCCGACGAGCGCGGTGGAGTTGCCCGCGGCGCCGGTGGCCGTGGCAAGCGGGGTCCACAGCGCTCGATCGTGGCGTTCGCCAGACGCGGCGGCCGTCAGCAGACGCTGCGAACCGGCATTCTCCGGTCGCCGGTCGACGCTGTAGCGGATGTGGCTCGGAGCGAACTGTCCCTTGCTGGCTTTGACGTTGGCCTGGACGGCGGCGAGAATGCGATGGGCGCGTTCCCAGGCCAGTTCTTCGGTCGGTCCGAGGATCGGTCGGAAGGACACACTGAACCTGGGCGATCGGCCATATTTTTCAGCTTCGGCTCGGACGGCCGCGATCTGTTCGGCGGTCTCGGCCAGCGGTTCGCCCCACAGCGCGTATACATCCGCGTGTTTGGCACCGACTCGGTACGCGGCCTCCGAGGAGCCCCCGAAGTAGATCGGAATACTCGGCTGTTGGACTGGACGGACTTCGGTCGAGAAGTTCTCCAGACGGTAATACTGGCCCTGGAAGCTGAACGGCTCCAGCGACGTCCAGGCTTGCTCGAGGATCTCAAGGTACTCGTCGGTGCGGGCGTACCGCTCGTCCTTCGAGAGGAAATCGCCGTCGCGACGCTGTTCGGCATCATTGCCGCCGGTGATCGTGTGCAGGGCGACGCGGCCCTCGGTGAACTGGTCGAGGGTGGCGAACGACCTGGCGGCGACCGTTGGAAACACGAAACCGGGGCGATGGGCAATCAGGAAATGCAAGCGCTCCGTGTGCGCGGCGGCGTACGCCGCGACCTGCAGTCCGTCGGGGCGGGCCGCGCTGTACCCGATTAACACCTTGTCAAAGCCCGCGTCCTCGTGCGCGCGGGCAAAATCGCGGACGAACGCTCGATCGACCACCGGCCCGGAGCGGGGATGGATCTCGGACTGCTGCTGGGTAGCAATCATCCCGATGAATTCGACGGGCATGCGACCTCTCCTTTCGGCGAGCGGGCGGGGCGCCAGCCAAGAGCCGGGGCGACTTCGGTAGCGATCAACCGCAGGGAGCGGAGCGTTTGGGCGTGGGACGGGTCGACCGGATGGACCTGGAGGATCAGGTCCGTGGCGATAGACAGCAGCGGGTCGGCTCGCAAGCTGGCGATGACCTCAGCGGGGCTGCCGATGTGGACGTCGGCCAGAGCGAGTAGCTCTTCGAGGCTCAGGTTGCGGGCGTTGTCAAAACCGGGCCGGTTGTTGGCGGCCACCTGGGCGAAACGCCGGATGCCCGCCTCGGCATCGGCCAGGGCGGCCGCCCGAGTTTCGGCGACGTAGATCGAGCGCGACAACCCGATGCGCGGCGTCTGGTCCGTGGACGTCCAGTGTGACAGGAACGCCTCGACGAGCGGCGTCTGGGCGTCTCCCAGGGACTGTCGCTGGTTGAGAGCGACGCCTGCCGACAGGGTTGGGCGCACCGCCGTCCGGGCCAGCAGCAGGCGAGTACGATGCTCGCCGGCACGGACAGCCGCCGGCACGCTCATCGCTGCCTCCCAGATACTGGACGATAACCGCTCGGCGTTGGGCCAGAGCACTGGACCATCGGGCACCAGCGGCTTGCCGGAGAGCGCGTCGCGAACGATCGCGAACGCGTGCTCGTAGTCCGCCTGACGGTTGGCAAGCTGGCGTTCGAAGATCGAAAAGACGACGTCGTTGCCACCGGTGCCGAAGCCCAGTTCGAGTCGCCCATCGCTGAGCACGTCGAGGACGGCCGCGTCTTCGGCCAGCCGCATCGGATGCTCCAGCGGCAGGGTGATGATGCCGGTCGCCAACCGAAGACGCTCCGTCCGCGCGGCCACATACCCGAGGAACACCAGCGGCGCGGGCAGTCCGCCCTCTTTGTGGGCGTGGTGCTGAGCGACCCAGCCGACGTCGAACCCGAGCTCCTCCGCGGTGGTGAACAGGCTGAACCCACGCGCGTAGACCTCCGCCGGATCCACGCGGTCGACCAGACGGGTGAAGACGCCCAGCCGGAACGGAGTCCGCTCGGGTCGAGCAGCAGCGTGCGCGCCGTTGCGTGCGACTCGAGCGGTCATCGGCTGGTTCCCAGGTTAAACCCGCGCGTCAAGGTACGAGTGACGCGATCGCCGCGTTGAAGGTCTTCGACGGGCGCATCACGGCCGCCGCCAGAAGGGGGTCGGGGCGGTAGTAGCCGCCGATATCGGTGGGCGAGCCCTGCACAGCGATCAGCTCGTGAACAATCGTCTGCTCATGCTCGGACAGCGTCCTGGCGACACCGGCGAACGCGGCGGCCAGTGCCGCATCATCCGTCTGCCTGGCCAGTTCTCGCGCCCAGTAGAGCGCCAGATAGAAGTGGCTGCCGCGATTGTCGATCCCGCCCAGACTGCGACTCGGCGACCGGTCCTCGTTGAGGAACGTGCCGGTCGCCCGATCGAGCGTGTCGGCCAGGATTTTCGCCCGGGCGTTGCCCGTCGCCTGCGCCGCGTGCTCGAAACTGGCCGCGAGCGCCAGGAACTCGCCCAGGCTGTCCCAGCGCAGATAGTTCTCCTGCAGCAATTGTTGGACGTGCCTGGGCGCGGAGCCACCAGCGCCCGTCTCGAACAGCCCGCCGCCGGCGATCAGCGGGACAATCGACAGGAGCTTGGCGCTCGTGCCGAGCTCCAGAATCGGAAACAGGTCGGTCAGATAGTCGCGCAACACGTTGCCGGTGACCGAAATGGTGTTCTCGCCGCGGCGGATGCGCTCCAGCGAGTACGCGGTGGCCTCCTCCGGGGCCATGATCTCGATCTGCAGCCCATCGACGTCGTAGGTCGGCAGGTAGGCCCTGACCTTCGCGATCAGGTTGGCATCGTGCGGGCGGTCCGCGTCGAGCCAGAACACCGCCGGGTCGCCGGTCGCGCGGGCGCGGCTGACCGCGAGCTTGATCCAGTCGCGGATCGGCACGTCTCTGGTCTGGCACATGCGGAAGACATCGCCGGCGCTGACCGGTTGTTCGAAGACCATGCGGCCGGCGGCGTCGATGACCTGCACGGTGCCGTCAGTCGGAATCTCGAAGGTCTTGTCGTGGCTACCGTACTCCTCGGCTGCCTGCGCCATCAGGCCGACGTTCGGCACCGAGCCCATCGTCGCCGGATTGAAGGCGCCGTGCGCGCGGCAGTCGTCGATGACGACCTGGTAGACGTCGGCGTAACAGCTGTCGGGGATGACGGCGAGCGTATCGGCCGCTTTCCCATCCGGACCCCACATGTGGCCGGAGGCGCGGATCATGGCCGGCATGGAGGCGTCGACAATGACGTCGCTCGGCACGTGCAGGTTGGTGATGCCGCGGCTGGAGTCCACCATCGCCAGCGTGGGACCCTCGGCCAATTCGGCGTCGAACGACGCCTTGATGTCGACTCCCCCGGGCAGCGAATCCAGGCCCGCGAAGATGGCGCCCAGTCCGTCGTTCGGACTCAAACCGGCCGCGGCGAGGACGCCGCCATAGCGGGCAAACGTCTTCGGAAAGAAGGCCCGCACGGCGTGGCCGAAGATGATCGGATCGGAGATCTTCATCATCGTCGCCTTGAGGTGCACCGAGAAGAGAATCCCGTCGGCCTGGGCGCGCGCCACCTGCGCGGTGTAGAACTCGCGCAGCGCCGCAACGCGCATGACGGATGAGTCCACGACCTCACCGGCGCTGACGGGCACGGACTCGCGCAAGACGGTGGTGCTGCCGTCTTCACCAGCCAGCTCGATGCGGAGCGAGCCGGCGCCCGAGACGACCACGGACTGCTCGGTGGACCGGAAGTCGTCGGTGCGCATGTGCGCAACGTTCGTCTTCGAGTCGCGCGTCCATGGACCCATCCGATGCGGGTGGGTCCGGGCGTAGTTCTTGACCGAGGCGGGCGCCCGCCGGTCGGAGTTACCTTCGCGCAGCACCGGATTGACCGCGCTCCCGGTGACCCGGTTGTACCGCGCGAGCACACCGCGCTCTGCGTCGGTGCGCGGGTCGTCCGGATAGTCGGGCAGCGCATAGCCCTGCTGCTGCAGCTCCGCGATCGCCGCCTTGAGCTGCGGAATGGAGGCCGAGATGTTCGGCAGCTTGATGATGTTGGCCTCGGGGGTCATAGCCAGCTTGCCGAGCTCAGCGAGCGCGTCATCCATGCGCTGGTGCGCCGCGAGGTGCTCCGGAAAGCTCGCGATGATGCGCCCCGCCAGGGAGATGTCGCGCGTCTCGACGCTGACCCCCGCCGTGGACGCGTACGCCCGCACCACCGGCAGGAGCGAATACGTTGCGAGCGCCGGGGCCTCGTCGGTGAGCGTGTAGATGATGGTCGCCTCAGTCACGCGTACTCCGCCTCTCCCACGAACAAAGTCTAGAAAACAAGCGTCTCAGATCTCGGTAATTGGGGGCAGCAGCAAGCCGCCGTCGACGAAGATGCACGCGCCCGTCACGTAGCGGGCGTCGTCCGACGCCAGATACACCGCCGCCCCAGCGATGTCGGCGGGCTCGCCAGGTCCCAGCAGGATCTCGGTTCGGGCGCGCTGGTTGAATTCGTCGTAGCGCGCGCCACGTTCGCCCGGCTGCAGGCGCACGTCGATGAAGCCGGGGGCGATGGCGTTCACGCGGATCCGGTGGGGTGCCAGCTCGCGCGCCTGGCTCATGACCAGGCGCCGCAGGGCCGCCTTCATCGAGCCATACAGCGAGTCCGATGGCCACGGGCGTTCCTGATGGACCGAGGTGATGGTGATGACCTGGCCGCCCTCGCCCTGGGCAAGCATGCGGCGAGCCGCGAGCTGGGTGTTCACGTACGCCGTCTTGAACGGCAGGAAGAAGCCCTGGTAGAGCTGCTCCTCTGTGACATCCAGGTACGCGCGCGACGCGCTTGGATCGCGGCGGCCAGGGTTGGCGTTGTTGACCAGGATATCCAGCCGACCGAAACGTTCGACCGCTCTGGCAAGCACGCGCTCCATATCGGACGTCTCGCTCGCGTCACCCAGGCAGACCTCAGCCTCAGCGCCAGCCTCGCCGATCAGGCGCGCAACCGCCTGGGCGTGGCCGGTGCTCGGCTCCCGGTCGAGGTCGTTGACGACAATCCTGGCGCCCTCGCGGGCGAACGCCAGGGCGATGCCGCGGCCGATGCCGTGGCCGCTCCCGGTAATGAGCGCCACTCGATTCTTCAATCTCACGATGCCCTATGGTAGTGACACCCTGGCTCAGGACCGCGGGCTCCCGATGATATTTGACATAGTCAACTATATGGTTGACACTGTCATCTATCTTGCCGCAGCCCGCCTATCTCTACGACCCCGCCTGGCAACCAGAACTCGAGCGGCTGCGGGCGCTCGAAGAGCTCTTCGAGCCGGCCTCGCGGCACTTCATCGCCCGGCTCGGGCTCGCGCCGGGCTGGCGCTGTCTGGAGGTCGGCGGCGGCGCGGGCGGCCTGGTCGGCTGGCTGGCGGACCGGGTTGGCGCCAGCGGCCACGTCCTCGCCACTGACCTCGACCCTCGATTTCTGGCCGCGCAGGCGCGCGACAACGTCGAGGTTCGGCGCCACGACCTCGTGCGCGATCCGCCGATCGAGAGCGACAGGTTTGACCTCGTCCACGCGCGCGCGGTCCTGGAGCACCTGGCCGACCCCCGCGCGGGACTGGCCAGGCTGGCATCCGCCGTTCGGCCTGGAGGTTGGCTCGTCGTCGAGGACATCGATTTCGGTGGTGCGCACATACCGGCGGCAATGGCGCACTTTGTTTCGCCGGCGAGTCGGGGAGCCGTGTACCGGAAGATCATCGCGGCCATGCGGGAACTCGTTGCCCACCAGGGACTGCGACCGGCCGTTGGGGCGAGCCTGCCGACAGCGCTTCACGAGGCGGGTCTGTGCGACGTTGGCGCCGAGCTGCACGCGCCGTTTGTCGCCGGTGGCGCGGCCCGCGATTGCATGCGCTTGACCGTCGAGTATCTGCGTCCGCGCCTGGTCGGCAGCGGACTGGTCGACGACGCGGATATCGCCGCGTTCGTCCACCTGACGCGGGACACAGCGTTCCGCTACGTGCCGGTCTTGATGGTGACCGCGTGGGGGCGCCGCTCAGCCTAGCCACCGGTCGACAAAGACGAGCCATGGGGCAACGCGCTCGAGACGGAAAATGGCGTGCATCAGGAACGGGTCGGTCGCATAGAGCTGCTCGACCTCGGTTCGCTCGAGTGGACCAGCCAGGATGTTCATGGCTCCGGACTCGTCGGCGAATGGTCCGCCAGCGACCAGCAGTCCGCGGGCCGTGAGGTTGTCGATAAATGCCGCGTGGCCGTGCCAATGGGGTTGCTGCCGCGAGCCGCGCCCGCGAATCCAGGCCGGGCCAGCCGAAAACAGCACCACGGTTCGCGTCGGCGCCACCAGTTGGCCAGCATACGCGGACCGGGCTAACTTCTGGCGAGGCGGCTGGTGGCGAGCCTCGGCCAGCGCGGTGCGATTGGCAACTTCGAGTGTCGAAACCGGCCATGCTCGTCTGGCCATGCTCGTCCTCGTCCTCGTCGTCGTCTGGCCATGCTCGTCATCGCCAGGCGAAACCGGTCGCCGCACCAGTCTTGAGTCGGTGAATACGCACTGCCGGAGTTGCCACTCAGTTGGTTTGAATGAGCTCGCCAACTGTGCACTCTGCCCGGCCGGCTGACCACGCAAAAATAGAAATCTCGGGTCGCAACTGGCGCCTGTGCGCGGTTGCTAGCGGGGCAGAATGTTCGCGAGGTCGTACTTGACCGGTTCTTCGAGCTGTGCGTACGTGCACGACCGCGGGTCGCGATCGGGTCGCCAGCGATTGAACTGCGCAGTGTGTCGGAAGCGGATGCCTTCCATGTGCTCATACCGTACCTCGACCACGCGTTCAGGCCGCAGCGGCGTGAACGACAGGTCCTTGCCAACGGCCCAGCGGCTACCTTCAGCGTTGCGAGGGGTCCGGGTGCCTTCTTCCTCCCTGGCCCACGCCCACGGGTGGTTGTCGAAGGTGGTGACCAGCGGCTGCATCTCGACGAACAACTCTCTGCGGCGGGCCGCCGGGAAGGCGCCGATCACCCCGACTGACTGCAGCTCGCCGGCGTCGGTGTAGAGGCCGAGCAGCAGCGAGCCGATGCTGTCGGCGCCAGTCGCGTGGACGCGGTAACCGGCGACGACACAGTCGGCAGTCCGTTCGTGTTTGATCTTGAACATCACGCGTTTGTCGGGTTCGTACGTGCCGGCGAGGGGTTTGGCGACGACCCCGTCCAGACCGGCGCCTTCGAACTGCTGGAACCACGCCTCGGCCAGGCTGTGGTCGGTCGTGGCAGGCGTCAGGTAGATCGGCGGTCGGGCGTTGGCCAGCGCCGCCACGAGCAGCGCGCGGCGTTGGACGAACGGTCGCAGCGTGTAGTCTTCGTCGCCGCCAGCCAGGATGTCGAAGGCGATGAAGCGGGCCGGGGTCTCTTTGGCCAGCTTCGTCACCCGGCTGTTGGCTGGATGGATGCGTTGTTGCAGCACTTCGAACTCGAGCCGTTCTCCGACCACGACGATGATCTCTCCGTCGACGACGCACCGCTCGGGCAGGTTGGCTTTCACGGCATCGACGATCTCGGGAAAGTAGCGGGTCATCGGCTTCCCGTTCCGAGAGCCGATCTCCACTTCGTCGCCGTCGCGGAAAATAATGGATCGGAACCCATCCCATTTCGGTTCGAAGCTCAGCGCGCCATCGGGGATCCGCGGCACGGACCTGGCCAGCATCGGGGCAACGGGCGGCATCACAGGTAGGCGCAACGTCCTCCATTGTCGCCGATCGGCCAGGGGTGACGCGATCCAGGCACGTCGGGTGCTGCACTTGCTTCAATGGCGAGCATGCTCGCTTCTTCAGCCGATCTCGAGGCCGTCAAACAGTTCGCCGCCCAGACCACCCGTGCCGTCCTGGTGACGCGTCGAAAAGATGGTGGGCTGCAGTCTTCACCCATGTCAGTGGTCGTCGACGACGACGGCAACGTCCTCACGGCTACCCGGGCCCGGAACGCCAAGACGCACAACCTGGCCCGTGATCCCAGCGCGACGCTCTGTCTGTTCACCGAGCGGTGGCCCGGTCCGTGGATGCAGGTCGAGGGTGCGGCTGAGATCGAGCGCCTGCCGGAGGCGATGGCGCTGCTGGCTGACTACTACCGCCGCCGCGGCCAGGACACCACCACCGACGCGTTCCGCGAGCGGATGCTCAGCGAGAACCGGGTGCTCATCCGAGTGAAGACCAGCCGGGTCGTGCGTCCAGCGGGGTAGGACACGCCGTATTTGCCGCACGCTGGCCAGGTCGGCCACCATGCGGCCGTGGCCGCGGGCCGAAGGGAGCACTCATGCCAGATCTCGAAGATGCCGCCCGAGAGGAGTTAGTGCTCCGGTGTGAGCGCTTCTTGTTCGGCCACGGCCTGCAGCGGCCGCGCGCGGTCCTGGCCGACCTCGCGCAGGAAGCCGGCCCTGACGAAGAGCCCGACCGCTATGGCGAAGGACGCCTGATCAACGATTTCGAGCGCGATATCGCCGCCCTGCTGGGCAAGGAAGCGGCGGTCTTCTTGCCCAGTGGAACCATGGCTCAACAGATCGCCCTGCGTATCTGGGCCGATCGCAGCCACAACTCGACGGTGGCGTTTCATCCCACCTGCCATCTCGAGATCCACGAACAGAAGGGGTACGCGCTCTTGCACGGGCTGCACGGCCGCCTGGTCGGCGAGCGGTCGCGGCTGCTCACCCTCGACGACCTGTGCGCGACGCCCGGCCCGCTCGGATCGCTGCTGCTCGAGTTGCCGCAGCGCGAGATCGGTGGGCAACTCCCGGCCTGGCCGGAGCTTGAAGCGCAAGTCGCCTGGGCGCGGACTCAGGGGGCTGCCGTACACCTGGACGGCGCCCGGCTGTGGGAGTCCGGCCCGTTCTATGCGCGTTCGTACGCCGACATCGCGGGGCTCTTCGACAGCGTCTACGTGTCTTTCTATAAGGGCATCGGCGGGATCGCCGGTTCGGCCCTGACCGGGCCGGCCGCGTTCATCGCGGAGGCGCGCCTCTGGCAGCGCCGCCACGGCGGGAACCTGATTCAGCTCTATCCGTTGGTGCTGTCCGCGCGCGCCAACCTGCGCCGACGGTTGGACCGATTCGCGGGCTACTATCAGCGCGCCCAGGCAGTCGCGCGCGTGCTCACCGCCGTCCCGGGCATCACGGTCAAGCCTGACCCACCCCAGACGAACATGATGCACGTCTACTTGCAGGCGTCTGCCGAGCCGCTCCTGGAAGCCAGCACCGAACTCGCGCGGACCGACCGTGTCCTGCTCTTCCGCCGCCTGCTGCCCACGGGCGTGCCAGGCGTGTCCGCGTTCGAGCTCACGATCGGCGACGCGGCGGACGCTCTGACCGACGCCGAGATCGGCGCCTACTTCCGGCGCCTCATGGAAACGGCCACTTCGTAGATGTAGTTGGAACCACCGCCCACGTACGATGGTTGGACGTGACTGTCCCGGTCGTCATCGGTAGCGCCAATGCGCGGATCGGCTTGCCGGCCGCGATCGCCGCGCTGCACGCTGGGCGCTCGGCGATGGACGCCGCCGTCGCGGCGGTCAAGTGTGTCGAGGACAACCGCGACGATCACGGCGTCGGCACCGGTGGAATCCCTAACGTGCTCGGGCAGGTTGAGCTGGACGCGAGCGTGATGGACGGCCGTACGCTCGGCGCCGGCGGTGTCGCCGCCATAAAGGGTTACCGGCACCCGATCGAGATCGCGCGCAAGGTCATGGAGACCACCCCACACGTTCTGCTCGTCGGCGCCGGCGCGGAGCTGTTCGCCGAACGGCACGGCTTCGAGCCGGCCGAGTTGCTGACTCCCGAGGCCAGGGCGATCTGGCGCGAGCGTATCCTCGGCGGCGCACCGACTGGCTCCAGTCTCTACGCCGACAGCTATCAGATGTACATGGCGGCGGTCCGCGACTGGACGGCGCTACTCCATGACAAAATTCTTGGCACCACCAACGTGATCGTGCGCGATGCGTCCGGCAACATCGCCTCGTCCGTTTCGACCAGCGGCTGGGGCTTCAAGTGGCCCGGTCGGGTCGGCGACTCGCCGATCATCGGCGCCGGCAACTACGCCGATAACCGCTATGGCGCGGCGGCCTGCACCGGTCGCGGCGAGATGGCCATGCGCGCGGCCACGGCCTACAGCATCGTCCGCTATATGCGCGACGGGTGCGCGCTCGACGAGGCGCTCCGCCGTGCCATGCTCGACCTGCGCGACCTCGTCGACCCGTTCGCCGAGCGCGTCAACGTCATGAACGCCGTCGCGATCGACCGGGACGGCGACGTCGGAGCCATCTCGACGGCCGCCGATACGTTCTACGTGTTCCAGACGCTCGAGATGTCCGAGCCTGAGGAGCGCGTGCGCGCCTGCGTCCCGCTCACGGGTCGGGCCTGAGCGCGGTCCGCGCTGGCTCTTCGCGCGCAGCCCCACGCGTACAGGCGGATCGTCACGGCCAGCCACAACCCGCCGAGCAAACAGCCGGCCAGGACGTCGCTGGCCCAGTGCTGGCCGGCGTAGATCCGAGCGAAGCCCATCAGGAGCAGGAGTACCCCCACCAGGACCACCGGCAGCCAGCGCATGGCGGATGGCTGCAGACTTCGGTAGCCGAGCCAGGCGAGGAACCCGAAGACCGCGACGAACGTCGCCAGGTGGCCGCTTGGAAAGCCGCTCAACTGAATCGGCCCGGCCACCTGCACCAGGTCGGCGCTGGGCCGAGGTTGTCCGACGACCTGCTGGAGTACGAGGTAGAGCCCGCCGCTTCCAACGGCGGCGAAGACCTCAGCGGCCGCGGCCAGACGCTGTCCGAGCCCAAACAGCAGCAGCACGATCACGCCAAACAGGACATCGCTCTGCGGTGGAAAGCCGGTCCAACTCAAGGCTGCCGTCGCCGTATCCAGCCAACCTGGATGGTAGGCCTGGACGTCCCGCGAGATGCCGACGTCGACCGGGAAGTAGGCCAGCTTGTGGGCCGCGATCGACATCGCGGCCAGCACGACAGCACCGATGGCAAACAGCCCGACGCCGCGCATCAGTGCTTCAAGCGGCCGTATCGCGCCTGAACCAGCGAAAACAGTCCGTACATACAGAGGCCCGCCGCGACGACGCCGAGCAAAATCTGACCGAAGGGTTGCTCGGCGACCTTCTGGAGCGCGCCGCCAAGGCCGACGGCCTGACCGGCATCCCGCTGGCGTGAGGCCTGAATGAGAAATACCCCGATCAAGGCGAACACGACGCCGCGGGCCGCCAGCCCCATGCGTCCCACGCGTTCGACCCAGCGTCGCACTTCGGCACCCACGGCACCCAGGCTCAGATCTTTGAGAAAACTGGCCGTGTACGCCCTCGCAAACTCGACCGCGGCGATGCCAAGCATGATCGCGCCGATCGCGATCACCAGCGGCGGCCCGAACGGCGCATCCAGCAGCCGCGCGGTCGCATCCTGGGTCGAGGCATCCGAGCCTTTGCCGGCCGTTCCCGAGCCAAGCGCAAACTGCGCCGCCGCCAGGGCCAGCCCGAAATAGGACAGGCCGGCCACAACGGACCCCGCGCGGGCGAACAGCGCTTTGGCGTCATGCCCGAGTCGTTCGGGGTCGAACAGGCCGCGGATGAGGCTCCAGCCGGCGTAGCCAAACAGCCCCACCGCCACCAGTCCGAGCAGGACCGTTCCCTGTGGGAGTTGGCTGATCGCTTCCAGGGCGGTCTGTTTGTCGGGCGCCCCCGCGCCGCTGCCGAACGCCGTCAGCAGCGCCAGCCACCCGACGATCACATACACAACTCCGCGTGCGGCGAAACCGATGCGACCGATCAACACCGCGGTTTGGTCGGTTGCAGCTCGCGCAATGGCCCGCTCGCCGCTCGAGGCCGCGCTCAGGCGTGTGTCGGTGCTCATGGTTGGGGCTACGCCTAATGCACTAGTTGGGCCAGCGGCCGGTCCTTGCCTCCTGCGCTGTGAGCGGTCGCCGTGCTACAGGACGTAGAGCGGTTGTCGGCGGCTCCCGCTCGCTGCTTCCGCGGAGTTTACGGCGCGCCGGGAATGAGCCCCTTGTACTGCTTGTACAGGCCGCCAAGCACACTCTGTAGCCGATCCAGGTTGGATTGTCCGTCGTTGGCCAGGATCTTGCTCAGAAAGTCCTTCGCGATTTGTTCTGGACCTTTTGTCTTGTCCTGGCCCATGACGTACTGGATCAACGGGTCACTGATCGCGAGCTTGCTCTCCTCGAGTCGAATCTGATCCACCACGTTGGCCACCACCGACCCCGCCAGCGATTGGATACTCAGTTGGGGCGGTTGATTCTCGGCGCTGGTCATGAGCCCCGAAACGCGGGACTGAATCTGCCCAACTCGAGCCTGCAGGTCCGACACGGCCTGCGATCCCCGGTCGACGAGTCCCGCGCCGCGCGCCGCGAGCACGGCCAGCAGCGCCGTCAGACCACCCGCCACGCCAGACCCCGCGGTCGCCGCGGCCGGAGCGGTGCCATTCATGGCGGCCCAGATCAGGACGCCAATGAGCACCACCGCCAGCGCAACTCCGCCGACGGTGAGAATCAGCGGCCGCCAGACAATAAAGTCCGCCTGCGCGAACTGGCTGACCAGGTTGGTCACGACGGCCGTGACGGGAAACGTGCTGAGCAGTCGACGGCCCGTCAACAGGTCGTACCAGTTGTCCAGTTGTTGCTTGAGGATGTTCCGCACCTTCTGCTGCCCGATGGGATCGCTGGGAATGCGTTTCTCGGGTGGCACCTCGGGCACGGCGGCCGGCAACGCCGGCTGCCGGTGCAGCAGCCCGCGGAAGAACGTACTCAGACGTGTCGTCCAGCGGGGCCCCGCAGCCGGCGCCGCGCTCGGCGATGGCGCCGGGGTCGCGAGGTAGCCAAGATTGTAGGCCCTGGCCCAGAAGCCGAGGCTCGCCGACACGCTGGCCGCGGTCGCGCCATCGAGGACCGGGGCCACCATCGTCAGACGTCGTCGCAGGTCGTTGATGCGCGTGGTGTTGAGCGCGATTTGCCAGGCGGTGACGGGGTTCACGGGGACTGGATTGGGCAGTGCACAGACATCAATGTCCCACAATGTCCGGCTGAGGCCTTTGCCGAGCTCGTACGCCGCGAGCACCTCCGGCGGCTGGTCGATGATGAGATCGACCACGTCATCGTCCCACTTGCGTACGCCCTGGGCGATGGGAGTGGATTTCGCCGGATCGACGACGGTGGCTTGAGGATCGGCTTCGAACGCCTTCAATAAAGCCGTGATGCTGGCATCGGCATCGGCCGCGCTCTGGGGGGGATTGGGCCTCGCCGGTGTGCTGGGCATATCCAGAAAGACCGGCCCATCGGCGCCGAACTGAGCCTGCAGCTCGCGCACGTGTTCGGCCGCGGAGCGCTGGTGGGTCAGGTCGGGCGGGTAGAGGTTGTACGCCGCCGGGAGTTGTTCGTCAGCCGCGGATGCCGGCGGGGTCGCCCAGTAGGCGAGTCGGTAGACCAGCTCTTCCATGGCCCAGCCATAGCGGATCGCGGCCATGAGCCGCTCAGCCTTGACCCCGTTCGGTGGCCCGAGCAAACCAGCCTGTTGCGCGCCAGAAAGCGCCACTTTCTCGAGTGTTGGCGCCTGTGCCGAGCCGTTAGCCACGTTGGTTGTCCTTCCGTCGGGCCAGTATAGCCGGCGGCCTTTCGCCGAATGTGTCAGCCGCTGACGCCGACCCGGGGCCGGACGTCGCCTGGATCCGCCTCTTGGCCGGCCCACCGCTGAAGCATGCGCCGCGCGGCCGAGCGCCAGCATGGCCCTGATCGCCCCCCAGGCACACGCCTGGCGCGCATTTGGCGGCGCATGCAAAACCTGGACCGCTCGTACCCGACGCGTAGTAGCGGATGGGCTCTTCGGCCGTAATGGCCCGCGCCTGCCACTCGATCGCCCGTTGCACACGCCCATCGTCCAGCCAGCCGAAACCGAGCAAGGCGCGTAGGACATTGCCGTTCAGGCAATGGATGGCCGTCGACGGCGGAGGCGGCGCCAGCTCCTTGTGGCCCGATGCGTTACGACCGCCCGCCCGGCATCGATGCTCGAGTCGGGCTGGATCGGCACGCCTCACTACACCGGCCAGTTGCGTGACATCGTTAGACGCCGCGCAACAACCGGATGCTGCCGCTGGTGGTATGAATGGAAAGCGTTGGTCCTCCGCTAGCGATGTTGCCCGACAGGGTATGCGGACCCGTCAGCTGGCTGGTCAGTCCGAGATCCGCCGCGTTCACGTCTCCGCTGACGCTCGTGGCATCGATGTGCACGGATGCCGCGGGCGTCAATCGCAACGTAACCGCGCCGCTGACGGTGCCGACCTGGGCGTTGGTCGCAAAATCACCGGTGAGATTGATCGCGCCACTTGTCGAGTGGGCATCGCTGACCCGGTCGACGCCCGCCCCCGCAATGCCGCCGCTGACGGATGTCACCTGCAAGTCGCCACTGATATTGCCCATCCGAATCCCCCCCGATGCGGTGCTGATCACTGTCGAACCTTGCAGGTCGCGTGCGTCCACGCTTCCGCTGGCCGTGGCAATCCGCACTGGCCCACCGAGACCGCTCAGCTCGATGGAGCCGCTCGCCGAGCGGATATCAGCGCCGAGCACGGATGGTGTTTCGATGACGTAGTCGATGTACGTTCCGTCAGCAGTGCCGACGCCTACTGGTGTCGCGTCCACCACTAGCACCCCGTTCGAGGGAACCAGTTGGACGGCAGGGGCGCGGTCGGCGCTCCAGAAATGGCGGGTCGCCTGTACGTTGACGGTCGACCCTTCAGTCGCGCGAACGACGGTGCTACCGCTCGTGTTTACGACACGAACCGACGTCAGCCCGGCGGCCGGTGCGCTGAGCGCGAGGTTGTCCTGCAGAGGTGGAGTCCCGAACGGCATCTGGACCATCGGCCATGGCATCGGCAGCGACATGGGACCGCGGCTGTACGGCCCGGTCACCGTGGCCACGCCCGCAGCGGCAACCAGCAAGCCGATCAAGACAAGCGCACTTGCGCCGACAATGGCAAGTGGCGTTCGAGCCGCGGCCGGGATCTCGTTGCGCACCAGCACCCAGACGCCGATCGCAATGAGGCTCAGCGGCCAGTACTGCGCCAGCCACCAGTACTGCGCGAAGGGGACCCCGAACATGGTGGCCTGCACGAATGCGCCGAATCCAATCAGCAGCATGCCCGGCAGCACCGGCCAGACTGCCTGGGGTCGGCCGGCGATAGCATAGCTCGCCAGAAATCCGAGCCCGAGGAACACAAAGAAGAATCCCCCGGCGCCGGGACCATTCAGGAACCCGGTTTCGGACAACCAGACGAAGCCGCCGAATCCGAGCAGGATGCCCGCCGGCACCGCGTAGCCGTAGCGCCCGGTCACCACGCGCGCGACGAGAAACGCCGTGCCAAGGCCGACAAAGAGCCATGCGCCCCCGGCTGGAAACCAGGTTCCAAAGAGGAAGGTGATTCCCAGGGCGATCAGAATCAGACCGCCAACGACCCCACCGTGACCGCGTCTTCCGGGCGGCACTGGCTCGACCGGTGCAGGCTGGTAGGCGGGCGCGGACGGCGCCGCGGCTTCCACGGCTGCTGCCGTAGACGTTGGTCTTGGCGGAGAAGCGATAGACATAGTGCCTCCTACGTGACGCGCGCGTTGCGCAGCAGCAACTCTGCAACTCCGCCACACACGCCGCAGCACCAGCGATCGGTCGCGCTGCGGTGCAACCGCGGGGCGGGGCGTGTCCGGATGGTTGGACTCCTGGCGGTGGAGGTGGTCATTGCAGTTGCACTCCTTTTCACGCCTGAGTATCAGATGCGCCCCTTACGTGTCAGGTTGCCGAGCGTTGCGATCAGGCAACTTTGGGCCCCCTGGGACCCTGGTGGGCACCGGGCTTGTCCCGGTGCCCACCCTAACCTGAGCCTCAGCGGTCTCAGCTGACGTCCGATCCGCGGTCAATGTCTATGACTTCGGTAGACGCAGGGAGCGCGGCGGTATCGGAGGGCACCAGTTGGCTGGACATCGTGGCCGTTGGCATCCCCAACGCATTTGCGGCAACGGGCGCAAAGCCGCAGAACTGCAGCACCTGGTTGTATGCCGCCAGCGCGCTGGCGGCCTCAGCCTGCGCATGCGCGTCCGTCGGGTGCTGGCTCACCAATCCCTGCGCGGCCCACAGATTGGTGTATGCCTGCGCCATCGCAGCGCCCATCATTGCGTTGTACTGTTCGGTGGCGTTGGCGATGTCCACCGGAGTACTCGAGCCCAGAATCGCGTCATGGGCGGCATCAACTTTGACCAGCGCCGCCGGCAGACTGGTATACGCCTGGGATGGAGGCGCACCGTCCGCGAACGCGGTGAGCGGCACGCACACCATGGCAAATGCGACGGCGAGGACAGTGCGCGGTACGTAGCGCATGAATCGACCTCCCGATGCTCCCGTTGATTGAGGACCTGGAACAACCAGGCCCAGCCGTGGAGCAGACGCCAGCATTTTTCAGGGCTGGGCTGCCCGCGGGCGTTTCTCGCGGTTGAGGAAACGTTGCAACTTACGTCTGCACCGCGCGCAACTCCGAACCTGTGGGTTGACATGCGCGGGCCTGCCTGCTGGAACCGGGCACAATGGCAAAGCTGAACCAATCACCCTGGAGGTGAACGTCAGCGCCGATTCGCCAGCGCTTCTCGCGATGACCCGCACCGGTCAGCACTTTGACACGCTCATTGTGCATGTGCGCCGCAAGGGCAGTGCCGCCGACAGCGTGACCTATACGCTGAACACGGCATTGCTTGTCAGCATGACCTCGAAGGGCACCGCGAGTGAAGATGGCGTCCAGGAGACGCTCGATCTGGCTGCGGGTATCGTCAGCGCGCAAGTGCCCACGTGAGGGACGGATGGCCCACGCGTAGACCGGGCGAGCGTTGACCCCACGACAGGAGGAAGGTTCACGTCGCGGGCGATGCGGTCGAGGACGTCCAGCGACGCCCGCCAGCGACCGCGGCGACGACGACCCACCCCGCACCTGCCGAGGCCCTGAACCAGGTCAGGAAGACCACCCTGGTCGTCGCAGGTATGCGGCACGGGCTCATCAAGCGGGTGTGGCAATCCGGGCGCGGGTGGCCAGGGCGAATCCAGCAACGACGATCCACATTGCGATCGCCGTTCGCCAATCACACCGGGATGTCACCCGCGGTACCCCATTGCTGGGTGTGCTGGCTTCCGTCGGAGCTGTGGATGATGTACCAGGTGCCCTGGCTCGGCCGCCACACCGCGTAGTCGGTCTTGCGATCGCCGTCGTAGCTGCCAGGCTGGATAGAGTGAGACATGGGCGCCGGCGCGGGCAGGAACTGGACGATATTTTGCGCGAGAAGGCGCGGCCGCTCATTGTGGATCGAATGGCCAGTATTCAGCAGGAACAGCGATGTTCCGGGCGTGTTCACCATCAGGTCGGCGAGCTGACGACTCGCCGAATAGATGCCGGTAAAGTTGTAATCGTCCGCCTTCCCGGAGATAAGCAGGGTATTGATGCGGTTCGACGAATATCGCGGCTGCCCATCCGGGGTGTCGGTGCTCAGATGGCTGAATAAGAGTTGTTCGAGCCCGGTGCGCCAGTGCCAGCGGCGCACCGCTGGGCCGTAGACCTCGTGTAGGTCTGCTCGGCCCGCCTGGAGATATTGCGGCTTGCAGTTCCAGTCCGGTCGATACCACTGATCGGGCTGCGGCACCGTAAATGGTGGAGTATTGTCGTACTGGTCCCAGAAGTAGTTCGCGCGTTGCGGAGATGGGCTCGCCCAACTGCCACTTGGCGGATCTTCGGCCTCGTCGCATCTCCCGTGGGCGTATCCGAGCGCAGCTCCCTTGGCCAGGTCATGGTTGAACGAGGTCCATACAGATGCTGGTGACCAGGCGACGATGTTCTTGACCCAGGGCTGATCGGCGCGCTCCGCCAGACGCAGGCACAGGTTGGCGCCGAGGCTGCCGCCGATCACCGCCGTCAGACGCTGGGCGATTGGCACCTGATGGTCCAGACCGCGCACGAACTGGACGACGAACTCGACCAGCCAGTCAAGGACCGGGTATGTCGCCGGACTACCTGAAAGCGGGTTCGTGTCGAATTGCGTTGCCGCACTCGGCGCGACTGCCGTGTGATCGATCATCTCCGAGTAGCCGTTGGCGGGCAGGTCGAAGGCGATGACCGCGAATTTCCTGCCTTGCTGCAGGCCAGCCTGATGCAATGGACCTACCAGGTCGGAAAACTCTTCCGCCCGCGAGGTTTCGCCATGCAGGAAGAGAATAACCTCGTGGTCGTCGGGGATCGATGGCGTGGCCGCGCCGGGCACTGTTCTCAGGGGGTTCGGGGGAGATGGCGGGCTAGCACTCGGCTGTGGAAGCGCAATGATGTAGCGGGTTGTGACAGTAACTGGTCCCGTGAAGGCCGACGGGCACGTGACCGGGATATCGAAATGGGGAAACGGCGCCCCGCCGACATTCACCGGTCGGTCTGGTGGGTCGTCCTCGCCGGACACGGCGATCCAGCCGAGCGAGGGACGGCGTTGCGCGCGGCTGGCCGGATCCGGGTCACGCACCGCCCACGCGACGGCGTACGCCCGGTCCAGGGCGGAGCCCACGGCGGTCGCCAGACGCCCCTCGTCGGGTGGATTCTGCCACGCCGCGACGCGAGTACGGACGTCTGCCACAAGATCGGCATCTTGCGGAGGGCTCGCGCGGAATCGGGCATATGCACTCCGACCGGTGACGGCCAGGTCGGCCAGGGCGGCTGCGCCTTCGTTGGTATCAGTCGGCGTTCGCTTCCCGAGTCCAACAAGGTAAAACGAAACAGCTGATTGCTTCAGCACTTCGCGCGGATCCTTCAACATCGCCGCTGCGCGCAGCAGCGGGTCCAGGCGCCCGTCGACGTTCGGGTACGGGTTGCCCTTGACCGTGGGCACGCTCTGGTCGAGCAGCGTCGAAGGCGCGGCGAAGTGCGGTTGCGCTGAGCATGGCTCTTCGAATCCCGGCGCTATCTCTGGTGTCGCTTTCATGATGGTTCCTCTCATTGACGTTGAACCGCCGCCAGGTTGGCAGCGTGCGTGATGCTCTTCATCAATCCAATCCAGCCACTTCGGTTGCCCCGGGTTCAGGCATGCTGGTCGGGTGGATCTGCTACAGGCCTTTCTGCGCGACGACCTCGCCGACGGCGATCTCAGTCGCCCTCGGTTCGAGCATGCCACGGCCCTCAGCTATCCAACGCTCCACGATTGGTGTCGCGGCAGTCAGGCCTGCTTGATCTTCGAACAATCTGATTGCGAACAGGGCCCCCGTAGTGTCCTCCACCACGACGGAGGCGACGAAGCCCGGGATCCGCCCAAGGATGGTTCCAAGGTGCCAGGCTACCTCAGCAATATCATCGATCGGGGTCGCGTTCACGTGGTAACGGTGGATGCTGGCGTACATTGATACCTCACCAGGACTGACCAGGACTGTGGATCTCTGAACAAGACAGGGGCGGGCTGATTCAAGGAAGGCAGCCCGCGGCCTGCACCGCTACTGCTCGCGGGCCACCAATGGAATGGACTGAATCGGCTGGGCGGCGCGGAACGACCCATCAATGTTCGTCGTCAGGTGGGTTCATCAGCTCAAGACCACTTGAAAGCCCGAAAGGCAGTGCGGCGATCGCTGTCTCAAAACCGGTCGCTGTGTCAATGAGATACAGACCAGGGTCTTGAGTCCAGTCAGTCGCGTAAAGTTCGCCCTCTCGACTGAACGCAAGTCCCATAACGGAGTTGCTTCCCACGAGCTTGACCATCTTTGTTGCCATTCCAGTCGCAGGCTCGATGCTGTAAAGGATTGCAGGGACCGCGGAATGGTGGACGGTACTCGTCACGCCGAACATCCCGCCGTTAGCATCAAAGGCCAGGTCCATAAAGAATTCTGGGGCGCCGGTCGAACCGATGCGAGCAACCGCTCCAGTTTCCAAATCGACCGTATACAGTGAGTTGTAATTCGGGTCAGAGCCGTGGGTACATTCGTCATCGGCAGCAGGGTTACAATCGCCAACGGCATACAGTGTCCCTTTCGGGCTAAAGGCCATAGCCATCACCGCGAGGCCGCTGACCTGCTTGCCGAACAGATTCGCGCGCCCCGTTTGCGCGTCGATGGTTGCAAGCTGTTGGGCCCCGAAAAGCGCCCCGCACATGCTGTACAGTGCCCCTGAAGGCGACCGCGCCAATGAAGCGCACATGCCTCCATTTGTCGGGCCGACGTCCCTGGTGGTGATATCGCTGCCGCTTACCTGGATCGCGAAGACTTCCGTCCCGTCCGGGCGCGGACCTGAAGTGGTGTAAAACAAGTCCTGCGACCGAACCGGATCGGCCCCGGTTCCGTTCAACTCCTGTGCGAGTAATGAACCGCTCGTGGCCAGCGCAGCTACGCACAGAGTAACTACGGTGGCGATTACCCCCAGGCTAGGGTGAGCGAGACTTCTAAGGGATAAGCCCGTCATCAAAACGCGTTTCATCATTCCCCTCCTTTTGGGAACTGATTGTCGGTGCAACTGAACAAGACAGGGGCAGGCTGATTCATGGCAGGCAACTCGCAGCGTTGTCGTTGTTGCTCACCGGATCCTCCTTCGCTGCATAGACACACCCTCAGGTGGCCTTCCTGGTGAGTGGTGATGCCATCACCTTAGAACCGGCGGTGCTACCTTGCATTGGTAGAACTGCTGATTGCGCATACCTATTCGGGAGCATTGGCAGAATAGGCCGGCGGTGCTACCGTGACACGAGTTGAGCGATCCGAAGTCAAAGGGCGGCACACCCGTGGACGAGCGCTCCAATAACCTGCCAGCGCATCTTCCATCCTTGATCGGGCGTGAGGAGGCTTTGGCGTCTGTAAGGGCGAGGCTGCTCGAGCCTCAGCGCGGAGCGCTTACGCTTACGGGGACGGGCGGTAGTGGCAAGACTCGCCTGGCTCTGGCGGTCGCTACCGACGTGCTCGACTGGAGCGGGTTCCCCCATGGCGTTTGGCTGGTGGAACTGGCGCCCTTGACTGACCACTTACTTGTGCCCGGTGTGGTTGCCGCCAGCGTCGGCGTCAAAGAGCGCTCGGGGCGGCCCATCCGCGACACGCTGCTCGACGAGCTCCGGTCGCGATCGCTTTTAGTGGTCCTCGACAACTGCGAGCACCTCATCGAGGCGTCCGCCGCGCTGGCGGAGGACCTGCTTCGTAACTGCCCTGGCGTGCGGATCCTCGCGACCAGCCGGGAACCACTCCGCATTCGGGGCGAACGTCTCTGGCGCGTATCGCCACTGCCGGTACCAGATGCCGGAGTGACGTCTGGCGTTGATGAATTGGCCAAGAATCCGGCGGTCCAATTGTTCGTGGAACGTGCTCAAGCCGTTCAGCCCCGGTTGACACTTACGGTGGAGACCAGCCAGGCAATTGCCGGCATCTGCGCCCGGTTGGATGGCCTGCCCCTTGCCATCGAGCTGGCGGCTGCGCGGGCACGGGTTCTCACCCCAGAGCAGATCCTGTCGCGGCTGGACGACACGTTTCGGCTCCTGGTAGGTGGGAGTCGAACGGCGCCCACCCGCCAACAGACGCTGCGAGCGACACTGGATTGGAGCTATCAATTGCTTGGCTCCGGCGAACGAATACTGTTCGAACGTCTGGCGGTGTTTGCCGGTGGATTCGATCTGAACGGAGTTGAGGCAATCCTCTTGGAGGAGGCTGGATCGAGGGCAACCGAAGCGCTGGATGTGTTGACCGGACTCATCGACCGCTCGCTGGTGATCGCCCAGCCCGACGCCAGCGGCATGCGCTATCGACTGCTCGAACCAGTACGGCAGTACGCCCAGGAGCGGCTCATCGAGCGGGGTGCCTGGGAGGCGACGCGGAGGCAGCACGCTCAGTATTTTCTCAGGCTTACCGAGCAGGCGGAGGAGGGTTTGAAAGGTCCCGACGCTCACGAATGGGTGGCCCGCCTACAGCTGAACCGCGACAACGTGTGGGCCGCGGCCCGCCGCTGCCTCGATGCACAGGAGCCGGAGATCCCACTCCGCCTTGGTTCGGCGCTAAGGTATTTCTGGCAGCAGTTCGGTTACCGCGATGAGGGTAAACGCTGGCTGCAGGAGGCCCTCGCCCTCGAGTCGGAGGTCCCACCAGTGGTGCGCGCCAAGGGACTCCAGGCACTCGGAGTGCTGCTCTTTTCGAAGGGTGATTTCCGAAGCGCGCGGGTGTGGTTCGCGCGAGCGGTCGAGCAATTTCGCGAGCTTGGCGACGAGGCCGATCTTTGCGCGGCGCTTGGGCGGTACGGGCGTACACTGGCATCCACCGCGCAGACTCCACTCGAGTACGAGCAGGGTAAGGCCCTGATGCAAGAGTCGATTACCCTCAATCGCCAGGCGGGCAGACAGTGGTGGACCGCGACGGTAATGATGTCTCTGGGCATATCTGCGTGGGAGCACGCCGAGCTCGAGGTTGCGATCAATACGCTCGGCGAAGCGGAGGCCATCCTGAGACAGCTTGGCGAACGTCATATGCGAAGCCATGCCACACTTTTTCTGGGTGGGGCTCTGCGTGACCAGGGGGACTTGGTTGGCAGCCAGCGGCTCCTCGAAGAAAGCCTCGCTGTCTCGCGAGAGCTTGGTTGCGTGGGCGGCACCTGCCAGGCCCTTTACTTCATGGCGGGGCTGACCCGTTTGCGCGGCGACCCGCCCGGTGCTGCTCGACAAGCCCTTGAATGCCTTGGGCTCGCGGACCAGGTGAGCGACCTCGAGATGCGGGTTTATTGTGTAGAGCTATTGGGCAGTCTGGCGCGTGAGCGAGGTCTCCCTGAGCATGCCGCCAGATTGCTTTGCGCCGCTGCGACCTTCCGTCAGAACAGTGGTGTGCCGCTTCCCCCAATCTTCCGGCCGGCGTACGACCGCGACCTGGCCGCGCTGCAAGCAACGCTAGGCAACGACCGGTTTGCCGCCGAATGCGCAGACGGATCGGCAATGAGCATCGATCAAGTGGTGAAGTACGCGGGCGAAACATGTGCAGCGTTGTCACAACCCGCAGCATCGTCCATAGATCCGCTGAGCCAGCGGGAACGACAAGTACTCGCTCTACTCGCGCAGGGGTTCACCAACCGCCACATAGCGGAGGAGTTGATCATTAGCGGCCGCACGGCGGACGCCCACGTCGCACACATCCTGGCCAAATTGGGTCTTTCAACACGCGCTCAAGCTGCTGTCTGGGCCGTCGAACATCCGCTCCTTGGCACACCGATCTAAACCAGACGGCGCGCACGTGCGCCGTGGATGGTTCCCCGACAGAGCGTTACAAGCTGCCGGATCCGGGCCGATGGTCTCCCGGCGCACGCCGAACCTAACGGTGTCAGCGGCCGGGGTCAGCCGGAGGATTTGATGCCCATCGCAAGCTGGAGGCGATGGGGTTACGACGGCTCGGAGCGCACGACGCGGCGAGCGGTGGCGGACGCGACGGCGGTGCACCGAGCCAGGCATCCTCGACGGTTTCGGCCATCGGCGGGCTGCTTGCTCGGTAGCGTCTCGTACATGCGGGCGAGCACGACGAGACCGGAAGCAAAGGTGAGCGCCGCAATGCCTGCGATCGCCCACGGCACGCCGAGTAGATCCGCGACGATACCCGCGATCAGTGCGCCTGAAGCGTAGCCGCCGTCCCGCCACAGGCGGTACACACCGACCGCCGACGCGCGCCAATCGGGGTGCACGACGTCCGAGATAGCCGCAAGCAGCGTCGGGTACACGAGGGCGGTGCCAAGACCAAGCAAGACCATGGCCAACGCCCAGGCGAGAAAGCTGGTACCCAGGAGCACGAGCACAATACCCGCCGCCTGCATCCACATGCCGCCGACGATCATGCCCTTACGCCCGAGCCGATCCGAGAGAGCACCCGTGCCGAGCTGTGCCAGGCCCCACACGCCCGGGTAGATGGCCGCCAGGAGCCCCACTTGCTCCACCGCCAGCCCCGCCGCGGCGAAGTAAAGGGGGAACAACCCCCACGCCATGCCGTCGTTCAGGTTGTTGACCAACCCGGCCTGGCTGGTTGAAAACAAGGCGCGATCCTTCCAGCTCACAAGCGCAAAGACCTGCCCGAAGGAGAGCTTCGGCGGGGCTCCGGTGCTAGGTAGCTGCCTGGCTTCGACCTCAGCGTGCCCGCGCGAGTCGCGGACGAACACCACCGACAGCGCCAGGCCCGCGACGGCGAACACAACACCCAGGTAGAACGGCTGTGGCCGGAGCCCGTAGCTCGCCGCCAGGTAGCCGGAGGCGAGCGCCGCAAGAGAGACCGCAACGTACCCCGCGCACTCGTTGAGCCCCATGGCGAGGCCGCGCCGGGCTGGACCGACGAGGTCGATTTTCATGATCACCGTCGTGGACCAACACAGCCCCTGGTTGATCCCCAGCAAGATATTCGCCGCGACGATCCAGCCCCAGGTCGGCGCCAGCATGATCAGCAGCGGCACCGGCAGCCCAAAGATCCACCCGGCTACGAGGATGTGCTTGCGGCCGAGCCGGTCGCTCATCCGCCCGGCGAACAGGTTCGCCAGCGCTTTCGTCGCGCCGAAGGTGACGATGAACGAGAGGACGGCGGTGCGCGAGGTCAGGCCGAAATCATGCTCGGCCAGGAGGGGAAGAACCGCCCGCTCCAGGCCGACCATGCCGCCAACGAAGGCGTTGACGGCGACGAGCAGGACAAATTGCTGCCAGTTGGCCCTCAGGCCGAGAACAATTCGATCCGAGGCGTGGCTCACACGCGCGCTGGTTCGTGTCCGCTCGGGGTACCCAGCTCCACGTCGCCACCTGCCGCGCGCCAGTCATCGATGCCCTCGGCGATCAGCGCGAGCTTCGTATACCCGCGGTGTTCCAGCACTGACAGCCCGGTGGCGGCGCGCTGCCCGTGCCCGCAATGGATGGCTAGCAGCCGGTCGTGGGGTAAGTGCAAATCCGCGCGCGGGAGCGCGCCAGCCTCGACCAGCTCGGCCTGCGGCACATGGCCGGTGGCCCACTCGTGCGCCTGGCGAACGTCCACCACGACCAGATGCTCGCCGGGTGCGTTGACCAGACGCTGGCGAACCTCGCGCATCGTGAGCACCGGTACGCTTTCAATGGGTAAGCCCGCCTGCTTCCAGGCATCCATGCCGCCATCGAGGTAGCCAGGTAGCTCGTCATAGCCGATACGGATGAGCTGGCGGACCGCGTACTCGTGGACCTCGGTCGTCTCGGAAACGAGGATGACCGGTGTACCAAAAGGCA
>DATGER010000279.1:0-12371 GCA_035309865.1 Chloroflexota bacterium
GGGACCCTGGCCCGCCCCAGCCTCGCGCATAATAGCTTCGGCGCGTGGGGAGGGAGAATTTGACTGACCTAGCGGCGGCCCCCGGTGACTTCTCGGAAGGGATTGACAGCCATGCCGCCGACGGGCTCGCGAAGGCTAGACCGGCGACCGAGCAGGCGGTGGCGGCCATCATGAACTTGCTGACGTCCGGCGAGTTGGGCCCCGGCGACCGGCTTCCGACAGAGCGCGACCTCGCCCTCGCCCTGGGCGTTTCTCGCAGCACCATCCGCGAGGCGATTCGGGGTCTCGCGATGATGCGCGTACTCCAGGTGCGCCACGGCGAGGGCATCTTCGTCACCAGCCTCGATGCCCCGTTGCTGTTGGAGGCCATGGGTTTCGCCGTGCAGTTGATGCGCGACCATGAAATCGTGGATTTGCTCGAGCTCCGAGCGATTCTCGAAGGCGCGGCAGCGGGTCTGGCCAGCGCCCGGATGACGGACGAGCAGTTGCGGACGCTGTTGCAGCGGCTCGAGGAGCTTGATGGTGCGTCAACTGCTGACGCGCTTCTCGAAGCGGACATCGCCTTTCACGCGAGCATCGCCGCGGGCGCAGGCAATGTCGTGCTGGCGGCGCTACTGGACACCTTTTCGGCGCGGACCTATCGCGCCCGCCACCTCAATGCGGGTCTGGGACTCGAGGAGGCGCTGGTGCGCAGCCGGGCGTCGCACCGCCGGATCTTCGAAGCGGTGGTCGCCCGAGACCCCGAAGCGGCTCGAGCGAGTGCCAGCACCCACGTCGCCAACCTGGCCGGGTGGCTCCGCAGCGTATTGACTGCAGAATCGGTCTGACCCGCTGATCTCTACTCGCGGTTGATCAGCTGGCGTCGGAAACCGGGGTGGCGGCTGCTGCGCACCTCGTGCTCCAACGTGAACGCCACCTCACTGGTCGCCGGATCCACGATGTCCTGGAAGCGAAACTGATGATTGCGAAGACTCTCGGTGATCAGACCGTGCGCAGCCAACCATTGGAACGGCCGGGAGAAGTTGGCGATGTAGATCGCAATGTGGTGCCCGTCATACTCCGGCACGTCGTCGCGCTCGCGAAAGATCAGGGTTTGCCCCGAGCCGACCTCGACGGTCGCGACATTGCCTTCGACCCCGCTTGTCGCGGCGAAGACCTGCTCGTAGAAGCGCGCAATAGCCGCGGCGCGCCCCGCCGGAACCGCCAACTCAACGTAGGGCAGGCCGAGCTTCATCGCGCCGTATGCGCCGGGACCATAGCAGTGGAACTTGTTGCCCCACGGGCTGATCACGGCGACGTACTCACCGCGATCCTCCCACCGGAAGTCCGTCGCGCGCTCGAGTTGACCCTGGACCATTGCGAGGCGGTCTTTCAACGCGGACAGGTCCGGCACCACCAGCCCGGTGTGCCCGCGCAACACCTGCGGCTTGCCGGTCGGCAGGTGAAGCTGCTGCTCGCCGATGTTGATCCACATGTTCGTCAGGCCAACATTCATGTACGGATCACGTGTCAAGCCGAGGCCGACGATATAGAACAACGTCGCCAGGGATTGGTCGGGTACCCGGGTGTTGACGTGCTCGAGAGAGACGATATTGCCCACGTCTTCGGCAACAGCGGCGTCGTTCCTGGTCAGCGTCTGCATCAGAACTCCTCTGCTGCTGAGCATTGTTCGTCGAGACGGCCAGGGCTGTAAACACGCCTCGGCAAGGGGTGCACGCTTGCTGCAGGCCGGGTGTGGCAAACCGCGCCGAAGGGCGCACGCATCAGTTCGGCGGCTCGATCGAGACCGCGGCATCGAAGTCGGTGTAGCGATGATCCATGAAGTGTCCCTGGGCGCGCATCGACGCCCGACGCACGAGCCCGCTGGGTTCTGACCACAATCTGAACCACACCGGCGTTTGCGGCAGCCCGAGGAAGAATGACAGGACGCCCGTCTGGACACCGTCGACGGTCTCGGCGCCCACCACGTGCGCACCGACATAGGTGCCGCCAGATTCGGGGATATCCCAGACAAAGCTGGGCACAGGGAGGCTCGAGCCGAAGTCCTCGGCCCGCCAGGTGCCCGAGTCAACCTGGCGCGTATACCGCGTGGGGCCGACCCACACGGTGGTCTCCCCGTTGGCAGCACTGAGCTGCATGCGATCGGGAGCCTCGAAGAGGTAGGCGGCGCGCAGAAGTGGAGTGGCCGGGCCGAGGCGCTCGTCAACGCGGTAGGTGCGCAGTTGATGCATGCGCTCCTGTACGTGCTCAAGGAGCGCTGTTCCGTCCGGCGCGGGCAATGTCGGCAGGTCGAAGGCCGCGGTGCCACCGCTCGCGCCGCCGGCGACGACGTCGACGTGCTCACCGCCAGTGAGGGTCACGTTGGCCGTGCGGCAGGTGCGTGAGCAGGTATCGAGTGGGACGTTCTGACCACCGACCGCCAAGGTTAGCGGCACCTCGGCCGCGGCCGCCGGACCCTCCGGCGGCATGACATACACCAGCACGGTGTTCGGCCCAGGCTGAGCCGGGCGGACCGTCAGGCCGATCAGCACCCTGCCCGCGGCCTGACCGAAAGTCAGGTCATCCGCCTGGGGCAGCGCGGGACTTGCCGCGAGAGCGGCAGCGGCGGGACCCGCCGGGGTGTACGACCCGGGGGAGGCCGGCGGCACGGCCGCGGCACACGCGACGCTCGCTAGCAGCAGCATCGTGACCAGGACTCCGAGCACGCATTCACGCTGGCGCATGGCTGCTTACTGGTTACACCGCCGGGCTCCATCCAGATTGGCAATCCGCGATGAGCGCGGCTTGACCCTGGTCACGAAGCGCGTTGCACGTCTGCCTCCGGTACGTTCGCTCAGCGCGCGATCGGCGGGGCACCGACGACCAAGCCGAGCTGGTCGACGCGCTGCTCGGTCAGTCGCAGCGAACGGCCCGCGACGACGAAGCCCCGCTGCCACGCGACCGCCACCGTCGCGTTGCGGACACCGTTCTCTGGCTGCCAGGTCACGTGATGTTCGCCGTGCGCGCGGACCGTGTCGAAGACTCCCACCGGGTAATCAGGTACCTGGCTATGCAAGGTCGCTGACGAAGCCAGCACCTGACTCATGCTCAGTCTGGCACGCCTGGACGCGGTAGAGTCTGCACGACACTATTCTGATGGTGAGGATTCTGTTGCATGGCCGAGCACGCCGGTGTCATTCGCGTCAGTCACTTCACGCCAGGTCCGGGCAAGCACGAAGATCTCAAGGCGCGCCTCAATGACGGTCTCGCCGAACTACGCGCCTCCGAGGGCTGTTTCGGCGCGCAGATCTGCACGGTCCGCGAGAAGCCCAATGAGCTCGCCGTGGTTTCCCGCTGGGCGAGCGGCGCCGCGCTCGATCGCTACCTCCAGCAGCGCGTAGCCAACGTCGCGACGTTGGCTGATGTGCTCGCTCAGGCGCCGCAGGTGGAGCACTTCGACTCGGCGTAGCGGCCGCGGAGGCTAACGACTCGGGCGCGGGTGGGAAGCCGCACGGTCGGCACCGATCAGGCCTGACCCCGCGGCAGGCGCCGGCTGTCCGGTCCAGCCATCTACCTGTCGGTCCCCCCACTCGGGTGCGAGCGGACGATCCGGAGTGCGCTACACCAGCGGACCGGTAATGCTCGGGTCGAGCTCCGGGTGGTGCGCAAAGCCGCGTCGGAGCGACTCGGTCGCTTCGAGCCAGTCGGCATCCGCGGGCAAGAAGACTCCGCCCGCGCGTGCGGCAAAAACCTCCGCGTCGTCGACACCGGGCGGTGTCAGGCCCTGGTCGGCCAGGGCGCGGGCGGCCAGCAGGAGCCGGCGCCGGACGCGGATGACCATCATGTCGCTCGAGGCGAGATGCTCAACGCTGCGGTCGTAGAGCGCGCCCTCACTTTCGGTGATGGCCTGGTCCTGCAGATGGATGCCCTGAATGCCCGTGAAATCATCCATACTGGAGTTCCGGCGCTGTCTGTCGCGGTCGATCATGTAGTCGTTGCTGCTGTTGGCGGCCAGTCGAAAGCGGCCGAACCAGTCTGTCGTGTTCGGCAGCATGCGGTTCCACGCACCGGCCGGCGCGGCGCCTTCGTTCGCCCGATTGAGCGGCGCCGACCGCTCGGCACCGGGTGGGGGTGTGCGACGCAGCTTGGGACCGGCCATGAAGAACATGGTGTGGGTGTCGTCCATTGGCACCCACGCACGGGCCGTGACCTTGTGGCCGAGCAACCCCTGCGGCGGCATCGTCCAGAACGGGAACAGGAAATTGGCCACACGCCAGTAGCGGCGCCCATCCTCCGTGTCGCGATAGGCGCCGTACATCGTGCCGAAATCGGTGTCCACCACCGAGTAGCGCGGTGCGCGGTCCGCCAGCATGTAATAAGAGAACGTGCCCGGCTGCTGAGTGGTGACGTCCATGGAGCCGGCGTGCAAGAACGAAAAGTGGCTGGTGTCGATGTCACCTTCCAGTCCCTGGAACCAGTTGCACTCGCGCTGGATCATCGTCACCTGCCACTCGCCATCCGGGAGCATGTTGCCCTCGAGACTCGGCAACGGCGGAGGCGTCGAGCGTGCGCCCAGATAGGCCCACACGATGCCGTTGCGCTCGTGCGTCGGGTAGGCCAAGGCGCGGACCTTGTGTTTGAAGTCTGACTCCGCTGGTTCATTGGGCATGTCGACACACGTGCCGTCAACGGAGAATTTCCAGCCGTGATAGACGCAGCGGATGCCAGCTTCTTCATTGCGACCAAAGAAGAGCGAAGCCCCACGGTGGGGGCACGTGTGGTGGAACAGGCCAACTTTGCCGTTCGTATCGCGGAATGCGATCAATTGCTCACCGAGCAGCATGACGCGTAACGGATCGGAGTCGGGCGTTGGCAGCTCGGAGGAGAGCGCGGCCGGCACCCAGTACTCGCGCACCAGGTTGCCCATGAGGGTGCCCGGGCCTACTCGACACAGCGCTTCGTTCTCTTCTCGGGTCAGCATCGGTTGAGGTCCTCCTATGGCTTGCTCGAAGCGAGGGCTTGTTCGAATTCGGAGCGAATCTGGTCGCCGCCCTGGCTGCGCCAGTCGGTGACCAGCGGGTCGAAGCTGGACATGTCGCTGCGACCGAAAATGATAGCCAGCAACCCGTCACCCATCGTCTGGTTCAGGCTGGCGGCGCGCTGCGCTTTGGTCGGCGAGTACAGACCAACGACGGGATTCTGGATGCCCATGCCCTCGATCACGGCGACATCTCTGGACATGACGCGGGCATAGTCGGCCGAACTCGCGTCGTACAGCACGGTAGGCGCGGCGCCGACGTTGGGCCAGGGAATGAACAGGTCGGTCTGTCCGGTCGGCGAGACGACCGGGTTGTGGTTCTGGTCGAACTCGAACTCCGCGCCTTCGACGCCGTACCACATGGTGAGATATTCCTGGGTGCCGAACGGCGCCGACACGTAATTGAGCAGGCCGAGCAATTTCGTCGCCCGATCGGTGCTGGTCTTCTTCAACACCGTGAGCAGGTTTGCGCCAGGACCCAGGTGGTGGACTGGCTTGCTTGACGGATTGGCTGGAAATGGCGCCACGCCGCGCATCGAGAAATTGTTGAACACCGCGTTGCGCCACGCGTACGGCGGCAGGTTGGCGAGATTCGGGAATTGTTTGATCGCGTCGCCGCTGATTAGCGGTGTGAGGTCCATGCACTGCGACTGCAGGAATGCCGGCAAGCCGGCGATGCCGAGTCCATTGCCGGTGCCCAGGCTGAGCAGGTCCGGCAGCGCCCCGCCGGCGATGGTCGTGTTGAGCCTGGTCGGATAATCGGCCAGCTGCGTGAGCGGCAACTTGATGCTGAACCCGGTCTCCTGGTCGACGCGCTGCCAGGCGGGGTTCTGCTCGGCCGCGGTCGGCGGCGCCTGCGTGGTGTACGTGACGGCGGTCACCTCCTGGCCGTCGCCGACTGGCTGCTGGACGGACTTGACGGGATTAAGCGGGTACTTCAGGTACCCGGGCGGGACGAGCCCGTCCGGACTGCCGGGCAAGTCGGGCGGCGGCCCCTGGAACGCGACGTACTCCGAGGGAGGAGGCCTACGAGGAGGGCTGCAGTCCACGGCCCGCCCCCGATAAACGATTTGTCACCACGCCGCTGGCGGTCGCCGTGACGTTCACGATCCAGCAGGGGTGGAGTCCGCCACCTCCCACAGGCGCGGCTTCGGCTCCGAGCCGAGCCGCTGGGCCATCCAGGCGTCCAGCCAGTCGTGGTCAGTGGCGCCCGCTTGCGACAGTGCGTACTGCTCGACCGGGGCGGCAAAGGCGCCCATCAGCGGACGCAGCCACTCGCTGCCGCCGAGCCCGCCCGAGCCGACGCTGAACAACGTCGTCGCGGTGATCCGCGGGACATGGTGCACGGGATCGAAGTACGCGAGCGTACGCGCCACGGCCTCACGCCGCTCGGGCGCGGTGCGCAGGTAGTCGTTGATCTCCTCGACCGGGTAGTCACTGCTGCGCTCACGCGCTTCCATCAGGCGGTAAAACAGGAGGCCGGCCGCCTGCACCGCGGCGAATTTCAGTCCGGGCCGACGCGCCGCGGTGATCAGCGCGAGATCGTCGCCGTGGATCGCCAACCGGCTGGGGTCGACCGACGGCAGCGAGTGCAAAAACTCGGCGCCGCGCAGGCAGTCGGCCACGATGCCGCGGTAGATGTAGGTGCCGGGATCGTCGATGCCGAGCGTCAGCAAGCCCGGATAGGTCGCCGCGAACGGTTGGTCGGCGAGGCGCTGACCCCGGTGCATCAGGATCAGCGTCACGTAGCGCTGGCGATCGTCCAGGTGCGGCAGGTGGTTGACGCTGCCGTAGTGGGGCGCAGCCAACAGCCCGGGGAACGGGCCGTCGCCCGGCGGCACGCTCAGATAACCAAAGATCCGGTACGGACCGCTGCTGGTGAGCCGCAGCGCGTAGACAGTCGAGAACTCATCGGACGGCAGCGCCAGCCGTTCGAGCGTGGGCGCCGCCGGATACCGCGCCAGCTCCTCGTCGACCGCGTCCCAGTATTCGTCGAAGTCGGCCGGCCGCGGGGTCTCAGTCTCGCTCATACTGGCCTCACTGCGCTCGCCGCGCGCGCTGGCCGCAGGTGCTTCGCGAGGAAGGCCTCGACCTTCGGCATCACCCAGAAGCGGCCGGCGTCGTGCGCCGAGCGTGGCTGCGCGTGTAGCTCCTTCGGCCCGGCGATGGCGTTGTAGACGGCGTAGCCGGTCTCCGGCGGACAGACGTCGTCGTTCAAGCCGATGTACACCATCATCGGGGCGGTGATCGACGGCGCGAAGTTGATGCCGTCAAAATAGTTGAGCGTCTCGCGAACCTGGGCCGCCCGCTCCGGATACAGCCGCAGGTAGTCGTTGATCTCCTGGTACGGCCAGGAGTGCGTCAGCGAGGCAGCGTCCATGAAGCCGCAGAGGTACGGTGCGCCAGCCGCACCGCACGTGACGACGTCGCGGCGCAGCGCCGCCGTGACGATCGTCAATGCGCCGCCCTGGCTGCTCCCGTGCACGCCGATGCGCGTGCTGTCCACCTCTGGCCGCGTCATCACGAAGTCGACCGCGCGACAGGCGTCGACATAGAAGCCGCGGTAGCTATAGGTATGCCGATCGACGATGTTGTTGACCAGCAGGCCCGGATAGCCGGGGTTATAGTGGCGATTCGAGCGCAGCTTGCCGCGCGGCGCCACCCCAAGCGCGGCGTAGCCCATCCTGGCCCACGACTTCGGGAGGGTCGGCTCCGAGATGTAGCCCGGCACGATCAGCAGGGCCGGGTATGGCGGCGGCAGGTAGCTGTCCTTCGGGCGGCAGTACCAGCCGGCGATCCGCAAGCCGTCCAGACTGTCGTAGCCGATGTCGTACACCTCCACCTCGGCGGTGGAGCGCGTCGGGACATGCTCCAGGGTGGGGTTGAGCTGGATCGCGTTCGCCTCGGCCATGATCGCTGCCCAGAAGGCGTCGAAGTCTGGCGGGCGCACCGTCGTCGTGCCGAACTGGTCGGCCGGCTTCCGCGTCATACAGCCACCGCCTCCATCTGCCGCGGAAGACGCGAACCGATCGCCTCCCGCAGCGCCTCGACGACGATACGTTCCTCACCGGGCTGCATCGTCTGAGTGTTGATGGCGATGCTGTTCGGCTTCGCGCTCGGGCCGGTTGGTTCGAAGAGGAAGACGCGCGGGTCGTGCTCCTCGAGCGCCACCACCAGCTCGTGCGCGTTGATGCCGCTCTCCGGTGCGAACACCAGCTCGACCCGCGGCACCGGATGTTCGCGACCATCATGCAAGTACGCGGCGACGACGTGGGGAAAATCGTTCAGCCGCTGGAGCATCCATTCGGCCTGGGCGCGCCAGAGCGCCGTGTCGGCGTTGTGGTCGCGCTGCATGTAGTCTTCGAGCGCCACGATCAGGCCGACGATGTCTTCCTTCGCGGCCTTGGCCGCTCGCCCGATGCTGTGGTTCGGGTTGCCATTCATTCGCGCCGCACGGATCAGGTCGGCTCGCCCGGCGAGGATGCCCGACGATTGCGGTCCCATCAGGCCCTTGCCGCCGCTGAACGTGACCAGGTCGGCGCCCTCGGCGATGAACCGTTGGAGGCTGTTCGCGGGGGGCAGCATCGCGGCGGCGTCCACTAGCACCGGGATGTTCGCTTCGTGCGCGATCGCGCACGTCTGCACGAGCGACAACGCTCCCTGATTGGCCCAGGGCGACATCAGGTAGACCACCAGCGCCGTGTGCACGTTGATGGCCGCCTTCAGTTGGTATGGCAATGTCGAGCCGCCGTAGCCGATGTCGACGATCGTGGCGCCGGCGGCGCGCACGCCGTGGTCGTAGCCGTTGCGGTGCGCGCGGTGCATGATCGCTTCGTTCGGCATGCCGTCGGTGACCGGAAGTTGGGCGATCTTCGCCGGATCGGTGCCGGCCAGGATTGCCGCCGTGCCGATCAGCAACCCAGCTTCGGCGCCGCCCACCACGATGCCGGCCTCGGCGCCGGTGGCGCGCGCGATCGCCTCGCTCGCCCGGTCCTGTAGCTCGTCCAGGACCACGTACGCGTTGGCGGCCTCGCGCATGGCGTCGAGCACCGCGGGCCGGATCAACGTGCCGCCCAGGCGCGTGTGCGTGCCGCGGGCATTGATGATCGGCCTGACTCCGAGACGCTTATAGATGTCTGGCATGGTGCCTAGTGGACCAGATACGGATCGCGCGCGTCGCCCCCGGCGAGCTGGCGAGCCGATCAAACAGACTTGGCTCCGCGACCGCATCACTGAAAGTGCGGGTCAAGCGCGTCGCAACAGACTTGGCTCCGCGACGGCATCACTGAAAGTGCGGGTCAAGCGCGTCGCGGAGCCCGTCGCCGATGAAGTTTATGGACAGGACGGCCAGCGCGATCATCGTGCCTGGCGGTATCCACAGCCAGGGCATCGACTCCAGCACCGTGAGCGACTGGGCATCCTTCAGCATGTTGCCCCAGCTTGGCGTGGGCGGCTGCACGCCAAGGCCCAGGAAGCTGAGCCCGGCCTCCAGCAGGATCGCGTTCGCGATGCCGAACGTCGCGGCGACGATCACGGGCGCCAGGGCGTTCGGCAGCATGTGGCGGAAGATGATGCGCCGGTTCGACGCGCCCACGGTGCGGCTCGCCAGCACGAACTCGCGCTCGCGCAGCGACAGGAACAGCGCCCGCACGATCCGCGCGATCGGCGGCCAACCCAGCAAGCCGATCACGATCATGATGTTGTAGATGCTCGGCCCCAGCACGGAGACGACCGTGATGATCAGGATCAGCGCGGGGAACGACAGTACGATGTCTGCCAGGCGCATGATGCACGCGTCGACCCAGCGGCCGTAGAAGCCGGAGAGAGCGCCGAGGATCACGCCGATCAGCGTGTAGATGGCGACCGCCACCAGCCCGACCGACAGCGAGACGCGCCCGGCGTACAGCAGTCGGCTGAACACGTCGCGACCGGACGAGTCCGTGCCCAGTGGGTGGGTCGCGGCTGGACCAGTGCGGTAGGCGCTGATGTCCACTTTATACGGGTCGTTGGCGGCGACCACCGGCGCGGCCACCGCGCCCGCCGTGAGTACGAGCAGGATCAGCGCGCCGACAAGTGCCACGCGGTGGCGGCGAAAGCGCTGCCATACGCCGGGCCGCCTGCGGGCGACCGGGGAGGGTGTGACGGTGGCCTGTGGCGCTGCAACTCCCGCCCCCTGCCTGACGGAGGGCTCAGTATCGACCATGTCAGGAATATTTGATGCGCGGGTCAATCACCGCATAGATCACGTCTGCCAGCAGATTGCTGAGCAGGATCGTCACGGCGCTGATCAGATTGATCGCCATGATGACGGGGTAGTCACGTGCCAGCACGGCCGCCAGGGCCAGGGTGCCGATGCCCGGCCAGGCGAAGACCGCTTCGACGATCACTGCGCCACCGAGGAGCCGGGGCAAGCCGAGCGCGACCACGGTCACCAGCGGGATCAACGCGTTGCGCAAGGCGTGCCGGTAGATGACGGTCGTCTCGTGCAGACCCTTCGCCCGGGCCGCCCGCACGTAGTCTTGCCGGATCACCTCCAGCATGCTCGACCGGGTGTAACGGATCAGCGGCGCAGCCTCGGCGAGCCCGAGCACGAGCGCCGGCAGGGCCAGATGCCACAACGCGTCGGACAGCGACCACGGTTGGCCGACCGTCTGCATCCCCGCTGCTGGGAGGATGGGGATCTTCAGCGCGAGCAGGTAGATCCCAGCCAGTGACAGGAAGAACGACGGCACCGAGATCGCCGCGAACCCGAGCACCGTGGCGCCGTGGTCGAGCAACGAGTACTGCTTGCACGCCGAGAGCACCCCCAACGGCACCGCGACCACGAGCGCGAGGATCAGGGCGCTGGACATCAGCCCCAGGGTCGGCAAGAGCCGCTCGCCGATTTTCGCGCCGATCGCCTGCCGGTCCGCGAACGAATAGCCGAGGTTGCCTCGGGCGACCTCTTTCAGCCAGATGGCGTAACGCACCAGGATCGGCTGATTCAGCCCCAGCGCCTCGCGCTGCTGTTCGCGAAAGTCCGGGCCCAGTGCGGCGACCGCCTCGGGGTTGATCAGCGCATCCACCGGGTCGCCCGGCGCCAGACTGACGATGACGTAGACCGCCAGAGTGATCCCCAGCAGGACCGGCACGCTGATGGCGAGGCGCCGCAGCAGATACGTCCCCATCAGAGGGGGCGTGTTGTGCTCATCCGGCCACCGTCCAAGCGTCCGCGTTCCACATGTCGTGGGTGGCGTAGCTTGGCGGCTTGAAGCCTACCAGGCGCTTGTTGACCGCGAAGATCGAGTTGGGGGACCAGAGATAGATCCACGGAAGCTCATCGTTCATGATCGTGGCGGCTTCGGTATAGATCTGCTTGCGCTGGTTCAGGTCCGCGGTGGACCGGCCCTTCGGGAACAGCTCGTCGAGTCGCGCGTTCGTGTAGTGGCCGTAGTTGCCGCCGACGGGCACCCAATTGATCGTCTCCATGTACTTGCCCGAGACATTAGGGTCCTGGCGGAAGATGCCGCCGCCGACCTGCACGAGGTCGAAGTCACCGCCGTTCCGCCGACGGGCGACCTCGACCGCGTCAGCTGAGACGATGTCCATGCCGATGCCGACTTCCTTGAACTGCTGTTGGACGATCGGCATGTACGCGTCACGCTCCTTCGTCCCGGGCGTATACAGGATCTGCAGCGAATGGCTGCCGTCCCAGCTGGCATCCTTGAGGAGCTGCCTGGCTTTGTCCGGATTGAACGGATACATATTCAGATCCGGCATCCCCATCCAATCCGGCCCGATGATCGTCTGATTGACGAGCTGCGCTTCGCCCTGGTAGATCGCCTTGATGATCGAGTCGCGATCGATCGCGTACTGCATCGCCTGCCGGACGCGCTTGTCCTGGAGGTAGGTCTTCGCCATGTTGACCGCCAGGAAATCGATGCTGGGGCTCGGCACGCTCACCACGGTCAGGGTCGGCACCTTCTTCATGCGGTCCAACTCGGAGGTCGGCACGATCATCAGGTCGAGCTCGCCGCGCTCCATCTGGGCCAGCGCCGCGTCGACCGCGAGGATCTTGAAGAAGAGCCGATCGAGCTTCGCCCGGGTGCCGCCGTAGGAGTCGTTGCGCTTCAGCTCGGCGTACTGGTCGGTCTGATACTGGACGAACTGGAAAGCGCCGGCCGATACGTTCGGGTTGAGCGAGTACGGATGCGGCTGCAGCTGATCCGGCGCGACATCCTTGAGGGTGTGCTCGGGCAGGATGCTCAGGCCTGAGAAGTCACCCAGCGTGAGCAGGAAGGTGGAGTCTGGGTGGCGGAGGGTGATCTTGACGGTGTAGTCGTCGGGCGTCTCCAGGCCGGAGATAGTCTGGGCC
>DATGER010000280.1:0-66661 GCA_035309865.1 Chloroflexota bacterium
TGACTATCTTCTCTGTGTTGAGAGGGAATTCTGGCCAACGCCGAAGGCGGGACTCGGCTGCTCACACGCGATGACTATCTTCTCTGTGTTGAGAGGGAACTCTGGCCAACGCCGAAGGCGGGACTCGGCCGCTCACCAGAGATGACTCTCTTCGCTTGAATTAATCGGAACTCGGCCAACGCCGAAAGGCGGGAACCGGGGCTTCGCCACCGTAACGCAACCAGAATCGGGCTGCAAACGCGCCGCTGGCTTGACGCAATAGCTTGCACTCCAGCGGTGCGAGCAAGTTACACTGCCCCGCAGCACGCACCCTGACCCCGTCTTAGCGCAACGGCCCGCTGCCCTGACAATCGCCCGTTGCGGCCACATTCAGCGTGAGGAAGCCCTAACCACATAGAGCCTTCCGCGTTTTGACGCCTCGCTGAGGCGTTCAGGACGCCTATCGCAAATCGGGTCAAGTGCCGCCGGCGTCTGCCGTGGCCGACCCTGCCGTCACGCGGATACTGGCACGCCCAATCGGGTTTGCCTGTCCCCCTGGAGGCGCGCTTTGCCGCGCGCGGCGACCGGGCATCCGCAAGGCGAGCTCTGGTTCGTGGAGTTGCCTATGCCAACCCTGTCACGCGGTGCGTTCTTGTCCAGTTTCCGGACGCCTGGGAAGTTGTCGCTCGTCTCAGCCATGCTCTTGACGCGCCTGGTTATGGCTGACGGACCGACCGTTACATTCGCGTGGGACGCCCAGGCCGGCTCTCCTCCAGGCTGGCAGGCGCACTGGGTGCAGACCGTGGAAAAGACCCAGTTGTTCGCCGCGGCCACCGACGATGTCGTGGTTGGCGACGCCCTGGCGCACACGTTTTACCGCGTTGACGCGCCTGTGCAAGCAGGTCGATTGTGGGTCTACAACCCGCTCAATGGGGGCTGGGCGTGGCTACCGCAGGCGAGTACCAGCCCGGTTGGCGAGCCGTCGCCCGAGCAGGTGCGGGCCAGTGGCGGGCCGCCGGATCCGCGCGACTACCTGTATGCCAGCGCGCCCGATCTGGCGCCACGGCTGGACTGCATCATTGCCGGCGAGAGCGGCTGGGACCCGAGCTCGCGCAATCCGCGCAGCAGCGCCGCGGGCCTGGCGCAGTTCCTGCCGGCCACCTGGGCCACGACGCCCCAGGGTCAGCTCGGCCTCTCCCCGTTCGACCCGCTCCCCAGCATCGACGCCGCGATCTGGCTGGCGAAGACAAAAGGCTGGACGCAATGGCAGGTCTATACCGCGGGCGCGTGCCACACGTGACGCGTTCAGGCGAACGGGTCGAAGCCGAGGTCTACGGCGGCCTGGACGGCGGCGTTGGCTTTGCACTCCAGGCCGTGGAGGAGGCACGCGTCGCGGGCCTGGACGTGGTGGTCGCGGGCGACAGTGAACGGCGCCCAGGGATGGTGCTCGACGACGGTCACTGACTTCGATGGGCGCCGAAGGTGGAGGAAGTCGTACGCCGAGCGCGGCGGATAGATGATCCAGCTCTCGTGCCGGCTCACGTCGAAGAGCACCAGCTCGTTGTCCGAGTAGCGCCCGATCTCTACTTCCACCACACTTCTCGCAGCACGCGCATGATGTTGTCGCCGAGGGCCTTGCGGATGTCGTCGTCCGAGTAGTTATGTTTTACCAACCAGCGGACGATATTCGGAAATTCTTCGGACGGATTCTCGACCCCGTCGACGAACTCCACTTCCTGAAACTCCTGCGCGCCATGCGCGGATTTGATCGACAACTGGCGGGCAAACGCGTGGTGCAACGCCACGTGGTCGCCAAAGAGCGTATCGGGCCCAAAGGCCACGTGGTCGATGCCGAGCAGGTCCACGCAGTACTCGAAGTGCTGCATGAACGAGTCGATGGAGTGCCGCGGATGCTCGCGCGTCAGCGTGGTGTGCGGCGCCGCCTCGATGCCGATAACGCCACCTTTCAAAGCACACCTGGTGAGCACTTCATCCGGTTTCATCCGCCGCGTCGGCCACAGGCCGCGAGCCCCCGCGTGGGTAATGAAAATCGGCTTGCGGCTCACCTCGATCGTGTCCAGCGAGGTTTGATCGCCCGAATGCGAGATGTCGATGGCTATGCCGAGCTTGTTCATGCGTACCACCGCGGCCCGGCCAAACTCGGTCAGACCACCGTCGTTCTGTTCGCGCAGACCGCAGCCGAGCGTGTTGGCCTCGCTGTAAGCGATGCCCGACGAGCGAATTCCCAGCCCATACAGGATGTCGAGGCGGTCGAGCTCGTTCTCGATTGGCGTGGCGGCTTCAAGCGACGGGATGAACGCGATCTGACCGTTCTGCTTGGCGCGCACGATGTCGACGGTGGTTTCGGCGCGGATCAGCATGTCCTGGTGGGCGATGTCCGACAGCCGCATGCCCAGGTCCCAGATGATGTCATCCCACTTCCAACCGGCCTTGGAGGTGATGCACGCGGTCCCGTCCATCAAACAGTCGAAGATGGCGTCGATACCTGAGACGGCCAGACCTGCGTAGCCAGTCCAGTCGCGGCCGGCGCGGCGGTACTCGAAGATCTGCTCCGGATTTTCGGGCACCACAAACGCATGGTCGTGGAGCGACACCACCAGGCACTCATCCAGCAGGTGTTGTACGCGGACTTCCTGCGCCGCGGTGACCTCAACCTGACGCGACGGTACGCGATCGACCTCACGGGCCAGTTTGAACTCGGTGTAATCCGTACCAGCCTCCAGGTACTCGAAGGACCGGTAGCCGGTGTACTGCTTACGCTTGCTGCGAGTCTGCTCGTCGAGCGCCATGCTGCCTTCTCCTTGTAGCCAGTCTGGTTAGATCCGTAGCCGCGGGTCTGCCGCGTCCCGGAGTCCGTCGCCGAGGAAGTTGTAGGCGAGGACCACCAGGGTAATCACTGCGCCGGGAATGACCGCCAGCGCCGGAGCCGTCCAGACGTATTGTTGCGCGTTCTGGAGCATGTTGCCCCAGGACGGCGTTGGCGGCTGAATGCCGAGCCCCAGGTAGCTGATGGCGGCTTCGGTGAGCACCGCGAAGCCGACGCCCAGCGTGGCGGAGACCACCACTGACGGGATCGTCTGCGGCAGGATATGGCGGATCAGGACGACTGCGCGCCGTGCGCCCATGGCCTCCGCCGCGAGTACAAAGTCCTGGGCTTTGAAGCGCAGGGTTTCACCGTAGATGACCCGCGCCACCTGCATCCAGGACGTGGCGCCGATGACCGCGATCAGCGTCAGCGGGCCGGACCCCAGGACGACGATCGCGGTCACGATGAGGAAGAAGGCTGGCGCCGTCATGGTGTCGGTGAAGCGCATCAGGACGACGTCCACCCAGCCGCTGTAGAAGCCCGCGATCGCGCCGATCAGCAAGCCTAGGACGGTCGAGGTGAGCATCGCCGCGAAGCCAACCAGGAGCGTGACCTGGCCGCCGTGCAGCAATCGACTGAGCTCATCGCGACCCAGGTCGTCGGTCCCGAGAGGATGGCCTGGACCGGGTGGCAGGAGGGCTTCGAGTGCACTGGTCTGCTGCGGCGGAACGGTCCAGCCCAGCGGTCCGGCGAAGGCCAGCACGTGCACCAGGAGCAAGAACGCCAGGGACGCCGCGGTCAGCGGATTGCGCAACAGGCGGGTGAGGAGCGCGGGCGCGGCCGAATGCATGCTCGTCGTCAGGATAGTCTGATCCGCGGATCGAGCCAGGTATACGCCAGGTCGACGACCAGGCTGCTGAAGACGACGACCGCCGCCACCACGACAGTGATGCCCACGATGAGGGGGTAGTCGCGTCCGTTGGCGGCCTCAACGGCCAGTCGGCCCATGCCCGGCCAGCCGAACACGGCCTCGGTGACGACCGATCCCCCGAACAGCCGCGGCACCAGCGTGCCGACGATGCTCACGACCGGCACCAGGGCATTCCGCAACGCGTGGCCGTAGACGACACGGAGTCGCGAGAGACCCTTCGCGGACGCCGTCCGGACGTAGTCCTGATGCAGCACCTCCAGCAACGCCGAGCGCGTGAAGCGCACGACATACGGCAACACCGTGGTCGACAACACCGCCGCGGGCATGAGCAGGTGCTGCACTCGATCGCCCAGATCGCCTGCGCTACCGGTCGTGGCGAGGCCTGACGACGGCAGCCACTGCAGGGTGACCGACAGGGCCAAGATGAGGATGATGCCCAACCAGAAGGCCGGGATGGAGACACCCACCACGCTGATCCCGGCCAGTACGAAATCCGGCAGCGAATTGCGCCGCAGCGCGGCGAGTACGCCCATCGGCACACCGGCCAGGATGGACACCAACAGGGCGGTGCCCGCCAGCAGGAGCGTGTTGGGCAAGCGCTGGCCGATACGCCAGGCGACCGGTTCGTTGCTGGTCATCGACGTCCCGAGGTCGCCACGCAGCGCGCCCGCCAGCCACTGCGCGTACCGCACCGGCACCGGCTGATCCAGACCCAGTCGGCGGGTGAGCACATCGCGCTGCTCGGCCGTCACGTCCATCCGCATCAGTGCGGATGGTCCACCTGGCGCCAGATTGACGAGCAGGAACGTGATCGCACTGACCAGGAGCAGCACGACCACGCCCTGGATAACGCGTTGGACAGCGAGTCGGAGCGTAGGTGCCTCCGGTCCGCGGGAACGCCTGGACTACTTCTTCAGCCACCACTCCCGCACGTAGTGCATGTTGTCGCGCAGGTTGATGTCGGGCACGCCCTGGAGATTCGCGTTGATGACGTCAATTTCCTGCGGATACCACAGGAAGATATACGGGAGATTATCGGCCATGAATGTCTGGAGATCCGTGACGGCCTGCTTGCGTTTCGTCAGGTCAGTCTCGGTCTGGACACGCGTGAGCAGATCGTCCAGTTTCGGGTCCTTGTAGCCTGGAATGTTGAAACCTTTGCCCGCGGCGCTGGAGTGGTAGTAGGCGTACACGTCTGGATCGTTCGGGTAGACCCACCAGTTGACGGTGGCGGAGTAGTCCCGGGCGACGACCACTTTCTGGATATAGGCATTCCACTCCATGGAGTTCAGGTCGGCCTGGATTCCGGCTGCTTTCAGGTTCTGCTGAATGAGCTCGTTGGTTGGTTCGAGAACGCCGCGTTGGCCAACATCCAGGGTGAACTGAAAAGGCTTGCCGTCCTTCTGGAGGATGCCGTCTGGACCGGCTTGCCAACCCGCATCGCTCAGCAGTTGCTTTGCCTTATCGAGGCTAAACGCGTACTGGGCTTCGTGGGACGGGTCGTAGTAAGCGGTGAAGCCAGGCACGATGGCCGAGTTCGCGGGCTTGCCGTAGCCCTTCTCGACGGCGGTGATGATGGCCTGCCGGTCGATCGCATAGTCGAACGCCTGGCGCACGCGTACATCCTGAAACCGCGGATCGGTCTGGTTGAGCGCCAACCAGTAGTACTGGACCAGTTGGCGCGGTTCGACGCGGACCTGCGGCGCGCTCTTGACGCGATCGACGGCGGCCTTGTTGTCCATGATCATGACGCTCAACTCACCGCTGAGTGCCTGCGCGATCTGCGTGTTCGCGTCCGGCACCACCTTGAACACCAGTTTGTCCAGGTACGGCTTGCCGCCGAAGTAGGCGTCATTGCGGGCCAGCACGACGCTCTGGCCGGAGGTGTACGACTCCACCTTGAAGGGTCCGCTGGACACGGGGGTGCCCTTGTTGAAGGCGTTGAAGGCCCAGGGATCGGCCTGCCCCTGGAACGCGTGTCTGGGCAGGATACCGGCGTTGTAGGCCAGGTACGCCGGCAACGCGCTGAACGGGCGGGTGAGGTTGAATTTGACCGTCGTCGGGTCAACCGCCTCGACGCTCTTGACGGCGGCGAAGTTGCCTGCCCCCGTGGCGCCGAGCTCCTTCTTCAACACCAGGTCGTTGAAGGTGAAGACCACGTCGTCGGCAGTGATGGCCTGGCCATCGCTCCACTTCGCGTCGGCCTGCAGCTTGAAGGTCCAGGCCAACCCATCGGCGGCCGCCTCCCAGCTCAGGGCCAGGTCGGGCGCCGGGTTGAGGTCCTTGCCGGGCCTGGTCAGGCTGTCGAACAGCACCCGGTTGACGAAGATCGACTCGACGAAGGCATTGGGGTGCCACGGGTTCATCGTCGGATCGGCCGCGATCGGAATGGTGACGGTGCCGCCAGTCTGCGGCTGCTGCGAGTTGGACTGGGGGGTCGCGACCGGCGCAGCGGGAGCGCACCCCACTCCAGCCCAGACACCCAGCAGCCACGTCGCAGCCAGCGCGGCGCCACGTCTGCGCCAGGAATGCCACTGCATGCGGCCACCATACCCGATGGCCCGGATCGTCGCCTACGGGAGATCGACCGCTTGGCTATGCTGGCTCGATGGCGGCCTCCATGGTCCGCATCCCGCGGGAGTTGCTGCACGTCGGGCTCGACGACCTGGCCGCGATTGGCGTCTCAAACACCGCCAGGGGTGTGCTGCGGGCCTTGCTGGCGGACTTGCCGCTGGTGCCGGACGCGTCGCTCAGCGCGCAGCTGATCGGCCCAGCCCGGGTGGCCTTGCCTTGTTTGGCTGTGCTGGCGCGCCACGTCGGCCAGGGCCTCCGTGACCACAATCTGAGCCTCGCCCACGACCGCCCCCGGCTGAAACTCGAGCGGCGCAAGCTGGCGTTCCTGGACGCCGAAGCCGCCCGCGCCGCCGTGGCCAGCGGCGACCCGCGGCCCGCGACCGAGGCGGTTCTGTTCGTAGCCAATTGCACACGTCAGCTGATGGACCTGCTAGCGGCCCGAGATTCCGCGGCTCTGGCAACGTTCGTCACGGCCGAGGCGGCATTGCCGGGGTTGGCCCACTGGCGCACGGTGAGCCTCGATGCCGACGCGCGCTGACGCCGCGCGGAGCGAGCGCAGCGATGCGGGGGCACTTCCGCGCGTTAGCCTGGCGTCCAGCCCGACAGTGTTGGCAGATCTGAAAGAAAGCCAACTGTACCCCGACCCGTCGGGAACACTTTGCCTGGATTGAGCAACCCCCGTGGGTCGAACGCGTGTTTCACCGCACGCGCGAGGCTCACTGCCAGCGGACCCTGCGCCTCTTCGAGGAACTCGCGCTTGAGCGTGCCGACGCCGTGTTCGCCGCTCAGGGTGCCGCCCAGGCGTAGCGCGGCGCGGAAGATGTCGCGGGCGGCGTGCTCGACCCGCTGCACCTCGGCCGGGTCCCGCAGGTCAAACAGGATATTCGGGTGCAAGTTCCCGTCGCCGGCGTGGCCGAACACCGGGATCGGCAAACCGTACGTAGCGGCAATCTCCCCCACCGCGGCAATCATGGCGGGAATCTCGCTCTTCGGCACCACGATGTCCTCGCCCAGCTTGTTCGGCCGCAGGCGCCCCAGCGCTGCCGAAACGGACCGCCGCGCCTGCCAGAGCCCGTCGCGCTCGGCGGCCGAGGCCGCGACCTGGACCCGCTCGGCACCCAGTGTCCGGCAGATCTCGGCCATCCGCTCCACCTCGGCGCGCGCGACCGCTTCGTCGGCGCCATCCTGCTCCAGAAGCAGCAGCGCTTGCGCGTGACGGGGCAAACCCGCCTGCAGATAGTCCTCGACCACATTGATGGTCGTCCCATCCATCAACTCCAGCGTCGCTGGCAGGATGCCACTGCCCATGATCGTCGAAACCGCCTGGCTGGCGAGCGCCAACCGGTCGAAGATGGCCACGGCGGTCACGCGGGCGCGGGGTAGCGGCAGGAGGCGCATGATCACCTCGGTGACGATTCCGAGGGTGCCTTCGGAGCCGACAAAGAGCTGCATGAGCTGGTACCCGGTGGCGCTTTTCGTAAACTTGCCACCGAGGCGCAAGACCTCGCCGCTGGCCAGCACGACGGTCAGACCGATGACGTAGTCTCGGGTCGCGCCGTACTTCAAACACCGCGGTCCACCCGCATTCGTGGCCACGTTGCCGCCGATCGTCGACTGTCGCGAGCTGGCCGGATCGGGCGGGTAGAACAGGCCCAGGCGTTCGACCGCCTGCTGGAGTTGGAGCGTGACCACGCCTGCCTGGGCGACGACGCACACGTTGGCGGTATCGATCTCGACAATGGAGTCCATGCGCGCCAGGTTCAACACGATGCCGCCCGATTCCGGAATGGTTCCGCCGGCGAGTCCACTGCTGGCTCCACGGGCGATGATCGGAATCTCGGTCCGCGCGGCAAGGCGCATCACCGCGGCGACTTCCGCGGTGGAGGCCGGACTGACGGCGAGGTCCGGCCGATGCTGCTGAAAGGTACCGTCGTACGAGTAGGCGATGATCTCCGATGGCGCGGTGTGCACGTAGCCGGGGGCGACGATCGTCTTCAGTTCGGCGATGACAGCGGGGTTCACAGATACGCCTCGGCGAGCACGTCGACGATGTGGCGCACGCGGATGTCCCTGGGAAGCCCGGCTTGCAGTTGGACGAAGCAGCCCGGGTTGCCGGTGACGACAACTTTGCTGCCGGTCGCGGCGATACTGGCGCACTTCCGCTGCTGCAGCTCCGCGCTCAACGCCGGGTGACTGACGTTGTACATGGCGCCACTGCCGCAGCAGATCTCCGCCTCGGCCAGGTCACGCAGCTCGAGTCCAGGTATGGACCGCAGCAGTTGGCGCGGGGCCGAAGCGATCCGCTGGGCGTGGAGCAGGTGACACGCGTCCTGGAGGGTGACCGTCGAACGGACCTCACGCGGCGGGCGGATAGGTTGATGCTGTGCCAGGAATTCACTGACGTCGCGCACCCGCGCCGCCATGGCCGCGGCGCGGGGCTCGTCCGGCAGCAGGTGCCCGTAGTGTTTCAACATCGCGCCACAGCCGGCGGCGTTGACCACAATTGGCGCGTCACCCGCGCCAAATGCGGTGACATTCTGCCTGGCCAGCTCGCGGGCTCGCGCCACGTCGCCAGCGTGCAGCTGTAGCGCACCGCAGCACACCTGGCCTCCGGTGAGCTCCGCCTGGCACCCAAACGCCGCCACCAGACGGGCGGTGGCAGTCGTCGTGGTGGCAAAGGCCGTACTCATAATGCAACCCGCGAACACGTGCACTGGCTGACCCTGGCCGATCGTCTGCCCCTTCGGCACGACGAACCTCCCGGGCGCAGGCACGGGCGGCAGCATGGACTCCATGGCCTGCATGCCAAGCACGCGCAGCATTCCGGAATGTCGAGCCAGCCACTGGACTCCGGACCGCTGATACAACCAGATCAGCGTGGCGAGCAGCCGGAAGTGCGCCAGGTCGCCAAACAGCCAGGCAAAGGCGAAACGGACCGGTACGGATCGTCCACCGTTTGGTCGGGTAGCGGCGAGGCTTTCGCGGAACGCGACACCCATGCTCTCCATCTGTACGCCCGCCGGGCAGACGTTGGTGCACGCTTCGCAGAGCACGCAATTGTCCAGGTGCTCGATCGCGTCCGGCGTGACGTCCAGGTGGCCCTCGACAATGGCCCGCAGCATCGCGATCCGACCACGCGGGCCCTCCTCCTCCTTGTGGGTGACCACGTATGTCGGACACGACGTGAGGCACGCCGCGCAGCGAATGCAGCGCAGCATGTTGTCGTACTCGGCGACAAGTGGCTGCACGGCGGCCCTCTCTGCGTTAGTCGCCTGGCGGAAAGTCGAATTGGGACGGCGGGACGTCCTGGCCGCTGTCCAACTGGATCCGCTGGTGCGACAACAGCCGGATCTCTGCCGGATTGGTGTCGGCCTTCGTGCCGTTTACGTACGCGATGATGGTGCCCTGCACCGGTCCCATCTGGGTGGAGCTCAGCGGTTGCTGCCAGATGGCGAAGAAATCACCCAGCGTAAACGTACGGCGGATTGGCGACTCGATATGCAGAACGCCGTCCTCGGTGTGGGTATGAATCCAGTAGAAGCACGTCCCGTCGGTGACGAAGGGCCCCTCGGCGCTATCTGAAACCTGCCACGGCTGACCAATGCCGATGCCGAACGGGATCACCTGCTCCTGACCGTCGACGAACAGCGCCAGGTGCACGTGGATGTGAAAGATCGTGGACTCCAGCGCGTCGCAGGAGATGTCGTTGATCGCTGGCAGCGGCGCGCCGACCGGCGCCGTCCGCGGCGGATTGGCGGCCGCAGCCGGGACCGCCGTGGGTGTCGGTGAGACGGGTGCGGGCGTCTGACGCGGTGGTGCGGGGCTCGCCGTCGGCACCAGCAACACGACCGCTGCCACCAGGACCGCCACGAGGGCCACCAACAGCACCGCGGCGAGGGGCACGCCAGAGCGCTTGCGCGGTGGCGGGGCGACCGTGACATCGTCCAGGTTCGAGCGCAGCACCCCCGAGAGGGCCGCGGGCGCGGCCGGGGGCGGCGCGGGCCGGGGCGAAGCAGTGGCCTGGGCAGGGGCCAGCCCTGGGGTGGCCGCGCTCGTGGCCGCGATCGGCCGTCCGCAGCCAGGGCACGCCACCGCGAGGGTCGACACATCGCGGCCACAATCGGGGCACTTTATGAGAGCCAAAACATCTCCTGGTGAGGGACCTCGCCCCCCAACAGTAGCACGTTGGCGCGCCGTTGCTCGTCGTACCTCGCCGAGCCCGCGCGGGTTCGGCCGCCCGCCTCCGTGCGCTCGCTCCCTTGCGATTTCACAAGATTGAACAGACAGGTTCCTGTGCAGCCACAAGCGACGGCAGGCATCCGTCCGCGATAGCCTCTCGCTTGTCGCCGTGCCGCGCGCTGGTCCGCTGCCCGCTTCGCTGCGCTCGCTCCTTGCGATTTACAAGATTGAAGAAACAGGTTCCTGTGCAGCCACAAGCGACGGCAGGCACGCTGCACTCAGCATCGTGTGCGGCCCAGGCGACAGCAGGCATCCCTTCGCTGCACTCAGCTTCCCGTGCGGCGGCCACAGGCGACGGTAGGCATTCGTCCGCTGCACTGAGCGGCACACATTCATCCCTTCAATGCACTCAGCGGCACGCATTCATTCCTTCAATCTGAATCGCACGGGAGCGAGCGCAGCGAGGCGGGCGGGCGAAAGGCGCGCGGCTCAGGGTGAGCCGGGCCCGAAGAGCGGGTTGCTGAGTGCCAGCATCTGACCGTGCGCGTCCATGACCTGGGCGCGCAGGTAGACGGGCCAGTCGGTGAGCGGCGGGGTCGCGGACCAATCGTCGGAGCCGATCGAAGCCGAGTAGCCGACGCCTTCGGCCGACGCGAGCACGAGCGCCGCGCCGCGGGCGCCGACGACGTGGACGCGCACGCCCCCGGGCGCCCGATCGAGATACAACTGCGGGCCGTCGGGGCCGCGGGAGACGAAGGCCTTGCCAGCGCGCAGTGCCCCGAGAACCGCTTCAGGCGTCCGCGCGCCGCCGGTCATGGCCCACGTGGTGGGAGCTCCCAGGCTCCGCCCATGCCGACGATCGGGGTCCAACGCCTTGAGCACATGCGTGTCGCTGCCCCCGAGCGCCACCAGGCGGTAGCCGTCGCGGAGCCGCTGTTCCCACCACGCGAGCGCAACGTGGTTCTGCCGCTCCCAGCCACCGTTCCACACTTCGACCGCGTGGTAGCCCACGGCGTCCGGATACTCCCACGGTGGTCCGTACGGTTTGGGGTGATTGACCGACACCAGCGCGCCGCTGGCCGCGGCGGCTTGCATGGTGCGGCTCACGGCGGCACTCTCGGGCTCGCGGAACTCCCACCAGCGGTCCGTCCCCCAGGCATTCCAGTGGCCGCGGTACGTGGTGACCTCCACACCCGGCAGCAGGATCGGCAAGTGCTCGCCCCGCACGCGCGCGTAGTCGGCCTGATGGCCGACCTGGTTGTGGTCGGTCACGCCCAGGAAATCGAGGCCGCGGCGGACCGCCTCGGCGAGCATCTCGGCCGGCCACGAGTCGCCATCGGAGTGCAGGGTGTGACAGTGCAGGTCGCCGCGCAGCCAGCCCGGCTCGGCGACGGCCACCAGCGCTGGCGGTGCTGCATGGGCTTCGGCGGGACGCGGCCCGGCGACGCCTGGAACATCGTCGAAGCTAATCTCGACCCGATATTCGCACCCGCGCGGGCCAACCTTGTACGGACCGAGCAGCACGTTCCACACACCCGGCTGGATCGCCCCGCTGAGATACGGTGGCGTGGCCCACGTGTCGGTGACCGAGAACGCCAGCTTGTTCGAGCCGCTCCAGCCGCGGAAACCGGGGCTCGACGGGGCAATGCCGCGCGGATCGAACAGCCCGATGTCGAGGGTGTTGCCGCCGCTTAGCAGCGGATCGGATGAGATCCGCTCGGAGTACTCATAGCGCACATGCAGCGCGCGCACGCCCGGCGGGACCTCGAATGGAACGTGCGCGTAGCGTTTTGCATGAGCCTCGTCAAAGTTGCCCTGGAGAACGACATCAGCCATTGCCTGCTCCACGCGGCGCTCACGCTCGTCGCGGCTCATCGTGCGCACCTTCAGGGGATAGAGCATGTTGCGCACGGCTACGCCGACGTGGCAACTGAACTGGCGCGCCACACGCTCAAGATGCTCGCGCACAGCGGCATCCGCGAGTTCTAGAACCCGTTGACCGGCGCGGGCCTGGGCGCCGTCGATTTCGGCTGGACAACCCCGGTGCTGGACATGATCCACGTCGAAGGCTGGGGCTGCGAGTGCGCGCAAGCCGACCCTGGCGGTCGTTGAAGCTCATTCCCGCGGGTAACCTTGGCCGCGCGCGGTGAACTCGGCCCACGTCTGCACCGTGGCAAAACCATTCGCGTAGCTCGTGACGACGACTTCGGTGCCCCGCGGGATAGGTCCCCCACCCAGCGACCGCGCAGCCTCGCTGCGCCGCCCGCCGGCCTTCGAGAACACCACCTCGCCAGTCCCGCCAGCGGGAATCCCGACGGTGAGGTGACCGAGCGTGCCTTCCATGCGGTAGTCCTCGGGATGCATCTCGCGTTCGCCAGCCAGCAGCAGCATCAGGAAACGGGTGATCAGATACCAGCCGACCAACCCAGCCAGCAGCGCCCCGACCAGCACGGTGACGAGCGGCCACTCGGCGAAGCGCTCGAGCACATAACCTGCCGCGCCGAACCAGGTCACAAATGCCAGCATCGAGGACGCGTTCACGAGCGGCCAGCGTTGTTGGTGCCCGGCATGGGCGTGCGCACTCGCGCCGCCGGCACCCGCGGCGTGTCCGCCGATGTGGACGGCGTGGAGTCCGCTGCCGTGGAAACCGAGCAAGGCAGACACGAGCGTAAACAGCGCGCCGAAGATCAGGCAACCCAGGAACAGGTTTTCGAGATTGGCGGCCGCATCCCGCGAGAAGGCCAGCTGCTGGGCGCGCGCGCCCGCGTCGCCCTGCAAAAGGCCAACGACTGCCAGCACCAGGACTGCCAACAGCAACACTGACACCGTGATCAGCCGGCTCCGCAGGTGCCAGACGTGCTGCCGCTCTGACGCCAGCCGACGGTCGGCGGCGGTGCGCTCCCGGGCACGTAGATAGCGCAAACGCCAGTCAAGGATGGCCGGGGCCAGCACGTCGTGGAAGATCTCGTAGCGCTCAACCACCAGACCGTCGAGCGGCGGAGCCACCGGCTGCAATACGCGCGCAGTTGGATCGGACAGCGCCTCGAGGACCGGCCGGAGGTCAGCTTCGGCCAGGCCGGCGTAGACGGCGAGATCAGCCACGGAATGGGCGATCTTGGTCCCGGACGGCGTCACCAGGTAGCCAAAGACCTGCGCTGCGATGTCTAACTGGTGCGGAGCCAGCGCCGCCATCGTCGCGTCCAGATGTGTCCGAACGATGCGCTCGGCCCCGCCCAGGCGCTCGAGTGTTGCCAGGCGTAGCGTGGGCGGGCGCTCATGTCCGAAGACCACATCGGCGTCCCAGACGCGGCTGACCACCAGTTGCAGATACGGCGTCTCGATGAACTCTCGCTCCGTGGCTCGCGACGGTTCGATGGACTTGAGCGCACCGTGCCCAGTTTCACCGACGCGGACGCGGCCGATGCGAGTCTGATCCAGCAACGCGTCAACCAGTGCAGGCTCGATGGTGACGGGCTGCGCCCCGGTCGGCTCCACATGGAGTCGGTTGTATTGCTGAACGGGCTGCTCGATCGCCGCTCGCGCGGCCGCCCGATCGAGGTGCTCGATGCGCAAGTAGTTGTCGAACAGATTGGGAATGCGGCCTTCAAAGCGGTCGAGCTTCGCCAACGCGTCTTCGCGGATCGAAATCAAGAAACTGGCGCGCACGCCCGCGCCGGTCACCGCCCGCGGGAACTCCGCCGCGAACGAGCCCGGGCGGTCGCTGTCGTCGTCGGGGTGGTAGAGGAAGTATTCCTCGAACTGGTCAAGAATGATCAGCAGTTCCCCGTCCACGAGGTCCGCACCCGATCGCAACGTCTCCACCAGCGGCCGTCGCGGGGTCGGCACAACTGACGTGCCGGAACCGGCACCGGCTGGCGGCGCCTCCGCGTCCCAGGCCTGCCGAATCGCCCCCTGCACGCACTGGGTAAGACTCGCGAGGGGATCGTCGCGCCAGGAGCTGAACACGACCACGGCGAGGTGCGGCGCGCCCGCCCCGCGCAGATTCTCCCGAGCCTGTTCGCGCAGACGGTGACCAACACCCGCGGACAACAAGGAGCTTTTGCCGACTCCACTAGCGCCGAACACGAGGGTCAGCCGTGAGGACGTCAGGTTGGCGATGATCAGTTCCTGTTCGGCGTCACGACCAAAGAACCAGGCCGCGTCCGCCTCGGAGTATGGGGCCAGGCCTTTATAGGGCGCGGCGAGAAGCGGCAACGCCGGCGGACTGGAGCCGGCGTCCGCGATACCCGCCGCGGTGTTCACGGAGTTGCTCCGGGATCCGGCAGGGCGTCCACGTGTTGACGCAGCGCCGCGAGGTACTTCTCCAGTGAAATGTCGAGCAGCTCGATATCGCGGTCGCGCCACAGCCCGCGCTCATATGGCTCCACGGGCGCCGAGTGAACGCTCCACGATTTGTAGTGGAGGGGTTGCTCCCCCAACAAGCGCCGGAAACTGCCGCGCACGTTCCAGTCCCGCAGCCCGTAACCAACAAACAGGAAGTGGCTTCTCCGCAGACGCGCGGCGACGGTGACCGGGATCCGGCTGGACAGGTCGGGACCGGTCAGACAATCAAGAAAGTTATCCTCGGTGACCACGAAGCTGTCGTGATCGGCGTTGGTCCGGTCGACGGCGCCGTACATCTTCAGGATGACCGGACGTTGCGCGAATGAGAGGCCGAGGTACTTATTCGGCTTGTCGATCAGGCGTCGCTTGCCATCGGGCAGGCGCTGCTCGAACCGGCCGGTGTGCTCACCCTCTGCGACGTACACCACGAGATCGAACGGCTCGTCAGCAGCCACAAACGCGCGTTCCAGGGCATCGTCGTAGCTGGTGCTGACGATGAGTGGTGCGCGCGGCGTATAGCCCCTGGCACGCAGGGCGGCAGGCAGGGTGGCGAGGAAGGCATGGAACGGTGTGGGGCAGTAGTCCACGTCGAAGAGGGCGTGCAACTGCTCGTACAGGGGCCCCGGGCCGTCCATCGTCGAGATGAATTGCGCTACCCGGGTGAGTTGTTGCGGTGCGCCGGGCGGATACCGAGCATCACGCGCCAGGTGTACGGCTAGCTCGTCCGTCGTCGGCAGGTAGTCGGTTCGGCCCTGCTGCCAGGCCTTGCCGGGCGGCCGACCGCACAGATTGAGGGCTTCCCCCACGAACACCACCAGATGGCCATCGACAAACGCCCGCAGCACGCTCTCGCAGTGCCCGCCGAGAGAGGCCGTGGGGATCAGCGGCGGAAAGTCATTCGGAATACCCCGAACTTCGAGTTGGAAGACGCGCTCCGAGCGGGCGATGTCGCTCAACTGGAACTCACCCAGTTCCCGCAGGTTCGCACCCGACGGCAGCCCCTCCCACGCCAGGTTGTACGCCGCCTCGGTCAGGAGTGTCTGCCCGCCCCGACCGATGTTGCGCAGCCGCGCACAGCGGTTGACCGTGCTGCCGTAGTAGTCGCCGTCCCGCAGATCCGCTTCGCCCGTGTGAACGGCGATCCGCACGCGCAAAGCGGCGTCGGCTGGCCACGGCTCCCGATACAACGCACTCTGGATAGCCGCGGCCGCCGCCGCGGCGTCCACGGTACGGCGGAAGACGGCAAAGCGGCTGTCACCCTCGCCGCGCGGCCTGACCAGCACGCCACTGTGACGACCAACGCACTGTTCGATCAGTGCGTCGTGCCTGACCAGCGCCTGACGCATCTGCTCGGGGAACTGCTCCCAGAGGCGGGTACTGCCTTCGACGTCAGTGAACAGAAACGTGACCGTGCCGGTCGGCAAAGTGTGAGCCACCGGTAGGAGCGCTGTCATCGGCGTGATGCACCCAGGCGCCTGGAAGAACTCGGCCATCATACGCCGTCATCCAGGCCATGGCTAGCACCCTACCCAGGAGTGCCCAACATGAAGAATCTCTCATCGGTGTCTCATGTGCGCTTCAGGTACGGGACCGATGCTATGACCAACACCAGCAAACGGAGGTCGACCTCATGGACGCCACCAACTACGCGAACGAATCCGAAATCCCAGCTTTTCGACCGGCGGACGCCGCGCCGATTTTCGCGCCGGCACCGGCGCCTCCACCTGACCGCTCGACGCGAACCCGCCGGCGGTGGCTCGCCACCGGGGCGACGGTCCTCGCCCTGGCCGTTGTCGGCGTGGGCGCCAGCACGCTGCCGTTCGGTGCGCCGCTGTGGCGGACATCGGGCATCGCCAATGCGCAGGCCGATCCTCAGGTCGCTGCGATCCAGCAAGTCATCCAGCGTGCCAACGACGAGCAGGCCAAAGCGATCGCGGCCGGTGACCCGTCGCTGATGAGCGACACCGCGACCGCGGCCCACTATCAGGAACTGGTGAAAATCAACCAGGATCTGGTCTCCAGCGGCGTGACGAGCATCAGCCTCAGCAAGCTGGAGTGGGGACCGATCAGTGTGAATGGTGCCACGGCCACCGCCACCACCTACGAGACCTGGATCACCACCACCAGCGACGGCACGACGACGCAGTCACGCGACACCAACGTCTATACGCTGGTCCAAAGTGGCGACACCTGGACCGTCCAGGCAGATGACCAGCCCGGGCAGCCAACCGCTTCCGGGCCGGGTGCCACGGCGCCGCAGGCAGTGACGCCGGTCAGTCAGAACACCTCCCACAACTGGTCCGGCTACGCCGCGACCGGTCACAACTACACCAGCGTCACCGGGACCTGGACCGTCCCTGAGCCGACCGCCACCGGCGCACCGGGCGTCGGCGCCACATGGGTCGGCATCGGCGGCGTCAACAGCCGCGACCTGATTCAGGCGGGCACCCAGGACGTCGCCAACGGCAGCGGTGCAACGCAGTACCAGGCCTGGATCGAAATGCTCCCGCAAGCCTCCCAGCAAGTGCCGCTGGTCGTCAAGCCAGGCGACTCGGTCACCGTTTCGATCGACAAGCAGGCGACCGGCAGCAACATGTGGCAGATCTCGTTCACGAATAACACCACCGGGCAGGCGTACCAGAAGAGCGTCCGTTATGCGTCGTCCCAATCGTCGGCCGACTGGGTCGAAGAGGCGCCCTCGGGTCGCAACGGCATCCTGCCGCTGGACAACTTCGGGTCGATTGCCTTCAGCAACGCCTCGACCACGCAGGCTGGCAACACCCTCAACCTGACGCAGGCGGGCGCACAACCGATCAGCCTGATCGGCGCCAACGGTCAAGCGCTGGCCGTGCCCTCGGCAATCGGCGACGACGGCGCGAGCTTCTCCGTCGCGCGGACCGAGACCCCGGTGACCACGGCGACCCCCGGTCGCGGCAATCGGGTCGCACCGCTGCCGTACCAGGTGGTGCCGGTGTACCCGTTCAACTAGTCGTTACGACGCATCCACTCTGCGAACGGTCTCGCCGCACCGGCGAGGCCGTTTCGCATTCGTCTGAACGCGCTACCCGGGCATGCCGCACCCAAAACTGTCCGTCGTAACGACGCGGCACCCACGTTCGGCCTGGACTCACGTGGTGCGCGACGCCGGCGTGTTGGCTGGCATGCCGCAGGCGCATGGGTCCACCTTTGCGGCGAGGGTGTACAGCACTTCGGCCAGGCGCCGGCGCACGCGCGGCGGCGGCCGGTTGGCCTGGCTCGCCTGGTTCGCGAGGCGCGCGGTGGCCGCCTCACGCAGGAGGTCAGCGTGACGCGCGGCAACGAGGACTTCGAGAGCGTTGGGCAGGAGCATCTGAGTGGCCGCCTTACTGTTTATCGGGTTCGAGATAGGTGCCAAGCTGCTCGGCAAGCGCACCCAGGGCGTGTGGACTGAGGCCGTAGCGGCTCGGTCCGGGGAAGGGGACGTAGACCCGCACCAGGCCGGCCGCGCGCAGGAGCGCGAGGTGGTGGTGCACCGTGGGCTGCGACAGGCGCGCGAAGCGAGCGACCTCGGTCAGCGTGCGTGGCCCGTTGGCACCCAGGAAACGCAAAATGCGCAAGCGGCTCTCGTCGGCGAGGCCGCGGGTGAGGCGCAGCAGGCCAGTCGGCGGCGACCCTGGCGGCGGCGGCAGGGCCTCGTGTGGGAACAGCACGATCAACCCGTGCTGCAACTGGCCAAGATCGTTGAAGGGTCGACAGTGGTACTGGGGCACCAGCACGATGTGGTGGAGATCGGCCGTCGGCTCCAGCCACATGCCGTTGGTGACCTCCTCCACGAGCTCGCGCGCGGGCACCGCGTCGACGCGGGCCTGGAGGGTCTCCGCGCCGCGTCGCAGACCGTCCAGGATCGCGGGATCGATCTCCGCGAAGTAGCTGGTGTCGAAGTCGCGGAGGAGCCCGACGAGGCCGTCGCGCCAGGCGCGGAAGTCGCGCGGCAAGCCGGCACCGGACGCCGGCAGCGTCGGCGCCAGCGCCTCGTACGCGTCGCCCGCGCTGAGGTGGGCGAGCCAGTCCAGGAAACTGGCGGTGTCGCGCGGGCCGGGGGCGACGTGCGCGAGGATCCACAACAGGTCGTCGTACTTGCTCTTGCCGGCCCTGGCGTCGACGAGCTCGTCGAGCTGCCGCCTGCGGGCGTTGAAATCGGCCGGCAGGCGCAGCCGCAGGCGGCGCACCCAGGCATTGCCAAGCTCCATGAGCGCGTGCAGCTTGTGCTCGACGAAGGACGTGTAAGCCACGACCAGCTCATACGCCGGGGCCCACTCGACGCTAACGTCGAAGTCATTCTCACTTCGCTTACTGACTTCGCCCACAAGACTTAGATGATCCTCTAAGTAATCTTAGCACTCATAGCCGTCGAAGTCACTCCCTGGCCGCGTCACAATGCCGCGCTCACCCGCTGCGCGCTTCCGCCCGTTCGGCGCTCTCGATGGTCGAGCTTGCCGGGTGCATCCCGCGAGGTCGGTCCGGCCGGCCAGCACCATCCTGGCGACTGACTTCGGCCAACCCCACAATCTGCCGCCGGTCGAAGGCATGGCCGCCTACGTCGCTGGCCTGCTCGACAACGGCTTTTCAAAAGACGAAGTGCGGGGCATGGCGACCGATCATGCGCGTGCACTCCTGCAGGTTCGACTGACTGGCTACCCGCTTCGCTGCGCTCGCGCCCGGTGGTTTCCGGGGGAACGGAAGCGGCGGGTCGCGGTGACCCGGCAGCAGCGACCAGGCATCAAGCGCGCACGGTACCGTGCATGGGCTGGTCGCTGACGTCGGCCAGGTGGCCGTCGGCGTACAGCAGCACGCGCGTTGGACGGACCGTGACCCCGTCGCTCGGGACTGGCTCTGACTTCGCCACGAATGCCAGCAGCTCGGCGCCTTCGACGCTCAGGCTGACGCGGCGGTAGTGGCCCAGGTCGATGTCGCTCTCGATCCGGGCGGGGACGCCCGCGCCGCGTTCTTCCAGGACCAGGTCCTCGGGTCGAATCCCCGCCACCAGCTGGCCACCGGCCGCGCCCGCGGACGGCATCTGCACCGCAAACGGGCCAGCTCGCAGCCAGCCCGCCGAGTCCAGGCTGGCCGCGAGCCGATTCATCGTGCCGATGAAGGTCGCGACGAACAGCGTCGCGGGTCGCGCGTAAATCGCTTGTGGGGTGTCCATCTGTTCCAGAATGCCCGCGTTCATGACCGCGATGCGATCGGCAATCGACATCGCCTCCTCCTGGTCGTGCGTGACGAAGACCGTCGTGATCCCCACCCGCCGCTGGATGGCCGTGAGCTCGCTGCGCATATGGATGCGCAGCTGGGCGTCGAGGTTCGAGAGCGGCTCGTCCAGCAGCAGGATGCGCGGCTCCAGCACCAATGCGCGGGCCAGCGCGACGCGCTGCTGTTGGCCGCCCGACAGCTGGGCCGGGTAGCGCAGCCCCAGACCCGGCAAACCCACCAGCTCGAGCGACGCCTCGACGCGACGGGCGATCTCGTCGCGCGGGCGACGACGCACCTGCAGCCCGAACGCGATGTTGCTCCACACGGTCATGTGCGGCCACAGCGCGTAGCGTTGAAACACCATCGCCGTCGGCCGGTGCTCGGGCGGCTGATCGAGGATGCTCACGCCGTCGATGCGCACGTCGCCGCCGTCGGGCTTGAGAAAGCCGCCGATCATGCGCAGCGTCGTCGTCTTGCCGCACCCCGACGGGCCAAGCAGGCACACAAACTGGCCATTGTCGACCTCGAGCGACAGCTCGCGCACCGCTGGTTCGCCACCCTGGCCATACTGCTTGACCAGCTTGTCCAGCTGCAGGCGGGCCACTAGCGACCCTTGAAGCCGGCGGCCAGGTAGCCCGCGAGCAGATACCGTCGCGCGATCAGCAGCAGAATGACCGACGGCGCCGACAGCAGAATCGAAAAGATCGCGCCGACTGGCTCCGGGTAATTGACGACCAGCGTGTACATCAAGGTCGGCATGGTGACGATCTGTGGCGAACCGACGATCAGCGTGCCCTGTGACTCGTCGAACGCCGCCAGAAACGCGAGGAACGCGGCGACGACAATGGCCGGCATGGCCAGCGGCAACGTGATGCTCCAGAAGACCCGCAGCGGACCGGCGCCCGCGTCGCGCGCCGCGTCTTCCAGCTCACGGGCGACGCTGTCGAAACCGGCGGCTGGAATCCAGACCATCGCCACGAGCGTCCCGACCAACTGGATCAGCACCACGCCCCAGTACGTGCCCATCAGATTCAGTCGGTAAAACAGCGTCGCGATGGCCACGTACAGTCCAATTTTGGGAAAGGCGTTGGCGGCGAGCAGGCTGATGAACAGCGCCCGCCGGCCCGGGAAGCGGAATCTGGAAAAGCTGTACGCCGCCGGCAGGCAGATGACCGCCGCGATCAGCGTCACCACCGGCGCGGTGATGAAGCTGTACCGCACCGCCGATCCGACGTCGCCGTTGGTAAAGACCCACTCCCACCACTTGAGCGAAGCGGATTGGGGAATGATGTTTGGATAGCGCCACTCGTCCGCGAACGCCCACAGCAACAAGGTCAGCAGCGGCAGGAGCAAGAAACTGCTCAGCCCGAAGACCAGGATCAACCCGAGCCCGCGCCGGAATTCCGGAACGTCCCAGAACCAGGTAGTCCTCACAGCGTCACCGCGTGCTGGTTGCTGCGGCCCGTCGCCCACACGTACACCACACCCGCCACGGCGCAAATGGCGAACAACATCACCGCCAGGGCGACGGCGGCCTGAGGCTGGTTGTAGTTGGAGAAGTAGGCCTGGATAGCCACGCCGAACATCTGGGGCGCGTTGGGTCCAATCAAGAACGGAATCGTGAAGCTGCCAACGACGCCAATGAACGTGAAGGTGAGCACGATCAGCAGCGGCACCACGTTCATCGGCAGCACGATGCGCCACAGGACAGTCATGAATCCGGCGCCAACGTCGTGCGCCGACTCGATCAACTCTTGCTCGATTCCGTCCAGGCCCGAGCCGAGCATCAGCACCGCGAAGGGGATGTTGAACCAGACCTGGGTGATGACGACGCCTGAGGCCTTGTACGCCGGCGACACGTACGGCAGGCCGACGGCATGCAGCATGGCGGCCAGGACGCCGCGGTCAACATAGAACGTGATCGCGGCGTACGAGGCGATCACCACCGGTACGAACATCGGGATGAGATAGAGTGAGCGCACGATCTTCGGCAACCGACCGCTGCCGAAGCGGACGTACAGCGCCAGCACGTAGGCGACGATCGCCACCAGGACCACCGACAGCAGGCTGATCCACACGGTCAGCCAGAGGTCATCGCGAATGAACGGGCTGGCCAGGAGATCACGATAGACCGCCAGGGTCGCGGTGTCCGAGTTGACCAGGTGCTGGCCGGTGCTGAAGACCAGGTTGTCGGTCGGCACCAGGCCGAGCGAGAACGTCGCGGCCTGAATCGCCGGCACGACGATCAGCAGGCACACGACGCCAATCGGGGCTGCCACCATGGCCAGCCCCAGCGCCGCCTCGCGTCGCCGGTCGGCGCGGTCGGAGGCTGCCATCAGCTCACGCCGGGGGCGGCGTGCCGGCGACCTTCTCGTACCACAGCTTGTTGCGATCGGTCTGGAACTTTGGACTGAACGCGGTGCTGTAGGCCTTCGCGACGTCGGCGTACTTCTGCTGCACCTCAGGCGCCATGTACTTCCAGTCCAGCCCTGGGTAGCCGTTGATCTGCTCGACCACAATCTGCTGCGGCTCAGGCGTGAGCAGCCAGTTCAGCATCTCGTACAGCACGTCTTTGTTCTTGCTGTCGCTCGGAATACCGAGGAAGGCCGCACTGCCGGCGAATGGCGGATCGATCTGGAGCAGCTTGACTTCGGGCGGCAGGAGCTTCTGGGCCAGGTAGCTCAGGCTCTGGTCAGACCAGACCGGGGCCATCGAAATCGAGCCTTTGCCCAGTGTCTGCAGCACCGGCACGTTGCCTTGCGGATAGAACCCGTTGTTGAAGATGTGCGGGTGCAGGTCCTTGAGAATCTGCCAGCCGGGATCCCAGAGCGACTCTTTGGCCTCGTCGTACTGTGTCTGGAAAAACGTGAGCTGATCGGCGGGGATGCCGACGGACAGCACGCGCTCGGTGAAATTGCCGCCGGAGCCGCCCTTATCCGGCGGGTTGTAGGTGAACTGACCGTCGTTATTCTTGACCCAGGCGATCAGCGCGTCCAGCGTCGTGGGCGGATCCTTCACCGTGGCGCTGTTGTAGGCCAGGATCACCGAGCTGGCGCGATACGGCGCACCGTAGCCGCCGAAGCTATCGAAGGAGGCTTTGTTGACCTTGTCCAGGTTGGGGATCTCCTTGGAGCTCAGCTTCTGCATCAAGCCGGCCTCGCCCGCCTGGGGGATCCGCGACGCCTCCCACAGGTCGACCCCGGAGGTGGCGCCCGCCTGCTTGGCCGCGGCCAGCTTGTCGAAGACGGACTGCTCGCTCAGGGCATGCTCGTCGAAGATGAGCGTCAGGGTGACGTTCGGCTTGACCTTCTTGTAGGCGGGCAGGAGCTGCTTCTGCCACAGATCGCGGATGTTGACGTCGCCGCCGACGTACAGGTTGATGTCGCCGGTCGAGACCGCGGCGGGCGCGGTCGTCGGGGCAGCCGCGGGCGCGGTCGTCGGGGCCGCCGCCGGCGCGGTCGTCGGGGCAGCGGCGGGCGCCGTGGTCGGGCCAGCCACGGGCTTGGCTGGTGCCGTGGTGGCGGCCGCGGCTGGCGCGGTGGTCGGCGCCGCCGCTGGCGCGGTGGTCGCGGCTGGCGCCGACGAGCTCGGTGCGCCGCACGCGGCCAGGAGCGCCGTCGTGCCAACGGCCAGGGAGCCCTGGCCCGCCAGTAACAGGAACTGTCGACGACTGGTGAGCTTGAACTGCACGGGTTTTCACCACCTCTTTAGAGCGAGTCTCAGTGCCCTCAGGATGCCTGACTTTCGCGACAGGTGCTAGCGCACACACTTAAGCGGCCGTTAACCGGCGCAGAATTCGTGGATCGTCGCTCGCGATGACGTCCACGCCCAGTGCGGCGAACTGGCGAGCTTCGGCGGCGGCGTTGGTGTGCGGCGTCATCATTTGCAGGCCAGCCTGGTGAAACGCGTCGATCATCGACGACTCGATGGGCCGAAAACACGGGTGGGCGTACGTCGTGCCGAGCTCGCGACAGGCCGCGATCATCCGCTGGACGTCCCAGCCGGGCGGGAAGAGGATGCTCCGCGGAACGTCCGGCGCGGCCTCGCGCACCTCGGCAACCAGCTCCCGAACGAACGACCCGGCAATCAGCCGCACGTCGCGCGCGGCGCCGCGCCGAATCAGGTCCCCGAGGGCTCGGCCCGTGTGATCGCCTTTCAACTCGACGTAGATCCCCATCCGGCCTCGCACCAGGTCGAACACCTCGCTCAGCCGCGGCAGCGCGCTCTCCAGCCCAGCATCGAGGACCGCGTCGTGCGTCACGACAAGCTCGCCATCGCGGGCGACGTGGACGTCGAGCTCCGAAAAGTCCATGCCGTGCTCCATCGCGATCCGAAATGCTGCCAGCGAGTTTTCGGCCGCCAGTGCGCTCGCGCCGCGATGACACACCAACACGGGCGGGCTCACGCCAGAATCGCGGCCTGCGCCAACTCGCGCGGCGTCTCGGTGGTGATCACGTCGGCGCCGGCTGCCAGGGCGATCTCGAGGCGCTCGCGCCACCGCGGGGTGCCGGCGTTCAGGGTCCAGACGTCCAGCAGCATTCCCTGGGCGTGCAGCAGATCAGCCAGGTCGGTGAGGCCGTCCGCGAGCATGTGCTCGACCGCGAGCAGCCGGATGTGGATCTCGCGGGCGCGTGGCACCAGCCGCACGATCGCGCCTATTCGATCGCGCAGATAGTCGGCTGTCGACCCCAGACGAGCCTGCGCGAGCGGGTGCGCATCGAGATAGCCGTAGGCGCCGCGCACGCCTGGCAGCCGTGGTTCGGCGGTGCTCCCGGCGGCAGGCGGTCCGATTGGCTGCTCCGCCGGTCCCCAATCGAGATAGTCGGTGATCGTGAAGCCCATGGGCAAGTTGGGATCGACGTGCTGCAGCCGCCGCAGGTTCCAGTCGGCTCCGCCGCCAAAGGTGATGCGATCTTTCACCGGCTGCAGCACGCGCGCCAATTCCTCGACGCGCGGCCAGGGCCACGGCTTCCAATCTTTGAGATCGAGCTCGAGCAGCGTCGGGTAGGGCTCCGCGGCGATCGCCGCCACCACCTCGCTCAGCAGCGCCGGATGGACCCGGCCGTGATGGCGCAGGTGCACGCGCACCGCGTCCGACCGCCTGGTCTCGTCAACGCGACCGTCGCCATCTGTCGATGGCGCGAGGTGCAGATCGTGCACGACCAGGAAGTCCGCGTCCTTGAGCATGGCCACATCGATCTCAGCCCGTACCACGCGGGCGCGGTAACAATCCTGGATCGCGGCCAGCGAGTTCGGCGCGTACGCGCCGCTCCAGACGCACTGATGGACCTTCAGCGCCACCGCGCGTCCGGTGGTCGTGCAGATCACCGACTGGGGATGGGGCGCCTCTACCATGCTGGGCTGATGATAGGCGCGAACCCCTACGCGGCTGGTGGGTACCAGGTACTCAAAGTCGAAACGCACCTGCACACGCTGCACAGCGACGGCCATGACAGCGTCGCGGCGATGCTCGCGGCCTGTCACTCGGCCGGCTACGCGGCGGTCGCGCTGACCGATCACAACACCCTCAGCGGACTCCATGAAGCGGAGACCGCCGCGGAGCAACTTGGCCTCGTGCTGTTGCCGGGGGTGGAGGTGACCACGTTTCGCGGCCATGCGGTCGTCCTCGGCATCACCCGCGTCCCCGAGTGGCGTGATCTCGAGGCGCGCGGCCTCGACGCGCTGGCCGACGACGTGCACGCCGATGGCGGGCTCGTGTGTGTGTCGCACCCGGCCGCGCTGGGCTCCCCGGTCTGCAGCGGGTGTACCTGGGCGTGGCCGGTGCAACCCGCGTCGGTGGACCTGTGGGAAGTGTTTTCTGCACCGCGAGCGCGCAGCGACGTCTCCGCCGAGCTGTGGCGGCAGTTGCTCGTGGCGGGTGGCCACGCGGCGCCAGTGGCGGCCGGCGACGTGCACGCGGTATCGGCGGCGGCCCGCTCGAAGACGGCGACGTACGTCTACGCGCGGGAACGGAGCCCGGCAGGTGTGATCGAAGCCCTCCGCGAGCGGCGCGCCTATGCCTCGGCCGGCCAGCCACTGGACTTCTGGCTGGAGGACGGCGCGGGCGACGTGGCGCTGGTCGGCACCCAGGTCGCCGACGAGCCAGGTGGTCCAGGGGTCCTGGGTCAGGGGTCAGGCCGAGCCCACGCGAGGCCGAGCGTTTGGACGCCGCGCTGTTCAGCGCCAGGCGCCGTTGTTCGCGAAGTCGAGCTGCCAGGTTGGGGACGCTGCCTGTATGCCGAACGGCGAGATGCCGATCAGCAACTGGAAGCCGTCTCGGCGTCGATCTGGATCGCGAGCTCGCACTGAGCCGACACCAGCGTGTGCGCGCTGAGGGTGAGGGTCCACGTGCCGGGCGGCAGGGGCCCGGCGATCAGGCCAGGCGACGCCGTGGTCGGCCCGAGCGCGAGGCGCTGGTCGTTGGCCTGGCGGTGGCCGGCGCCGCGGTAGGTTCCCTCGGCGTCGTCGAGGGAGACCGTCAGCAGGTTGCCGACACGGCTCCCTTTGGCGGGCTGTCCGAGTCCAGTTGCCCAGCGGGCGGCCATAGCCTCGCCCACCTGTGTAGCCAGATCGGCGATCTGCCGGCCAACCGCGGCTTCGATAAGCACGAACGACTCCTGCGCGGTGAGGTGCTTCGGCGTGTAGCGGACCCAGATCCGCAGCTCTGCGCATGCAGGCGGGACCTCGAAGGGGTACCGACGATGCGTCTGGTGATCGGCCGGCGTGAATGTCTCGCGCACGTTCAAAAGGGGGATCACTTGAGGAGCTTTTCCATGACGATGACGTCGACCCAGCGGCCATCGAGCAGGCCCTGCTCGTGGTAGATGCCGACGGTCTGGAAGTCGTGGCGTTCGTACAGCCGCATGCCGGGCGCGTTGGTCGGGAAGGCGGCGAGGACCATCTTGTGGTAGCCGAGCGACCGCGCGCGCTGCTCCAGGGCGCCGAGCAACGCGTCGCCGACCCCGTGACCGCGCTCCTCCCGGGCCACGTAGACCGAGAGGTCGACGACGTGGTCATACGCCGGGCGCGGATTGAAGGCGTTGAGCGAGGCCCAGCCGATGACGCCGCCGGCGGCGTCGACGGCGACGAGGACGGGATGACGGCTGCTCCGCGCGGCGAGCCAGGCCGCGCGCTCCTCCCCCGTGCGGAGCAGCGTCTCGAGGGTGGCCATCCGGTCTTCGATGCCCTGGTTATAGATGCGCGCGATCGACGCGGCGTCGTCGGTGGTGGCATCCCGGATGTGCATCCCGTGCTCCCTGCGGCTGGCTTCGACCAGACCGGTCCACGCGTGGGCCCGCTGCCCGAGTCCGCTGAGGTAGGCCGCCAGGTACTCGAGCGCTGACGGGTCCAGGCAGTAGTAGCGATTCTGTCCAGGTCCGGACCCCTCGCCACTGGTTTGCACCAGGCCAGCGTCGCGCAACACGGTCAGGTGATCCGACAGGCTGGACTGTGCCAGCGGCACCGACTCGGCGATGCGTGGCAGCGTGCAGTCTTTGCGCTCAGCGAGCAGCTCGACAATGCGGAAGCGCGCCGGATTGGCCAGCGCCCGCAGCAGCCGCACCACCCGGGCCTCGACAGCAGTCGGCGCCAGAGTCTTCATCGGCGCGGCCCGTCACCCCGCGAGTGGCCGCCTGTCCGCATCGCTTCGCTCGCTCCTTGCCGAGGAATGCAGAGCCGGAGCGGACCTCGTGCAGCTGGCGCCCACGGATCCTGGTTCATACCTGGCGGCTGGCTACGCCAGAACGTTGGATCCTCACAATGGGGCGAGCGAAGCGATGCGGGCAGCTGGCTACTCATCAGTATCAGCATCGTGTTTTCCCGATTTTCCGATACGATACGCCGCGTGGTCAAGCGGTCGCCGCGCGTCTACTATGGCTGGGTCCTCGTCGCGACGCTGGGCGTCACCGAGACCATCAGCTGGGGCGTGCTGTACTACGCGTTCAGCGTCGTGCTCACGCCCATGGAGCGCGACCTCGGGTGGTCGCGGGCCACCGTGACTGGCGCGTTTTCGCTGGCCCTGGTGGTCTCGGGACTGGCGGCGGCGCCGGTCGGGCGCTGGCTCGACGGCCACGGCGCCCGCGGCCTGATGACCGTCGGCTCGATCGCCGGGGCCGTCTTGACGGTCGCCTGGGCCAATGTCGGTGACCCGCTGAGCTTCTACGTCGTCTGGGCCGGCGTGGGCATCGTGATGGCCATGACGCTGTACGAACCGGCCTTTGCCGTGGTCGCCCACTGGTTCGACCGGCAGCGCAACCGCGCGCTCACGGCCGTCACCTTGATGGCCGGCTTTGCGAGCACGATTTTTCTGCCGCTGACGAGCTGGCTGGTCGAAATCCAGGGCTGGCGGGCGGCGCTGCTCACGCTGGCCGCCCTGCTGGCCATCGGCACCATCCCGGCCCACGGCCTCGTCCTGCGCCGACGCCCCGAGGACCTGGGACTCCGGGTCGACGGCGACGCCGCCGGCGCCGACCGCGGCACCGCGACCGTAAACGCCGAGGACGTCCAACTCCGCGCCGCGTTGCGGGACCGAAACTTCTATCTGCTGGTCGTCGCGTTCTCGCTGGCGTCGATCGTCGCGTTCGGGATGGCGGTCCACCTGGTGGCCATCCTGGTCGACCGTGGCTACGACCCACTCGCCGCGGCGGGCGTGGCCGGATTGGTCGGGGCCATGCAAGTGCTCGGTCGGCTGGTGCTCGGTCCGATCGGCGATCGGTATTCCCTGCGCGTGGTCTCGGCCGCGCTGCTCGCGGTCCAACCCGTGGCGGTCCTGCTGCTGATTTTCGTACCGGGCACCATCGGCGTGGTCGCCTTCGTGGCCCTGTTCGGCGCGGCCAAGGGTGGCATGACGATCGTTCGGCCCGGCTTTGTGGTGAGCCTGTACGGTCGAGCCAACTACGCCAGCATCGCTGGCGTCCTGGCGGTGGCCGTGATCCTGGCGCAAGCGCTGGCGCCGGTGGTGATTGGCGCGGCCTATGACCGGTTCGGCAGCTACACGCCCATCCTGCTGCTGCTGGTGGTTGTCTCGGCCGTGAGCAGCGCGGCGGTGCTCCCGATCCGCACCCCCAGAGCAGCGCTCATGTAGCGCTTCGAGCGCTATTCTAGCGCTACGGCAACCATCCAGATTCGCAACGTCCCTGATGCGGTGCATCGCATCTACCAGGCGCGCGCGGCCGCCGCTGGCTTGAGTCTTCAGGCGTACCTCCTCACGGAGCTCGCTCAGAATGCTGCCCGCCGGACGCCTGCCGAGTTGATGGCGGAGGTCGAGGAGCGCCTGCGGATTGAGGGCGAGGAGGGGTTCGCGACGGTGTCATCCGCCGAAGTCGTGGCCGCCGACCGACAGTCCCACTGACCGGGCGTGGCCGTTGTCGACGCGTCCGTTTTCGTGGATGCGCTGGTTGCTGTCGGCACGCCTGGTCAACTGGCCAGGCAGGAACTGCGAGGCCTGGCCACGCTCCAGGTCCCCGCCATCTTCGGCGCGGAGGTCACGTCCGCCTTGCGGATGCTCGTCCTGCTCGGCGACTCGCTCTCGCAACGGCGAGGACTCGACCATGCCCCGCAGAGCCTAACAAACCAGTAGCCTCCCAGTATGGAGGCGGTCGTCGAAGCCGTCGGGCTCAAGAAGGTCTTTCGCACGCGGGACAAGGCGCCCGGCGTGCGAGCCAGCCTGGGCGGATTGCTCGCGCCGCGGTACCGGGATGTCGAGGCCGTGGCGGGGATCGATCTGCGCATCGAACCGGGCGAGGTCCTGGCGTTTATCGGCCCGAACGGGGCCGGCAAGTCCACCACCATCAAGATGCTCACTGGCATTCTGCACCCGTCGGCTGGCGAGGCTCGCGTGCTCGGCCTGGTACCGTGGCGCGATCGCCAGAAGCTGGCGTTCCGCATCGCCTCGGTCTTTGGCCAACGCTCCCAGCTGTGGTATCACCTCCCGCCCGCCGACAGCCTGGACCTGCTGGCGCACATCTACGAGCTCGACCCGCGGGTGTATCGGGCGCGACTGAAGCGACTCGTGGCCCAGTTTGAGATCGAGCATCTGTTGCAGGTGCCGGTCCGCAAGCTGAGCCTTGGCGAGCGGATGCGGTGCGAGATCGTCGGCTCACTGCTTCACCAGCCGGCCATCGTCTTCCTGGATGAGCCCACCATTGGCCTGGACGTCGTCGCCAAGCAACACATTCGGCAGCACATCCGCGAGTTGAACGCGCAAGAAGGCACGACCGTCTTTCTGACGTCGCATGATGCTGGCGACGTGGAGCAGTTGTGCCGCCGGGTGATCATCGTCAATCACGGTCGGGCGGTCTTCGACGACTCCGTCGCGGCGCTCAAGCAGCGGTTCCTGCGCACCAAACGCATCGAGCTCAAGCTGCTCGAGCCGGTGGCGGCGTTCGAGATGCCGGGCGTCCACCTCGTTCGCCACGACGACTACGAGCTCATCGTCGAGGTCGATACCCGCGTGCAGCCAATCGAAGCGGCGGTCGCCCGGCTGATGGGCGGCGCCCGCGTCGCCGACGTCAGCATCGAGGACCCACCGCTCGAAGACATCATCGCGGCGATGTACCAGCACGCGGACGCTGGCGAGAGTCGCGCGTGAAGTACGTCGCCATCGCCACCACGCGACTGATGGGCAGTCTGATCTACGAGCGCGACGTGCTGGTGCATTCGCTCTTCATGCTGGTCGCCCTGGTGACGTTCGTGCAATTGTGGACCGCCACGTACGCGGCGACGAACCAGTCGATCGTGGCCGGCTTCGGTCTGCGCGAACTGGTGTGGTATCTGGTCGTCACCGAGGTGATCGGGCTCAGCGCACCGCGCATCGCGCAGACTATCGACACCGAGGTGCGGTCCGGCGACGTCGCCTACGCGCTGGCCCGGCCGTACAACTACCCGCTGTATCACCTGGCCGGCTTCTGGGGCGAGACCGTGTTGCGGGCACCTTTGAACCTGCTGGTCGGCAGCGCGGTGGCGCTGGTTGCCGTCGGACCACCGCCGACCAGCCTACCGGGAGTCCTGGCCACGGTGTTGCTTGGAGTCGGCGCGATCACGCTCAGAGGCACGCTCGAGATCCTGGTGGGACTATCGGCGTTCTGGGTGGAAGACACCCAGCCGTTCGAGTGGATCTACAACAAGTTCGTCCTCACGATCGGTGGCCTGTTCCTGCCGCTGGACCTCTTTCCGGACTGGCTGGCCGGTATTGCGCGTGCGCTGCCCTTTGCGTCGATGGCGTACGCGCCAGCGCGGGTCTTCGTCGGCTTCGACTGGCCGGTGGTCGGCCAGTTGCTGCTGACCCAGTGGATCTGGCTGGGGGTGTGCTGGCTGGCCATCGCGGTGGTCTTCGGTCGCGCCGCACGCCGACTGGTGGCGCACGGGGGCTAGATGCGCAGCAACCTCCTGCCTGCCTGGGCGGCGCGCAACACGGCATTCATATGCGAATGAGCCTGAGGCCTGCCTCGGCGGCGCGCAACACGGCCTTGATATGCGAATGAGCCTGAGGCCTGCCTCGGCGGCGCGCAACACGGCATTCATATGTTGATGAGCCTGAGGTTTGTGCTGGCGTACCTCCGCCTGAACCTGTCGGCGGCAGTCGAGTACCGCGCGGCGTTCCTGGCGCAGGCGCTGGGCATGATGTTGAACGACCTGGTGTTCATCATTTTCTGGGGCCTGTACTTTGCCCGCTTCCCCAATGTTGGCGGCTGGGGCATGCAGGACGTCGCGCTGCTGTGGGCCGTCGCCGCCACGTCGATCGGGTTGTCCGCGGCGCTGCTGGGAAATTGCACCCGCATCGCCACCATCGTCGTCCAGGGCCAGTTGGACTACTACCTTGGCTTGCCCCGCGATACGCTGCTGCACGTGCTCGTCAGCCGCTCGGGCACGGCCGGGTGGGGCGACGTGTGCTTCGGCGTACTGGCGTATGTGATCTTCGGGCGTCTTGACGTGCCGACCATCGGCCTGTACGCCGTCGTCGTGCTGGCGAGCATGTTGATCTTTGTGGCCTTCGGGGTGCTCGCCGGCAGCCTGGGATTCTGGCTGGGGAATGCCGAAGCCGCGGCATTCCAGGCCCAACAGGCGACAATCAACTTCTCGCTCTACCCCGGGTCCATCTTCACCGGGTGGATCCGCGTGCTGCTCTTCACGGTCATCCCGGCCGGATTCATCAGCCATCTGCCAGTTGAGTTGTTGCGGACCTTCGACCCGTGGCGCATGGCCGCGGTGCTCGGCTTCACAGTGCTGAGCATCGTGCTGGCCCTGGGCGTTTTTCGGTTGGGTTTGCGGCGCTACGAGTCGGGCAACCTGGTCGGCCTGCGCGGCTAGCTCTGGAAGATATCCTCCGGGAGGAGCGCGGACACGACGTAATTGGGCACGTCGACCACGTTGCTGATTCTCAGATCGACGGCCACGCTGCAGATCACGTACGCCTGGTTCCGCGTGAAGCCGCGCTCCTGGAGCAGGTCGATCATGTTCAGCACCGCATGGCGGGCCGCGGAGGTCAGATCTTCGGCGTGGTTGGTGCCGTCGTCGTCGACCGGCATGCCCATCGTGGCCATGAACCGCGTTGGCATCCCCCACCTGGGGTCCGCGAAATTGTCGGTGCGCGCAAACCTCGGCCAGCGGATGTTGTGCCGCGCGGCCGCGCCGCGATGCACCGCGAAGCGCACGACACAGGTCGCGGCCATCTCGACTGCCGTCACGCAGACCTCACCATCGCCCTGAGCGAAGTGCGCGTCGCCGGTGGAAAACAGGGCGCCGTCGACGTTGACTGGCAAGAGCAGTCTGGCGCCGCGGGTGAGTTGCTTGACGTCAAAGTTGCCGCCGTTTTCACGCGGCGGCAGGGTGCGCAGGCCGTCACTGGCGGCCGCGCCGGAGGCTGGTACCGCACCGACCGGATCGGGCGGCAGGGCGAAGCCACCCCGGCTGGCCGCGTCCGCCTCGCGTTTGGTCCAGGCCCCGACCTGCTGCAGCGACGGGGCTACGCCCGAGACGCCCATGAACGGCGCACCTGGCACGCGTACGCCAGGCAACTGCGCCGACGTGGCCCAGCCGTCGGCGATCTGCCAGTGCACGAGGAACGGCTCGGTCATCACATCCCGCAGAAAGCCGAGCCCGGGCATGATGGCCGAGAAGGCCCACGGCTGCGGCGTGATGTCCACGAACTCCACCTCGAGCAGGTCGCCAGGACTCGCGCCCCGGACGAACACTGGTCCCGTCAATGGGTGGATGGCGCCGAGCGGGAGGGTGGCAAAATCCGCCACGGTTGACTGGGCGTCCAGATACCCATCCAGCGCGTCGCGCGTCTCGAGCGTAACCGTCTCACCCGCATCGACCTCCACGGCGGGCACCAGATCCGAATGCCACCGGTTGTGGCCGGTCAGCGGCTCCTGATCGAGATGTAAACGGCGATCGATCGTGATGGATTTGGACACCGCACAAGTAAATACGCCGCCCGAATCGAGGACAAGCCCAACCCACCCGGTGCCGGCTTTCAGGGTGCGCTTGACAGCCCCGCGGGTACCGCCATAGCGTAGGCGCGCAGGGTGCTAAATCGGTTTAGCAGCGCCGACGGTGAGCCAATACATCCTGCGCCGCGTCCTGAGCATGGTCCCGGTGCTGTTGATCGTGTCGGTGATCGCCTTCGCCTTGCTGTACGTGCTGCCCGGCGATCCGGCGGTCGCGATCCTCGGCGACAGCGCGGGCAATCAGCAGACGTATCTGGCGTTGCGGCATGACCTGGGCCTCGACCAGCCGCTGTCGACCCAGTACCTGAGCTGGCTCGGCCGCGTGCTCCAGGGTGACCTGGGCCGCTCGATCCGCACCAACGAGGCCGTCAGCACGGTCCTCCTGCAGCGCGTGCCAATCAGCGTGTACCTCGGCGCTGCGGGGTTGGTCGTGGGCCTCGTGCTGGGGTTGTCGGTGGCGGTCGTCTCAGCGCTAAGACCGGGGAGTCGGATCGACTCTTTCGGCACCCTGCTGGCGATGGGTGGCGTGGCCATTCCGAGTTTCTGGCAGGCCCTGCTGCTGGTGTACGTCTTCGCGGTGGTGCTGCGCTGGCTGCCACCCAGTGGCTTCACTTCGCCGTTTGTGGACCCGCTCTTGAGTCTGCGCATGTTGATCTTGCCCGCGATTGTCCTGGGCACGCATTCGGCCGCGGTGATCATGCGCCAGGGCCGTTCGGCGTTGATGGAAGTGCTGGAACAGGACTACGTTGTGACCGCGCGGGCAAAAGGCCTTGGTGATTCGGCAGTGGTTGCGCGACACGCGGTCAAAAACGCGATGATTCCGCTGGCGACGGTCATCGGACTCCAGGTTGGCACGCTGGTGTCGGGCGCGGCCATTACCGAGACGGTGTTCGCGATTCCAGGCGTTGGCCGCGCGGCGGTCGATGCCATCTTCTTTCGGGACTACCCGGTGCTACAAGGTGCGGTGTTGATCCTCACGCTCGCGGTACTGCTGGCCAATCTGCTCACCGACGTGGCGTACGCGTACCTTGATCCGCGGATCCGGTACCGCTGATGAACAGCGTCCGTGCGCGTGGGGCGGCAGGCCTGACCAAACCGCTGTTGACTTCCGACGATGTGTCCTACGAACGGGTGTGGGTACAGAGGCCACACCACTTCTGGCGTCGGCTCCTTGAAACCCGGCTGGTCGGCACTGGATTGGTGGTCCTGACGCTTGTCGTAGTGTGCGCGTTGGCCGCGCCACTGATCGCCCCGTATGCGCCAAACGAACAGGATTACCTGGCGCTGACCGACCCGCCCTCGCTGGCCCACCCGCTCGGCACCGACGATATCGGTCGGGACGTGCTCTCGCGCATCATTTACGGGTCGCGCGTGTCCCTCGAAGTGGGCCTGATCGCGGTGGGCATCGCGCTGGCTGTCGGCGTCTGCTTCGGGCTCGTCGCCGGTTACGCCGGTGGCCCGGCCGACGACGCGATCATGCGGATCGTGGACGCCATCCAGGCATTCCCGAACCTCATCCTGGCGCTGGCCATCACCGCGGCGCTAGGGGCGAACATTGCGAATGCGATGCTGGCCATCGGATTCGTCGCGATGCCCGGGATTGCGCGCCTGACCCGCGGGCAGACACTCTCGGTGCGTGAACGCGAGTTCGTCGCCGCTGCGCGAGCGTGTGGCGCGACTCCGCTCGGCATCTTGCGCCTGCACATCTTGCCAAACATCACCGCGCCGATCATTGTCCAGGCCACGTTACTCATGGGTACTGCCATCGTGACCGAAGCGGCGCTGTCCTTTCTTGGCGTGGGCGTCCAGCCGCCCACGCCAAGCTGGGGCGCGATGTTGCGCACCGGGTCGCAGTACCTCGAGGTTGCGCCGTGGATCGGCGTGGCCTCTGGCGCGGCGATTTTCGTCACCGTGCTGGCAATCAATTTCGTCGGGGACGGCCTGCGCCGGGCACTGGATCCGCGACTGGCCGGCCGCCAACGCCAATGAGCATGCAAGGAGGTGGCTGATGTTGTTCATGCAAACACTCTCGCGGCGAACTTTCCTGGTGGGACTGGGTGGGGCGGGTGCGCTGTCGCTGCTGACAGCCTGTCGGGCGGCGCCGGGGCTGCCCGCCACCGGAGCGAGCGGTGGGCCGCCGGCGACGGCGGCGCCGATCGTGCCAGTCCAGGCGACGGCGCCACCGGCGGGCGCAGCGGCCGCTCCGACAGCGGCACCAGTCACGAACGCGACCGCGACCAAAACCCTCAAGCGGGGCGGGCAGGCCACGATCCTCCAGACCAACGACTTCGTGTCGATGGACCCGATTTTCGCCAGCGGGCCGACCGCCTCGGCGGTCTACGATTGGCTGCTGGAGTGGCGACAGAACCCGGACGGCGCGTACGCCGTCCAACCCGGTCTGGCCCGCGCCTGGGAGACGTCGGCAGACAAGATCGTGTTCCACCTGCGCGACGGCGTCAAGTTCCACGATGGCTCGGACCTGAATGCCGACGTGGTCGTCTGGAACTTGAATCGCATGATCCAGAATCCGAAAAGCTTCGCCAAAAACTACATGCTGGCCGTCGACGAGAAGACCCCGGCCGTGGCCGTTGACGCGATGACCGTGCAACTGAACCTGACCCGCCCGAGCGCCGCGATCCTGAGTAACCTGAGCGACGCCGGCTCCAACGGCGGTGGCAACACAGCCATCGTGTCGAAGAAGGCAGCCGATGATCACGGCGAAGACTGGCTCAAACTCAATCCAGTGGGCACGGGCCCGTTCCGCTTCGTCAGCTTCGCGTCCGGCGACAAGCTGCAAGTGACGCGCAACGAGCACTACTGGAAGACCGGCAGTGATGGCCGGCCGCTGCCCTATCTGGACGGCGTTACCTACCGCGTCATCATCGAGGCGACGACACAGTTCAACGAGATGCGCGCCGGCACGTCCGATTTCGCTCAGAACGTCCTGGGGCGAGATGTCCCGGCGGCCAAACAGATCGCGGGCGCCCACTACACGGAGTCACCATTCAGCGGCAACAAGCGCCAGTACTTCTTCAACTCGCTCAAGCCGCCGTTTCAGGACAACTTGAACCTGCGCCAGGCGATCCACCATGCCGTCGATCGCGATGCGATCGCCAAAGCGGTGGGCGGTGGATTCGGCTTTCCATTGCCGTACGAATTCGTGCCGGGCGCCATCGGCTACGATACCTCGGTACCGTTCTACGAGTTCAACCTGGACAAAGCCAACCAGTTGATCCAGGCCTCCGGTGTCACGACCCCACTCGAGGTCCGCATGACGGTCCACTCGCGCGAGCAGGACGTACAGCAGGCGCAAATGATCCAGCAGATGGTGGACAAGATCGGGATCAAACTGAACCTGGACGTCGTCGAACGCGTCGCCTGGGGCGAGAAAGTCCGGATCCAGAACGACTTTCAGATGGCCAGCCGGCAATCGGGCGTCGCGGTCGACCCGACCGACGACCTGCTGGTGACCTGGGCGGAAGGCGGCAACTCCGCATATCACCGCGCCCACGTGCCGGGGCTCATCGACACCCTCCACCAGGCTGACGCGTCGTACGATCCGAAGACGCGTCAAGATCTGTTCATACAAGCGCAGAAGCTCATGTACGAGTCGGCGTGGTTTGGCTACATCTGGTTCGAGCCAGGCAATTTCCTCGTGCACAACCGTATCCAGGGGTTCCCGGCTACCTGGGGATCGCTCCGCGAGTCGGAATGGTGGATCAATGAAAGTTGAGGTGCAGTAAGTGAAGATCACATCGATAACGACCGAAGAGTTCCGCTGGCCGCGCCACGTGCCGATCCGCAATGGCAAGCACACCTATACCCATTCTGGGCTCGGAATCGTTCGCATCGAGACCGACGAGAACATCACCGGGATCGGCCTGGGCGGAACCGGACTCGTTGGCCAGGCGACGATCGAAGGCCTGAAGCACGAGCTGATCGGCGAAGATCCGATTGACGTCGAGCGGCTGTGGCACAAGATGTGGGTGCCGAAACTCATCGGCCGGCGCGGGTTGACCACCCGCGCGATCAGCGCCATCGACATCGGCCTGTGGGATATCCGCGCCAAGTTTGCGCGGCTGCCACTGTACAAGCTGCTCGGCGGCTTCCGCGATCGCATGCCGACCTATATCGCCGGCGGGTACTACGAAGAGGGCAAAGGCCTGCGCGAGCTCCAGGCCGAGATGGAGGAGAACGTCCGGCTCGGGGCGCGCGCCATCAAGATGAAGGTCGGCGGAGTCCCCATGCGTGAGGACGTCGCGCGGGTCAAAGCGGTGCGCGAGGCCATCGGGCCGGAGGTCAAGCTGCTGGTGGATGCCAATTGCGCCTATCGGTCGTACGAGGCGATTCAGTTCGCCCGACAGATCGAGGAGTTCGACATCTTCTGGTTTGAAGAGCCGGTGATGCCGGACGACTACGAGGGGCACCGCAAGCTGGCCGAGAAGACCTCCATTCCGATTGCGACGGGCGAGAACGAGTACACCCGGTACGGCTTTCGCGATTTGATCGAGCACAATGCGGCGTCCATTCTCAACGCGGATGCCAAGGTGCTCGGGGGGGTCACCGAATGGATGAAAGTGGCCGCGCTGGCGCAGGCGCACGACCTCGACGTGGCGCCGCATGGCTCGCAGGACATCCACATTCACCTCGTGTCTTCCATTTCCAACGGCTTGATCCTGGAGTTCTATCGCGACTCGGTGGACCCGATGTGGGGCAAGATGTACCACCACACGCTCCGCGTCAACGCCGACGGGACCGTCAGTCCACCCGAGGTCGCCGGCCACGGCGCCGAGCCGAACTACGCCGAGCTAGAGCCCTTCCGCGTAAGCCGCGACCGCGTGGGGGTGGGCGTTTGACCTGAACGTCGCTGGTGGCTGCAACACTCCCCGCGCGTGCTGCGTCTCAATACGGGACTGATGCTGGTCTACGTCGTTGTCGCGTGTTGGGCAGTCTTCATCGCCACCTGGGCGGGCGGCGCGCTGTACAACGCGCGCTACGCACCCAGAACCGTGGGCGACGGTACGAAGCTCGGCTTCCGGTGGTGGCAGGGCTGGATGGTCGCGGCCGTGGGCGTGGCAGCGCTGCAGGTACTGGTGCCTCGAACCGTCTGGGCGGCGATCACCTTCAGAAACGAGGTGGCCGCCGACGCCGGGCTGGTCATCCTGGTGAGCTCGACGCTGTTCACGCTCTGGGCGCGCTGGACGCTCGGCAAGATGTGGAGCCCGGTCCCAACGCTACGGGAGCATCACGAGCTCCATACCAATGGACCGTACCGAATCACCCGGCACCCGATCTATACCGGCATCCTGGGCATGCAGCTGGGTTCAGCTCTCATCGCCGGGTATGGCGGCGTGCTCGTCGCGCTGCTGGTGTCTTCCGCCGTGTTCCTGGTGCGCATCCCGCGCGAGGAAAAGCTCATGCTCAAGACGTTCGGCGAGCAATACGCGCGCTACCAGCGCGAAGTCCCCCCGCTGGTGCCATTTCTCCACCTCTAAGGTGAGTGAGCAGGTCGCCGCGCGGGGTACGATGCTGGCCGAGAGGGCTGAACAGACGTGAGTCAACAGACGGCAACACCCGCTACCGACACCTTCGGCAACGCCTACCTCGAGCCAGACTCGCGGTCGGCGCAGCTCTACGCCCGAGCGCGGGCGGTGATGCCAGGTGGCAACACTCGGCGGTCGGTGTTTACGCCGCCCTATCCGGCGTACGCCGCCTCGGCCCAGGGCACGTACGTGGTCGACGTCGAGGGTCAGCGCCGACTCGACTTCGTGAACAACTACACGGCCTTGATTCACGGGCACGCGCATCCGCGCATCCTGGAGGCCGTCGGACGGCAGCTCGGGCTCGGCACGGCCGTGTCCTTTCCGACCGAGAGCGAGATCCGACTGGCCGAGCTGCTGGTCGAGCGCGTCGCCAGTATCGAGCAGCTCCGCTTCACGAACTCGGGCACCGAAGCGATCATGATGGCCATCCAGGCGGCGCGGGCGTTTACTGGCCGCGCCCGGATCGCCAAGTTTGACGGGTGCTATCACGGCGCGTATGAAAACGCCGAGGTGCTGCTGCCGTTCAATCGACCCGACCCGGTGGAGCGGCTGCTGCGGCAGCACGCCAGCGAGCTCGCGGCGGTGCTGGTGGACCCGCTCCCGCATCGGCCGGGGTTCCTGGACCCGGTGCCCGACTTCCTACCCCGCCTGCGCCAGCTCACCCGCGAACTGGGGATGCTGCTCATTTCCGATGAAATCATTTCCTTCCGGCTGGGCTACCACGGACCGCAGCACACGGGCGCGTTCGCCGCGGACCTGACCACCCTGGGCAAAATCATTGGCGGTGGTTTTCCGGTCGGCGCCTTCGGCGGGCGCGCGGACGTCATGGCGGTCTTCGATCCGACCCACAAGGGTCCCCAGATCTCCCACGCAGGCACATACAACGGCAACCCGGTCACGATGATCGCCGGCTACGAGGCTATGACGATGCTCACACCGGATGCCTTCGACGCCATCGGCGCGCTCGGCCAGCGACTCCGCGACGGGATGGCCGGCGTCTTCGAAGCCCGCGGCGTGAGCTGGCAGGTGACGGGCCAGGGCAGTCTCTTCAAACTCCACCCCCACCCGCGGCCACTCGTTGACTACCAATCATCGCTGCCGACTCCAGCTGAACAGTCCGTGATGGAGCAGTTCTACCTGGGGATGCTCGGCAACGGGATCATCCTCACCCCCGATCTCGCGGGCGCGCTCTCCACGCCGATGACGACAGCGCACGTTGACAGCTTCGTCGAGACCGCGGACCGGGTCTTCGGGCTCTTAGACCGGTGAGCTGAGGTAGGCCTCGGTCAGCCAATCGCGCAGCTCGTCATCCACTTCGTCTGGATCGCGGAGGTCGATGAAATAGGCTCGCCGCAGTCCCGGCCCGACCCACGTCTTCACGATTCGCGCGTCCTGCAACGGACGCGACAGCAGCACTGAGAGAACGACCCGATCGCGCCTGGGCCGCAGTTCGGCGAAGGTGCGCTGGCGCTTGAACAGGATGCCGACCTGGACCGCCTCGACGCGGAGCGGCCCTACGCTTTCGAGGTGGGCGAACACCGCCTCGAAGATCGGGCGTTCCACTTCTTGACGGCTGGTGGCGAAATACGCGTCCAGCGTCATCGCGGGCGCGCACTCATGCGACTGATTGCGCCGCCCGAACTGGCGGCCGCACTCCGGACAGGTCCAGCCATTCACGACGGCGCCGCGTACAGCCTATCGCAACGAGTTCCCGCGCGCCGAGTTACGCTGAGTACGCCACAATCTGAGCCCAGATGTACCCCTCCCCTCGCTACCTGACCAGCGCGCGTGCGGCCGACAGGTTCGTGGCGTCGCAGCGCTATGGCACGCTGATCGCTACTCCGCCAGATGGCTATCCGCAGACCAGCCTGTTGCCGTTTGTCAAGACGGGCGACCACATCGAGATCCACTGTGTCCGCGCCGACCCGACGTACCGCGCGCTCGTCGGCAACCCCCGGGTGACCTTCCTGGTTTCGGACTTCCTGGCATTTTCACCGCACGACTGGATCGATCCGCACGACGCCGGCCGAGCAACCTTGCACTTCCGCGCGGTCGCCTTCGCGTGCGAGGCAACCTACTCGACTGCTCCGGCCGACGTGGCGGGGGCGCTCAGCCGGCTGCTGGCCGCCTATGAGCCCACCACAGACTATGTCGCGATAGCGGATGGCGAGTTCTATGGCCCGCGACTCCGCCGGCTGGCAGCGGTCCAGTTGGCCATCGTCGAACTCCAGGCCAAGTTCAAAGTCGGCCCGGCGGCACCGCCCGACGACGCGCGCGAGCGGACTGTCGCCGGTCTGCGTGCTCGAAACGAACCGGGCGACCTGCGCGCCGCCAGAATCATCGAAGCCGCGATCGTAGATCCGCCGGACCAGTAGCTCGTTCTCCTCAAGCCGTGCGGCAGAGACAGTTGACCTCTCGCACAACCCCGGCGGCTGAGTTAGGACGCATGCATTGCTGCCATCAGGAGCGACGAGCGATAGCGAAGTCGCGGCCGAAGAAGCCGCCTTCCGGCCGGCCGTGCGCGTGATAGTGGTCCGGGATGTTGCGCATGTGATCGTCGAGCCAGATCGGCCCGAAGTGCGCCGCTGCCACCTCCCGCAGCCGTGCGTGCATGTGCGCCAGGTCGGCGGCCGGCGGCGCCACCCCATGCGTGCGCCAGACGACCATCGGGACTTCGCAAATCTCGCACTCGGCGACCCAGCAGATCTCGTCCTCGTGATACCACGGGGTAATTCGGGCGGCGGTGCACAGGTCGCAACTCACGCGGCGTGCTGCAACTCTGCCACGGTGCCATCTCGGCCGAACTCGATGAACCGGTCGAAACTGTGGAGAAACCAGCGATCGTGCGAGACGGCCACGACGGTCCCAGCGTAGGCTGCGAGCGCGCGTTCGAGGGCTTCCGCCGAGGCAACGTCGAGATTGTCAGTCGGCTCGTCGAGGGCCAGGAGGGTCGACCCGCCGACTTCCAACAGCAAGATCTGCAGGCGCGCTTGCTGACCTCCGGACAGCTTGTCGAAGTCGACGTCCCAGCGGCGATCCAGCTCGTACCGCCGCAGTGCGCCCATGGCGGCGCCGCGATCCAGGCCGGCATCGCGGCACACGTCCATCACCGTCTTGCCGGCAAGCCCCGGCCGGTCGTGGGTTTGCGAAAAGTACCCCACGTGCACGCGTGCCCCGAGGATGAGCTCGCCAACGGAGCGCACCGGCAGTCCCGCGATTAGTCGCAAGAAATGGCTTTTGCCCGAACCGTTCGGACCAACGATCGCCACGCGCTGGCCAAACCTGACCTCGCAGTTGAAGGGTTTCAGCAGGTCAGGGATCGACAACGCCTTCGCTTTGAGCACGATGTTGCCTGACCGTCCGCCGCCAAGCCGCATCTTGACTTGCTGCTCCACTGCCCGCTCGGGCGGCTCGCTGGCCTCGTCGAAGTGGCGCAGCCGGGTTTCACTGGCTTTGGCTCGCGAGGCGAACTTGGAGTTGAGGGACGCCCACTGCTTGTATTGCCGCATCGTGTCGACCAGCGCCTGCCGCTGCTCCTGATAGCGGCGAAAGTCCTCCTCCAGGTTCTCGATCCGGCGGATCCGGGCCTCGCCGTACGTGGCAAACGTGCCGGCGTGCACCCACGTCCCGTCGGACTCCATCGTCACCAGCTTCTCCGCCGTCCGGGACAGCAGCTCGCGATCGTGGCTCACGAACAGGATCGTCTTCTTCGAGTCGATCATGCGGCGCTCCAGCCAGCGCTTGCCCTCGAGGTCCAGGAAGTTGTCTGGCTCGTCGAGCAGCAGCAGGCTCGCCTCCGATCGGAAGAGTGCTTCCAGCAGCAGGCGTTTGGCTTCGCCTCCGGACAGCTGGGCAATGGACCGCTCGGCCACGGCGTCGTACGGTTGCCCGAGCACGATCCCGCAGGCAGCGTTCCAGGCGGCCTCCTCCGCATACCCACCGAGCGCCTGCCAGTGTGCGACCGCCTCGGCGTAGCGCATCCCCGCGGCCTCGGACTCGTCGCGCTCCGCGGCGACCTCGGCCGCCATCAACTCCGCTCCAGCACTCCTCGAGCCCGCCGGCAGCAGGCCACGGAGCAGCTCCCTGACCGTCGTGTCGGGGCTGGCCACGAACTGCCGCATATACAGGAAGGAGCCTTCGACACGCGCGGTGCCGCTGTACTCGGTGTCTTCGCCGGCGACAATGCGGAGCAGCGTGGACTTCCCGACGCCGTTGCCACCGATCAGCCCCACCCGCTGACCGGAGGCGACCTTGAACTCGACGTCCTTGAAGAGCACCTGCTTGCCCGGCAGCGTGTAGCCCAGTCCGAGCAATTCGATGAATGCCACGTCGTTACAGGAGCCGGGGGCCCGGATCCAGACCGAGCAAGGTGCGCCCGACCAACGGGTACCAGTCCGGGGCAATGCTGGCGGCCTGCCCGACGACGTGCAGGTCGCGCCAGCACCGGGCGAGTTGATGGGTGCGCTTGCTCGACGTCGTGCCCCCGGCGCGGTACATCAAGTCCATCGCCTGCCGCGCGCTGTCGACGGCGAAGCTGGCCGCCAGACGACACCGCGCCCGCTGGGCAAGCGTCGTTTCCCGACCACTGTCGATGGTGTCCCAGACCTCGCGGATCGCGGCGGCACGGAACAATTGTGCGGCGCCGAGGATCGCCTCTGCGCGGGCAACCGACTCCTGGACCTGGGCGTTCTCGCGCAGCAGACCAACCCGCCCGCGCGGAACCTTGGCGCCCGCGAGCTCGGTCAGCGTATCAATGCCGGCGCGCGCGATCCCGGTCGCAACGACGCTGTGATGCGGGCCAACCAGGGCGTGCACGGGGACCGCATACAGCGTCCCCGGCCACCGGTGCCACTGGTTCGTCAGCAACCGGCCGTCGACGTGGACCGTGCGGCGGTCTGGCACGAAAACGTCGGTGACGGTCCAATCGTGACTGCCCGTGCCGCGCATGCCGGTCATGTCCCAGGAGTCGATGATGGTGCACTCCGCCGGGCGGAAGAACCCGCGGTATAACGCGGGCGTGCCATCCGGATTGGGCTGGACGTCACCGCCAACCTGAACCTCGAAATTGGCCAGCATCCACTGGCTCTCGCGGCAGCCACTGCCGAATGGCCAGCGCCCGGTCACCCGGTACCCGCCGTCCACCGGCACCGCGGTGCCGCCACCGGGGACCGCCGTGCCAGCGACGATTGTGTCGGGGCCACCAGCAAAAACTTCCTCGACGCCCGCCTCCGGCAGGCTGAGCGCAATCAATTGGCCGACGGAATTGTTCGCCAGGTTCCAGCCGACCGAGGCGTCGCCTTCGGCCATCACCTCGGCGACGCGCAAGAACGTCATGAGGTCGACCTGCCGGCCACCCAGCGAACGCGGGATCACCATGCTGTACAGGCCCGCGGCCCGGAGCCGCTCGACCAGCGGCGGCGGGAGCCGACGTTCGCGCTCGGTCTCGTCCTGGAGGCCGCGCGCGACCGCGCTCAGCTCAACGGCCGCCTCGAGGAGCGCGGTGCATTCGGCGGATGTGGTGGGCGCTTCGGCGGTTTCAGGCATCGGTCAGCGTCTCTGTGTTGGAACAGCGTAACTCAGCACGGTTTGAGCAGGCACTCGCGCTCGGTCATGCCGCCACGCTGCGCCGCAGCGGGAACACCCCCAGGAACAGCATCACCGACATCTGGAGCGCATGCATGCCGTAGTAGGTTGGCATGCGGTGAGCCAGCGTTTGCACCCAGTCCGGCAGAAACGCCACCACGCTGACCAGGTCGCATTGGCCATACTGGAAGCTGTGACGACAGAGTTGATCATGGTTCGGCACGGCGAATCGACCTTCAATCGAGAGCGGCGTTGGCAGGGCCAATCGCAAGATGCGCTGCTCAGCGATCTCGGATGGCGCCAGGCGGCGTGTGTCGCCGATGCGCTCAAGGGCAGTGCCGCCCGGGCACTCTTCAGCAGCGACCTGACGCGATCCATGCAGACCGCGGTGCCCCTCGCCGCGGCGACTGGACTGCCGATCGTGCCAGACCCGCGGCTTCGTGAGATCGATGCCGGTCGGTGGACCAATCGGCTCACCGACGAGGTGCTCCTGGCCGAAGCTGACCGTGTCGCGGCGTGGAACCAATCGCCGGCGACGACCAGCTTGCCGGACGGCGAGGGGTTGGCCGAGGCGCAAAAGCGGATCCTGGCGTTTGTCGGCGCGCAGATCCCGGCGTACGAGGGCCAGGTCGTGATCGTCGCGACCCACGGGGCCATTCTGCAAACCCTCATGGCCGCCGCCGAGGGCCTGCCACTCGAGCGGTTGTGGCTGGATACGCCAGTGCCCAACGGCGGTATCGTCCGCATGGAGTGGGAGCCAGGCCCCGGCTGGGGCAAGCTTCGCCAGGTCGCCCCGCCCAGCACCGACCACCTGGCCCCGCTCGGCAGCGAGGGCCTGACGCTCGGCTCGGCCGGCGGCCCCGGCCCCGTGGCCTAGATTGCCTATTCGTAACTGATTTCGTCGGTCTGGTGGGCCGCGACCCAGTCCCAATCGACTGGGGCGCCCAGGCCGGGGCCGGTGGGGACAGGCACGTGGCCGTGGGCGTCGACGGCATCCAGCTCGTCGGAGTAATCGGAGGCGTACACGGGCGGTTTGGTGCGGCTCAGTTTGGGGTGGACCAGGCCCAGCTCGTAGTAGTTGGTGTTGCGGATGGCGGCCATGCAGTGGCGATGCGCTGGGCCGGGCGCATGGATCTCGACATCCAGTCCGAAGCCTTCGGCCGAATGGGCAATCTTCATCAGGCCGGTAATGCCACAGTCATAATCGGCGTCGGCTCGCACAAAATCGGTCCCGTCGGCGACGATGTTGTCGACGTGCAATTCGTGGCCGCGGATGTGCTCGCCAATCAGGATCGGCGTCTTGATGACCTGGCGCAGCTTGCGATGCCCGAAGGCCGAGGTGCCGCCGTCTTTGTAGGGATCCTCCAGCCACAGGTACCTCGCGGCATCACACGCCAGGCCGACTTTCAGGGCGTCGGCCCAGGTGTTGTACTCGCAGGCCGGGTCGAGCATCAGGTCCATGCCATCGCCAACCGCGCGACGCGTCTCCAGGACCGTCGCCACCTCGCGAGAGATCGGGCCGGCGCTCCAGCCGTGGATCTTGAAGGCCGGATAGCCCATCGCGAGGCAGCGGGCGGCAAACTCGCCGAACGCCTCCGGCGAGCTCAGGCCGCCGTTGTCGTCGCCGTGGTAGGTGCTGGCGTACGCGGGCAATGTGCGCCGGAAACCGCCGAGCAACTGTGAGACGGGAGCCTCGTAGAGCTTGCCCGCGATGTCCCACAACGCGATGTCGACCGGCCCCATGCCCATGCGGTCGTGCTTGCGGAGGCCACGTTTCAGGTCGTTGTAGATGCGCTCGCGCTCGAGCGGGTCGCGACCCAGCAGGTACTGGGCGAACATACCGACCTGCGCGTACGAGGCGGCGGTGCCACCCACGTACTCGCCGACCAGCCCGGCATTCGTGCCGATCGTCAGCACGAAGCCCGTCTGGGACAGGCAGCTACCGGCCTGGTAGACCTGATTGAACCCGTTGTGGTCGTCAACCGCCATGTCGGCGACTTCCCAGGTGAAGCGGTGAACGGCGATGCGATTGATGCACAGCGGACGCGGCATAGTTGCAGCGTAAACGATCGACTCCTCTCCCCGAAGCTCCGAGCAATGACATCACCGCGGTTGTGGGCGTCACCGGCGACGTCGAGGCGCACCGCGCCGCCTGACAGCCGGCGCTCGAGATCAGGCGATCGCTTGCATCGCCTCGGCGCACCGCTTGAGTCGCGGCATGACCTCTTCTGGTCCGGCGGCGGGGAGGCCGAAGATGCAGCGACTCACCCCCAGGCTGGCCCAGTGATCGACGGCCCGCGGATCGGGTCGGAGACCGAAGATGGACACCGGAATTGGCTCGCGGCCGGCCTCCGCGGCCAGCCGCGCAAGCTCCGGGATGCGGTCCTCGATCGTGGCCTCGCCGGGTCGGGCAATCGGCATCCACTCGTCGCCGTAGTCGACGACCCGGCGCAGCGTGTGCGGTCCGTTGCCGCCGACGACAACCGGCGGGTGCGGGCGCTGGACCGGCTTGGGCCACTGCCAGATGCGGTCGAAGTGCACCAGGTCGCCGTGAAACGTCGCCTCGTCCTGCGTCCAGATCTGCTTCATGGCCAGAATTCGCTCGCGCATGAGCTTCCAGCGGCGGGTGGGATCGGTGCCGTGGTTGGCCATCTCTTCCAGGTTCCAGCCCCCGCCCACACCGAAGAGAAACCGTCCGTCTGAGAGCTGATCCAAAGTGGCGACCTCTTTGGCGGTCGCAATTGGGTCCTTTTCGATGACCAGGCTCACGCCCGTCCCGAGCCGCAATCGCGTCGTGACCGCGGCCGCCGCGCTCAAAGCGAGGAAGGGGTCCAGGGCATGGGAGTACTCGCGCGGCAGTTCCGCGCCGCCGGGCCACGGACTGCGCCGATCGGCCGGGATGTGCGTGTGTTCTGGCACCCACAGTGACTCGAATCCCCCATCCTCGGCGGCGCGGGCGAGGTCGACCATCTTGATCGTGTACTCGGTTGGAAAGATGAATACCCCGAACTGCATGCCTGGCTCCTACCCTCAAAGTTTGCTCAACGCGCAGTGTAGGCTTTTGGTGGCATGTCGATTTTCCTGGAGACCGACCGGCTGGTGCTCCGTCAGTTCACCGCCGCGGACGTGGACAATATCTTCGAGCTCGACAGCGATCCCGACGTCATGCGCTTCATCAATGGCGGGCTGCCTACGCCGCGGGCCGAGATCCAGAACGACATTCTGCCCAACTGGCTCCGCTACTACGCGCGCTCCGACGGATACGGGTTCTGGGCAGCGATCGAAAAGTCGACCGGGGATTTTCTGGGGTGGTTCCACTTCCGGCCGCCACATGGCGGCGGCGTCAACGAAGTCGAGCTTGGCTACCGGTTGCGCAAATCAGCGTGGAACAAAGGCTACGCCACCGAGGGATCGCGCGCGCTGATCGACAAGGGCTTTACCGAGCTCGGAGCGCAGCGTGTCGTGGCGGGAACGGCGATCGACAATCTCGGTTCTCGACGGGTCATGGAGAAGTCGGGCCTGACGCTGGTCGGCACCGTCTGGCAATCGCGCCCGGACGTGTTCGATGGGCTCCGGTTGCCCGTCGTCGAGTACGCGTTGACCCGGGCTGACTGGGAACTCCACCGGTAGCCATCAAGCCGCCTCGCGACGCTCCACGGGGCGGACAAGTGGTAGACGGACGATGAAGCGCGATCCGCCGCTCGGCGGAGCCACGACCTCGATCGTGCCGCCGTGCTGCTCGATGATGTGTCGAGCGATGTGCAAACCCAACCCGAGGCCCGAGGTGTGGCTGTCCGAATGAGCGCGGTAGAAGCGATCGAAAAGGTGCGGGCGGTGCTCTGGCAGAACGCCGAGACCATGGTCCCGGATCTCCAGGCACGCCGAGAGCGCGTCTGGACGCGTCAGGCCGACCTCGATGCTGCCGCCATCGGGACTGAACCTGATGGCATTGTCGAGCAGGTTGTTGAGGACCTGCTGGAGCCGGTGCGGGTCGATCGACAGCACCAGCGTCTCAGGCGTATCGACAGCAATAGTGTGCTGCGGTGCGCCAGACCGGGCCGTGGCCACGCCCTGCCGCACGAGCGGAGACAGATCAACTTCTTCGAATCGCAACTCCAGGACCCCGGCCTGGATTGCCGAGAAGTCCAGCAGCAGTGACACAAGCCGGGCCAGCTTGCCCGACTGCTGGTCGACAACCTCCAGCGCGCGCCGCAGGCTTCGCGGCTCGACGTCCCCCGCATCCAGCGACCGTCGCATGAGTTGCGCATAGCCGCGCAAACTCGTGATCGGCGTGCGCAACTCGTGCGCGGCGATCAGCAGGAACTCGTCTCTCAGGCCGGTCGCCCGCTCCGCCGCCACGCGCGCGGCCCGCTCGCTGTCGAGCAGCAGCGTCCGCTCGTTTTCCGCCATCCGGCGCGCGCTGATATCGCGCACGATCAGCGTTGACAGACGTTTGCCGCGGACGTGCAGGTCGGCCCGCGTCATCTCCACCGGGAAGTCCTCGCCAGATGCGCGGCGGGCCATCGCCAGCAAGGGTCGGCGCTCCGGAGTGCCCACGCCGCGCGCTGCTGGGCGCGCACTGTCCGGATCGTCGAGCCCCAGCAAGGCCACGGGCGCGTTGAGCGCTCGACTGAGCGGGTGCCCGAACATGGCCTCCGCGGCGCGATTGAACAGTACGATGCGGCGCTCGTCGTCGATCGCGATAATCGCGTCCATGGCCGATCCGACGATTGCCTCCAGCCGAGCCTCGGACGTCGCCATGCGCTCGTGCGCGCGCTTCACCAGATAGACCAGGACCGCTGGCAGCAGCAGCGCCGGCGCCCAGGTCGGGGCGGTGATCAGGACGACCGCCAGGATCGCGCCGGTGAGTCCGAGACCCAGGTCCGCGAGCGCCAGGAACCCGAGCTTATCTCTGGCCAGGGGCCACGGCTGCGTCCGCTGGTCGAGGGCAACCGCACCCGAGACAGTCGCCACCGACACCAGGTAGTACGCCAGACTGGCCAGGCTGGCCACCAGGGGGCCCAGCCAACCCGCGGTTCCCTCGATCAAGCGGGGCCCGCCGAGAACCAGCGCCACGTGGCTCGCGGCGCCGACGGCAAGTGCCACCACGGCGGTGTTGAAGACGAGCTTGGGGAACGCCTCCCGTCTGCTCAGCCCGTAGCCGGCGGCGCCCAGGAGCCCGATGACTTCCGCCTGCCCGGGCTGAAAGAGTAGCGCGACCGCAACGTGGGGCAGCGTGGCAGCCGCGGTGATCCAGCCGCGATGCACCCGAAACGACAGGTGCTCAGCGACGGCGGTCATGGCGAGGAGCACGACCAGGAGGATGGGCGCCCGGTCCGGAAAGTCCGCGGGCGGGTCACGCAGGTCGAACGCCAGCAACAGGATGGCCAGACCGCCGACGCCGACGATGTAGACATTCAGCGCTCGGTGGGGAGCTCCGACGCTCGGTACGCTCGGCATGCCCACCCCACACTGTAAGATGATTGCGCGGAGGCTAACTCATTTGCCGTGCTTCAGCCCCACCGCTCGCTCGACGGCAACACTGGCTGAAACCTCGCCGCGACGATCGCCAGTGAGAGCAGCACGAACGCGACGCGGACGAGCGCGGGCGAGAAACGAAGGCGAAACCGCGACCAGCAATCTCTGGAAAGCATAAGGGTTCTCCGTTGTTTGAGTGGGTCGGCGCAGTCTCATCTTCCGACGGGTCAAGTCAAAGAGTGCCAGGTACCTGTTGGGCTGACCGGACGCACCGATTCAGGTCGTCGGGCTGTCGTCTTTGTAGAGCACGCCGCCGCGCATCACCAGCTGGACACGGTGCTGGAGAACGCTGATGTCGTCGAGTGGGTTGCCATCGACCACGATCAGGTCGGCGCACTTGCCAGCTTCAATTGAGCCAATCTCCTGATCCAGCCGCAGCAGACGCGCGGCGTTGATGCCGCCGGCGACGATTGCCTGGTCGGCCGACATGCCACGCTCGACCATGAGCTGGAACTCGAGCGGGTTCTCGCCGTTTTTCATCCGGCTCGGCGCGCCACAGTCGCAGCCCATCGCGATCTTCACGCCCATTTTCAGTGCCATCTGGAAGCTTTCCCGGTGGGGCTGCATGATCGGGTCGGCGCGCTCGCACCGCCACGGCTCGGCGATCCGCTTCTGGGTGTAGTAGTAGAACGGACCGAAGCTCGGCACGAGGTAGGTCCCGCGCCTGATCATCTCGGCGCAGTCTTCCTCTTCGAGGTAGATTCCGTGATCCACGGAGTCGATACCGGCGGCGATCGCGTTCTTGACGCCTTTGTTGCCGATGCAGTGGGCCAGCGTGGGCCGGCCGGCGCGCCTTGCCTCGTCCACCGCGGCGTGCATTTCCTCTCGCGTAAATGTCTCCGCGTCGACGGCTTCGCCGCCTTGTGAGACGGCGCCCGAAGCCAGCAGCTTGATGGCGTCGACGCCACGCTTGAGGCAGGTACGCACGGCCTCGCGCACGGCCCACGGGCCCGCGGGCACCTCCAGTTGCTCGCCGGTGGCGTGCCCGCCGGTTGGGCGAATGATGGGTCCGCACGCCAGGACGCGGGGACCCCAGGCGATGCCGGCCGTGATGGCGTCGCGCGCGTCCACGTCCAGGAAGTGGCCGACGCCCGCGTTGCGGACGGTCGTCACGCCGGCTCGCAGGGTGGTCTGCAATGCCTGCAGCGTGCGGAGCGCCGCGATGCCGATCGGCTCACCGGCATGCGCCGGATCGTAGTCGCCGCCGCCAGGGTGGGCGTGGCAATCGATCAAGCCAGGCATGATGGTGCGGCCTCGCAGATCGATCACCCGGTCCGCGCGCGCCGTCAAGCCAACGCCAACCGCCGCGATCCGCCCGTCCTCGACCAGCACATCGGCGCCCTCGCGAAACCCCCCGAGCCCGTCGATCACGAGCCCGTCAACGAACCGGACGGACACCCCGTTCGTCCTCACCGCCCGTGCTGCCCGCATCGCTTCGCTCGCTCCATTGCAAGTTCAAGCGGTACGAATGGCTGCATCATCGCGAAACGTACGACAGCGCACCTGGTAATCCGCGTCCACACGGGGAGACGGTGGCCGACCATTGTTCTGAGGCTTGCAGGCGCGAGGCTGAGTTCTGGAAGCGGGGCATAACGTGGCGCGCGAAGAGCTCGTAGCTGCGGCGCGTCGCTTCGGGGTCGGCCCACCGTTGGCCATCAACAGGGAGCAGCCAAAGCCACCCGACTGCTGCATGGAAGGGAGCCATGAAAATGCCGAAGCTCACGCGTGCCATACGCAAACCTCCGCGTTTATTCTGGGTGCAGGTGGTGCCGCTACTGGATAGCCGACCTCGGCGTAGGGGTCATGCGCGTGACTTTGATCTGTTCGCGATCGATCAGATCCGGAATGCGCGGGGCCACATTTGTCTTCCAGTGGTCACTCTCGTAGACCTCTTTGTAGAGCCGCTCACGCTCGGCCTCGCTTTCAAAGCGACGGATCCAGATAAACGCGTCCGAGTCGCCTTCGCCGACCCAACTGGCGACGATGTGCATGCCTTTGGACGTCTGGAAGGGAATGATCTCGTCCTCGGCGAAACGCACCCAATTGTCGCGCTGGCCGGGCCGTGTGGTGTATTGCCTGAGCTCGAAGAGCATGCGCCCTTTGTAGCAGACTCGTCTGTGTGAGCATGCCTGCCTACCTCGCCGGACGCCTCCTCGCGGCGCTGCCGGTGGTGTTTGTGATCTCGCTGCTCGCGTTCGGGCTGGAGGCCATGACGCCCGGCGACCCGGCGTATCTGCTGCTCCAGGCAGCCGGTCGGCAAAATATCACCTCGCGGGAGCTGGGGGGTGGACCTCGATCGTCAGCGGCTGGGTGACTTCGGCGGTCGGGGTGGTGGCGGTCAGGACGTAAATGGTGGTCACCAGCGGGGTAACGTCCACGCCGCGGACGACCTGGGCAGGGTCAGCGAGGTCTTCGCGGGCGATGATCTTGCCGTTCGCGTCGCGGACGGTGACCTGCTGAGCGCCGTGGACGCTCAGCACCAGGCGCGTAGGCTGACCACTTTCGACTGACGCCGGCGCCGCCTGGAAGAAGTCGATTCTGGGCGGACCGGCAGGCAATAGACTCGCCGGCGAGCCCTGTGCCTGGCCAACCTGGGTGGTGTCCGGCGCGGCCGGCGGCGCTGACGGTGTCGGCTCCGGCAGCGGCTGGACTCTGACACCCACCGTCTTGCGCGTCTGCACCCCATCCAGACCGGTGACGACGAGCGCATACTCGGTGTCAACAACCGGCTTGAGCTGAGCTCGCCCCGGTCCCGGCGGGACGTCGCCGACCCCGGGCTCGACCCGGACAGCCAGCGCCTGATCGGCTTGCCAGATCAGCGTCGTGGAGTCGCCCACGGTGAGCGTGTCAGGTTCGGCGCGCATGAAGGTCTGGCTGGGCACGACACTGACTCTGACTTTCTTGAGCACCCGCGCAGCGTTCGGGTCGCGAGTGGCGACGTTGTCGGCGACGAGCGTCAACCAGTAGTCGGTGGGTGCGTCAACCGTGGGCATCGCCACTGACCAACCGGTGGAGGTCAGCAGTCCGGGCGTGTCGCTGTCCGCCAGGACATCACCATCCGCATCCGCCACCGTACTGCCGAACAACGTCAGCGCGCTGGCGCCCTTGGCGGACCACTCGAGTCGGACCTCACCCCCCGAAACAGCCGACGCCGGGCTGACGGTGAGCGCGTCGACGGTCGGCGGCGTCACCGTGATGGTCCGCCGGGCCAGGGTAGGCGGACCCCGCGTCCACCGACTCCACACCTCCAGCTCATAGTCGGTGGACACGGCCTGCGGCTGCACGGCCAGCTCCGCGTCCAGCGCCCCGGGCGCGTCGGTGGGCGGGTAGACCTGATCGGGCACCCTGCTCGAGGCGACGACCGTGCCGTCCAGCGCCTGCACGGTCACTGGCGTCCCCGGCCGCTGGAACGCCTCAGCGAGGGCTTGATTGAACTGCGGGTCGTCCCCGCACGTGCAGATGAACATCACGTCACCCGGCTTGAGCGGCGTCCGGAGGTTCAGCAGACGATCGGTCGGCAGGATCCGCAATGGGTGGGGCACATTGCCAACGACGATCTGCGCCGGATTCGGCGCCAGCGCCCAGTGGCAGACGTTGTGCAGGGTCGCGATCACGCCGCCGTTGTTGGCATCGAACCACATACCGCCGAAGAGCAGCCGGTTCTTGCCCTCGATGCGCTGTGCCGGCGTACACGGGTCACTCGTGTCGACCGGTGGGCCATTCGCCGCACCAGGCTGCGCCGGCACACGGCGGACGTAGAGTCGCAGGTCGTCGTTGGGACCGGCGTGGACCTTCCACTTCAATTTGATCGGGTCGCCTTCGCGCGCGATGGTCGAGGCGCTGCTTTCGAACGCGTCGATAATCGGGCCCTGGTGCACGACCAACGGCCAGTCGGCCGGACTTCCTGGGAAACCGATGATGTTGGTGCCATGGATCACGTAACGCACGTCCTGGAGTGGGTACTGGACGAGCCAGCGATCGCTTCCCTTCCAGTATTCGCACACGTGGCCCGTGATCGGGAACGGCCCGATATCCCACTCGCACGGCTCCGCGTCGGGGAGGTGGTCGTAGACGGCGGCGTCGACGGTCATCGCGGCGGCGCGTGTGCCGAGCAGTTTGATCCACACCTCATCTCCGGCGGCAACCTCGGTCACCCGGTCGTTTCGCGCGATCACCGGCGACTCACCCACGATTCGGTCGGCCACGGTCAGGTCCACCTGCGCCGGGAGAATGAGCAGGATCACCCCGACGACCACCAGCAAGAATGGCCAACGCCCGATGAGCCAGCGAAGCAGCCCCTGCACGTGGGGCGAAACGCGCGGCGGGCAGTGGAGGAACGCGCGATCGGAGACCGACACGACGTCGGCAGTCGCGGTGACCATGAACGGATAGGTGCGGGCATCGCCCCACCACGGCTGCCGACGAACCGCCGCAGTGAGCCGCGTCCGCGATCTGGCGCCAGCTTGTAATTCGCTCTGTGGCGTCGCCCAGACGAACGCGACCGGGCTGGGACCTTCCTCCTGCTGGCCCCCCTCCTCGTCCATGGGCAACAGGTTGAGCTGCGTGGCGAGCGGCCCTTCGCGCGCCGCCCCCGCCCGCGCGGTGTACGTGACGATGCTCGCCGCGTTGCCGGTGTTGTGGACTTGCCATTCGAACACACCCCGCACGCGCGGCGGCGCGGCCAGTGGGAGCTGCTGCAGGGCGAGCCCGCGAAACGGTTCCAGGATGAGCTTGGCCCGCAGCTCTCGGCGAAGGCGCGTCGCACGACTTGTGACGCGGACCGTGAACGGGTGTTCGCCGGCGAGCGCCGACGACGTCCGCGGCGGTGTAAACAGAATGTGGACCCGGCCAACCGCATCGGAGGCGGGCGCGCCCCGAGCCTGGGTCTGGAAGAGCCGCACGTCCACCCGCTCGAGTGCAGTCATGTGCGGTGAGCGAGAGCCCGCGTCGCCGGCGAGCCGCGGCAGCACGAGCTGATACCAGTCGACCGGGAGGCCGACGACCTCGACCCGGAAGCTCTCGACCGAGTTCGTGAAGTTCGAGAGCGTGACGATCGCTTCGCGTTCGCTACCTGGCGCAGCCCAGACCGCCATCGGCTCGAGGCTCAGGCCGATGCGGTCGTCTTCGACAATTTCGATCGGGTTGGGCTCGTAGAATCGCAGCGCCACGCCACCCAGCGCGATCTGCTGGCCATCGCTCAGGGCGATCTCTTCGCCCGGAGCGACCGTTTGACCATCCACTTGCGTCGGGTTGGACGTGCCGTCCTCGACGCGCAGGTACCACTCGTCCTCACGCCGCGTCAGGCGCGCGTGTCGGCGCGAGACCGTGCGTCCGTCTGGCAGATCGCCCAGATCGATGTCCGGCGCGGGGTGGTCGGCACTCCGCCGCCCGACGGTGAGCTCATTGATCGACTGCGTCGCGGATTTCTCGAGCAGGACGGACTCCAGCGGGAAGTCCCGGCCGCCGGCCCGCAGCCCAGAGACTGGCAGCTTCGCGGGCGCTTGCGTCACTACGCTTCGAGCTCCAGAACGTCGAGCGGGTGCTGGCGGCGGCGACCGTAGACCGCGACGTTGGTACCGAACTCCATCGCGGCGCGCACCTCATCACGCGAGCGCGCGCGACCCTGCCACAGACAGCCGACGTCGGCGGTGGTCAGGATAAATCCGCCGCCCTCGCTCGCGGCGGGAGGCTCCGGTAGCACATGCCGAGACAGCAGCACCGGGTGGCCACGTTCGACGGCCACGAGCGTGCGGTGGAGTTGGCTCGCGAGGTGCTCCGCGGAGTGGGTGAAGGCTGGCGAGTCCGCCGCGCCACAGGCATCCGCCAGGAGCACTCCACCGCTCGCGAGAAACGCTTCCAGCGCACCGAACATGATGTTTGAGACCTCGAATGCGCCCCGGCCGGTCACATACAGCAACGACACCGGTGGAAGCCCTTCGTCGAGCTGCACGCTGCCTGCCCAGCGTGGGCGGTATGGCGTCGTCAAGCCGATCTCGCGCAACAGGTAGCGCAGACCGAGCCGGTGCTGCTCGGTGGTGTTGCCGGCCTCCGCCGGCTCCAACACCAGTTGTGCGACGCCCAGGTCGGGGCGCGGGCGGTTGTGCAAGCGCTCGCGGAAGCGCATGTCCAGCTCGCCGCGCCGCGGCAGCGTTGGGTCGATCGCGTCGCGCACCGGGCCCTCGAGCCGCAGGCGCGCCAGCTCGAGCGCGGGAGCCGCGGGCGGAGATGAATCGAGGTGCACCTGCGCTCGGTCGAGCACGCGCGTGTATTCGTCACTGTCACTCCACGCGCGCTGCGGCGCGATCGGCTCCTCCACATAGCTGAGCACGACGTACAGGACCGCCGGCACGTCGACGGGCACCTCCAGGCGGACGGCGTCCGCGAGGAGCAAGGTACGCCCGGTCGCATCGAAGGCGAGTCCCGGCCGCACGATCAGAGATCCAGTGTTCCCCTGGCCCGGACAGGCCACGGCTTCGAGACCCTCGACGATGCCCCAGCCGTGCGCTCCGAGCGTGTGCAACTGCGCTGTCTGGCGGTGATAGTCGTGGCCGTCCCGCCAGGTGGACTCGTCGATCATCAGGCCGCGGAACGGATTGACGCGCATCAGCGCGGCCACACCGGTGGCATCGAGCACACCGGGGCGCTCGGGGAGCCGCGCAACCCAGCTGCCGGGCTCCGGTGCGCCCGGGGACGCCGCGGGCGCACCCGACGACGCGAGCGGGGCGACCTCGTGGTCGGGTGGCCCGTGGGCGTGGACGAGCGTGTCCTCTTCGGGCGACGCCCCCAACGACGGTCCGCGGAACGTCAGCACGATGTCACCCAGCTGGACGCGGTCGCCGTCACTCAACGGGACTTCGGTGCCGCGCGGAATGGGAAACCCTTCGAGCAGGGTCGGATTGGTGCTCTGGGGCTCGACCTGGAGATACCAGCGGCTGGCGTGTTGACGCAGGCGGGCGTGATGCCGCGACACCGTCTGACCCCCGGGCAACGGCGCCAGGTTGAACTTCGGCGGATCATTCGGCTCGCGTTCGCCGCGGCCAAGGAGCCCCTGGTCCTCGCTCAGCTCGAAGCGGGTGCCGTCACCCGACACGAAGATTGCCATCCTCAGTCCTCCTTCGAGCCCATTGCCGATAGGTTGCGCACCACGTGGCCGACGTGGGCAGGTTTAATTTCGCTGACCAGTTCGTCGGCCCGGCGCCGCTCGTCGACATCCGGCGTGTGCGGCCAGACCAGAGTCACGACGACAGACCCGTCGATCGGTTGGCCGAGCTGGGTGTTGAGCCCCATCGCCGAGTCCTGGCCCAATCGCAGGCCATCGAAGTGCTCGACGACGAGGGCCCGGGCACCAGTTCGGAGCTCCAGTTCGGCCCGCATCCCGCGCCGTGTCCCCTTCCAGCGATAGAGCTCGACCGCACGTGCAATCAGCTCTCGCTGGCGACGCTCGTCCAGCTCGGCGACGGCTGCCAGGTCGAGCCAGGCCGCGAGCCACGGCAACACCGCCGCCGGCGCCATCGCCGGGTCGAGATAGTAGGCGCGATTGTCGATGGTCCGCTCGATCGGCTCGAGCATGCGCTGAAAGATCAGCAAGAACCGGCCGAGCAGTTCATGCTCGGGGCCACGGAACATGCGCGGCAGGTAATTCAGGAGTCGGCTGCCGACGATGCGGAGCAGACCCGTCACCGTAATGCCGGGGCGGCCGTCGACATCGCGGATCTCGACGCTGAATGGATATGGGCCCAGACGCGCATCGGCCGGCGGATGGAAGTGCAGCTCGACGCTCGCCTCGCCCCGCGGAGGCAGGCTGAGTGAGTCGTCGGCCAGCGAGAACCACTCGTTTTGCAGGCCGAGCACGCGGATCTGCAAGTCCGCCGGGCCCGGGCCGGCCGCGATCGTCGTGTAGGCGGTCGTGCCCGGTTCGACGGCGATCGTCGTCTGCCCGAGCGTCGCGGGTTCGCCGTCAGCAGCCAGGGTGTCTGATCCCAGCCGGGCCACCATCGCCACCCTACTCCGCCTCCACCACCACGTCGTGATCGGCGGCCGAACACAGGATCTCCGTCTCGGCCAGACGCAGCAGTGGCTGCTCCAGCCCCAGGTCCTTTCCCTGGGCGTCCACCTCCTGGAACCGGACCACGGACACGTAGAGCACGCCGGGCACCGCCTGCAGCAGCGGGTAGACGTCGCCTGGAGTGAGCGTCTGGCCAAACGGCCAGCCATCACCCGTCGACCAGCCGGTCACCGGGTGGATGAAACGGAACAGGCGTCGCTGAGCGTCATCGCGGACGGCCGCCAGCTTGCGCTCCTGGTCGACTGACGGACCTTCGGGTTCGGCCCGCGTGACCAGACGCGCCACCACGCGCACCCGGCGATACTCCGGTGTGCTCGGCACGACTTCGATGCCCACGGGGCACCGTTCAGCCAGATAGGTCCCCACCTGCTGGCGAAGGCCAGCTGGCAGCTCCAGATCGCCTGCCCGCACGTGCTCGTCGGTCGTGGCGACCGCCGGTACGAGGAGGAGGCGGACGTAGCCGGGGCCCGCGTGGACGACGTCCGCGGCCGCGGTTGGTCGAGCGGTCACGCAGCGCACGCGCGCGATCTGCGGCGAAGCTGCGCGGGCATGGTGCTCGAAGTCTGCACGCGTCACGGCCACCTCGCGCGAACGCACGAGCTGTGGTCCACGCAGCTTGTAGGCCTCCAGTGACTCGGCGTTCTGTCCACCCGTGGCGGGCAACAGGTTGGTGACCCACTTGACGTAGGACAGATCAGCGGCGGACTTGGGCACCTGCAAGGCGCCGCGCGGGACATTGCCGCCCAGACCACCACCGGTCCCATAGCGGGTGAAGCGGATCAGGTGGCCCCTGGGCGGGACCAGTCCGTACTGGCGTTCCTCCCCGGACGCGTGGCGCAGGCGTGGACCAAAGCGGACTTCGCCGGTCAGCTCGTCCAGCGTGAAGTGCGGGTCGGTAGGCGCGGAGTCGCCAAAGCTGGCGACCTCGGTCCAGCGGTCGAACGTCCCGTCCGGTCGCGAGACCTCGACGGTCTTGGGCAGCTCGCCCAGGCGCGGCAGGATCGGTGGATGCAGCAGATCGAACGTCTGGCTCGGCGTCCCGTCGCTGCGCCCGAGGACCTCGCCGACAATCTCGGTCGCGTGCATCGCATCCACCATGCCCCCCAGGCCTTCGGCCTGGATGCCGCGCAGCGCCGGCGAGTGGTCGTAAAACAGCTCTTTTGTGTCACCGGTGCGGACTCGGGCGGCCCGGCACCGCAGCCACGTCGCGCGCGGTAGCGTGTCCGCCCCAATCCGGGGCTCGGCGACCGTCGACGTGCGCGGGATGACGAGCACCACTTCGCCATCGCGATTGAGCCCGCGCGTGTTGTCCAGACGTGGCCCGAGTTCGAGGCAATCCGGCTCACGCGCCTGCAGCAGCGTCAGCACGTCGGGTCGCGGTTGCAGCGAGAGCCAGCTCGTGCCATCCCAGAACTCCCAGTTGATGGGCGGGTCTTCCTGATTGATGGCTGACCCGGCCATCGCTTCACACTGGATGCGCAACCGAACGATCTGGGCCGCGAGCGTATCTGGAAAGCCGCCGCTATCGGCGAAGCCGAGGTAGAAGGCATCACCTTCACGTGGCGTGGCCTGGAAGGTCTCGACGCGGCGCTGGATGTGGCCGTCGAGGAGCCCGGACATGTCTTCGCCGAGGTCGCGTGGCACGCCGTCTTCGGTGAGCCGTCGAGCGAGCCACAAATAGCGCAGGTGAGGTACGACCAGATGCAGGTCGGCGTCGGTGGTGAAGATGAGCGACGGACGGGTTTCGGTCTGTCGCGTGGCGATCTCGATGCCACGCGGGATGACCCGTGCGCTGGTGGTGGCCGTGGTGAGCCAGAAGGCGAGCTCGGTGCGCGCCGGGACCGCCGGGCGTGGCCGCGCGCCGATCAGCGACAGGAACTGGAGGAAGTCGCGGTCGGGCACCTGATTGACGCGGTACAGGAGCAGGTCGGTCATCCAGGCGAAGAGCTCGATGAGCATGACCCCCGGGTCGGCGACATTGTGGTCGGTCCACTCCGGACAGTACTGGGGAATGCGGCGTTTGGCCTCGTCGACCAGATCCTGGAACCCACGCCCGTCAAGGAGAGGCGGGGTCATCCGCACCAGGTGCTGGGAGGTCTCAGGCGGAGGCACCGGCGCTATTCCTCGCCTGGGATCAAATAGAACGGATAGACCAGATTGCGCTCGGAGTTGGTCGCCCGGGTCACGTATCGAATATGAATCAACAACAGCGCCGGATCATCCTCCTCAGGTCCAACTTCGACGTCGAGCACCTCGATCCGCGGCTCCCACCAACCCAGTGCTTCGAGCACCTGCGAGTGGACCAGACCGGCCGTCGTCGCGTCGTTCGGGGCAAAGATCAGGTCGTGGATGCCACACCCGAACTGGGGTCGCATGCGGCGTTCGCCCTTGGCGGTGCCCAGAATTGTGCGGATCGAGCGCTCGATCGCCGATTCGCCGCTGACGAGCGCGACGCCGCCGCGGCCGTCGATGGTCATCGGGTCGGTCCAGCCGGCGCCCAGGAACGCGTTTTGTCCATCCATCTGTCGCCTCCTGCCGTCAGCCGCCGAGAAAGACGGTGCCGACCGCCAGCACTGTGCCCATCGGCAGATCGACCGGGTCGTTACACGTCAACACCGTGTCACCCATCCGCGCGGCGGGCTTGTTGTTGATGAACACCGTCGCGCTGCCCTTCAGAATCGTCGCCTGGTTGGTCGGCGGTTTGGAAAACGGTCCGCCGCCAAGAGGAATGTGTGGTGGGTTGCCGGTCGCCGTGCTCCCCAGAGTCGCGGCCGGCATGCCCATGATGTTGACGTTCGAGCTGCAGCCTCCGGTGATGAAGCCGATGAAGGGATGCGGCAGCGGGGTCGGCACCGGGCTGGGGACCCCAGGCACCAGCACGATATGGATGTCGGTTCCGAGCACCTGATCACCGAGTTTGGCGGCCGGCAGACCGGGCATTGTGCATCACCTCCATGCCTAATTGATGTTGACGACCGCGCCCTTCAAGCCCAACACCCCACCACCATCGACGGTGAGCGTTGCGTTGGCCTTGATGGACACCGTCGTGCCCTCGATCGATACTTCGCCTTTACTCACCATGGCGAGACTCGCGTCGGCGGTGACAGATACGTTTTGCTGCGCGGCGACCGTCGCGTTCTGGGCCTTGACCATGGCGTCGCCGGTGGCCGAGATGGAGACGTTGCCTTTGGCAGTAACCGCGACGTCGCCGTCGGCCTCGATGGAAATCGTGTTGGTGGCCGAGTCGATCGTGATGGCGTTTTTGGTCGTTTTGTCGACGATCGTGATCTTTTCGGCACCGGCGGTGTCGTCCAGAGTGATGAGGTGCCCGGCTCGGGTCTTCCACAGCCGCTTGTTTACGAGGGAGCTGCCAACCGCACCGGCACCGGTCATCGGCGGCGCATCCACGCCATTCCACAGCGCACCCAGGACAAACGGGCGCGCCGGATCTCCGTGGTCGAAGGCGACCAGCACTTCGTCGTTTACTTCTGGCAGGCAGAACAGGCCGCGTTCCTGACCAGCCATCGGACTGGCCAGCCGCGCCCAGGCGCTGACTTCGGTCGCGTCCAACCACGGGAACTGGACCTTCACCCGGCCCAGACTGTCGGCATTGTCGGTAACGACGCCAATCACAACGCTCGGCGGCGTACGCGAACCTCCGCTGCCGCCGTGCAGCGATTCGTACAGCCCGCCCGCTGGGCGCCCGCCAATCGTGAACGTGGTGGTATAAACGCCGCCGACCGCGGAGTGGACCACCGCCGTTACGTAGTACGTCCCCGAGAGCCGCGTGCCCAGCGTCGACAGGTTGAGCGTGATGCCCGGCACGATGCCGGCGTCGCCGGCGCAGGTGCCCTCGCCCTCGACCAGGGCCGCGTCGAGCTCGTTGTAAATGGCCTGGGCCAGGCTCTGAGCCTCCGCCTGACTGGCTACCGGCCGATCGACAACGTACACCTTCGACTCGCCGAAGTTTTTCGCGAATTGGGATCCGGGCCGCTTCTCGCCAATGGCGGGCGCGCGCGTTCCAGTGATAGCGCTGCCGACGATGGCTTTTTTGGTCGTGACGTCCCAGGCGCGCACGACGACTTCGCCAACTTGCTCGGCCGCGGACAGTTTGACGTGGATGCGCTGGAGGTTGTTCCACAGGTCTTGCTGGGGCCCGAGCGTTTCTCCGTCCCTGGGTTTGCGAAAGTGGAGGATCCGACCGGTGACGAACAGTTCATATCCGTTGCGCGCGGCGCGCTCGCGCAGGAACTCCCAGTCCGTCTGGTTGTACTGCAGCACGTAGTCGTGGACCTCGTCGGTCGCGTCGACTCTGGCCTCCAGACTGGCGCTTGCGGCGACCCGCGACACGATGTCGCTGTCGGACATCGTCAGAAACGAGCGGCTCTGCCGGCCGTGGTGCAGGCGGTGCGCGCGGTTGTAGGCGCGAATGGTCGTGATCGCTCGACCGTCCTCACCCACCTCGAGCTCGACCGCCGCGACCTCACCCGCAAAGACCGATCCCAACGTGCCAGCCCAGTAGCCCAGCTTGACCTGGAGCTCGCTGCCAATCGGGAACAGATCGTCGTCCATGATGTGAAAGAACACGGCCTTCGGATCCAAAGCCGGCTCGCCGCCGTCGATCAGGCTGACACTACACACGTCCGGCAGGTACAGACTCTGCTCGACGGTGATGCTCGTGATCTGCTCCAGATCGCCCAGCGGCGACCCATTGACGATGACCTCGTAGCGCAGGTCGAGTGACACCTCCGCGGCAATCGCCGGCATCAGTGGGTCCTCACGCGGTCAGTCCGCTGGTCGGGATCGCCAGGCGTTGACCCACCTGGAGCCGGAGGGGGTCAGTCAGGCGGTTGTAGTCGGCAATCACCCGCCACATGGAGGCGTCGCCCAACTCGCCAAAAGCGATGCTGTCGATGGTCTCGCCGGGTCCGACGACCCGGAGCCGCTGGGCGTGGCCGTGGGAGGTGGGGTTCTGGGGCGGGTAGCTGGTGCCGTTCTCCACCTGCTGGAACGTCACCGCCAACGAGGCCCGAATCGGGCGGCCGTCTTCCCAGAACAGCGTGAAGCGCTGACTGACGCTGGTCAGGACAGCGCGGTTGCTCCAGAAGCGTCCCCACCGGAAGCTGACGCGCGGGGGCCGCCCGGGGGTCTGCTTCTTGGTGTCGGCCGTCGTGGGGTCGACCTGCATCAGGCCGAGCACTTTGTCGGTGTACTTGCGGACGTCGTTCGGCGGGCCGGACTGACCGTCCGGTGCTAGCGTCAATGTGTCGAAGAGCAGCTCGAGGTCGAGGGTCATCGCGCCGCCACTCACGAAGTTGGCGGTGGGTTTGTCACCCCCGGCCGTCCCACCGTTGGCCCAGGTGTTGCGTTTGCTGAAGGTGTACTCCGTCGGGTTGAACAAGCAGTCAACGATCTTTTTGGGTGGCGACTTGTCCTCATTCCAGATTGACGCCTTGACTGGCTTGCCGGAGCCGTAGCTGATCCCGCGTTTGGGTTTGTCGACCATCGTGTGTGTCCCGCTTTCTTTTCCTGCTACCAGGCCCGACGTGGGGCGCCTGAACCCCCGGCGCGTTCGCGCTCGGTTGCCAGCCGGCGTTTGATGAGGCCGTAGACCTGGAGGGCCATCCGATCGAGGTCGGGTACTTTGGGCCGCTCTGGGTTGGCAGCGGTGACGAGCGTGGAGCTGGGCGCCGTGTGCCACCGGGTCGTGCTCGGGCCGAGTACCGCCCGAGCTGAGTCTGCAGCGCTTGCAGCGTTCTCCGCGGGTGTCCTCTCTGGTCGCGCGACCGTCATCGGAACGCCAGCTGGTTCCTGCGGGCGCGTTGCCGTGGGGGTCAACGCCGGCGCTCTTTCGCCTGCACTCCGGGTACGGGTGCCGGGGCCCGGGGCCGTCGCGAGCGGCATGGCCACTCCCCGGCCTGACGTAGTTTTGGTCGGGGGAGCCTGCGGCTCGCCGCCGCTGGTCGCCGTTCCGTTCGCAAGCTCGCTGCGCGCTCCTTGCCGAGGCGACCCCCCGCTCAAAGAACCCGCGGGCGCGCGGGTGGCCAGCGGCACTCGAGCCATCGGCGTACGGGTCGAGCTGCCCGCCCGTGAGCTGCCCGCGCGTGAGCCGAATACCGGTGCACGGCCGACGAGCGGCCAGCCCGCGGCTCGAGCCCGGCCGTGAAGCTGGCCAACTGCCACAACGAGGCTCGGGCGTCCGTGCAGCCACGTCGCGCCCGGCCGCGCCTGGTGGCGGTCTGCGAGCCGGCGGGTGTCCTGGACCGCGCCCGGCGCGCCGAGTCCGTGCCGCTGGCCCTCCGCTTCCGGCAGCGCCCTGCCTGGGCCCGGCGTTCCGAGTCCGTATCGCTGGCCGCCGGCTTGCGGCACCGCACTGGCCGCCTGAAACCCGAACCTGGAGTCCGCGCCCAGTCCGTACGGCTGCGCAGCTTCCACGGCCCACGGACCGGCGTGCCGCGGGGTTGCAAATTGCAACCGCGCCTTCTGTGCAGCTTCACGCATGTGGTGCGGCTCCGTAGTGCCAGGCACGAACGAATCCTCCGCGCGTTCCAGGTTCCGCGCACTGCTGATCCTGCTGAGAAACTCCAGCGCACCGCTGCCTCCAGTGCCAGGCCCCCGCTCCACTGCCTCAAGACGGTGTCTACCCCGTGCGCCGTCGGGATCCGAATCTCGCCTCAGCGCGGCTCCAGGCTCAGCCCCGCGCCCTCCGATTGTGGCGCGGAGGTTCGTTGCAAAGCTGACCGCGGCCTTTGTCATCGTGACGAGCCGTCCCTGAGGACCCGCGGCTGCGAACCTGCCCAGCAGCAGCGAGTGCCTCGCAGACTTCGACCCGCCCACTCTATCGGCCTGGGTGGGATCCGCTCCGCGACTCGCCGCGGTCTGGAATGACAATGGACTCTCAGCTCCAGACGTGCCGCGCAGCAGCAAACGCGTCGAAGGCTCGGTGCCGCGTGAACCGCCCGCGCCACCAGGACGCGTTGCTCCGCTCGCTACGATCCTGAAGGCACCCGCGCCTCGGGAGGTGCCGAGCAGGAGCGGCTGCATCGTGCGGTCCGGACCGCGGGAGCCGCCCGCCGCCGCGGCGGGGTTCATTGCCAGTGCTGAGGACGCACCGGTCATCCTGAGGACACGCGACGACGGGTTCACAGCTCCGGACCTGCCGTACAACGGCCGTTGCAGCCTGCGGTCAGGACCGCGTGAGCCGCCCGGGGCGGCGGGGTTGGTTGCAGACGTGAACGACGCACCGGTCATACCGAGCACGAACGACGATGGGTTCCAAACTCCCGACCCGACGCGTCGTAGCGCCGGCGTCGCGGAGTTCGGGCCGCGCGCGCCGCCAGGTACAGCCTGGTTCCTGTCTGTTCTGACAAAAGCACCAGTCATGCTGAGCACGCGCAACGACGGGTTCCCAGGTCCGGACCTGACCTGTGGCAGCGTTTGCGTCGCGGCGTTCGGGCCGCGCGTGCCGCCTGCCGCAGCCTGGTTCCGCGCAGCTGTTACAAGTGCGCCCGTCATCCTTAGGAGAATCGACGAAGGATCCGCAACTCGGGCGTTGTGGAGCGCAAGTGCGGGCGGGCCCTCGGAAAGCGCCGCAGGGATCACCCGCGTGCGTTGCGGGACCGCCAGGCTCAGTCGCGAGCGCGCGACCGATGCCACGCTCCGCGCTGGCTCGTCAAGCAGAGCGGATCCTTTATCACGTCCTTCGGCGAGTGCCGTGTGCCGCAGATCTGCTGACTGGCGCGATTCGAGCGCCGCGGCCACGCGCATGTCGTTCGTACCCGCCGGCCTGCGCCGCAATGTCCGCGAATGTTCCGCGCTCCGCATGGGGCTGGCAGAGTCGAGGGTCCGCGCCTGCTGGATGACGCGTGCTGGAATGAATTGTGAGAATCTGCCCGCGAAGGCCGTGGTCACTCTGCCAGCGCCGCCGTCCGCGCGCCGCGGATCGACGACCGGCTCCGCGCCCCGCATGCGTCGTAGAACCCGGGGAAGGGTTTCTGCTGTGACAAACTTGCCTCTCATCTGAGCGTGGAATGCCGCAGCCGGTTGTGGCGCTCCGTGGCCTGTGACCCAATTCGGATCTGCCGCGGTCAGAAAGCTCGTTCGCGCTGGCGAAGCAGGCTCGGGACGAGATAGCCGCTTTGCTCGCGAGCGGAATGAGCCAACCAGGTGCTGAGCACCTGGCCGCGCGGCGACTGCCGACATGTTTGCCCATCGCGTTGCCGTGCGGACCTCAGGGAGCGAAGCGCTCCGTTCTGTGCGCGTTCCGTCAAGTGACGAAGGATCCAGACGCCACGAACTCTCAGCTCGAAGTGCCTGCGCGGTGCTGCTGGCGAGCCAGCGCCGCGGCGTGAGCCTGCGCGCGGCAGGCACGAAAGGTGGGAACGCTGACGCAACCGCCAGCGGCTCCCACCACCGCGC
>DATGER010000281.1:0-11388 GCA_035309865.1 Chloroflexota bacterium
AACGCTTGCGCTTGGCCGCCACCTCGCGCATGCCGCCCGTGATCGGATCGAGGTCGGATCTGACTGCGTGCTGCATTTGCGGACTATCTGGACCCGGCGAAAACACGGCCCAAGCAGCGTCTAAAGAAGCCCTGAAGATGCAGGTCGCGACCACCTCGTGGGTCTGGGCACAATGGGCAGGTGCTCGACTTCGGGACCTTCGCGCGAGTAACACGCGCCACCGGTGGCTTCGATACGACCGTGTGGCATCTCGAGCGAGATGGGCGGCACTATGCCCTGCGGGTGTTTCGTGCCGATCAGATGACGACACTGCAGCGCGAGCAGGTGGCGCTCGCGGCGGCACGGGCTGGCGGAGTGCCAGTGCCGCGGATCCACGCGGTGGGGACGTTCCAGGGTCGGCCGGCGCTCCTGACCGAATGGTGCGCCGGACGTCCACTGCTGGACGAGGTCCGCGCGCGGCCGGCACAGGTGCTCACCCTGGCAATCGCGTTCGGTCGCACGCACGCCGCGCTTCACCGGATAGCGGCGCCAGCGTCACTGCGCGCGAACTGGGTCGCGTGGGCCGGGCCGCTGGAGCCCGCACTCGCCGCCCACCTGGAGCGGCTATCGCCCGCCAGCCCGGCGCGGTTGCTGCACCTGGACTATCACCCACTGAACGTCCTGGTCGAGCGCGACGGCCACGTCAGCGCCGTGCTGGACTGGACCAATGCCCACGCGGGCGATCCGCGGGCCGACTTCGCCCGCACGGTGACGATTCTCCGGCTGAGTCCGCCCCGTGCGCGCGGATTCGAACGACTGGCTCGCCTCCTGCTCGAGCTGGGCTGGCGCTACGGCTATGGCGCGGCTCACCGACGGGCGGACATGACGCTGTTCTACGCCTGGGCGGGTGTCGCGATGCAGCACGACCTCGCCGGCCGCTGCAGCGCTGCCGAACTGGCCCACGTCCGCCGCTGGACCAACCGGTGGTCGCGAAACGTCAGCCCTTGACGCCGCCGACGACCAGCCCCTTGACCACGAATCGCTGGGCCAGGGTGTACATGATCACCGGCGGCAGCGCCGTAATCAGCGCGCCCGCCATCATCTGACCCCAGTAGAAGACGTCCTCGCCGAGCATCTGCGTCAGGCCCACGGTCACCGTGCGCGAGGACACCGAGTTGGTCATCACCAGCGCGTACAGAAACTCATTCCAGGCATTGGTGAACGCGAACAGCGCGACCACCACCAGCGCCGGCGTGGACAATGGCAGGACGATCCGGAGGAGCACGCCCAATCGGTTGCAGCCATCGATGAGGGCGGCATCTTCCAATTCCACCGGAATGCTCTTGAAGTAGCTCACCAGGAGCCAGGTGCAGAAGGGCAGCGTAATGGTCGGGTAGATCAGGATCAACGCGCCGACCGTATCGGTCAGTCCGAGACCCGCGACCACCTGGAACAGGGGAATGAAGAGCAGCGTCTGCGGAATGAGATACGTGAAGACCAGCCCGAGCGCGATGATGCGTCGGCCGGCGAAGCGCAGGCGGGTGATGGCGTACGCGCCCAGCGCGCCAAGACAGATGGACAGCGTCGTGGCCGCCAGCGAAACCTCGGCGCTGTTGCGCATCCAGATGGTGAACTTGCCGCCGAGCAGGGTGACGTAGTGGCCGAAGTACAGCGTCTGGGGCAGGATGGTGAAGTCGCCGTAGATTTCTTTATTGGTCTTGAGTGACGCCGTGGCCATCCAGAAGAACGGAATGACGGTCCACAGCAGAAACACGACCAGGGCGACGTACGTGCCGGCCCGCCAACCGCGGCCGATCGAACGTCGACCCGCCCGCGTGGAGCCTCGAGTCCGGCTCCGCGTCCGGAGCGGCGTCTGAGCCTGCGCAACAGTTGCCATCAGTAAAACGCTCAGTCCTGACGCAGCATGCGTCGGGTGAGAAACATGACCAGCACCAGATAGAACGGCACCATCGTCATCGCAATGGCGGCGCCCATGCCCAGCTGGTGGCCGGGGATGGCGACGAAATATGAGAGCAGTGGAACGGTGGTGGTGGCGTAGTTCGGTCCGCCATTGGTCAGGACGAAAATCGGTGTCAGATTGGCCGAGGTCCAGATCGTCGACAGCAAGGCCGTTACCAGGATCACGGGTTGCAAACCCGGCAGCGTGACGTTCCAGAACCGCTGCAATGTGCTGGCGCCGTCAATTTCGGCGGCCTCGTACAACTCGCCGCTGATCGCTTGCATGCCGGCCAGAAAGTTCATCGTCCACAACGGCGTGCCCGCCCAGACGATGACGACGATCAACGCTGGCAGGGCCAGCCGCGCGTCGCTGAAGAAGTAGATGTAGTCGTCGAGAAACCCGAACGTGGCGATGGCGCCATTGATCGGACCGGTGGTGTCGAACATAAAGCGCCAGACATAGGCCGCGACGACGACCGGCACGGCCCACGGCAGGAACATCACCCCGCGAATGACGTTCCGGCCCGGCAGTTCCTGGTTGAGCACGCACGCCATGGTCATCCCGAGCACGAACTTGGTGGCGACGGCGCCGCCGGTTACCACGAGTGTCGTCACGGCGGCCTTGGCCCAGGGCGTCGTGGAGTCCGCGAACAGCGCGGCGTAGTTGGCCAGACCGACCCAGGTGCCCGTCTTGCCGATGAACCGTTCCTGGAAGCTCAACAGGATCGCGTCGATGAACGGGTAGATCAACAGCGCGGTGACGATGATGACGACCGGCGCCACCAGGAGCCAGCCGAGTTGCCAGTCCGGGCCCAGCACGCGCCGCAGCGTGCCCGCGCGGGGGCTCGGAACCGTATTGAAGATTGGCGCAAGGGTCGTGTCTGCCATGCGAACGCGAACTGTTGCCTCAGGCCTTGTTGGCGAACTTGTTGTACGAGTCCAGCATCTGGGTTTGGGCCCAGGCCTGCGCGTCCTCGATCGGCATCTTGTCGTTGATGATCTTCTGGACCATGTCGGAGAGCGTGTACTTCGCATCCTGGACGTCGAGCAGCCACGCCTGCGGAGCCGCGGGCCACTCACGGATCCGCCCCACCTCGGCGATCTTCTTCATCTCGGCGAACTTGCTGGTGTTCCAGAAGTCGCCCTTGGCGTGATCGCGATAGACCGGCACGAACCGGCCCTCGACGGACTGCGAGATCTTCAAGATGTTGTCGGGCTGGATGAAGTATTCGAGCGCCGCGGGCGCCATCCTGGCGAGTGGGGCTTTCTTGTAGTAGTTGAAGGCGATCGAGGCGCCCTCGGCGAACGTCCCGGCCGGGCCCTTGGGGGGTGATGCGAGCCCGGTCCGATCCGCGAGATCCTTGTCGTTGACCAGGAGCCAGCCCATGATCGTGGCCGGATTGACGGCGATCAGTCCGCGGCTCTTCTGGTACTGCTCGTTGTTCCAGGAGGTCACCGTGGAGGCGAAGGTATCCGGCGGAATGAGTTTGGCTTGCCACATCCGGACAACGGCATCCAGGGCGGCCTTGTTGGCCGGATTGGTCATGTCCGGCTCACCCTTTTCGTTCGCCACCCGGCCGCCATAGGCCCACAGGATGGTGCACAGGTTGTTCATGTGGTCGCCCTCGTGGCCGAGGGCCATGGCGTACACATAGGTTTTGGGCGGCTGCTGGATCTTCGGTCCCAGATTGATCAACTCATCGTAAGAATCGAAGAAGCGGCCGCCGGTCGCCGGGCCGATGGCGTCGATGCGCCAGTGGGCCGGCCAGACGTCGATCGCGTACGGGGCGCCGATGATCGCGCCGTCGGCAACCGCGTTCGAGCTGATGCCGATCTCGTACATGCCGCCGGCCATGTCCTTGTACTTGGCGACCATCTCCTTCAGGTCGGCCATCTCGCCCTGCGCGTACCAGTACGTCCGATTGGCATTGTTGAGCTCGGGTGGCTGGCCGGCGGCAACCGCGGCGGACTCTTTGGCCAGTTGCTCCGGTGAGCCGGGGATCGACTGGTACTCGACCTTGAGGTTGTTCTGCTTGCCCCAGTCGACAAACGTATTGCCGACGGCGTCGTCGGTGACCGTGTTCCAGTTGGCCGAGAACCAGACGTTGAAGGTCCCCGTCCCGGGCTTGGAGGCTGCCGCGGCGGGCGCCGTCGCCGCGGCAACTGTCGTCGGCGCGGCTGCCGATCCGCCTGCGCCGGCCGGCGGTGTCGTCGGATTGGCAGCGGGCTGGGCGGCCCCGGACGTGCCCGCGGGCGGCGGGCTGCCGCAGGCGGCGAGCGCGAGACCAATGACCCAGGCGTTGCGCGCCAGGAACTGCCTTCGCGAAAACGTCGTACGAGGTGCTGAGGCCACGCAAACACCCTCCCCCTGAGAGAAACGCGCGTTGCCTCATTGTGAACCTTGCCGATGGCAGATTCAAGCACCCAGCAGGTGGGCCGTCGTTCTCGCAGCCCGCCACGATATCCGCCGTCCGCATCGCCGCGCTCGCTCCGTTGGGGCATGCTTCTCGCCGCCGACGGCGTGGTCGCTGCCTGCATCGCTGCGCTCGCTCCGTTGGGGCATGCGTCTCGCCGCCGACGGCGTGGTCGCTGGCCGCATCGCTGCGCTTGCTCCGTTGGGGCATGCTTCTCGCCGCCCACGGCGTGGTCGCTGCCTGCATCGCTGCGCTCGCTTCAGTTGGGGCATGCGTCTCGCCGCCCACGGCGTGGTCGCTGCCCACATCGTTGCGCTGGCTGCGTTGCAGCGTGCTTTCGCAGGGCAATGAACGACCCGCTGGTCGCCTCGTCTGCGGCGTTGCGTGCTTCCGAGAGCACGCGTCGGCCGCGTGGCGGCGGGTGTGAGGGCGTAGTACCCTGCCCGTGAAAGCCGCAAACGGAGCGAGCGCAGCGAAGCGGGTTTCCGGGGAATGGGCATAGGGCGAGACATCGATCCGGGACGGCCGTGTGCGGGCGTGCTGACGCGGGCGCGCAGCGGCGGAAAGGGGGACTTGACACATGGCAGACCAGCGGAGGCTGTCCAGGCGGAATTTCCTGGCGGTGGCGGGCGGGACGGCCGCTGTCACCTTGCTCGCGGCGTGTTCGGGACCGTCGGCGCCGGCAACGTCCGGTGCGCCCCCCGCCGCGGCGCCGGCGGCGACGACCGGCGCGCGCAAGACGGTCCTGTTCTGGGGCCGCCAGCAGTTCTTGCCTGATTCGAACGACTATCTGACGGAGTCGGTGAAGCTCGCCGGGCAGAAGGGTGGCTTCGACGTCAACGTGCAACTCTTCAGCAACGACGAGCATCCTCAGAAGGAGGTGGTGGCGATGGAATCCGGCGTCGTGCCGGATATCACCTACACCTACGCTCCGGCGCTGTGGAATCAGAACGGCTACGCGATGGACGTGCAGGCGCTGTACGACGAGATCGGCAAGACCGGCGGCGGCTGGCTACCGCTGGCCGAGGGGGCTTCGCGGACTGCCGCCGGCAAGCGCATCGCGGTGCCGATGAACAACGAGCCCTGGTTCTTACACCTGCGCAAGGACAAGTTTGCCGAGGTCGGCGTCACCCTGCCGATCAAGACCTGGGACGAGATGATGGCCGCGTTCGCCAAGGTCAACAAGCCGGCTGACAACTTCTACGCCTTCGACGGTCAGATGACCGAAGCGGACTGGGGCGGCAATTGTCTCCAGTTCATGTGGTCGTTCGGTGGGCGTCTGTTCGACAAAGAGGGCACCCCGACCATCAACACCCCCCAGAACATCGCCGGGGTAAAGGCCTATACGGACCTGTTCAAGAACAAGATGATGCCGCCGGGGGTGGTCAGCCAGCTGGCCGCCGGCAACAACGAAGCGTGGCTCTCCGGCGGGACCGCCGCGGTGTCCAATCCCGGCAGCATCGTCCTGGCGATGCGCACGGACAACAAAGACTTGTTGGCCAATACCTACCTGCAGGCATTTCCCGCGCAAGCCAAGCCCGGCACGTTTGTCGAGGCCGGCGGGAGTGCCGCGCTGGTCATCAACCAGAAGAGCAAGGTCATCGACGAGGCGATGCAGGTCGCGCGCATGATCCTGGCGCCGGACCGCTACCCGACGCAGCTCGAGAAGGCCGGCTCGTACTGGTTCCCGATCATGCAGAACTACCTGACCCTGCCGTTCTTCACCCAGGACGAGTGGAACAAGGAAGTTACCGAGAACATCGTCCCGTGGACCCTGGCCGGTACGGCCGACACGGGCCTGACGCCCATCTACGACGACATCACCATCAGCGCGACCAAAGACATGCTGCAGGCGATCGTCGTGAACGGCAAGTCCGTCGAAGAGGGCGTGAAGATCCTGGCCGACGCCGCGGCGGCGGCCAAAGCCAAGTTCAAGATGTGACGCGATGACGATGGCGACGCGGGTCGGCGCGGGGTTACAGAGCCTCGCGCCGGCGTTGCGCGGACGACGCACCCTGGCGCGCGACGAGGCCACCTTCGGCTACGCGCTCCTCGCGCCGAGCGCGGTGCTCATCCTGGTGCTGGTCGGCGTTCCGTTTCTGCGCGCACTGTGGCTCAGCTTTCACAAGAAGCTGCTCGGCGCCGAGGACGCGCCGTGGATCGGGTTGCAGAACTACGCGGTCCTGCTGGCGGACGCGACGTTCTGGATGGCGGTCAAGAACACCTTCGTGTTTACCGTCGGTTCGATTGGCATCAAACTGGTCCTCGGCCTGGTCATCGCCATCATTCTGAACGAAGCGCTGCCGCTCCGCGGGCTGTGGCGCTCGATCGTCATGCTCCCCTATGCGATGCCAACGCTGGTGTCGGTGCTCGTTTGGAAGTGGATGTACAACGACGTCGCCGGTGTCTTCGACTACCTGGCGATCCAGTCCAGGCTGACCGATCACACGATCCTGTGGTTGGGTGATCCGAATATCGCGATGCCAGCGGTGATCGCCGTCAACGTCTGGCGCGGGTTCCCGTTCTTCGTCATCACGATCCTGGCCGGGCTGCAAACCGTGCCCCAGGAGCTGTATGACGCCGCCAAAGTCGACGGCGCGGGGATCTGGGCGCGCTTCAGAGCGATCACCGTGCCGGGCATTCTGCCCGTCGCGGCGGTCACGACGCTGTTCTCGGCGATCCTGACGTTCAACGACTTTTCGATCATCTGGATCCTGACCCAGGGCGGTCCCGGCAATGCCACCAACGTCCTGGCGACACTGACGTACAAGATCTCCATCCCGGGCCTCGAGCTGGGCAAGGGCGTCGCCGTGTCGGTGCTCATGCTGCCGATCATGGTCGCGCTCATCCTGCTGCTCAATCGGTTCATCAGTCGACGCGAGGAACTGGCGTGACGGTCGGGATTGACCTGATCACCGCGCGGAGCGCCAACCAGCTTGCGGCCGACCGCCGTCAGCTCCTGGTCCGGCGCGCACAGCACTTCGGGCTGCGCGCGATCGGCGTGCTGGTGCTGACGGTCGTCCTCGTGATTGCGCTGTTCCCACCCTACTTCATGACCATCACCGCGCTGCATCCGCCCAGCTTGACGTTCAGTCGCACACCGACGTTGTTTTCGACCGACCTGACGCTGCGCGCGTTCTTCGACCTGTTCGACAAGTATCCCTATCTCCGGTGGATGAGCAACACGACCGTGGTGGCGGTTTCGAGCACGATCTTCTCGGTGACCGTCGCGACGTTGGCGGCGTACAGCCTCTCACGGCTGCGCTATCCGGGCCGGAACGCGCTGTCCAGCGCGGTGTTTTTCGTCTACCTGTTCCCATCGACCCTGCTGTTCATTCCGATCTTCATCGTCCTGAACCAGCTACACATGCTCGACTGGCTGCCGGCGCTGATCGCGGTGTATCTGACGTTCTCGGTGCCGTTCTGCATCTGGCTGCTCAAGGCCTACTTTCTGACGATCCCGCGCGAGCTGGAGGATGCGGCGATGGTCGACGGCGCCACGCGCTGGCAGAGCCTGGTGCTGATCGTGATGCCGCTCGCTGCGCCGGGCGTCGCCGTGGCGTGCATCTACTCGTTCACGCTGGCCTGGAACGAGTACCTGTACGCCTTCACCCTGCTGAGCGACCAGTCGAACTTCACCCTCGCCACGGGCCTGACCAAGCTGATCTTTGGCGACGTGTTCTTGTGGGGAATGATCATGGCCGGCGGCGTGCTCATGAGCGCGCCCCTGCTGGTGCTGTACTTCGTCGCCCAGCGCTGGATCGTCGCCGGTCTCTCCGCCGGCGCGGTCAAGGGGTGAGTCTGGCCTGACAGATTCACCACTCAGGGAGCCCGGGCGCGGCCGTCAGGTTTGGCGGTGCGATTGCAAGAGCTGCCGCATCGCGGTGGTGCGCGCCGCCAACAGCGGATCGAGGCCTTTGCTTCCCTTCGATTGCAGGTCCGAGCCCCGCGCGAGAAGGAGCCTGGCCACCGCCGTCTTGTTGCAGTTGACCGCACGCCGGAGCGGGGTCTCGCCAAGACTGTCTCGCGCCTCAAGTTCAGCGCCGTTATCCAACAGGGCCGCGGCCACCTCGACGTTGTCTCGTCGCGCGGCCATGTGCAGCGCGGTGCAGCGCTTCACACCGTCACAGGCGTCCACCCTTGCGCCCGCCTGAACCAGGGTGTGCACGACGTTTGCCGCACCACTCATCTTGCACTGGTTGGCAACGCTATAGAGTGGCGTGTGACTACCGCCATCGGTGACGTTGGGGTCGGCGCCAAGATGCAGCAGCAACTCCACCATGGCGACGTTGCCCGCGGCGGCCGCCGCGTGCAATAGGGTGCGGCCGCTGTAGCGTTCCTGGGCGAGGCCTGGATGTGCCAGCAGGTTGTGGCGCACCCAGTCGAGCAGCGTGTCATCGCCCCAGGCAATCATCTGTGCGAGCAAGGCCGCCAGGACCGATTGGTTGCGCTCGAAATAGCCCTGTAAGGTCGAGCCTTCCGCCAGTGCTACGGCCCGCTCAGCCGCGCCACCGTGAACCGCGGCAACCGCCTCGTCGAGCGTCCGTTGCGCACTCCAGCGTCGGGAGAGTTCCTGATGGATGTTGTCGCCGGGCGGCCCGCCGGCATCATCCGCGATGGGACCTGCTGGCACGTCTTTGGCGACATACGCGGAGGATCGGTCGAAGAAATCACGCAGTGCGCGGCGGGCGGACTCTTCGAGTGGGACCTCGTCAAGCGCCGCGAGCATGTTCTCCATCCACGCCGTCCGCTCGGTTTGCCCGATTTTGAAGCGTCGGTGCGATTCACGGAGGCTCAACCACCACCGGCGCTGTGCGTCCTCGGCCGGACCCCCCAGCAACTGCGCCAGGAATGCGCTGAACTCTTCGATGGCGCACTTGAGCGTCTTGCCAGGAAACAGCGGGCGCAAGACAGGATCCCGCTTCACGCGGGCATAGAACACCTCAGCCAGTCTGCGGCACGTCGCCGTGCCGCCAATGGCCTGATACAGGTCAAAGCCATCCATGATGTGTCTGTCCGCCACAGCATAGGCCCGCTGGTCCGCGGAGCGGTACTCTACTGGCCAACGTCACGTAGTCCCAACCCGGCACTCCGTCGCTGCAGTTTCTGGCCCACGACCCGCACATGCATAGGCCCCGAAACGTACGGGACGCAGTACTGAACCTTGATGACGGGTGGGCGGGCGGCGGTGGCCGCGCGGACGAAGCGGCAACGCGGTCGAACCGGGACAGCATCCCCCCTGTTCGGGGGCCCAAAGGCGCGGCGGACTGGCCGATTCTTCTCAGTAACTCCCCGGATCCCCCATGCCCGCCAAACGCTCGCGTCTGCCTGTCCTGCTCACCGTGGCGGTGCTCAGCACGCTGATCGGCGCGGGCTCCGTGTTCGCTGCCATGTCACGTCCGTCTACGCCCTCGGCCCTGACCGATTTCGACCACGACAGCCCGGCCCTCAAGGCCGCCGATCTCGACCGCACGCTGGCGGCTGGGGGCGCCTCGCCCGACCGAGTCGTCATTACCTACGCCGACGGCTTCGCGGATCAGACCACCCTGACACGGGTCCACGAGCTGGTGGGCGGAACCTCGCTGAGCGGCGACGGTGCGCTGGGCCGCGAAGTGATCCGCGTAACGAGCGGGGATGCCGCGAGCGCGGTTGCACGCGTGCAGGGCCTGGCAGGTGTTGCCGAGGTCCGCGTCGAGCGCGCGCTGTCGGTCGAGGCGGGACTGCCCGCCGTCACGAATGATCCGTACGCCGCGTATGCCTGGGGGGTCACCCGGATCGGCGCGAACCAGGTCTGGGGCACCTCGACCGGCGGCGGAGTCAGGGTGGCGGTCCTCGACTGCGGCATCCATGGCAGCCACCCCGACCTGGCCGGGCAGGTGGTGCTCGAGAAGAACTTCACCGCCTCGGCCACTGCCGACGACCGCTGTAACCACGGCACCCACGTCGCCGGCGCGATCGCCGCGCTGACCAACAACGGTCTGGGCGTGCCGTCGGTCGCGCCGGGCGTACGGCTGATGAACGGCAAGGTCCTGGACGACGCCGGCCACGGATTCTCCGCGGACGTCGAAAACGGTCTGCGGTGGGCCGCCGACAACGGCGCGCGGGTGGTCAACCTCAGCCTGGGCGGAGATAGTCCGTGTGCCGCCAGCACGCTGGCCGCGGTGACCTACGCGCGCGCCAGGGGCGTCGTGATCGTCGCCGCCGCGGGCAACTCGGGTCTGAGTCGGGCGGCCACACCGGCCAACTGCCCGGGCGTCGTGGCGGTGGGCGCGGTCGACCAGAACGATGCGCGGCCGAGCTGGTCGAATGCCGGCCCCGGCGTCGCACTGGCCGCACCCGGGGTGAGCATCGGATCACCCGTCAACCCTGAGATCAACAATGGTGCGCTGTACGGGCTCGGCTCCGGTACGTCGATCGCGTCGCCGCACGTGGCTGGCGTCGCGGCACTGCTGTGGTCGAGCAGCTACGGGACGAGCGCCGATGCGGTGATCAGCCGGCTCGAATCCACCGCCGACCATATCGGCGGCACCGGTAGTTTGTGGACCTACGGCCGGGTGAGTGCGCTCCAGGCCGTGGGCGCCCCGGTGGCCACGGCCTCGGCGACTCCGACCGCCGTCCCGGCGACCGCGACGGCCATCCCGACGCAGGTCCCGGCGACCGCGACGGCGCTCCCCGCGACAGCTCCGGCGAGCGCCGCCACGGCCCTGCCGGTGAAGCCCGCTTCGGGCGCGATCGTGCCGCCGACTCCGCGCCCAACCTGGACCCCGGTGGCCACGCGAGTGCCGGCCACCCCGACCCAGACGGTGCCCAGGCTGTCGGCGCCAACCACCGTGAACGCCACCGCGTCCGGGCATGGCCAGGTGCAGGTCTCCTGGCAGGCCGCGGTCGACAGCCGCACGACATTCAATGTCTATCGCGGCGATAGTAGCGGTCTGGACATGCGCCTCCTCGCGGCCGGAATCCAATCCTCCACACAGGTGTTCGTCGATCGGACGCCGCCAATCGGTCAGATCGCAACCTACTCCGTGGCCGCGCA
>DATGER010000282.1:0-14304 GCA_035309865.1 Chloroflexota bacterium
CCAGGAGGTCGCCGCATTCAGCGCGCCAGACGCCATCGAGCTGCACTCCGTGGGCATGAACCGCGCGCTGCTCGACGCGCTGGCCACGACCAGCGGCGGACACGCGATCACCGATGTGGCCGGGCTCGCTGAGCCAGGTAACGGCCTCGGCCCAGCGCTCAGCCTCTGGCCGTGGCTACTCGGCCTGGCGCTGGCCTTCCTGCCGCTAGACGTCTTCCTCCGCCGGCGCGCCTAAGGCAAGCCTCGGCCGCGCGGCGGCGCGGATGTGAGCCGACCGAAGCCTGAGGCACGCCTCGGCGGCGCGGCGGCGCGGCGGCGCGGATGTGAGCCGACCGAAGCCTGAGGCACGCCTCGGCGGCGCGGCGGCGCGGATGTGAGGCGAGGGAAGCCTGAGGTATCAGGCTTCGCGGAGGGCTTCCGCGGGCGTGAGACGCGCGGCCTGGCGGGCGGGGAGGATGGTCATCAGGAGTGCAGCGCCGACAGAGAGCAGGAGGACCAGGGCGATTTGGTCCCAGGGGATGGCGAACACGAGCTCGGGATTGACCCGGCTCAAGAACGTGACCGTGCTCTGGGCCACGAACAGGCCAACGCCGACGCCGAGGCCGGCGCCGAGGAGGGCCACGACGCCTGACTCGACCAGCAGCCCGGCGCTGACCGCTCGCGCGGTGAAGCCGAGCGCCCGCAAGACGCCGATCTGCCGCCGGCGCTCGACCACCGCCCGCGTGCTGAGCGTGCCCAACGCGGCCACGCCAGCCAGCAAGCCGACGCCCATGAACCCCTGGAGAATCATGTTCAGCAGACCGCGCACACCCTGTACCAGGCGCAGCTCGTCGCCAATCGTGCTCGCCTTCAGGTCCGGCGCGGACAGGTTCAGGCCGGCGGCCAGCTCGCGGGCATTGGCGCCCGGCGGCACCGACAGGTAGTAGCCGCCGTTTTCGGGCGGCGGCCAGCCGGCGAGCGTGGCGCTGCTGACGACGATGGCGTTGCCGAACGGACCGCGGGCGTCGGCCAGGCCAACCGCCTCAACCCGCACCGCGCGCTGCGTCCCGCGCGTGTCGCGCAACCACAACACGACCTGCCGAAAGTCGGCGCCATCGCCGGCGATGACGCGCAGCCGGGTGGGCCCCGAGCGCAGCAGGCCCGCGCCCACGACGGCCGTCCCGGGTGTGCTCAGCTGGCGCCATGCATCCGGCAAACCGCCGACCAGCGGCGTGCGCACCCCGGCCACGAAGGCGTCGTCGACGGCGAGCACGTTCACCGGTGCCCACCGCGCGGTGCCGCCCGCCTGGATTTGAATGCCTTCGGCCTGGAGCGGCGAAGCCGCGGCGATGGCGGTGAACGCGTCGGGTGAGATGACGCCGCCGGCGGTGAGATCGGCGCGCAGGTCGCGCGGAGGCAGCGTGCTCTGGGCATGAATGTCCCAACCGCCGGTCACGGCATCGGGGTCGGCGTAGGCCAGCCGAGTCGCGGTCAACATCACCGCCGACACCGTCAAGCTCAGCACGACCAGGGCAAACATCGCCAGCGTGAGTCCGGTCCGAAACCGATTGGCGGCCACGTACGCCGTGCTCAGTCGCCACAATCCTGACGGGGCGGGCAGCCGACGCAACAGGCCGACGTTGTACGCGACCACCCACACGGCGCCCAGCAACATGGTCACGCCGCTGAGAAAGCTCATCTCCACCACCTGGGGAAAAATTGAGACCGGCAGCATCCACCACACGATGAGCGCGAGTCCGGCGAGCGTGAACACGACGCGCTCGGGACCCCGCAGCCCAGCGCGCAGCAACCCCCACCTCGCGAGCAAGGCCAACCCAACGATCCCGAGCGCCACGCCGGCTGCGTAGGCCAGGCTCAAACGGTGCAGCACCGCGAAGACCACCAGGCCCGGACCTGCTACGGCTGGTGCCGCGCCGAGCAGCAGTGCGCGCGACGCGGGCGCCGCTGCCACCGGATCCGGCTGATCGCGAATCGCCGTCACGATGCTGAAGCGACTCGAGCGCCAGGCGGTCGCGGTGACCGCGACAAACGTCAGCACCACCCCGAGGCCGTAGCTCGCGGCGACGCTCGCTGGCTCGACGACCGGTTCGAGATGGAAGCCGTACTGCTCGACGAGACCCTGGGCGAGGCTGATGATCCCAAGGGCCAGCGCCAGCCCCGCGCCCAGGCCAAACAGCGACGAGAGCAGGCTATAGAGCCCGCCTTCGATCGCCAGCAGCAAGATGACTTCGCGCCGCCGGGCCCCGAGCGCACGCGTGATGCCCAGTTCCGTGCGTCGCTCCAGCGCCACCAGCGAGAACACCAGGACGATCAGCAGCATGCCACTGAACAGCGAAAACGCCCCGAGCACGACGAACAGGTCGGTAAACGCGCTGCCCCATCGATCGGCCTGGTCCTGAGCGACGCTCTGGACGTCGATCACCCGGAACCCGCTGGAGCCGGTCGCGGACGCCGCGAACGGCGTGTTGCCGCGGTTCACGGCGCCGCCGAGGCGCGACGCGAGGCGGCTGAGGACGACCGGATCCTGAATGAGGGCTCGGAACTCGGGGTTCTGTGCAGCCGCGGGGACGTCAAGATCGGCCTGCAGGCGGCGCAGCTTGTCCCCGAGGAAGCCGATGGCGTCGGGGCTGGAGATCGCCCGGCCGAGGAGATCGCGCGCTGGCGGGGACGAGAGGGCTCGGAACAGGCGGCGCGCGGTGGCATCGTCGACAAACGCCGATCGCAGCTCGACGGTGACGGGCCACGAATTAGCCAGACGTTGCGACGGATCGCCGCGGTTGACGACCAGCACCTGATTGACCTGGTCCAGATGCTGGACGAGATCCTGCAGCCGGGTGAGTGGCAGAAAGATGGTTGCCTGGCCACCGCCCAGATCACCGAGCCGGGTGACCTCTTTGACGATCCATGTAGCCTCGGCCCCGCCGGGCAGGCCGTACGCGTGCACGTGCTGCCCGGCCGACACGCCGAGCGCGGTCGCGGCTTCGGTGTTGAGATAAACCTGGTCGGGCGCGAGCGTGTCAACCGTGAGCGCCTGCGTCGTGTTCGAGGCCGGTCGAAGGACGAGCGCTTCCTGGGACGGAACGCCCAGGAGATTGATTTGCGCCGCGAACGACTGGCCTTCGCTGGACACCGCGGCCTGTTCGAGCACGATGGGCACGACCGCGGCGACACGCGGGTCGTCCTTGACCAGGTCCTGGATGCGTTGCACATCCGCTTGCGGGAAATAGGCGGTCACGCCGGTCAGCAGGGAGCCACTGGCGATCGACCGGGCGAGGTCGAACCCCGAGCGCTGGACTGGCGCGGGGATGAAGGCGACCTCGTCGGCGCTACCGAGCACGCCCGCGACGACGGTGCGTACCGACTGGCTCATCGTGTCGCCGGTTGTAAAGGCGCTTGACAGAATGACGGTCCCGATCGTGAGCCCCAGCGTGATCAACGCTGCGAACCCCGGCCGCCGCGGCACGTTCCGCCACGCCAGCCGCGGCAACAACGGGTTCCGCCACGCCGCCGCCCCCAGCACGATCGCGACGACCGCCGTCAACGCGAGCAAACCAAGCAGCAGATTGCCCTGCGAGACGCCGAAGAGGCTGCGCATTACGGGGCGCCGGGCGCCGGCGAGTCTTCAATGATCTCGCCGTCGCGCATGCGGATGAGGCGCCTCGCGTGGCTCGCGACTTCGCGGGCGTGGGTGACCAGGACGAACGTCTGGGCGTTCTCCTGGTTCAGGCGATCGATCAATTGCATGACCTCTTCGGCCGAATCGGAGTCCAGGTTGCCGGTTGGCTCGTCGGCAAAAATGACCGCTGGCTCGGTCGACAGCGCGCGAGCGATCGCCACGCGCTGTTGCTGGCCACCGGAGAGCTCGCTCGGCCGATGCCGCAGCCGATTTTCGAGCCCGACCACTTCGAGCGCCCGCAACGCGCGGCGGCGTGCCTCGGTGGCCGAGTGCCGGGACAGCAACAGCGGCAACTCGACATTCTCCAGTGCGTTGAGCACGGGCAGCAGGTTGTAGCTCTGGAACACGAAGCCCACGCGCCGCGCCCGGTGATCGGCCTTGTGTGCATCCGACAGCCGCGCCAGGCTCAGCCCCTCGAGCAACACTTCGCCGGCCTCGAACTCCTCGAGGCCCGACAGGCAGTGCAGCAGCGTCGTCTTGCCGCAGCCAGATGGCCCGACGATGGCCACGATCTCGCCGCGGGCGATCGTCAGGTTCACGCCCCGAAGCGCGGGGACGCGCAGACGGCCGCTGACGTACGTCTTGTAGAGATCGTGCGCCTCCACGACGGCCGAGGCAGCTGCATCCGATTCAGCCAGGGCGGGTTCGGTGCGCACGCGCGGTTTACGGCCGAGCACCGGGTACCCCTGCCGTTTCGGCATACGCCTGGGCAAACACGTCGGCCAGCCGCTGGTAGCCCGCGGTGCTCGGGTGGAAGCCGTCCTGCGAGAGGTACTCCGGGTGATCGGCAACCTCTTGCCAGGTGCCAAACAGATCGACCAGGACGGCGCCGTGCCGCGCGACCGCGTCGCCGATGACCGCATTCCAACGCGTCACTTCGGCCTGCAGGGCGCTCGGATCGGTGTTCCGCGAGACCGCCAGGCGGCCGAGATCCGGCACGTTCCCGACCAGCATCGTCGCGTGAGTTTGTTGCAGCTGGCCGAGCAGCGTGTCCAGGTCGGCGGCGTAGCGCTCCAGGGGCACGCGCGCGTTCAGGTCGTTGACGGCCAACCAGACGGTGATGACTGCCGGGCGCGCGTCCAGCGCCGGGCCGACCTGTTCGTCGAGGGCCTGGGCGAGGGTCGAGCCGCTGACGCCCAGGTTCACGATCTGCACGTCGGATCCGAGATGCGCTCCGAAGCGCGGGACCCAGCCTTCGGTGGCTGGGTCGCTCGCGCCGACGCCGACGGCGTCCGAAGCGCCGATCGCCACATAGGTCCGCGGCGCTTCCGTCACAGCCGCCGGGCGGCACGCCACGCCGGCCAACGCCACCAGCAGCAGGACCCAGCGCATCATTCGGAATCCTAGAGGACGCCGCCGGCCGCCGGGCACTTAATTCGACGCACGCGCGCCAGAGCCCGTGAGGAACCCGCCTGCGACGCGGCGCCCACTGGTGCCGACGATGCAGACTCGCTCCAGCGCTAGCTTGGCCTCTCATTTTCCGCTGGAACGTGCGCCCCGACCGCGTAGCGTCTTCATTCTCTGCGCGGAAAGAGCGGCGGACCGAAGGTCACGGCGCCTCTGGGCGCAGGCTGAAATGTGCCGCTGCCGTGTTCGACTGGCACGCCCGCGAGCCGTTGGTGCGCCTCGGCGGCGGCGCGGGGGATGATGGGCGCGTAGTACCAGGCGGCCAGGCGCGCGGCCTCGACGGCGTGGTCGAGGACGAGCTCCAGACGCGGCGATGAACCCGGCTTGGCCAGCGTCCAGGGCGCGGTGATCTCGAGGTAGCGGTTCGCCTCGCTGACGAAGTCACCGATGGCGGCCACTGCCGCGTGCACCGCCAGCGCTTCAAATGCCGATGCGACCCGGTCGGCGAGGACCCTGGCGTGCGCGCGCAGGTCTTCTTCAGCCTGGCTCAATGGCGCGTTCTCGCGTGCAAGCGCCCGGTCGCGAGATGCGAGTCTGGTCGCCCGCTGCACCAGGTTGCCAAAGTCGTTGGCTAAATCAGCGTTATACCGCGCCACAAAACCCGCGTGCTGATAGTCGCCGTCCTGACCAAACGGTATGGCGCGCAGGAAGAAGTAGCGCACCGCGTCCGAGCCGGAGTCGTGCGCCAGCGCGACCGGGTCGATCACGTTGCCGGTCGTTTTCGAGATCTTCTGGCCGTCCTTCGTCAGCCAGCCGTGCGCAAAGACGCGTCGCGGCAAAGCCAGCCCGGCGCTGAGCAGCAGCGCCGGCCAGTACAGGCAGTGAAATCGAATGATTTCTTTGCCGACGATATGCACGTCGGCCGGCCAGTAGCGCTCGAAGGTGGCCAGATCGTCTGGAAACCCAACGCCGGTCAGGTAATTCGCCAGGGCGTCGACCCAGACGTACAGCACTTCATCCGGCGCACCTGGCACCGGAATGCCCCACCGCACCTGGCGTCGAGAGACCGAGAAGTCGCGGAGTCCCTGGGCAAGCAAGCCCAGCACTTCTTTCCGCCGCGACTCCGGCTGGACGAAGTCCGAATCGCGCACCAGTCGCTCCAGGGCGTCCTGGTAGCGGGTCAGTCGGAAGAACCAGTTTTCTTCGCGGACCCGCTCGCAGGGGAGCTTGTGGACCGGACAGTCGCCGTCAACAAGCTCGTCGACCTGGTAATAGGCTTCGCACCGTGCGCAGTACGCTCCTTCATACACCCCCCGGTACAGGTCGCCGCTGTCCTGAAGGCGTTGCCACAGCGCGAGTGCGCCGCGCCGGTGGGCCGGCTCGGATGTGCGGATGAAGCGGTCGTACCCGATGTCAAGCTGCGCCCACAGGTCACGAAATGACCCGGCGATCGCGTCGACGTGCTGTTGGGGCGGCACACCGCGTGCGGCGGCGATGCGTTCGATATTGATGCCGTGCTCGTCCGTCCCGGTGAGCAGGAAGACGTCACGCCCGCGTTGACGGTGGTAGCGCGCGACGGCATCCGCGGCGATGGTGACATAGGCGTGGCCAATGTGCGGGACGTCATTGGCGTAAAAGATCGGCGTGGTCACGTAGTAGGTGGTCACGGTCGTGTTCTCCGAATGGGCAAAATCAGCAGGACGCAGCGCAACAAAACGCCCCGCTCACGGCGGGGCTCGCTCGTCTAGCCGTTGGACGCGACGGAATTACCCGTCGGCCGCCCGGACCGACAGACGAGCGCAACGCATCCACATGTGCTGGTTCAACTCGGCTGTCATCGCGGTGAGTATAACGCTCAGCTCAGTGCGTATTCGCGCGCAACTCCGCGAACAGGAAGCGGATGACCCGTTCGTGGTCAAGCGGGCTCAGATTGCGGAACGGACCACCGGCGTGCCAGTACCGCGGCATCACGCCCGCATCACCCGCGACCTCGGGATGGACGTGCACGTAGCGCACCTCGATCGTGGCTCGCAGATCGATGGAGTCTGTGCCAAGCGGCGCGGCAATCGACAGTCGATCACCGACCCGTACCTCGCGGACGAGGTTGAGGCCGACACCGCGCGAGCTCAAGTCTGAAAGCGTGGCGTCCAGATCGCGCCACGCCCCGCCGACCCAGTGGCGCGCCCGCGTGGCCGGAATGTCCAGCCGCACCCTGACCCGGTTGCGGCGTTCGTCCTCGTGCTGCCAGGCGCCGGCGATGCGCAGTTCGACCGTCGGCTCTGGCCCACTGGTGCAGTACTCGACATCCATCGGCGCCGCCTGCGGCGCGTCCATGCGGGTCGCCGCCACGATCACGCGCTCGCCAGGCTCGAGCGGTCGATCGGTCAGCCGATCCATGTAGCACGTGACGACCAGTCGCCCGGCCTTTGCGTCATGCGAGATAACCTTGCCGCGGAACCAGCCGCGATGGTTCGGATCGCCGACACCGACGTTGACGTCCTGGCCACGCGCCAGGGTTTCCAGTGAAGCTTCAAGTTCGGCCTGCGTGATCATTCCCACACATCAGGATCGGCTATTCCGCCCCGCCTCAACAGGGCGGCTCAGGATGACTGCTCGGACATCGCGCGCAGCCGCTCGAGTGAGGCTGTCAATTCCTTGCGCAGAAAGCCCTCGGCCAGCTTCGCGCCCAGTGCGCCGCCGGGGACTTCACCGCTGACGTCGATCTCGACGCGAGTGCCCGCGGGCAGCGATGCGAGTACAAACCGCGTCTGCAGCCGCGGCCCTCGGATGGCCCGGGTGGCGAACAGCCGCGGCGGCTCGAAACTGACGACCTCAGTCTCACTTTCGAGGGTCTGGCCGAGCAGTCGGCCGCTCAGCACGGCCCGCGAGCCGAGGCACACGGCTTCGCCAGCCACGCCGCGCCGCGCGCTGGCGATCGACACGTTCCATTCGGGCAGTCGCTCGGGCGTGCAGACCAGATCGAAGATACGCTCGGCGGGCGCACGGATGTCGACGCTCGCGCGCAGACTCAGAGACATGCCGGGGAGCCAGGGCTACAGCGCGCCGCGTTCTGGCGCCGTGGTCGCGTCGACCTTCGACTTGAAGTCAGCCATGACGCGATCGGGGTCCATCTGGTCCATTTCATCGACGTACCCCCAGGCCACAACGGCGATGGCGTGGTCCATGTCCTGGTACGGGGTGATGACGAGATGGCGAATGCCGCCCACCAGCGTCGACCGCGGCGCGTTGTCGTAGAACGTCCCGAGTTGGCCCACGCACGTCGCGTCACACAGGTCCGTTCGATACAGCACGGCGACCGCGCCGTGCTCGAGCATGTGCACCCAACGCCCAGGACTGAGCGGCTGATCGTACATTCGGTACTCGAATGCCTGCGGGACGGTGCCATAGTGCACGCCTGATGACGGCGGTCGGCTGTGATAGACCAGGCTTGCCACATCGCCCTCGGCGACGTGGTTCCCCGGTTCGGTGACGACCTGGCGCATGCTGCTCGGGACCGGGCGAGGGAGGAAGAACAACACCAGCGCGAGGGCGATGGCGACTCCAACGATGATGAACCCGCCCCACATCAGACGGCGCCGGCGCTGTTGAATCCGCACCGCGTCGATCTTGCGGCGCTGCTCCTCGATGCGTTTTTGTCGCGAGCTCACTCGCTCGGCGGGCTGCGGAGACGTCTGGGTCACGCGCGCACTTCCGCCGCACTGACTGGATCGGGCACGTCCGGGGTCGGGGCGGGTCGCGCGAGCGCGATGGCCGGCCGGGTCGCGCCGCCGATCGTCAGTTGATTGCGCACGCTGTGCACGATCGGAAGGCCCGCGGCGATGTCGAGCGCGGCTTGCTGGACGGCAGTCGACGGCACCTCGCCGCGCAAGATGACCACGCCGTGCCGGGCGTCGATCCGCAGCACGTAGGCCGCGGTGCGTTCGTCCTGGGCGAGCGCGTCGGCGACGCCGCGGACGACCTCGGGGTCGGCAATCAACTCGTTGGTCAGGTCACCAACCTCGGCCATGCGTTCGACGAGCACTCCGGCGATGAGCTTCTGCGGCAGGCTGCGGACGCGACCACGCAGGCGAACCCGGTCGCCCTCGACGTCGATGAATATCTCGGCGTGCGAGGCGCGCAGCGGCTCATAGTCCCACAGGACGCGACGCACGCGGCTGTGGAGCTTCTTCTCAGCCTGGGCCAGTTTGCCATCGGGTGCGCGGACTACCCAACTCACTGCATCAACCTCGTAACTGGTGCGCTCGAATACGAATCAGCGGAGCGATCGCGAGCCCGGTGGCGAACCCGCCGACGTGCGCCCACCACGCGATGCCAGTGGTCGTGGTCAGCGATGCGACGCTGCTGAGGAGTTGAGTGCCCAGCCATAGCAGCAGCAGCAGAAGTGTCGGCGTGCTTTCGACCACGTGCAAGAATAGCACGGGGGCCAGTGAGCCCAGGGTTGCACCGGGGAACAGCACCAGGTGGGCGGCGATGACTCCGGCGATCGCGCCGCTCGCACCCACCGCCGGCGCCTCCGACGCGGGCTGGGCCAGCAGATACGCCAGGTTTCCGACCAGCCCGCTGGCGACGTAGAGCAGCAAGAAGCGGGCGGCCCCAAGGCGCCGTTCGACGGGTGGGCCAAAGACACCCAGGTACAACAGGTTGGACAACAGGTGCAGCCAGCCCGCGTGCAGGAACGCACTGGTCAGCAGCGTGACCAGCGCCGCCGGCCCCTCGTCGCCGCGTACGGACTGCAGGACGTCCGCTGGCACGAGTCCCCATCGCCGAACGAAGGAGTCCAGCGCCCCATCCATGCTCAACTCGATGAGGAACACCGCGACGTTTATGGCGATGAGGACGCCCGTCAGCAAGCTAAGGCCCTGGAGTTCGGCCGGAACTCAGCAGCTGGGCGGCAGCGGGAGGCCTGCATCAGCTACGGCCGCCCGTCTAGGCAGTGACTTTGCTATCAGCCGCCTTGAACGTCAGCGCGCCGTCCTGAGCGTCGACGACGATCGTGTCACCGTCGACAAACACGGCCTGGAGGAGCCGCGTGGCCAGCGGCTGGACCAGCTCCTTCTGGATGACGCGCTTCAGCGGTCGCGCGCCGTACACCGGGTCGAAGCCAGCTCGAGCGAGCTCTTCTTCGGCGCCGGGTGTCAGCTCGAGACTCATCTTGCGCTCGGCCAGCCGCTTGCGCAGGCCGCGCAACTGGATCTCGACAATCCGCTGGATCTGTTGCAGCCCAAGCGCGTGGAAGATCACGATTTCGTCGATGCGATTGATCAGCTCGGGTCGGAAGTGGGTGCGGACAGCGTCCATGACCCGCTCGCGAATCTCGTCCTCGCTCAGTCCGGGCTCGACGATCCACTGGCTGCCCAGATTGCTGGTCATGATCACGATGGTGTTGCGGAAGTCGACCGTACGTCCCTGGGCATCGGTCAGGCGCCCGTCATCCAGCAGCTGCAACAGCACGTTCAGCACGTCGGCGTGGGCTTTTTCCACTTCGTCGAACAGGACGACCGAATACGGTCGACGTCGGACTGCTTCGGTGAGCTGGCCGGCCTCGTCGTACCCGACATAGCCAGGCGGTGCGCCGATCAAACGTGAGACGGTGTGCTTCTCCTGATACTCGCTCATGTCGATGCGGACCAGGGCCTGCTCGTCGTCGAAGAGGAACTCGGCAAGCGCTCGCGCGGTCTCGGTTTTGCCCACCCCGGTCGGACCCAGGAACAGGAACGAGCCCTGGGGTCGATTCGGGTCCTGCAGTCCGGCGCGCGCGGCGCGCACGGTGTTGGCGACCGCCCCGATGGCCTCCTCCTGCCCAACGACCCGCTCGCGGAGCCGATCCTCCATCTGCAGCAGCTTCGCGATTTCGCCCTCCAGCAGCTTGCTGACGGGCACGCTGGTCCACTTGCTGACCACTTCGGCGATGTCGTGCTCATCAACTTCTTCTTTGACCAGGGCCCGGCCGTCCTGGGCGCGTTCGCGCATGCGCTCCTCGGCGGCCGCCCGCTGTTGTTCGAGGTCGCGGATCTCGTACTGCAGTCGCGCCGCGCGTTCCCAGTCGGCGCGTTGGGTCGCTTGCTCGAGCTCGAGGCGCTTCTGATCGATCTGCGCCTGAACGTTGCTGACGGCGTTCAGCTGCTGCAGCTCGGCCTGCCACTGTGCCTCGAGTCCGCTGGCCTGTTCCTTGAGGCTGGCCAACTCCTGCTCGATGCGCTCCAACCGCTCCTTCGAGGCGGGGTCCTTCTCCTTGCGGAGACCCTCGCGCTCGATCTCGAGCTGCATGATGCGGCGGCGGGTCTCGTCCAGCTCCACCGGCGCGCTGGTGGCTTCCATGCGGAGTCGGGCGGCGGCTTCGTCGACCAGGTCGATCGCTTTATCGGGCAGGAACCGATCGGCGATGTACCGGTGCGACAGCACCGCGGCGGCGACCAGCGCGGAGTCGCGGATACGGACCTTGTGGTGCCGCTCGTACCGCTCGCGCAGCCCACGCAGGATCGAGATCGTGTCTTCGACCGTCGGTTCGCCGACAAAGACTGGCTGGAAGCGACGTTCCAGCGCGGCGTCTTTTTCGATGTGCTTGCGATATTCGTCGAGTGTGGTGGCGCCGATGCAGTGCAGCTCACCGCGGGCCAGCATCGGCTTGAGCATGTTGGAGGCGTCCATCGCGCCCTCAGCCGCGCCGGCGCCGACGACAGTGTGCAGCTCGTCGATAAACAGCAGCACCTGGCCATCTGATTCGGTGATCTCTTTGAGGACGGCCTTCAGACGCTCTTCGAACTCGCCCCGATACTTGGCGCCAGCCACCAGTGCCCCCAGGTCCAGGGCCACGACGCGCTTGTCCTTCAAACCCTCGGGGACGTCGCCGCGGACGATGCGCTGCGCCAGGCCTTCGACGATGGCCGTCTTGCCCACGCCCGGCTCGCCGATCAGCACCGGATTGTTCTTGGTGCGCCGGCTGAGGACCTGGATCGTGCGTCTGATTTCCTCGTCGCGACCGATCACCGGGTCGAGCTTGCCAGCGCGGGCCATCTGCGTCAGGTCGCGGCCGTATTTCTCCAGCGACTGGTACGTCGTCTCGGGGTTTTGCGACGTGACGCGCTGGCCGCCGCGAATCTCCTGCAGGGCTTGCAGGACCCGATCGCGGGTGACGCCCAGTTGGCGCAGCAGGTTGGCGGCTGGCGTTTTATCCGAATCATCGGTCAGCGCCAGCAGGAAGTGCTCGGTACTGAGGAAGTCGTCCTTGAGTCGCTCGGCTTCCTGGCCGGCCGTGTCGAACAGCCGACGAAAGGCTGGCGAGACATACGCCTGTTGCTGCGCCTGGCTGCGCGCGAAGCCGCCCAGGATCGTTTCAAGGCGCTGGTCAAGCTCGCGCGGCGGAACCCCGAGCTTTTCCAGCACGGCGCGGACGACCCCCGACTCCTGCTTGACCAGTGCGCCGAAGAGATGTTCTGGCTCGAGCTGCGTGTTGTGGCGTTGCTCGGCGTCGCGCTGCGCGGCGGCGATGGCCGCCTGCGCCTTTTCGGTCAATCGATTCATGTCCATGGCTGTGCGTTCCCTTTACCTCTACCCCTTGACGCGGATCGCGCGCAGGCGCTGTACTTCGGCCTGCGTCTCGACAATTCTTTGTTCGAGCTGGCGGATGTGGTCGGTCAGCCGCATGATCACTTCGACCCCGGCCAGGTTGACGCCCATCTCGTCGGTCAACCGACGGATCTGACGTACGCGTTCCAGGTCGTACAGCGAATACAGCCGAATGCGGCCCTTGGAGCGGGCCGGCTCCAGCAAACCGGCGCGCTCGTAGTAGCGCAGCGTCTGCTCGTGGACCCCAACGAGCCGGGCGGCGACGCTGATGACAAACGCCGCGTTGGGCGGCAGGCCGGCGGTCAGATCGTCGGGCGCCGCGTCGGATGGCGTGGCCATATCATGCGCGTCCCGCTGCCAGCTCGGCGAACAGTTCCTTCTCGCGTTCGCTCAAGCTCTTCGGCAGCTGCACCGTGACTTCGGCGAACAGGTCGCCGCGCCCGGTGCCATTGACGCGCGGCATGCCCTGGCCGGCGAGGCGGATGCGCTGGCCATTGGCCGTCTCGGGCGGCACCTTGAGCGCGAGGTGCGTGCCTTTCGGCGTCGGCACCATCACCTCGCCGCCCAGCAGCGCGGAGTACAGCGGCGTCGGCACTTTCACGCGCAGGTCGTCCCCTTCGCGCTCGAACAGGGGGTGGGCTTTGATGCTGATGATCAGATACAGGTCGCCCGCGGGCGCCCCGGCCAGACCTGGCTCACCCTTGCCGGCGACGCGGATGCGCAGGCCGTCGGTGGCTCCGGCCGGGATTTTGACCTCGACCGAGCGAGTCTCACCGGTCTGCAGGTCGCGCAGCTGGAAGGTGCGCTGGGTGCCGTTGAAGGCTTCCTCGAGTGAGATTTCGACCGGCTGTTCCGCGTCGGCGCCCTTACGCGGCGCACTGCGGACGCGGGTGCGGCCGGCGCTGCGGCCAAAGAGCTGCTCGAACAGGCCGCCGAGATCGTCTGATTCGACGTTGAAGCCGCCGGTGGCGCCATCGCCAGTCGAGGTCCAGGTAGTGCGGCCGGCGCGGCCACCATAGGCGGCCCCGGCCGCCTGGGCCTGGTCGATCTTTTCCCAGTTGTGGCCCCAGCGGTCGTACTTCTTGCGCTTTTCGGGGTCGGACAGGACGGCGTAGGCCTCGCCGATCTCCTTAAAGAGCGCTTCGGAGCGCTTGTCGCCCGGGTTGACGTCAGGGTGGTGCTTGCGCGCCAGCTTGCGATAGGCGGTCTTGAGGTCTTTGTCGGTGGCCGTGCGTGGCACGCCCAGCACCGTGTAATAGTCGCGTCGAGTGTTGGCCGCCACGCAACGCCTCCCAGGAATCGAAAGCTAAGCTACTGCTTGCCTCAGTATCTAACCTGATAGCGATATTGTCAAGTCTTTACTCGAATGGGTCGGGGGAGCCAGCGGCCCCCGCTTAAGCACCTGGTGACGGGTGCTCCGACGCTCACTGCCCGCTTCAACGATTAGAGACTGGCTTGCCGGACATGGGCACTTGTATGGCTGCGCCGGATCGGACCTGGGAAAGGCATCTGGCCACGCAGGATCGGAGTGTCCCCTCGCGAGGTGCAGGCTACCCCGACCCGTACTCGTTACCGGTAGCGGTAGCTGATGCGCCCGCGCGTCAAATCGTACGGGCTCATCTCGACGCGGACGCGATCGCCCAGCAGGATGCGAATCCGAAACTTGCGCATCTTGCCGCCCGTATACGCCAGCA
>DATGER010000283.1:0-27968 GCA_035309865.1 Chloroflexota bacterium
CTGCAGCCGATCGGCATCGTGCCGCAGCCCGCAGGCCGTGCACTCAAGATGGCTTAGAAAACTGCGCCACGCGGACACGAACTCGACGGTATCAGATGCACGCTACCCGACGGCTGCCCGCATCGCCGCGCTCGCTCCCTCACGAGGAGGAACTACCTCCTGGTTCGGGTGATCCGGATCACGGCGCGCAACGCTCGCTTCCTCGCGCTGAGGAGCGACCTGGGCGTACGGGAGGACCGCGAGGCACTGCGCGCAGCGCCGCAGTCCGCTTCTCTTCAGAGAAAGCCCCCGCTTGTCAGCAGCAAGGTGCTCTGCCCAGCGCCAAGGTCTACGGAATCGCGACGCGCAACGCTCGCTTCCTCGCGATGAGGAATCACCTGGGTCTACGGAGATCTGGGCCGCGGCGCAACGCTCGCTCGCTCAGAATGAGGAACTCTCTCTTTTCGGGGGATCGCCGATCGGGGCGCCCAGCGCCAGGAGCTCGGGCGTTACTGCGAGAGGCCAGATGCCACCTCTGCTAGATTGAACCTTGATGCCTGATGATCGCGTCGTGAGCCGCCGGGCTTGGTTGGCCTCACTGGTGTCCGGCGCCGGGTTGTTGGCGGCGGCGTGTGGCTCGCCGGGGGCGCAGGTCCTCGACACGCCCGAGGGACGCGTCCTGCAGTATGAGGGCGATAACCTGCTCGTCCTGGTCAGCGGTGCCCAGACTGGTTATCACCTGGGCGAGTCGATGCACCTGAATCTGCTGGTCAACAACCAGGCCGACGGCTACGTGCAGGTGCGCCTCCGAACCAAGCTCCTCGGACGAGGCGACCAGCCCGTCGTCCAGGCAGATCCGGCGGTGCTCAGCGTCAAGACGGACGACGCGGGGAGCATCGACCAGGACCTGCCGCTGCCGCGCGACCTGCTGCCAGGCGACTACACATTGAGCATTGAGATCCCGCCCTGGAAGCTCGACGGCCGCGATTTCGGCCGGGGCGCCACGCTGACCGCGCCAATTCATCTCGACCCGCCAGCGAGCTGACGCTCGCCCCTATACTTGGTCGCGCAACTACATAGCGCGATGAGTCGGGGGAAGTCCGGTGCAAGGCCGGCGCTGTCCCGCAACTGTGAGTCGATCCTGGCCGCAGGAATCGGCAAGCCAGAATGCCCGCCATCGCCGATTCCGCGCACCTCCGAGCGAGAGGAGCAGGTCTGTTCGCATGGTGGACCTCTTCGCGATGAGGGGCGCTTCGTAGCTAGCCTCAACGACCCGAGGAGGTCACGATGCTCCTGACATTCCCGCGCCGTAAACTCGCACTTGGCCTACTGGCCACGTTCGCGCTCTTGCTTCCACCAGGCGCGCGCCTGGCGTGGGCGCAGCAGCCAGCAACGGCGTTTCCCCTCAGCATCACCGACGACGCCGGCGTCACCTCGACCTTCGCGGCGTCCCCGCGACGCGTCGTCAGCCTGAGCCCGGGCCTGACCGAGATCACGTTCGCGCTCGGCGCAGGCAGTCGGCTGGTGGCGGTCGACTCATTTTCGGACTATCCGCCCGAAGCCAAGAATGTTCAGCCGCGGCTCACGACGTACCCGAGCCTGTCTGCCGAAACGATCGTCGGCTTGAAGCCGGACGTGGTCCTGTCACTGGCTGACCGCGACGAAGATCTGGCGCAGATTCGTCGGCAGGGCATTGCCGTGGTGAAGCTCTTTCCGAAAGACTTCGACGCCACGGTGCAGACCATCCTGACGCTCGGTCGACTCTATGGCGTCTCCGACGCGGCCCAGGCCGTTGCCTCAGACATGCTGGCGCGCCGCGACGCCGTGACGGCCGCGGTCGCCGATGCTCCGCGGCCACGGGTGGTCGAGGAACTGGACGCGTCTGAGCCAGACAAGCCGTTCGTGGCCGGCCCGAACGGGTTCTACGGGCAGTTAATCGACCTGGCTGGCGGCGACAACGTCTTTGGCGACCTGCCCGGCGACTTCGCTCAGGTCGGGGCCGAAAGCATCGTCGAGCGCGACCCCGAGATCATCATCCTGACCGACGCCGATCTGCCCTATAACCCGCAAACGCCCGAGATGGTGGCCGCCCGCCCGGGCTGGGACGGCATCACCGCGGTCCAGAACGGCGCGATCTACGCCGTGCCCGGCGCGCTGTACTCGACGCCCGGACCGCGGCTTATCGACGGCCTGGAAGCCCTGGCCAAACTGCTGCACCCCGACCGCTTCCCCGCGGCAGGGGCCGCCCGCTCCGATACGGTAGGACTGGCGTTCAGCAGGTGAGTTGCTGGCTCTGGTCGGTGCTCCTGCTGCGTGCTTCCATGCGATTTCTCCACGGGACCGAGGGGTCACGCTGTGCGAGGCGACGGCTCCAGGGGACACAGGGGTCACGCCGTGCGAGGCGACGGCTCCAGGGGACCGAGAAGTCACTCTGTGCGACGCGACGGCTCCAGGGGACCGAGGGGTCACTCTGTGCGACGCGAGGGTAGCACCGGAAGACCGGCAAGCTCGGTCGTGCTGGCTGTTCTCCTGATAGTGCTCGCTGGCGCCCTGCTCTTCGCGGCGACGTTTGGCGCGGTCCAGTTGCGGCCAGACGATCTCGTTCGGATGACGGTCAATCACCTGGTTGGGCCGCGCTTCGAGCCGACCTGGCGACCTCAGGACGAGGCGATCTTCTTTTCGATTCGCCTGCCGCGAGTCGCGGGCGCGGCGATCGTCGGCGCCGCGCTGGCAAGCGCTGGCGTGCTCTTCCAGGGACTGCTCCGCAATCCGCTGGCCGATCCCTATGCCCTGGGCGTCTCGGGTGGCGCGGCGCTGGGCGGCGCGCTTGGATTTCTGCTGTCGGTCAGTTTTAGCTTCCTCGGCTTCAGCCCGGTGCCCGTGCTCGCGTTCGGCGGCGGACTGGCGGCCATGTCCCTGGTGTATGGCCTGGCGCGGAGCAGCGGTCGCGCGCCAACCGTCACGCTGCTCCTGGCGGGCTTCGCCATCAGCGCCATCATGGGTTACGCGGTGTCGTTTTTGCTCATCATGAACGATCGCTTGCAGATCAACCTGCCACGGGTCTACGGCTGGCTGCTCGGCGGCATCTCGGTTACCCAGTGGAGCCAGCTGGTGGTGGCGGCGGCGATGGTCGGCCCGGCCGTGCTCGGTGGCTGGCTGCTGCGCCACAGCCTCGACGCCCTCAGCCTCGGCGAAGAATCGGCTCAGCAGCTGGGCGTGGCGGTCGAAAGCGACAAGCGCCTGGTGATCGTCCTGGGGTCGGTGCTGACGGGCGCGGCCGTTGCGCTCGGCGGCTTAATCGGGTTCGTCGGTCTGTTCGCACCGCACATCACGCGAGTTGTCGTGGGACCTCGCCACAGCTTGCTGCTGCCCGCCGCGGCACTCGTCGGCGCCGCGTTTCTGGTGCTGGCTGACCTTCTGGCTCGGTCGCTGCTACCGCCGACCGAGATACCCGTCGGGATCCTCACCGCGTTCGTCGGCGGACCCTTTTTTCTGTGGCTGCTCAGGCGTGAGCGACGCGAGTATCGCCTGTGAGCGCACTCGAGCTGCAAGCGGTCGAAGCCAGATATCCCGGTCGTCAGCATGGTCCGGACAAACGCGCCGAGCCGGTGCTGCGCGGGATCAACCTGCGCCTCGAGGCTGGCGAGATGCGCGCGTTGATCGGCCCCAATGGCGCTGGCAAGAGCACCCTGCTGCGGGTTGCCGGCGGACTCTTGCGGCCCAGTGCCGGACGCGCCCTGCTCGGCGACCGCGACCTCGCTACGCTGCGTGTGCGCGAGATCGCCAGGCACATCGCGGTCGTCCCGCAGGAGGGTCCAGTCCCGGTTGGCCTGTGCGTCCGAGAGATGGTCGAGCTGGGACGTACGCCGTATGTGCGCCTGCTCCTCGGGTCGACGGCGCACGACCGCCACGCCGTGGACTGGGCGATGGCCGTCGCCGGCGTCGCCGAGCTTGCGGATCGGTTCGTGGATGAGCTCTCAGGTGGCGAAAGGCAGCGCGTCATTCTGGCGCGCGCGCTCGCCCAGGAACCCCGCGTTCTGTTGCTGGACGAGCCCACGGCGAATCTCGACCTGCAGCACCAGGTGGCGATGCTGGAACTGGTGCGCGGGCTGACGCGCGAGCAGGGGCTCACCGTCGTCGCGGCCGTGCACGATTTGCAGTTGGCCGCCCTGTACTGCGATCAGATCGCCCTCATGAGCGCCGGGCAGATCGTCAGCCAGGGGTCGCCCGAGGCCGTGTTGACCGCGCCGCTGTTGTTGGCAACGTTCGGCCAGCGCGTCGTCCTCTCGGCCCACCCGACGCACGGCGTCCCGCTCGTCGCGCTGGTGCCCAACGGCAACGCCCGGCGCCTGGTTGTGCCAGGCAGCGACGGTTAGCGCTCGCCCGCATCGCTGCGCTCGCTCCTTCGGGCGTGATGGCCAGCGGGCGGACATCCACAACGAGCGTGCGCTCGCCCCGTCACGCCGTAGCGCTCGCGGTACTGGTGGGCGGGCCTACGTTAGCGGGTGCCGGCTGGCCGCGTGCGGCCGCGGTACTGGTGGGCGGGCCTGCGTTAGCGGGTGCTGGCTGGCCGGGTGCGGCCGCGGGCGGCGCTGGCTACCCGCCGGGAGCGTGGGCGCGGGGTTGCGGGTGCGGCTTCGGGCTCGGCGCTCGACTCGCCGTTTGACGGGCTCGGCGCGGCGTCAGCAGGAGCCGCCTGGCCGTCTGGCGGGGCTGGCTCGGCAGCCCACAGGATGTCCGCGGCGGCTGGGGACGCGACCGGCTCCGCGGCGGCCGGCGCGGCGCCGGCTTCGGTGGTCGGGCGGCGCGTACTGCGGCGCCGGTTCCGTGGCGGCGGGGTGGCTTCGGCAAACTCGGGATCAGCCGTCAGCGGCGCGCTGGCCGCGGCCTCGATGCTCGTGCTGCCGGGCCGCGAGAGTCCGGCGACCTCGGCCGGGGTGGCATCGGCCGCGGCGGCCGCCAGTGCCTCAGGCTCCTCGGCTTCGGGCCCGTCAGCGTACGACCCGTCCGCATCGAGCCCTTCACCGTCTGGCCCGCCCTCCGATGCGAATAGCCCTTCGCCTGGCCCGCCGATCCGTTCGGAACGGCGCCGGCTGCCCCGCCGGCGTCGCCGGCGGCCGAGGGCCTGGGCGTCGCCGTCGCTGGTGGCACCAACCGTCAGCGGCGCCACTGGTTCGGTCGTCGACGTCGATGCCGCCGGACTCACGGCCGGAGTCGGCAGGGCAGCTTGTTCACGCTCGATCCGGGCGGGAGGTGGAGCAGCCGCCGGTGCCGATGCGGTCGGCGTCGTGAGCGCGCGTTCGCGGCCGTTGCGCTCGCGAGTGGGCCGCCGACGGGTCGTTTCGGTCAGCGCGGCAGGCTGGCGAGACGCGGGCCCAGCCTCGGTGACGTAGCGGCCCTGAGAATCGGTAATCAACTGCTTGTAGGTGACGTGCTCGTCGGCCATTTCACGCAGCGGGATGGCCGTAAAGTCCGACCCGAGCACCACGACGAAGGCGCCGCGCTGCTTGGCGACCCGCACCAGCGGGATCAGGTCCTTGTCGCTGGTCGCCAGCACGACCACCTCGGGCGAGAGTGTCCAGAGCATATCCATGCCCTCGGCCACCATGACGGTGTCCGCCAGACTCTTGCCGGAGCGATCGCTTTCCGTCCGCAGGACAGGCGCGAAGGCGGGCTCGATGCCGGCCTTGTAGACGGCCAATCGCTCGGTGGACAGGTTCCACTCGGCGTACGCGCGGGCCAGGATAACGGTGCCGTAGTGCTGCGCGAGTTGCACCACGGGGGTGAGCTGCAAATCTCGGCCAGGCGTGTCGCGTGACGCACAGATCTGCAGATTGTCGTAATCAATGAGCAGGACAACCCTGCGGGAGCGCTCAATCATCGTTAAAGACTCTCCGTCGGACGATCGTGACTTGAATTCGGTGACCGCCGAGGACCTCGTATACGCAAATTGTAGCGCTCTGCGCGTTCGTCATCATCCGGTAACCAAAAATGCGCAACATTCGGGCTGGCTGGCACGTCTTCTGCTTTGAGAGGAATTTGTAAGGGTCTGACGCGCCGGGCATCCGATGGGCACGCTCCGACGTATCTCCCTGTTGAGAGTTGACCACCCATGTTGCAGTGTCAGTATTGCGCCTCCCACAACGTCCGCTGGTTTACACCCCGCCGCGAGGCTGATCGCGCGGCCGTGCTCCTGTGCATGGCCTGCCGACGGCTCACGGTCGTTCCCCCACACGCCCGCCGCGCTGCACTGCGGGCTGAGTCCGAGCGTGCTGCGCGCGCTGCCTGAGCAACCTCGCCGCCACCGCGACGTGCCTCACCGAGACGTGCTGCTGATCGTCGTGGCGAGCGCCACGGCCGCTGTCGCCGAAGACGTCGCGGCGCGGCTACGTCTGGACGGGAGTGTCGTCTACGTCGCCCACAGCGCTCAGGGCTGTTTGCGAGTGGCGACTAGCATTTCGCCCGACATGGTGATCCTGGATCCCGCGCTGCCGCGCCGGCTCGAGGTGTTGTTGCGAGCGCACCCCGCCACCGCCAGCGCTGAGATCCTGCACCTCGAGCCCGCGCGCCTCTCGCGCCCGCTGCGCACCCCCGCCCCCGCCGCCGATCCCCACGCGGCCTGAAAACCACAGCGACAAACAAGTACGGTTTGGGGGGAAGTTGGGGCGCGGTCGTCCGTGGGGCGGGCCTCGCCATCAAACCGCTCAACGCGCGGGCAGGCGGTGATGTCACAATTGACATCCGGGTGGTGTTGTAGATATCGGGAGCTAGCAGGATTGCGACCGACGTATATTTTGCAAATCGCGCGCTTCACGCTGCAGGAGGCGGTGAGCCGACGGCTGATCCTGGCGGGGGTGCTGATCAGTCTGGGATATATCGGGCTGTTTACGCTCGGCTTCCACTTCGCGTACGACAAGGCGCTGGAAAATACCGCGACGCCTGAGAGCCGCCTGAGTCTGGGCGTCGCCTTCGCGACGTTGACCCTGTTTGGCGTCTACGTCGTCAACTATCTGGCCAGCTTTCTGGCCCTGTTCCTGTCCGTTGGCGCCGTCTCGGGCGAGATCGACGCTGGCACGCTCCACGCCGTGCTCGCCAGACCGCTGAATCGCTCCGAGTTCATCATCGGCCGCTGGCTGGGCTACGTCGTAATGATCGTCGTCTACGTCGTGGCGATGACCGGGCTGGTCCTGCTGGTTGCCAGACTGGTCGCCGGCTACGAGGTCCCCGACCCGACGCACGCCCTGCTGCTGATGTCGCTCGAGGGCGTCTTGCTGCTCACGTTGAGCCTCTTTGGCAGCACGCTCATGCCGACCCTGGCCAATGGCGTGGTGGTGTTCACGCTGCTCGGCCTGGCCTGGCTCGCCGGCATCATCGAGTTCGTCGGCCGCCTGCTGCAAAACGCCCCGGACACGACCGGGGGCGACGCCATGCTCAACATCGGGACAGCGGTCAGCCTGTTTCTGCCCAGCGATGCCCTGTGGCGCGGGGCGTCGTATTACCTCGAGTCCCCGTCGCTGTTGGCGATCATGGGCGCCGCCGGGCGGGGCGGCATCCCGTTCTTCGCGTCGAGCCCGCCGGCAACGGCGCTGCTGGTCTGGTCACTGGGCTACGTCGCGGTGGTGCTGGGTGGCGCGGTCCTGGCATTTCGAAGTCGCGACCTGTGAGCGCGCCGGCTGTGCACTAGCCTGTGGATAACTACCTCCAGGGCTGTGGATAACCGGGCCGGGACTTCCGGCTTCAGGGTTCGGTACGCGCAGCCTTTTGGTAGCGGCCGCCGAACTGCGATACATAGGGCATGACCACGTCGAGCCACCCCCAGACCTGCCGCTGCGGCCTCCACTCAACGATCACGCTGAGTCGACAGGAGTGCTACCGCCAACTCGCCCACGCCATCCTCGGCCCCGTCGCACCGCAAGAGGACCTGGCTCTCGCCCGCGCCCTGGCAACCCACGCCAACCTGCCGCTCAACAACGTCACACCGATTCGTCCCCGTCGCGCGGCGTAGGTATCTGCACCGACCCGCCGGCAACGACTTCCCGTACACCCCGTACGGCGGCACGACTCGGGCCGTCGCGCGCGATGTCATTCGCAATCTGTTTCATGCCGTGCAGCACGGTCGTGTGATCCCGATTCAGAAGGCGCCCGACCTCGGGCGTCGACAGGTGGCCGTCTTCGCGCAGGAGATACATCGCCACCTGGCGTGGCCCGACGATTTGCTTGTGCCGCGCCTTGCCCTTCAGGTCGTCGGAGTTGATCCCAAAATAGCGCGCCACGGCGGTCAGAATCGCCAGCGGCGTCGCGCCGCGGCCCGACGGACCTGGCGCCACCAGATCGTGTAGCGCCTGTGCGGCCAGTTCGACGGTCACCGGCTTTTGCAGATGCCGCGCGTACGCAAACAGCCGATTCAGGCTGCCTTCGAGCTCGCGAATGTTGCTCTGGACCTTCTGAGCAATGAAGGCGATAACATCCGACGGCACCGCACCCATGATGGGACCAGCCATCTTCGAGCGCAGAATGGCGATGCGCGTTTCGTAGTCCGGCGGCTGAATATCGGCAATGAGGCCCCACTCGAAGCGCGACCGCAGCCGATCCTCGAGAATGGTCATCGCGCGTGGCGGACGATCGCTGGACAGCACAATCTGGCCGCCCGACTCGTGAATAGCGTTGAACGTGTGGAAGAACTCCTCCTCGGTGCGCTCTTTGCCCGAGATGAACTGCACGTCGTCGATCAGCAGCACGCGTGCATGCCGGAACTTCAGGCGAAAATCGTCGGTACGATGCTGGCGGATGGACTCGATCAGCTCGTTGGTGAACGTCTCGGACGTGACGTACACGACGTCGGCGCCATTGGCGGCGACCGCGTGGCCGATCGCGTGCAGGAGGTGCGTTTTGCCGAGGCCAACCCCGCCGTACAGGAACAGCGGGTTGTACGCGTTGCCCGGGTGATCGACGATCGCCAGCGACGCCGCGTGCGCCAGCCGGTTGGACTGGCCGACGACAAAGTTGTCGAAGGTGTAGCGCGGATTGAAGGACGACGCCGGGTGGCCCTGCGCCGCGCCGCGGCCGCGTTGGGCAGGCGTCACGGTCGCCTCGAGGGGCGCCAGGAGCGGAGCGGGCCGTTTGCGGCGCGGTTGGCCAGCCGGCTGGACAGCGGCGTCGGTGACGAACTCCACGCGCACAGGTCCTCCGATCACGTCGGCAACCACCGTGTGGATGACCGAACTGAGCTTTCCCTCGAGCCAGGGGACGTGGAAGGGGTTGGTCGCCGCAACGCGGATCACACTGGCGCCCGGGTCATACGCCAGACCCCGGGTACCACGCAGGTAGGTGTCGAAATGGGCCGCGCCAGTATCGAACTCCAGACGAGACAGCACGCGCTGCCAGACCAAACCGGGATCGGGAGCCTGAGGGTGGGGGTCAGACCTGGGCTCGCTCCGCTCGCTTCGCTCGGAAACAGTCGCGATGGCAGACATAACCATTGGCAAGGCTTGGGATTCTAGGGACCGCGGTAGCCGCCTGCCGGCTGGCGGTACTGCCCGAAACGGCGCGAAATGAGCGGCGCCGGAGCACTGTGACACGCTACGTGAGCAACGTGTGACGCCCCCAGATGCAGACGCTTAATGGCCGTGATCGGTCTGTCATGAGCATGTCATCATGCCGTCATGGATAGCGGTTCGGGACACCGACAGACCCGCCGGCTGGACGCCGACGACGGCGGTATCGCCGCCGCCGCCGCGATCCTGCGCGCCGGCGGACTGGTCGCGTTCCCGACCGAGACGGTATACGGCCTCGGCGCCAACGCCCTGGACGCGGACGCCGTGCGGGGCATCTTCGAGGCCAAACGCCGGCCCGCCGACGACCCGCTGATCGTGCACCTCGCGGCGCTTGATCGGATCGAGCGCGTCGCGGTGAGCAATGCCGTGTCCGGGCGACTTGGCCAGCAGTTCTGGCCCGGCCCGTTGACGCTCGTGCTACGCAAACGGCCGAACGTGCCATCCGAAGTCACAGCCGGCCTGGACACCGTGGCGGTGCGCGTGCCGGGCCATGCGGTCGCCCTGGCGCTGCTGAGGGCGGCGGGTGTGCCGCTGGCAGCACCAAGCGCCAACCTGTTTGGCCGACCCAGTCCGACGCGTGCGGCGCACGTGCTGGACGACCTGGACGGTCGGATCGACGCCGTCCTGGAGGGCGGCCCCACAACCCTGGGGGTCGAGTCGACGATTGTCGACGTCTCACGCACGCCGGCGCGGTTGCTCCGCCCTGGCGGGCTCGCGGCCGAGGAAATCGAAGCGGCGCTCGCTGCCCTCGGCGAGCGGCTCGTGCGGACCGCGCAGTCGCCGGCGAGCCCGGGCCCGCAGGCGGCGCCCGGCCTGATGCCGGTGCACTATTCGCCGCGCACGCCGCTGACGCTGGTCGTCGGCGCGCCGGCGGCGGCGCGAGCGCGCCTGCACCGCGAAGTCGAGGCGGCCGTCGACGCGGGACGGAAGGTAGGCGTGCTCGCGGTCGAAGAAGATCGTCGGATCTATCAGCGCCTGGGCGGCGGCCAGACATCCGGCCGCGCCGATCCGGTGTCGAAACTCAGAGCACAGGAGGTCGAGGTGCCAGGCCGGGTCGAGGTGCCAGGCCGGGGCGAGGTGCCAGGCCGGGGCGAGGTGCCGAGCCGGGTTGAGGTGCCGAGCCGGGTCGAGGTTGTCGGCGCGTGGTCCGACCCAGCGAGCTCGGCCGCGCGATTGTTCGACGCCATCCGAGCCCTCGACGCGGCCAACCTGGACGTGTTGTTCGCGCGCCAGCTGGCCGATCCGACGGTCGGACTCGGGCAAGCCCTGGCCGATCGGCTGCGCCGCGCTGCCAAACGGATCATCGAGGTGTGAGCCTGTGACACAATTGAGTCCCAGGTTCTGAACTGTGCGCCTGTCGCAACGGGCGGACTACGCCGCCCACGCCATGGTCGAAATTGCTCGCTGGTATGGCGAGCGGCCCGTACACGCCACCGAGATCGCCCAGCGGCAGGGCATTCCCGAGCCGTATCTGGAGCAACTCCTGCTGGCGCTCAGACGCGCTGCGCTGGTGCGCAGTTACCGTGGCCCAGGCGGCGGCTACACGCTCACCCGGCCGCCCGCCGCGATCAGCCTGGCCGATATCGTGGCCGCCCTCGAGGGCCCCTTCAACCCACCCGAGGAGAGCCTGCACGATGCTGAAGGCGCCGACTCCGACCCATTGACCTGCCCGATTCGGGATGCCTGGCACCTGGCCACGGCAACGATGCGGCGCATTCTGGACGGCATGACCCTGGAGATTCTCGTGGATCGCCAGCGCGAGATCGAGGGCAAACGCGCCGTCGAGGCTAGCCAGCGGGCGGCCGCGGCGGCCAAGCCGGTGCAGGTCTCCGGATAAGCCGCTACTCGGCAGACCCGGCGTGCGCTAAGCTCTTAGGATTGTTCGTTACATACCTCTGATTCAGGACGGCGTCCGTCGCGTCGATACTTGGTAGAGGCGTACGCTTCCCCAGGCTCGTGTCGACAACATCTTCTGAACCAATCCCAGTCGTCTCACGTAACCACGCAGGCAAATCATGCATGCAGCCACGCGGTGCGCCTGCATGGGTTAGGCGCGACGTTGCCACTGAGCCAGCACCCAGGGGCGGCGGCTCGGTGAATTCGTGAGGGTCGCCTCGGGGGACCGTGAACCACACATGCCATACACAGCCGAAATCGCTGAACCACGTAAGTTGTCCGATGGTGGTGCCGGGCGCGTGCGCAAACCCAGACACGATCTTGTTCCGCTTCTCGACCAGCTGGCGTACAACCTGCGCTGGGCGTGGGATCCTGCCACCCGCGCGCTCTTCCAGGCGCTCGCGCCCGAGCCGTGGGGCCGCACGCATAACCCGATCGCCGTCTCGCAATCCGTCTCGAACGATCCCGATCGGCTCGCCGAGCACGCCGAGAGCATTCTCGAACGCCACGGCGACCTGGACCAGTACCTGAATCACGATCCGCGGGTCAGTGGCGTGCCGCGTATCGGCTACTTCTGTGCCGAGTTCGCCATCGCCGAGTCGCTACCCATCTACTCAGGCGGACTGGGCGTACTGGCGGGCGATCATTTGAAGGCCGCGAGCGACCTGGGGCTGCCATTGGTCGCGGTCGGTCTGCTGTACCGATGGGGCTACTTCCGGCAGGTCATTGACGACACGGGCTACCAGCGCGAGGCGTACGACCGGCTGGACACCGACGCGGTGGCCGTGCGCCCGGTACTGACCGCGCAAGGCGCGCCGGTGGTGATCGACGTGCCGTTCCCGGGCCGGACCGTGCTGGCCCAGGTCTGGGTCGCTCAGGTCGGCCGCGTTCCGTTGTACCTGCTCGATACCGATCTCGATGGGAACCGCCAGGATGACCGGTGGATCACCGGCCACCTGTACGGCGGCGATCAGGACACGCGCATTCGGCAAGAGATCGTGCTTGGCATCGGCGGGCTGAGAGCGCTGCGCGCCGTGCTGCCGCCTGATGCACAGCCCGAAGTGCTGCACATGAACGAGGGCCATTCGGCTTTCCTGAGCCTGGAGCTTGCCCGGGAGCGGCTGGCGTCGGGCGCGGCGCAGACATTCGACGAGGCGGCGCTGCAAGTCGCACCGCACCTCGCTTTCACCACGCACACCCCGGTGGCCGCGGGCCACGATGCCTTTCCGTCCGACCTGGTCGAGGCGTATTTCAACGGTTATCGCCAGTTGCTCGGCCTGACGCACGAAGACTTCATGCGGCGCGGCCACCGTGATCCCGACATCAGTTGGGAGCGGTTTTCCATGACGGTGCTCGCGCTGCGCAGCTCGGCACGGCGCAATGGCGTCAGCCAACTCCACGGCCTGGTCAGCAAACAGATGTGGGGCGGCATCGGCCTGACGCTGCACGACGCCCCGCCCACCGTCGAGATGGACGCCATCACCAATGGGATCCACACGGCGACATGGGCCGGGCCGGAAATGAGTAGTCTGTTCGATCGACAGTGCGGCCCGGATTGGCGCGCGGCGCCTGAGCTGCCCACCAACTGGAGCGGCATCCGCCAGGTCGACGCCGGCGATTTGTGGGCCGCGCGGACTGCCCAGCGTGCGCGGCTGCTCGAACGCGTCGACGCGATGTCGCGGCACGAGGGCCTGGGTGGCTTGCATCCTGACGTGACGCCAGAGAAGGCACTGGTGATCGGGTTCGCGCGCCGTTTTGCGACCTACAAACGCGCCGGGCTGGTGCTCACCGATCCCGACCGCCTGGTGCGGCTCATGGACGGTGGCAGTCGCCCGTTGGTGCTGGTGTTCGCTGGCAAGGCGCACCCGCGCGACGATGCGGGCAAATTGCTGGTGCAGCGCATTGTGCAGGCGAACCGCGACGAACGCTTCCGCGGACGGCTGGTGTTTCTCCAGAACTACGACGTCGAGATCGCGCGGCTGCTCGTGCAGGGCAGCGACGTGTGGATGAACACGCCGCGCCGACCCCAGGAAGCCAGCGGGACCAGCGGTATGAAGGCGGCGCTCAACGGCGCGCTGAACCTGAGCGAGCTCGACGGCTGGTGGGACGAGGCGTACGCGCCAGGTGTCGGCTGGGCCCTCGGCGAGGGGCTGCCGGAAGACCTGATCGGCGACGCGCACGACGTCGCCGAGGCCAAGCAACTGATGGACCTGCTCGAGTTCGACATCCTGCCGATGTACTTCGAGCGTGATGCGGACGGCCGGCCCCTGCGCTGGTTGGACGACGTCTCGCGCTCGATCGAAGTCATGGCGCCCCAGTTCTCCGCCCAGCGCATGGTCCGCGAGTACACGGACCGCCTCTACTCCCCCGCCGGCGCCGCCGTCTCAAACTGAGAGCAGCGCGGCCACGGGGAAGTGGCCGAAGACTTCGGCAAGCTTGAGGCCGGCTTTGCCACCCTGTGGGCGGGTAACGAGCTCCTCGCCGGTGAAAATGTTTCGGTAGCCGCGGCCCGGCTCGCCCGGCACGCTGAGCCACGTCTCGCGCCACACGTCGTGCCCAACTGGCGTAACCAGCGCGCCGCGCGTGAGCGTGGCGAACTGGACGGGCGCGGCGATGAGCAGCGTCTGACCGTCGGCGCCGCGGCTGAAGGCCGCCACGTGCTGGTTGCCCCGCAGCGGCGTGTAGTTGCCGCCGACGAACAGGTCGGGCCGTTGGCGGCGCAGACACAGCAACCGGTGCGAAATGTACAGCTTGATACGTCCGTCCTCGCGGTCCTCGAGCAGCGTTTTGACGAGTGCCAACGGGTCATCAGCAGCGCGCGCGACCAGCGCCCCGAGATGCGACCTGCGCAGCTCATAGTCCACCGCCCGACGGTTATCCGGATCGACGAGCGAGAAGTCCCACAGCTCATTGCCCTGGTAGATGTCCGCGACGCCAGGTGAACCCAGCTTCAACACCGTCTGGGACAGCGAATTGAATACCCCGAAGAACGCCACCTTCCGCTGGAGTTGCACGAAGTCTTCGAGAAACGCCGTGTCGGCCGGATCCAGGATCGCGCGCACGAACTGCTGCACGGCGTCCTCGTACTCGACATTCGGCGTGATCCAGCTGGTGTGAACTTTGGCCTCCTTGAGCGCCTTCAGCATGAATTCGTTGATGCGCCTGACGAACTCGTCGTCGACGGCGGCGGGGTCAAACGGCCACGCGCCCAGCAGGGTCTGGTAGAGCAGGTACTCCTCGTTGCGGTCGGGCACCACGCGGCCCTGAACGCCGAACTTCTTGCGTCCATTCAGCCGCGTCCAGCGCGTCAGCGCGGTGCGCCACTCGCGCGGCAGCTCGGACAGGACGTCGATTCGGGCGCGCACGTCTTCGCTGCGTTTGGTGTCGTGCGTTGAGGTGGCCAGCAGCGTCGCCGGCCAATCGCGGGCACGGTTGGCGTTGTGGCGATGGAAGGCCGTGAGTGAGCGACCGAACTGGTCTGGGTCGCCGCCCACCTCGTTGAGTGAGATCAGACGGTTGTAGACGTAGAACGCCGTGTCTTCGGTCCCTTTGGCCATGACCGGGCCGGTGGTCTGCTGGAAGCGTGCGATGAAATTCAGAAACTTCCGCTCATCCTGGGCCTGGCCCGGGACGCGCAACAAGAGCGTGTCGCCGACGAAGTCGAAGATGGAGGGGTCTGTCCGCGGGTTCCGACGTTTGGCCTCGGCGACGGCTTGCTCGATGGCGAGTCGATCCGTCTCAGAGGCCGCCCCGGTCTCGGGGTCGATATACGTGCGATAGATGCCGAGCGCGGCGACCACTTCGCGGATCACAAAGGTGAGGCTGTTGAGGGTGAAGTCGCGGTGACGCCGGTCGCTGCCGGCGATGTCGCGCAGAAGATAGCCGAGTTCGTTCACCTCGCTGGCGAGGGAGATGAGCATGACCATCTTCTTCGTCGAATTGGCCAGGTCAGCGAACCGCTGCGCACCCTGGCGCAGGAAGCGGAAATAAATGGTCGAGAGGAACTGCTCGTTCTGTCGGGCGACGAAGATCCCGTTCAGGACGTTCAGGAAGTCATAGCCCGTCGTGCCACTGACGGGCCAGTCAGGACGCAGCCGTTCGCTCGCTTCGAGGATCTTTTCGACGACGATGTAAAAGCCCTTCGCGGGCGGCGTGTCGTTCCCGACGATCACCGCCTGAAGCTGCCGAAGGTACGCGGCGGGGTCCTTCAGACCATCGGGGTGGTCGATCCGTAGACCCTGGATCTTGCCTTCAGCCACCAGGCGCAGCAACAGCCGGTGCGTGTCCTGGAACACCGCGGGATCTTCCATTCGAACCGCCGCCAGCTCGCTGATGTCGAAGAAGCGTCGGTAGTTGATCTCCTCGGCCGCCACACGCCAGAACGCCAGCCGATACGACTGCTCATCGAGCAGCACGTCGAGTCGATCGAAGCTCCGCGGCTCCCCGGGTGTGCCGTTGACCTCCCCGAGCACCGCGTCGACCGCCGCCCGAAAGGGCTGCGACGCGGCGTGCAACACGTTGATGCGTCGCTTGACGATCTCTTTCTCGCGCGTGCGCTCCTCGACCTCGGCAGGCCGGAGCATGCGTCGGGCGGGCAGATGCCGCAGCGCGGTCAGGATACTGGCCAACTCCTGGACATCCTCGTGGCGGCGGCCAAGCTCCTCCTCCATGCGCTCACGGGCTTCCTCCAGCAGCCGCGGGTACGAGTCGGGCGCGACCGGGAAATTGCGGTCGTAGAACGCGATCCCGAACGCTCCACTGGCGTACACGACCTTCAACTCGCCGTTTTCGAGCACCTTGCCGTACTGGTCGCCCAGAATCGGGACGATCAGCTTGAGCTCGCTCCGCCGGCGTTCATCTTGCGCCGCCGGGCGCCAGTTGATGTCGAAGAAGCTGGCGTAGATCGACGCTGGCCCGTTCTCGAGCACGTCGAGCCAGCGAAAATTGCCAGGGTCGCCAATGCCCATGTGATTCGGCACGACGTCCGCCAACTGGCCCATTCCGTGGCACTGGAGCGCCGCGACCAGGTTGTCGTAGTCAGCTGGCGAACCGAGTTCCGGGTTGAGCGAGTTCGGGTCGGCGACGTCGTAGCCGTGCCGGCTGCCCGAGCGCGCGCGCAGGTACGGCGAGGCATAGACGTGGCTGACCCCCAGGCTGTGCAGGTAGGGCACCAACCGGCGGGCGTCGTCGAACGTAAAGCCCGCGTGGAACTGCAGCCGGTAGGTCGCCGACGGCGGCGCGGGCAAGGGGTTCATGGTGGTGCGCTGCGAGCCAGCACGGTCGCACTCCGGGGGGCAACCGTGACGCCCGCCGGATCGGTCAGGGTTGGCTCGCCGGCGTCGAGGACTACGTGCCAGCCGCCGGCATCCGCGTCTGTTCGCGCCTCGACATCGCCGAAGTTGACGACCAGCAATCGCTCGTCACCGTCGAGCCATCGCCTTACCGCGAGCACGTCCGCCGAAAGCGCGCGCGCCCGCATCCGCTCGCGCGCCTGGTCCGCCAGGACCGGGTCGCTCCGGCGCAGCTCGAGCAGCCGTTGATACAGGGCCTGGAGGCTCGACCCGGGTGGCGAGCTGGCTTCTTCGAGGCGCAGCTTCGAGTTGAGAAACGTCGAAGCTGCCTGCGGATCGGGGATGCGTTGCCGTGTTTCACGATCGGCGAATGCCGAAAACGCCCTGAATTCCGTGCGGCGCCCTTCGGTGACCAGTCTGCCGAGCTCGGGTTCGTGTTCGGTGAAGTACTGAAACGGCGTCGACGCGCCGAACTCCTGGCCCATGAACAGCATCGGCGTGTACGGCAGGAACAGCAGCAACGTCGACGCGGCGCGGTAGCGGTCCAGGTCGATCTGATGGTGTACGCGCTCGCCGAAGGCGCGATTGCCAACCTGGTCATGATTCTGGAGGGCATAGACGAACTGGTCGGCCGGGCGATCGCGCGCCGGCGTGCCGCGCGGAACTTTGAAGCCACTTCGCGGAGTCGGCTGGCCCTGGTAGAGCCAGCCGCGTTCGATGCACTGTGCGACCTCGTCCAGCGTGCCGGCGTAGTCGGCGTAGTAGCCCTCGTGGTCACCCGCGAGATACCGCCGCAACGCGTGGTGAAAATCGTCGGCCCAGACGGCATCGAAGCCGAGCCCGCCCGCGTCGACCGGCCGCAGATAACGCACGTCGTTCTCGCTGGTTTCGGCGATCAGCACCACCCGCCGGTCGGCGGGCAACGACGCGCGGACGGCGCGCGTCAACTCGGCCAGTACGTGGACGTTGGAGTCGTCATAGATGGCGTGGGTGGCGTCCAGGCGCAAGCCGTCGACGTGGAACTCGCGCAGCCAGTACCGGGCGTTGTCCACGACCAATTTGCGGACGAATTCGCTGCCCGGCCCGGCGTAGTTGATTGCGGCGCCCCAGGGCGTCTGGTAGCGATCGGTGAAGTAGGCCGGCGCAAAGTCACGGAGGTAATTCCCGTCTGGTCCGAGGTGGTTGTAGACGACGTCCAGGATGATGCCGAGCCCGTGCTTGTGCGCGGCATCGACGAAGCGCTTGAGCGCGTCGGGCCCGCCATACACGTGCGACGGGGCGAACAGATCAACCCCGTCATAACCCCAGTTACGCGCGCCGGGAAACTCGGCCACTGGCAGCGGCTCGATCGCATTGACGCCCAGGCGCTGCAGTCGCGGAAGCTCGGCGACCAGGCCGTCGAACGTCCCGTCGGGAGTCGCCGTGCCGACGTGGCACTGGTAGATCACCAGTCCTTCGATGCTCACGCCCCGCCACGCGGCGTCGTGCCACTCGAAAGCGTCCGGGTCGACGACCGCCGATGGCCCGTGCACGCCGTTCGGCTGGCTACGCGAGTAAGGGTCAGGGCGAGAGCGCTCGCCGTTCAATCGGTAGCGATAGAGCGTGCCGGGCGGGAGCCGCGGGACCAACGCCGACCATACGCCGTTGCCCACCGAACGCAAAGACAGCAACTGCCCTGATTCGGTCAACTCGACTTCGACGCGACTCGCCGCTGGCGCCCACACCGTGAACTGAACCCCGGCGGGTGATACGTTGGCACCCAGGTCCAGGTGCCCGAGCAAGCCACCATCTGGCTGAGCGGAGCCGTGAGGTGTACCTCGGCGGTGTTTTAGCGCAGCTGTGAGCCGAGGGTGAGCCAAAGGGTTCCCGCTCATGCTGACCTGGTCGCGTGATCGCGCTTACTCCCGCCGGGAGCGGCGCGGTTGCCTACGCTCAGGCAGCTGCGCCGTTGGCGCCCGTGACGGCGTCTTCGAAGGCCATCTTGTAGCCGAATCCGCGGACGGCGACGATGGCGGGCGACGGCACCGGGCCCGAGCTCAACTTGACGCGGAGCCGACGGATGTGCACGTCGATCGTGCGTCCGCTGCTGGCGTCCTGGTAGCCCCAGACGAGGGTTGCCAGGTCGTCGCGCGACAGAATTTCGTCCGGCCGGCTGGCCAGCGCCGACACCAGCCGATATTCGGTCGGCGTGAGCTGCAGTGGCTCGCCACCGAGGGTGACCCGCCGCCGTGAACGATCGATGATCAGGTCGCCAACGTGGATGTGATCGGGCGGCGACGGAGCCGGCTCGGCCACGCGCGTCTGCGACGTGCGGCGGAGCACTGCTTCGACGCGCGCCTCGAGCTCGTAGATGTCGAACGGCTTGGCGATGAAGTCGTCGGCACCGAGCTTCAAGCCGAGAATTGCGTCGCGCTTCTGCTGCGTTGCGCTGCAGATAACGATCGGCACATCGGCGATGGCCTTGAGACCCGAACACAGGACGAGTCCGTCCACATCCGGCAGCATCAGATCCAGGATGATGAGATCTGGGCGCGTTTGTTCGAGTAGAGTTCTCGCGTCGGCACCAGTTTCGGCCAACCACACACGATAGCCGCTTGATTCGAGGGCGTCCGTCAGCGTCTGAGCGACGGCATGATCATCCTCGACTAGCATGATGGTGGTTGCGCCCGGGGCCTTGGGCTGAATGACCACGGCTACCTCGTTCCAGCCAAGTATTACCGAACCGTAAAGAGCTGTGCGACGTTCTGTATCACTGGCACTGGCAATTCAGCACATTACGTGCCACGCTAGTGATCCTTAATCTTACGCGGCTTTACGACTGTGGTCGCTATGCCGCGGAGGACGTCGCGTCGGGAACCACCGCGAGTTGACCTTTCGGTGCCCGCGCCTCTGGCGCCTGATTTCGCGCGGCTGGCCCCTGGCTGCCGAGCATGCGTCCCTGGACCAACCGAAAGACGCCTGTCGCGGCTGAGCCGGCGATGAGCGCATTGACCAGCAGTGCCGTCGGGGTGGTGGGCGCGTAGATCGCGAGCAAGGCCAGGCCGGCGGCCGCACCGAGCACCATGCGCGACAGAATCCCCAGATCCACCTCAAAGCGCGGGTCTCCCAGACGCGACCGCCGGCCGCGTCGGCAGCGCACCCGATGCGGCAGCTCGATGTGTCCGCGCAGGCTGAGCAGTTCGGCAACAACGCCGCCAAGACCGCCGAACAGCGCGGCCATGCCAAGCGCCAGCCAGAAGCTCGCCTCGAGCATTCCGTTCGCCAGGGTGGTGGTGTCCAGGTCAGTGCTGAAACCCACCGCGTGCAAGCCTGCCGCCGCCACGGGCAGCGAGGCCACCGCGGCGGTCGCGTGGACCGCTGGCTTACCCGCTAGACGTCCCAGGCTAAAAACGATCTGGCTGATCACGGTTCAGGTCCCCCCGGCTCGATCTACATGAAGACTACGCAACAGGTTGCACCCGACTCTGTGAGCTGCCGCACACCCGGCGAGTGAATCGCGCCACACCTCAGGCTCACCCTCGGCTAGCTCGCGACGGATTTTCTGCCCACTCCCTCGGGAGGGAGAGGGGGCCGGGGGTGAGGGTGCGAGAACTCACCGAGGGGTTACGCTTGCTGATGGTCGTATGTCTTTGTCTGGCACGCGAGTTCGCCTGAGCCCCGAAGTTGCCGAAGCGCTGGCCTGGGGCAAGCCGGTAGTCGCTCTGGAGAGCACGTTGATTGCGCATGGCCTGCCGAAACCAGACAACCTGGCGCTGGCGCGTGAGTTGGAAGCCATCGTGCGCGAAGAAGGCGGGGTGCCCGCCACGGTGGCCATGCTGCGGGGGGAACCGGTGATCGGTCTGAGTGACGCCGAGCTCGCCCACATCGCCACCGCGGAGGACATTCCCAAACTCGGCGTGCGCGATCTCAGCCCGGCCGCGGCGTGCGGCAGTGACGGCGCGACGACCGTCGCCAGCACCGCGCTGCTCGCCAGCCGGGTCGGCATCCGCCTGTTTGCGACCGGCGGACTGGGCGGCGTTCACCGCGACGCGCGCGAGAGCTGGGATGAGTCGGCCGACCTGACGACGCTGGGCCACACCTATATTGGCGTCGTGTGCGCCGGGGTGAAGTCCATCCTGGACGTGGGCGCCACGCTCGAGCGCCTGGAAACGCTGAATGTCACGGTGGTCGGCTATCAGACCAGGCGCTTCCCGGGCTTCTACCTGGCCGACAGCGGCTTTGCCGTGGATTGGTCGGTCGACTCACCGCGGGCGGCGGCGCAAGTCATCAACGCCCGGGCAAACGATAGCGGCGTGGTGATCGCCAACCCGGTCGCCCGCGACCAGCAGCTCGACCCCGGGCTGCACGCCCGCGTGCTCGCCGAAGGTCTGGCCGCGCTCAAGCGCCAGGGCATCCGCGGCAAAGCCATCACCCCGTTCCTGCTCGACTATTTTCGGGTACATACCGGCGGCGCCAGCGTGCAGGTCAACCTGAACCTGGTTCGCGCCAACGCCCGCCTGGCCACCCAGATCGCGGCCGCGCTCTAGTACCGTACCGACGTGCCCGAACCGGCCCCCGAATACGCCCTCGAAACCTGGCTGATCCACGCCAGCGCTGACCCGACCGACACCACCGGCGCGCTCGTGCCCGCCATTCATCCGTCTGTAGGCTACGCCCGCCAAAAGCTCGACGAGCCCGGCGAGTTCGTCTATTCGCGGCGCAGCAATCCCACCCGCGCCGCGCTCGAGCACGTCCTGGCGCGGCTGCACGGCGCCCAGCGTTCGATTGCCTTCGCCTCGGGCATGGCCGCGGTGACCGCCGTCGGCCAACTGCTGAAGGCCGGGAGCCACGTGCTCCTGCCTGACGACGTGTACGGCAACACCCATCGGCTGTACACGCTGATCCTGCCCGATCAGAACGTCGAGGTCGACTTTGTCGACTACACCGACCTGGCCGCGATGGAGCGCGCGATTCGCCCCACGACCCGTCTGGTGTGGGTCGAGACGCCGACCAATCCGACCCAGAACATTGTCGACCTGGCGGCGGTGGCCGAGATTGCGCACCGGCATGGCCTCCTGGTCGCCGTCGACAATAGCTGGCTCTCACCGTACTGTCAGACGCCGCTGGCGTTCGGCGTCGACCTGGTGATCGAGAGCACGACCAAGTATCTGAATGGCCACGACGACGTGCTGGGCGGTGCGGTGCTGACCAACGACGCGGTGCTGGGCGACCGTCTGGCGTTTCTGCAATACGTGAGTGGCGCGGTGCCGAGCCCGTTTGACTGCTGGTTGTTGATTCGCGGCTTGAAGACCCTGGCCGTGCGCATGGACCGACATCAGTCGAATGCCCTGGCGGTGGCGCGGTTTCTGGGCCAGCACCCGAACGTGCAGCGCGTCTGCTACCCGGGCCTGCCGGAGCATCCTGGCTACGTCATCGCCCAGCGCCAGATGCGCGGCGCCGGCGGCATGGTCTCGTTCGAGGTCCGCGGCGATCGCGACGCCGCCCGCCGCGTGGCCGACGGCACCCGCCTGTTCCGGCTCGCCGCCGGGTTCGGCGGCGTCGAGTCCCTGATCGCCCACCCGTTGACCATGACCCATGCCAGCCAGGCCGGTCTGGACATCGCCCCGAGCGAACGCCTGCTCAGACTTTCCGTCGGCATCGAAGCCGCAGCCGACCTGATCGCCGACCTCGGAGACGCGCTCGCGGCCGTGTGATACCGTGCGCGCATGCCTCAGGTGCGCGTCCCGGACTTCCTGCCGAGTACCTCCGGTTTGCATTTTGTCAACTACTACCCGCACGAACCTGAGATCACCATCAACCTGCCGCTCGGGCCGACACTCGGGCTCGGCGACGCGGCCAATGGATTGTGCGGCGGCATGGCGTTTGTCGTCCGCGACTACTACGAGGCCAAACAGCCCATCCCACCCGACACGGAACCACCGGCCGCCGGGACGCCGTTCTACCAATTCATCGTCCAGCGCCTGATGGACAGCTTCAACCTGCCCTTCGGCCTCACGCGCTACATCGAGTTGATGCAACCCGACTTCCCGGACGTCGGCCTCGGCTTTGGCCTGCCCGGCCGCGCCTCGGTCATGGTCCGCGACGAGTGGCCGCATATCCAGAACGACCTGGACGCCGGCCATCCCGTACCCCTTGGCCTGGTCAAGATCAAGTCGACCAGGCCAGCCGACCTGTGCAAAAACCACCAGGTGCTGGCCTATGGCTACGACCTCGACGGGACTGACCTGACCCTGTGGTTGTACGACCCGAACTACGCCGACAACGACGCCGTCAGCCTCCAACTCAGCGTCGCCAGCACCGACGTGCCGGTTCCCGTGACGTACACCCCCGCCGACACCGAGGGTGTGTTCTGCTTCTTCCGCACTCCGTACACGTCCAAGCCACCGCCGGCGCTCTAGACGGCGGCGACGGCCGCATCGACAGCGGCCCCCCGGCTGAGACCGAACCCGCGCGAGGCGAGCACCGCCTCGAGCGCTGACAGTGCCGCCAGCACGCTGGGGAGCCGAGCATTCGTGCCCATCGTGCCGACGCGCCAGACGCGGCCTCGCAGCGGGCCGAACGCCGCCATGATCTCGACGCCGTGGTCACGCAGCAGTTGTTCGCGCACGCCGGATTCGTCGACACCGTCCGGGACCCGAATCAGCGTGATCATCGGGACTGAGTGGGCCCGCTCGCCGAACAACCCGAGCCCCATCGCCTCCAGCCCGGCTCGCAGCGCGCGACTCGCCTGGCGATGCCGCTCCCAGCGCCTGGCCAGGCCTTCGTCTATCACCATCTGGAGCGCCTCGCGCGCCGCCACCAGCATCGACGTCGACATCGCCGCGGTGTCGAGCCCTTGCCGTTCAACCCAGACCGCCTCGTGGCGCGCCAGGTCCAGATACGTGCTCTCGGACCGACCCTGCTGGACGACCTCGCGGGCCTGGCTGGAGTACGTGACCGGGGCGAGCCCTGGCGGTCCGCCGAGACACTTCTGCAAACCGCCGACGGCTGCGTCGATGTGGCACGCGTCAACCGCGACCTCGCAGCCCCCCAGGCTCAGGACGGCATCCACCATGAATAGCGCGCCCGCCTCTCGGCAGGCCCGGCCGATCGCCTCGAGCGGCTGCAGGATGCCGGTCGAGGTGTCGGCGTGAACGATGGCCACCAGCTTCGGTGGTCTGCGCCGCACTCTGGCGACGAGCTCCGCGGGGTCGACCGCGGTGCCCCACGCGGCGTCGACGCGTTCGACAACCCCACCGTGCCGCGTCGCCAGCGTGCACAGCAGTTCGCCAAAGTGACCGTACACCCCGACCAGCACTGCGTCCCCCGGCGTGATGATGCTGGCCAGGACCGCTTCGATTCCCGCGCGCGAGGCGCCGGGCACCGCCAGCGTACAGGCGCTCCGCGTCTGAAAGACCGCCCGCGCCAGCGCTGACACGTCGTCGAGCAGGCGGCCGAAGGCGGGATCGTCGGGCGCGATCGGCGGGGTGGCGAGTGCCTGCAGCACGCGCGGTTCAGGATTGCTGGGCCCCGAGCCCATCAGGAGTCGGCGCGGCGGATCGAGGTGACGCAGACGGTCCGAGCTCTCTGCCACTCGATCAGGGTAGCGCTCGGCAAGTGGCATGAGATATGCGATACCCGCCGCGGGCTCGCCGCGGGCTCGCAATCCGGCCATGCTTTGGCCGCGGGTGCTCAGGGATGGAAGGGGACGTGATACGTATGGCTCTGATTCGGGCACTTGTGTGCAGCGCCGCGCTGGCGTTTGCGCTTTCACCGCTGGTCGCACTGGCGGCCGACGATTCAGCGGAGCACAGTCAGGCTGAGCTCGCCAACGGGCAAGCGCAATGGGACCTCTCCGTCGGGCAGGTGACCGAGATGCAGCAACAGGCCAATCTGAGCGCGGCCAACGAGCGCATGATCGCCTTGCTCAAATCCGAGGCCTTGCGCGAGCGACAGCTCAACCAGGTTGCGAATGCGACCGCGCTCGAGCAGATCGCGGCGGCGCTGGCGAACGACGCACGCACGGGCGGCAACGCCAACGCGCAAAACGAGCTGGCCATCGCGCAACTCACCGCCGCGAGTCTGATCGCCGGGACCGACGCCAACATTGCCAATGCCATAGCCATCGGGCGGTTCGACGAGATCGCGAATGCGCGGGCGCAGTCAGACTTCCTGCATCGAGCCGCGAACATGATCAGCGGTCAATTGGCTGAACAGAAGATGGCCAACGCCAAACAGCAAGGTCAGGACCTGGCGGATACGATCCACACGCCGGCCCTCGCGCAGGAGCAAAACGGCATCGCCATGGGCGCCAATGACCTTCTCGCCGCGGACGTCGCCCTCCAGGCGGGGACGCTGAACGCGACGAGCGTCACGATCAGCATGAGCACCAGAGCCGCGGCCGTCACCGATCACGCCGCCGCAAGCCTGCGCAACGCGCAAGCCCGCGCACGCTAACTCAGTCAGGACCGAGTGTCAGCCTGGCACTCGGTCCTGGCCGCACTGCTTGATGTAGCTGCCGGTGGTGCGGACCACCAGATCCGCGAACCGCGTGTTGCCGACGAACGCGAACATCTTGGCGTTCTCCTGAATCTCGATCGGATCCTGGGTCGTCTTACCGTTTGGCCCGACCACCATTTGCCAGAAGTTCGCCTCGTTGACGAAGGCGCGCACCTCAGCCTCGTAGCAGACGTTGCCGACCATGTCGCCGAGCTTGCCATTCAGATCGTCGGTCAGATGAGTCAGCTCGTGTGCCAGAAAGGCGCTCCCGATCTCGACGGACGAATTCTGGAGCACCCCCGAGACTTTGACGACGTTCAACGTTTGTGAGTACTGGCCATACACGCCGGGCGGCAGACTCGCCCACACCAGCGGGGTCGGACGTCGGCTGGCGCTCGCCAGCTCCCAGTCAAAGTGCTGGCGGTGGAGTAACTCGAGCATCGGCCACATCGAGTCCGGCGCGGTGATCGTGTACCCGTAGGCGGTCCAGTGCTGGCTGTCGGTGGTCACGTCGGGCGCCCCCGAATCCTCGGCGAACACGACCGCGGACGTCATCGACAGCGCGACCAGCGCCAGCAAGACGGCGCGGAACTTAACGAGCTGTAGCACTGTTCGTAACATGGTCGTGAGGGCTGGCGCAGAATAGCCGGTCGGGCTCGTCGACAAAAGCCCCTTCCGCGGAAGGTCGCAAAATCGTGAGGCTGGAAGCGCTACGCTTAGCGACCTATGAACCTGGACCTGACGGGCAAGACGGCAATCGTGACCGGCGGTAGCCGAGGGATTGGAAAAGCCATCGCGCGCGAGCTGGCGGGCGAAGGCGTCGACGTGGCCATCGTGGCGCGCTCGGTGGGTCCGCTCGAAGCGGCGGCGGCTGAGCTCGCCGAGGAAACCGGCCGCCGCATCGTACCCATCGTGGCCGACACCGCCAGCGATGCGTCGGTCAAGGCGATGGTCGGGGAGGCGGCCGGCGCCCTCGGCCGCATCGATATCCTGGTCAATTGCGCGGCCCAGCCAGGCGGCCAGCAGCCGCCGCCGAAGCTGGCCAATATCACCGACGACGCCTTCTACTCGGACGTGAACGTCAAAGTGATGGGCTATCTCCGATGCGCGCGCGAGTGTGCGCCGCACATGATTCGCCAGGGGTGGGGCCGCATCATCAACGTCAGCGGCCTGGCCGCGCGCAGCACCGGCTCGACCATTGGCAGCATCCGCAACGTCGCGGTGGTCGCGATGTCCAAAAACCTGGCCGACGAGCTTGGACCCCACGGCATCAACGTGACCGTTGTCCACCCGAGCCTGACGCGCACCGAAAAGACGGCGGACGTCATCGCCGCAAGGGCAGAGCGCCAGGGCATCTCACATGCAGACGCCGAAAAACGCATGGTCAACAACCTGGTCGGTCGCTGGATCGACGCGCGCGACATCGCCTACGTCGTCACCTTCCTCGCTTCCCCCAAAGCCGTCGCCATTAACGGCGACGTCATCGCGGCGGGCGGCGGGATCCCGGGCACCATCTATTACTGAAGCCTGCCCGTGACCCGTACCCCGCGCGAGTTCTGTCAGGAACAACTGCTCCTGCTCGGGGACGAAGAGCTGGTGCCGGCTGCCCAGGCGGCGGTGCTCGAGATCCTGCACTCGACGGTGATGAAGGATCCGGATGGGCCAACGTTCGAGGCGCGGCTGCGGGTGCTCGCTGGCGCTAGCCAGGCCGACGGCACGTCGGTCGGCGCGGCCGCTCAAGTCGCGCAGGTCCTGCTCGACGCCTGGACGGCGTCACGCGCCTGAACTGGCCCGTTATCCTCACCGAGTAGCAATGGCAAAGCGGCCGCTCCGCACCCTCGAACGAACTGTTCATGCCTCGGCCTCTGAGACGCTGCCTGACCCGCTGGCCCGCGTGCGCGCGTACCGGTGGATGCTCGTCGCCCGACAGGTCGACGACACGATGTGGACCCTGCGTCGCCAGGGCAAGGGCCACTTCGTGGTGTCCTCGGCCGGCCACGAGGCCATCGGCGCCGCGGCCGCGCTGGCCGTCGATCTCGAACGGGACTTTCTCGCCCCGCACTACCGGGATCTGACCGCCTGCCTCGCCTGGGGCCTCGAGCCGCGGGAAGTCATGGCTCACTACTTTGGCCGGGCCGCCGACCCGTGCACCGGCGGTCGCCAGCCGTACGCCCACTGGGGCTCGACCCGGCGCCGCATCCTGTCCCAGGAAGGTCCACAGCCCAACATCGTGACCCACGCGGTCGGCGTGGCGTTCGCCAATCGTCGGCTTGGCTCCGACGCGGTGGTGTGGATCGGCTTCGGGGACGGGGGTGCCCAGAAGGGCGAGGTCCACGAAGCGATGAACTTCGCCTCGATTCATCACCTGCCGGTGGTGTTCTGTGTCCAGAACAACCTCTATACGCAGTCCGTGCCGCTGCGCCTTGAGTCATCGGTGTCGGACCTGTCCACCCGCGCCGTGGGCTATGGCATGCCCGGCGTCTCGGTCGACGGCATGGACCTGCTGGCGATCTACCCGGCGGCCAGGGCCGCGGTCGAGCGCGCCCGCGCCGGCGACGGTCCGAGCCTGATCGAAGCCCGCGCCTACCGCTACATGCCCAATACCTCGAACGACGACGACACGCGGTATCGCTCGCGCGAGGAAGTGGACACGTGGCGCAAGCGAGATCCGATCGCGCGGCTCCGCGCGCACCTGATTACCACTGGCGCCCTCGGTGACGCATCGGCCGCGCACCTCGAGGCCGAGGTGGCCGAAGAAGTCGCCGAAGCC
>DATGER010000284.1:0-3267 GCA_035309865.1 Chloroflexota bacterium
CTGATGACCGCCGGCGCCACCGCGCTGTGGAACGGCCTCAGCACCGCGGGCCTGGCGACACCGTTCAACACCACCAACGCGCAGATCGCCGTCGGCGACGGCTCGACCGCACCCGCGGTCGGCAACACCGACATGGCCGCCGCGGTCGGCACCAAGCTCAACGCCGCGGACTGCACGGGCGCCACCAACGCGACCCCGATCGTGCTCACCTGCACGTTCTCGCCAACCCCGGTCACGGGCCAGGTGGTCGTGGTCTCGGGCTTCACGGGCGCTGGTGCAGCATCGGTCAACATCACCGCCGAGATCACGGCCGCGTCGGGTTCGACGCTGACGCTGCTGAACTCCGCAGGTGGCGGTGCGATCACCCTGGCCGGCGGCGTCGTCAAGCCGATCAACTACTACCGCCAGCGCGCGAACGCCGCGGGCTCCGCGGTTGTCACCACCAACCAGATCGTCTACGTCGCCACGTACGGCACCACGAACGCCAACTTCGCCTGGAATGAATGGGGCCTGACCACGGGCGCGCAGATCACCAACATGGAAGCGCAGCCCCCGGCCACACTGTTCGACCGCGCCACGCCTGGCGGTGGGCTCGGGACGAAAACTTCGGCGGCGTCGTGGACTCTCACCGTGACGCTTTCGGAAAGCTAGTCCAGCCAGGAACCGTCGTCTTTGTCCCCAGTACGGCCCTGCTCGATCGAGCGGGGCCTTGCCTTCTTCCCGCTCGTCTGGAGGCGCGCCGATGACTGCTCACTGCATCGTCGCGCGCGGCGGATAGGTGGCCTGGGCCCTCCGCGCCAGTAGCTACGCCAACGACGGCACCGGGTTCACTGGCATCGTCAATAACGGCACGACAACGGTCACGCTCGGGGCCGCGGTCACAGCCGGCGACCTGCTCGTCCTGACGATCATGGGCTTCCAGGCCATCTCCGGCGATGCCACCCCGACCTTCAGCGTCTCGGACAGCGTCAACGGCAGCTCCGGCTGGGCCGAAGACGCGACCCGCACCTTCACGCTCGCCGGCCCGACCCCGGCTCGCTGTAGCGTGTGGACCAAGCCGAACAGCGGCGCCGGCACTCCCGTCGTCACCGTCACGATCCTGACCGCCACCGGCCAGATCCAGGGTGGCCTGCAGGTCGCGGCGTTCAGCGGACTGGCGACCAGCGCGCAGGTTGACGTCGCCGCCAGCGCCACGGCGGCCTCAGGTAGCCCGAGCTCAGGCGCGGTCGCGGCGACCGGCGCCGCGAATGAGCTGATGATCGGCGCCTACTTCGATACGGGCGAGAACACGACGCTCGGGGCCGGCAACATCAATGGCGCGGCCGCCACCCTAACCGGCAAGCATCAGCTCGACGCCGGCAAGTGGCAGGGCCTCCTCGAGCACGCCGACTCTGGCTCCTCGGGCGGCACCCCGACCGCCACTTCGACGACGACAGGCACGCCGACGTGGGCCCTGATCGCCGTCGTCTACAAGCTGGCGGCGGGCGGGACAACGCCCTCGAGCACCGACAGCGCGACCCTTACGGACACCGCCTCGAACATCGCGGTCTCCGCGACGGACGCGTTCACCGAGGCGGAGCTCGCGGCTAAACGCGCGACCGACGCCGCGACGCTGGCTGACCAGGTCAGCGGGATCGGCCTCGCGGCCGCCGACGCCGCCACTGAGGCCGAGGCGGTGGCGATCGCCGTCACGCTGCCGCCAGCGCACCGCTACAGCACCGCGTTTCCGCTCACCGAGAACCCCATCTCTGAAGGCGGCAGCTGGATCAATGGCGGGGCGACCGGCCTCTCCTGGACGAATATCCGCACGACGCCGGGCAAGATGTTTGGCACCCAGCCAGGCAACAGCGTCCCACCCTACGACGACTCGATCGCGTGCCTCAGCAGCGCGTGGGGGGTCGACCAGGCGTCCGAAACCACGGTCTACATCGCGACCGCTCCGGTCTTCGCCGCCGAGGTCGAGCTGCTGCTGCGCTTCACCATCACGGCGAACTCCGCCAGCGGCTACGAATTCAACGCGAGCGTCGTCCCCAGCAGCCCCTACGTGAATATCGTGCGCTGGAACGGTGCCCTCAGCGACTTCACGGTCCTGATCTCGGACAACACGATCAGCGTGGCCGATGGCGACACGATGGGCTTCACGGCGGTCGGGCCGCTGCTCACCGCGTACAAGAACGGCGTCCAGATCCTGCAGACGACCGACACGACCTTCGAGCGAGGGACGCCCGGCGTCGGCCAGTACCTCAAAAATCAGACCGGCAATAACGCGAACTGGGGTCTGACGCGCTTCGTCGCGAACGACTCGGGCACGTTGCCGTCGCTCCTCGCGGCGGCCGCGGTCCTCGCGGAGCAGACGGCGATCGCGCTCGCGGTGTCGGATTCGGCCGCCTTCGCCGAACAGGTCGCGATCGCCATCAGCGCAGCTGACGCGGCGGCGCTGACCGAGACGACCAACGTCAACACCGGCGGCACCACTCCGACGGCTGCCGATACCGCCGCACTCGCCGCGCAGATCGCGATCGCGCTGCAGGCGACTGATGGCGCCGGCCTCGCGGAGCAGATGGCCATCGCGCTGGCGCGCAGCGACTCCGCGACGCTCGCCGAGCTCGTCCAGGTCGCGATCGCGATCGCCGACGCCGCGGCACTCACCGAACAGGCCACCGCTGCCGCCGCGGTCGGCGCACCCGACAGCGCCGCGCTCGCGGACCAGGCCGCCCTGGCCGTGGCGCTCGCCGCGGCTGACGCCGCGAGCCTGGTCGAGTCCGCCTCGACGACCGTCTTCAGCGGCAGCGCACGCGACTGGCTGTACGTCATCGGCGCACCGCAGGGGAAGTGGATCGCAGGCAGTCCCGTCGCCAAATGGACCGCGGGCGCACCGCAACAGTGAGGAGCGACTAGATGCTTGTGATCAGCTCGCTGTCGAACGAGTACGTCCGCGTGCCGATCGCTGCCACCAACGCCGGCGTGGCCGTCGACCCGTCCACCGACACCGTCGTGCTGGCCTTCGTCGCCGAGGGCGCCACCCCGGTCAGCGGCGACTGGAAGGCCGGGACCTGGGAACTGGACACCACGACCACGCCGACGACGTTCTACGCCCGGGCGCTGGTTGGCTCCGCGGGCGTCATCACCCTGGCCGCCGGGGTGTTCGACACCTGGGTCAAAGTGTCGGACAACCCCGAAGCTCCCGTGAAAAAGGCGGGTCCGCTCCGCGTCATCTAATCCCCACCCCCCGCTCAGGAGACCCCCGTGTCCATTGCTGCCATTCGC
>DATGER010000285.1:0-23432 GCA_035309865.1 Chloroflexota bacterium
AGAAGCGACTCGCCGCCGTAGACACCTGCTCACCCGGCCGACGTGGGCGTACGATGCAGCGGCCCTGGTAGCCCGCGGCGGGTCAGGGATGCACGACTGGTTTGAGGACGCGCTGCGCTTCGGCGTCCGCGAACGCCGCCAGGACGTTGTCGAGCGTGTACGCCACGAGCAACTCCTCCGCGGGTATCGTACCGCTGGCGATCAAGGCGATCGCCCGCTCGAAGTCGTGCCAGGTGCCGAAGTAGCTGGGTCGGAGCGACACTTCGCCGCGCAACGCGAGCGTCAGATCGATCTCGACCGTAGCTGACGGCATGCCGATCAGTGTCACTCCACCGCCGCGTTTGACGACGTGCAGGGCGGCGTCGATGGCCGCGGCCGCCCCTGAGCACTCCAGCACCAGGTCGACGGGCGCATCGGTCACAGCCGCGAGCGCGTCGGCAAGGGAGTGCGCTGGATCGAGCGGTTCCAGGCCGAGCTTCCGCGCCGCTGGCAGTCGCGTCGCGGCGTCCGCCGGTGTTCCAGCGATCAACACCCGGGCTCCGAACGCGCGCGCGGCGCGCCCCGCGAGCAGGCCGATCGGCCCGGGCCCGGTCACCAGTACGACGTCCCCGGGCTGGGGCGGCTGGAGCAGCACGGCGTGCAGCGCCACCGTCGTCGGCTCGGCGAGCGCGGCATGCCGAGGCGGCAGCGACGCAGGCAGGCGGTGCAGCAGTCGACTGGGAACGGCAACCGCTTCGGCGAGCCCGCCCGGCTCATGGATGCCGAACAGGCGCCGCGCGTCGCACACGTTGGTCCTGCCCGCTCGGCACGGCGGACAACGTCCGCACCAGATGACCGACTCGACGGCGACGGCATCACCCGGCCGGAATCCCCCGGCCGCGGCGCCGACGTCGGTCACGACGCCGGCGAACTCGTGCCCGAGAATCACGGGGGTTCGGGTCCACTGCGCCATCGGGTGCCACTGGGCGATGTGCAGGTCACTGCCGCAGATCGACGCGCCAGCCACCTCGACGATCACTTCGTCCGCGCGCGGGGTGGGCCGCGGGACGTCGCGGAGCTCCAGCGCGCCCGGCTCGGGGGCGACCTTGAGCAGCGCCTTCACTCCGGACAGCCCTCGTCCATCCACTGTTTGAATCTGGCCAGCCGTTCCGCGGGCCACGGCCCGTCACACGGCATCGAGCCGTCGGCGAGCCGCTCGTAGATCCCCTCGGCGTTGGTCTTGACGTCCTCGTACTGACTCAGGTCGAAGGCGAACCGCATCCTGTCGACGTCGCTGTCACGAAACAGCGCGCGGATGTCGCGGGCGAAACTCGGCATCCTGTTCCTCCGTGAGGTGCTCTCAGATTACCTGGGCAGTGCCCGCGGCGTAGATAGCGCATACTGTCTGACAGGGAGTACCACCAGAGGCAACATGGCACCCAGTCATTTCCACACCAAGGATTGCCCCGACCGCAAGGCGGCGGCAGCAGATCGAGCGCAGCACGACGCGGCCGCCAAGAAGCGCGAGGCGCGCCAGCAGGCGCTGGCCCATGCGCAGTGGTTCGACGGCGACATCAAGAAGTAGCTAACTTTCGATCGCGGGCGCCAGCACTGCGATCAACCCCAGCAAGACGAGCAGCACCACGAACCCGCCGCGCAGAGTGACCTGTTCGGCGACGAGGCCGATCGTCGGCGGGCCAACCAGGAACCCGAAATAGCCGACGGTTGCGACGGCGGCGATGGCCGTGCCCGTGGGCATCTGCGTGCTCCGCCCGGCAGCGCCAAAGGCCAGCGGCACCAGCACTGACAGCCCAAGACCCACGCCGACCAGGCCACCGAACACGATCAGCGAGACCGGCGCGAAGATCATTGCCGCGATGCCGACCGCCGCGACGGCGGCGCACAGTCGGGCAACCAGCGGCGCGCGAACACGCGCGGTGAGCTGGTCGCCGCCCAGTCGTCCCGCCGCCATCGCGGCAGAAAAGAACGACGGCGCCAGGGCCGCGGTCGCTTCTGGAGCGCTGAGCTCGCGCCGCAAAAAGACCGCCGCCCAGTCGAACATGGCGCCTTCGGTCATGACGGCGCAGAAGGCGACGGCCGCCAACGCGAGCAGCGAACCGCGTGGCAAGGCGAACCGCACGCCGGCATCCTCTCGCACATCACCCGAAGTAAATCGCCGCGGCGCCAGGACCAGCGCGACCCACAGCACGGGCGCGGCGACCAGGAAGTGGGTGCGTACGGAGATCCCCAGACCGGCGACGAACGCGCCGACGACGGCGCCGCTCATGTTCCCGACGCTCCACAGCCCGTGGAGCGACGACATGATCGGCCGGCCACGCCGCTGCTCGATCGTCGCCCCCTGAGCGTTCATCGCCACATCCAGCGCGGCGGCGCTGGCACCCCAGAGGATCATCGCGGCGAACAATGTGATCGCATCCGTGGCGAGGGCCAGGCACACCAGCGCAATGCAGACCGGCAGCGCCAACCAGCGAGCCACCAGTCGACTCCCGCGACGGGCGATGAGCGCCCCGGTCGGCAGCATCACCAGCAGCGTCCCGAGACCGCCACCCAGCAACGCCAACCCCAGCGTGCCGACGCCGAGCGCCAGGTTCGCCTGGATCGCCGGGATGCGCGCCGCCCACATCCCACCCGCGATGCCGTGCAGGAAAAAGACCAGAGACACTGCCAGGCGCGCGGATGTCACGGGCTAAGCCTGTGGTCTACTCTGGCTGGCACGAACGGCTCGAAGGGTGGATCAGGCATTGTCCATGACGCGCGCAACAGGCAGACCAGTTCGCCGCGTGGAGGATCCGCGCTTTCTCGCCGGCCTCGGCAAGTATGTCGAGGATGTCGAACCAAAAGATCTGGTGCACCTGGCGTTTGTGCGCTCGAGCTACCCCGCCGCACGTCTGTTGCGCGTCGACGTACACCATGCCCGAGCGTACCCGGGCGTCATCGCCGTGGTTACTGGCGACGATCTCGAGGGCCTGGGCAACATTCCGACGATTCCGCTGCCCTTCGTCAAGATCCCACCGTACCCGCCCCTGGCCCGCGGTCAGGTCGCGGCCGTGGGCGTGCCAATCGTGGCCATCGTTGCCGAGAGTGCGGCCGCGGCGCACGACGCGACCGACCTCGTCGAGGTCGAATACGCTCCGCTGCCCTCCGTGGCTTCCGCCGAAGCCGCGCTCGAGCCGGGCGCACCGGTGGTCCATGCTGCCCTCGGCAGTAATCTCTGCTATTCGCTGACCCGTGAGGGCGGCGATGTCGAGGCTGCCTTCAAGGCCGCTGACACGGTCGTGCAGCTACGGGTCGACAGTCCCCGGGTGGCTCCAGTGGCGCTCGAACCCCGCGGGGTCGTCGCGGTGCCCGATGCGGACGGGCACAACTTCCGTCTCACTCTGTGGGTCTCGAGCCAGGCGCCGCACGGTGTTCGGGCCGACCTGGCCGGTGCGCTGGGCATGCCAGCGGAGCAGATCCGCGTCATCGCGCCCGACGTGGGCGGCGGCTTCGGCGCCAAGAGTGGCGTCACGCCTGAGTACCTATTGGCAAGTTACTGCGCGCTAAAGCTCGGGCGCCCGGTGAAGTGGGTCGCGACGCGCGCCGAGGACCTGCAGGTCACCACTCAGGGTCGCGACATGGTCATCTACGTGGAGCTCGCGGCGAAGCGCGACGGCACCCTCACGGGGTTGAAACTGCGCAACCTGGCCAATATGGGGGCCTACCTCCACTCGGCAAGCGCGATTCCGCCGACGTTCATCATCAACATGGCCTCCGGCTGCTACCGGATCCCCAACGTCCGCGTCGAGACCAACGCGATCTTCACCAACACGCCGTCGACCGGGCCGTACCGTGGGGCTGGCCGCCCCGAATCCGTGCTGGCGCTCGAGCGCGGCATGGATCGGCTGGCCAATGCCCTGGGCATCGACCCGATCGAACTGCGGCGCAAGAACTTCATCCCACCCGATGAATTTCCGTACCACACCGCGACGGGCGCGGAATACGACTCGGGCAATTACGCCGGCGCACTCGACAAGGCGCTCACGCTGGCCAACTACCCCGAGCTGGTCCGGCAGCGTGACGCCGCGCGTCGCCGGGGTGAGTTAGTCGGGATCGGCGTCTCGACGTTCGTGGAGCCAAGTGGCAGTCCCGGCGGTGAGACAGGGCTCGTCCGCGTGGAGCCAAACGGCGACGTGACCCTGGTCACCGGATCGCACAGCCATGGCCAGGGCCACGAGACCTCATTCGCGCAAGTGGTGGCCGATCAGATGAACATGCCGATGCAGCAGGTGCGGGTCGTGCACGGTGACACCGCCGCGATCGGCAGCGGCACCGGCACGTTCGCTTCCCGCAGCATGGTCCTGGGCGGCGGCGCGGCGGTCGGCGCGGCTACGCGCGTCGTCGACCAGGCGCGCCAGATCGCGGCGAACCAGCTCGAGGTGACCCTCGAGGACGTGGAGTCGGTCGAGGGTGGCTTCGCGGTGGCCGGCGCACCGGCGAAGCGGATCACGTGGCACGAGATCGCCCGCGTCGCTTACGCCCCGGGGAGCCTGACCGGCGGTGCTGGGCCCGGGCTTGAAGCGACCGAACACTTCGACGCCCCGGGCGAATGGCCGTTCGGGACGCACGTGGCGGTGGTCCGCGTGGATCGCGAAACCGGGCACGTCACGATCGAGCAGATCGTCGCCGTGGACGACTGCGGCAACGTCGTGAACCCGCTCATCGTCGAGGGGCAGGTACAGGGCGGCATCGCCCAGGCGGTCGGCCAGGCACTGACCGAGCAGGTCGTCTACGACGCCGACGGACAACTGCTGACCGGTTCGCTGGGTGACTATGCGCTCCCACGTGCCACGGACATGCCGCCGCTGCGCCTGGACCACACCGTGACACCGAGTCCGTCCAACCCGCTGGGGGCCAAGGGCGTTGGTGAGGCGGGCACCAACGGCTGTCCGCCGGCGATCGCCAACGCGGTGATGGACGCACTGTCACCCCTCGGCGTCGCCCATCTGGACGTGCCGTTCACGGCTGAGCGAGTGTGGCTGGCGATGCAGGCAGGATCAACGGCAGGTTGAACGGCGCAAACAGGCGCGGGTTCATGAAGCTGGTGATCGCCCGGATCCCGCGCGTGTCGGCCAGCAGCACCGAGAGGACGAACGCCGCCGACGCTGGGCCAGCGGGGCCGGCACCGTAGAAACCGAAGGCGAGGGTCCCGTTGGCCCGCGTGGGTACCAGTCGGAATGGTCCGCCGCCTCCGGTGCCGTTGACGAAGCGGAAGAAGTCGGCGGTCGCGGCCGCCCCGACGTACCACTCGGCCATTGGGGGCATGCTGAGCACGACGTCCTCGGCGAGCAGCGCGGCAAATGCGTGCACGTCGCCGCGTTCCCACGCGCCGACGTACCGTTCGACCAGCGCCCGTTCTTCGGCCGGCGCCAGTCGGGCGGATGTCGGTGTCGCGGCCGGATCCAATCTCGCGCGGGCACGTTGCAGCGCGCTATTTGCCGCCGGCACCGAGACATCCAGCAAACCCGCGACGTCGCGCGCCGACCAGCCGCACACATCGCGCAGCAGCAGCACCGCCCGCTGGCGCGGGCCAAGGCGCTGCAGCGCCGCAACAAAGGCGAGCTCGATGGACTCTCTGGTTTCGTAGCGCGCCTCAGGGCCAGGTGACGCGTCCGGCACTTCGAGCCAGGCATCCGGAAACGGTTCCAGCCACGGCGTCTCGTCGATCAACCCGCCGCCCGGGCTGAAGGCCTGGCTCGGGCTGCCGAGCATGGGCGGCAAGAGCCGGCGTCCGCGGCGCTCCAGCTCATCCAGGCAGGCATTGGTCGCGATGCGGTACAGCCAGGCGCGCACCGACGCCCGGCTCTCGAACCGGTCCAGGTTGCGCCAGGCGCGCAGCAACGTCTCCTGCGTCTGGTCCTCAGCATCCTGCAGCGAGCCGAGCATCCGATAGCAGTGGGCGCGTAGCGCCCGCTCGTGCGCCTCGACGAGTTGCCGAAATGCGTCGTCGTCAGGACGCGCGGCAACCGGCGACTGGGTGCCCGGCTCGACCATGGGCCCCAGTCTAGCGGGCGCCAACCACCGATTTGCGCCGGACCGATGAGTTTTTTCAGCGGAGCTCATGGTGCGCCGGACCGATGAGTTTCGGGCTAGCCGGCCGTCTCTACAGGTGTGAGGTGAAACACGCATGTCGAAATACATGGTTCTGCTGTACGCCGCCGAGTCTGCCCTGCCGCAGCCTGGTACGCCCGAGTTCGATGCCCAGAACGCCGCCTATGGCGCGGTGTACGAGGATTTCGCCAAACGTGGCGCGTTCGTGGGCGGTGATCCGCTCACTGCCAGTAGCGCCGCGACGTCGGTACGGATTCGGAATGGCCAGCGTCAGGACACGCCTGGCGCCGCGGCCAATACGCCCGAGCAGCTCATCGGCTACTACGTGCTCGAGTGCAAAGACGCAAAGGAAGCGGCCGACCTGGCGGCGACCATTCCGGCCGCGAAACAAGGCACGGTTGAGGTCCGGCCCGTTTTCGCGATGTAGCCCCTTGGTAATTCGCTCCGGACGGTGCAGACTGCGCCGTCCGGAGCCCCATGAAAAACCGACTGCACCGCTTGCTCCATCGCCCACTCTTTCAGCTCGGCGGGCTCGCAATCCTGGTCGTCGTACTTGGATCGCTGGTGGTGCTGGCGAATCTACAACGCCTGCAGGCCCACAGCGCGGCACAGCCGATCGCCGCCAGCGAGGCCGCGACGATCGTCAAGAGTGGGCAGGCGCGCGCCATCGAGGTACAGCTTGACCGCGCCTTTTTGAAGACGGACGGCGCCGAGTACGTCTTCATCAAGGATCGTGAGACATCTGTGTCGCAGATGTTGGCCGGCCTGGGTGTTGGCCCTGGCGACCTGGCCACGCTGACCTACGCGGTGTCCGAGACCTCGCCGATCCCGTGGGGCGAGATGATTCCGATCCTGGCGATTACGTTGCTCCTGGGTGGCGTGCTGCTGGTCGCGGTGCGTCGCAGCGGCAACGGGGCGGCATTCAAGTTCGGGCGCAGCCGCGCACGCCGATTTGTCGGCGAGGCGCAGCAGGTGACGTTTGACGACGTCGCGGGCGCCGCGGAAGCCAAGGAAGAACTGCTGGAGATCGTCGAGTTTCTCAAGGCGCCCGAAAAGTTCACGGCGATGGGCGCGCGCATCCCCAAGGGCGTGCTACTGGTCGGGCCGCCCGGCACGGGTAAGACGCTCATCAGCCGCGCCGTGGCCGGCGAGGCCGGCGCGCCGTTCTTCAGCATCGCGGGCTCCGAGTTCGTCGAGATGTTCGTGGGCGTGGGCGCCAGTCGCGTACGCGACCTCTTTGCCGAGGCGAAGCGTCAGGCGCCGAGCATCATCTTCATCGACGAAATTGATGCCGTCGGCCGCAAGCGCAGTAGCGGCACCACCGGCGGCGGGGCTCACGACGAGCGCGAGCAGACGCTCAACCAGATCCTGGTCGAAATGGACGGCTTCGAGGGCAACAAGCAAGTCATCGTCCTGGCGGCGACCAATCGGCCCGACGTGCTCGATCCAGCGCTTTTACGCCCGGGTCGGTTCGATCGCCAGGTGACGCTCGCGAACCCTGACGTCAGGGAGCGCACCGCCATCCTGGCCGTCCATGCCAGGGGCAAACCGTTGGAGAACGTCGTCCGTCTGGAGACCCTGGCACGCTCGACGCCCGGCTTCTCAGGTGCGGACCTGGCCAACCTGATCAACGAAGCCGCCATCCTGGCGGTGCGGCGGAGCAAGCAGTCGATCGGCATGGACGAGCTTCAGGAGGCGATCGACCGGGTGATCGGCGGGCCGCAGAAAAAGGCGCGCGTCATGTCATTGATCGAGCAGCGGCGCACGGCCTACCACGAAAGCGGGCACGCGGTGGTCGGCCGCTTCAGCGCGAACCATGACCCGGTGCACAAAGTCAGCATCGTGCCGCGGGGGCGTCTGGGCGGCTACACACGGTTCCTGCCCGAAGAGGATCGGCACTACATGACCCGGACCGGATTCGAGGCCATGATTGCCTCGGCGCTGGGCGGCTGGGTGGCCGAGCGCTTGATCTTTGGCGATGTCAGCACGGGGGCGTCGAACGATATCGAGAAGGCGACCGGCATCGCGCGTGGAATGGTGACCACGTACGGCATGAGCGAGAGCCTGGGTCCGCTGGCGCTTGGCCAGCCTGACCCCAGCGGCGCGAGTGAACCGCGCGCCTATTCGGAGCGGGTGGCTGAGACCATCGATGCCGAGGTGAGGGCGCTGCTCAGTGCGGGTATACAGCAGGCGGAGCAGATCCTGTCGCGACACCGCGCTATCCTCGACCGCCTCACGGAGCAACTCCTCGAGGACGAAACGATCGAGGGCGACGATCTCGAGGAGATCTTTCAAGGCATACGCTGCGCCGATGGGGCCGCGGCATCGCTTCAGGGCCACCGCGGACGGCCGGGCGCTCCAAGCCTGCTGCCGCTGCCCAGGAACACCCAGGTGGCAAGCGTCAGCCGCCAGCCAGCGGAGTAGCCGCCACCACTCCGCTGCTACCTTCCGGGAAGGATTTTGAAGGCAGGGTGTTCCGGAGCAGGACAGTGGGAGCGAACGCAGTGCTGGGGATGGCGCGATCGTTACAGGGCTCGGCGACCTCGCGAGACGAGCAGGTTGTAGACGACGACGATCACCGCGAGGACCAACAACAGGTGGATCAGGCCGCCGCCGACACTCATGGCGAATCCGCCGACCCATAACAGCAGTAGCAGAACGACGAGTGCCCACAACATAGACGAGCACCTCCTGACGCCTCAAACGCACCTTGCGTGCCAGCCCCGCTGAGGGTAAGGCTTGATACGCTCTCACGCGTGTCTCGAATGACGGGCAAACGCGCGTTGCTGGAGCAGTTGATTGCCGATGGTGTCTGCCACATCTTTGGCAACCCTGGCACCACCGAACAGGGGTTCATGGACGTCCTGCAGGACTACCCGCAAGTCCAGTTCATGCTGGCCCTGCACGAGGGCGTCGCGATGTCCATGGCGGATGCCTATGCGCGGCTCACCCGACGGCCAGCGTTCGTCGAAGTGCACATCGCGCCCGGCCTGGGGAATGCCCTGGGCATGATGCACAACGCCCGCATCGGCAAGACGCCGATGGTCATCTACGCAGGCCAATCGCCGAGCAACGTCCTGCTCCAGGAGCCCCACCTGTCTGGGCCGCTGGTCGACATGGCCCGTCCCATCGCGAAGTGGTCGGCCCAGGTCGAACACGCCCACGACGTGCCGCGAGCGCTACGGCGGGCCTTCAAGATCGCGGCTGAACCGCCCCAGGGTCCGGTGTTCCTGGCGCTGCCGATGGACGTGCTCGACGCCGAGGCGGAAATGGACATCGTGCCGACTACGTATACGAACTGGCGCGCCCGGCCAGACGCGGCCGGCCTGGCGGAAGTGGCCGATCTGCTGGTCAAGGCAGATCGACCCATGCTCATGGTCGGCGACTCGGTCGCGCTGGCCGACGCGCAAGCCGAGGTGGCCCAGGTGGCCGAGCTACTCGGGGCGCCGATGTTCGAGTGCTACGCCTCGGAGTTCAATGTCGCGGCCAGCCATCCGCTCAATCTCGGAAGCGTCGACTTCGTCTCGCCGAAGTCGATTCGGTCGCTGGTGGCTGATTGCGATGTCCTGTTCGTCGTCGGTGCCCCGGTGTTCCAGTTGATCTTCCCCGACCCTGAGGCGCCCACGATCGGGCCACACACCCGGCTGATTCAGCTCGACTCGTTCACCCACGAGCTCGGCAAGAACGTGCGCCCGGATGTCGCCTTGCTGGGCGATCCGAAGTCAGGTCTGGCCGAGCTCGCGGACCTGATTCGGGAACGCCAGACCGGGAGCGTGGCGCAGGCCGCGCGCGAACGGCGCAGGCTGGCCGAAGCCCGCGTGGCCGAAAACACTGCGCGCTACTGGGCGAACGCGCGCAAGAACTGGGACGCTGCGCCCATTACCGGGCCGCGGTTGATGCACGAGATCAAACAGGCGCTGCCCGAGAATGCGCTGGTGTTCTCTGAGAGCGTGACGAACGGGAAGCACATCGAGATGGCGCTCAGGCCCGACCAGCCGGGGCAGCTGGTGAAAGTGCGCGGCGGCGGGATCGGGCCCGGCTTGCCGGGGGCGTTGGGCGCCGCGCTGGCGCGGCCGGACCGCAAGGTTGTCGGGGTCGCCTCGGACGGGGCGGCGATGTACAGCATTACCGCGCTCTGGACCGCGGCGCATCACCAGATTCCCGTGGCGTTTGTCATGCTGAGCAATCGTGCGTACCGCATTTTGAAGCTGAATATGGTCGAGTACCTGGGGCCGGCGGCGCGGGGACGCGAATTCGTCGCCATGGACCTCGTGGAGCCTGACCTTCGGTTCGATCGCCTGGCCGAAGCCATGGGCGTCCCCGGCCGTCGCGTCGAGCGGCCCGAAGAGCTCGCGCCCGTCCTCGCCGAGGCGATCCGCCACGAGGGCGGGCCGTTCCTGGTCGACGTCGTGCTCGAGAGCCCCGTGCCGCGGGCCTGACACGCGCCCGCTGCTCGCATCGCTGCGCTCGCTCCCGACGGTGATGCGAACTACGAAGGCGCTGGCCAAGGTGCTTGCGGCGCGCTGCCGCGCGTTGCGGGACGACCTGCTGGCGTCGGGCGCCGAACGCGAGGTGGCGGCTGCGGACGCGGCGGCGGAGCGGCGCGTGTTCGCCGAGGTGCTGGCGAGCGAGGGGGCCGACGGCGTGGACTGGACGTACCTGTACCAGGAGTTTGTCGGTGCGTTCGCGCCAGCGCGGCGGCGGGCGCTGGGGGTGTACTACACGCCCCTGGAGGTCGTGCGCGCCCAGGTGCGACTGGCCGCGGACGTGCTCGAACGTCGGCTGGGCTGCAGCGGCGCGTTCGCCGACCCGCGCGTCCTGATCGTGGACCCCGCGGCCGGCAGCGGCGCGTACCCCCTGGCGGTGGTCGCGGACGTCCTGGCACGTTCGCGACACGGCCCACCGCATCTGGCCGAGCGCCTGTGGCTGCTGGAGCCGATGGTCGGCGCAGCCAGCATTGCCAGGGCGCGCCTGACCGCCGCGCTGGCCACGGCCGATGGGCTGCGCGTCGACGAACGCGACGCACTGACCGCCCCGCTCAAGCTCGAAGCGCCGGTCGTCGTGTGTCTCGGCAATCCGCCGTACCACCGCCACCCGAGCCACCAGCGACCAGACGCGCGCTCACTGGTCCATGACTTCGTCGAGCCCGGTGCCGGGCTCCACGCGAAGAATCTGTACAACGAATACGTCTACTTCTGGCGCTGGGCGTTGCGGCACGTACTGGAGCAGCGCACCGGACCGGGTATCGTGAGTTTTGTCACCGCGGCGTCGTACCTGCGCGGTCCAGGCTTCGCCGGCATGCGCCGGCTGCTGCGCGCGCTGCTCGACGAGCTCTGGATCGTCGACCTGGAGGGCGACCACCTCGCCGCCCGCAGCTCCGACAACGTCTTCCCGATTCGAACCCCGGTGGCCATCGCCATGGGCGTGCGGTACGGCGTGCGTGCACCGACCGCGTCGGCACGGGTGCACTACGCGCGCCTCGACGGCACCCGCGTCGAAAAACTCGCCGCGCTGGCGGCCGTGCATCGCCTGGCTGACCTGCCATGGCGGTCGGTTCTGCACGGGAGGTCGCTGCCGCTGGTCCCCCAGCGCCGCGACGACTATGCCACCTGGCCGAAGTTGACAGATCTCTTCCCACGGCAGCTGTCGGGCGCCCAGCTCAAACGCACATGGCCAATCGCGCCGACGCCAGCCGTGCTCCGTGAGCGTTGGGCGCGACTCCTCGACCTGCCGTCCGCCAGCCGTGAGCGCGCGGCCGCATTCCGGGAGACCCGCGACCGTGACCTGGACTCGACACCGTGCGACCTGCACACCCCGTCCAGGCGGCTCGAGCCACTTCGCGCGCTGACGCCGGGCGACGCGTGCCTCCAGCCGGTGCGGTACGCCTATCGCAGCTTCGATCGCCAGTGGGTGCTGCCCGACGCGCGGCTGGGCGATTTCATGCGGCCGACGCTCTGGCGCATCGCCGGGCCGCGCCAGGTATTCCTGACGAGCATGCTGACCAACGTTCTCGGTCCGGGCCCGGCCGCGGTCGCCACCGCGCTGGTGCCAGACCTCGATTGTTTCCGCGGCTCGTTCGGTGCGCGAGCGGTGATCCCACTGTGGTCGGATGCGGATGCGAGCGTCCCGAATGTCGCGGTCGGCCTGCTCGAGCGTCTCGCCGCTCAGTTCGGCTTCCCCGTGAGCCCGGAGCAGCTGTTCGCCTATTGCTACGCCCTGTTGGGCACCCGCGGCTTCCAGGCGCGGTTCGAAGACGAGCTGCGCACGCCTGGTCCACGTGTGCCATTGACAGCCGATGCACAGCTGTTCCAGCGCGCCGTCGCGCTGGGTCAGCGGCTGGTCGCGCTGCACACGTTCGGCCAGTGTGGCGTGTCAGACCCTGCTCGGCCAGGCAGCGTGCCGGACGGCCGGGCGCGCATGGTCGTACCGGTCGGCGCGAGCTACCCGCGGGAGTACGTGTATGACGCGGAGTGTCAGACCCTGCGGCTCGGAACGGGGGCATTTGGGCCCGTCGGGACAGCCGTGTGGATGTTCAGCGTCTCGGGGCTGCGCGTCGTCGCCGGCTGGCTTGACCGCCGCGTGGCCAGACCGCCGCGCAAACGCCGCTCGTCGCCGCTGGATGCAGTCGCGCCGCGCACGTGGACCGACGTCTTGAGCCAGGAGCTCCTGGAAGTGCTGTGGGTCGTAGAGGCCACAATCGCCATGGAGCCTGCCCTCGACACCCTCCTTGGCGAGATTGTGACCACGCTCGCAGCGTCTCAGGCCGCGCTCGCCAGGCTGGGGCGAGCGACGTCGTCGAGGAATGCTGGGACCGCGTCGGGCTGAAGCGGTCGCGCGAACAGAAATCCCTGGCCCTGATCGCAGCCAAGCTCGAGGAGTCGGGCCCACTGGGAGTGTTCCTCGATACCTTCGGCAGTGGTTCGCAAGCCCAGGGTTCTGGCCAGGCTGACGACGGTCTGCACGATGGCCGAATCGTGATCCCCATGCTCGAGCCCCGAGACGAACGCGCGGTCGATCTTGAGCACGTCGACGGGGAAGCGCTTGAGGTAGGCAAGCGAGGAGTAGCCCGTGCCGAAGTCATCCACGGCGAGCTCGATGCCGAGGTTCTTCAGCGCGGTGAGTTTGACAATGGTCGCCTCGGGTTCTTGCATGACCACGCTTTCGGTGATCTCGAGCTGCAAGCGCTGTGGATCAAGACCCGACGTCCATATGGCCTGCTGGACGTCATCGAGCAGGCCAGGATCCTGAAGCTGGATGGCGGAGAGGTTGACGCTGATGGTCATGCGCTCGGCGGCGGGGTAGGTGAGCTGCCACTCGCGCATCTGGCGGCAGGCCTCGTCCAGAACCCACTTGCCAATTGGCACGATCAAGCCAGTGTCTTCGGCCAACGGGATGAAGTTGTCCGGCGCCACCAGACCCTTCTCGGGGTGATCCCAGCGCACCAGGGCTTCCAGGCCGGTGATCCGGCCGTCGAGCAGCGCGAAGATCGGCTGATAGTGGAGCCGCAGCTCGTTGCGCTCGATGGCCCGGTGCAGATCGCTTTCGACGTGCAAGTGCTCGGCGGGCAAATGATTCATGCGGGCTTCGAACAGCGAATAGCGCCCGCGACCAGCCGACTTGGCGCTGTACAGGGCGATGTCGGCCTCGCGCAGCAGATCACGCCCAGAGACACGGATGGTGGTCCCACCGGCGATGCCAATGCTGGCCGCGGCAAACACTTCCCGCCCGTCGAAGAGGAATGGCGCGCGCATCGAGACCAGGATCCGCTCGGCGGCCTCGACCGCGCTATCGACCGCGGTCGGGCCCTCGAGCAGGATGGTGAACTCATCGCCACCCATGCGGGCGAGCGTGTCGCTGCCGTGCAGGCCAGCGCGCAGGCGGCGCCCGACCTGGACCAGGAGTTGATCGCCAGCCGCGTGGCCGAGACTGTCGTTGACGACCTTGAAGCGATCGAGGTCGATGAACAGGACGGCGAGCTCCTGGCCCAGGACTTCGCCGCGGGCCAAGGCGTGGTCCATCCGGTCAAGGAAGAGCGCCCGATTGGGCAACCCGGTCAGCGAGTCGTAGAAGGCGCGGTGGCGCAGCTGCTCTTCGAGCAATTCGCGCTCGGCCGCGCGCCGCAGCGCGCCGGTCGTGTGGTCGACCAGCTCGTGGGCGCGGCCTTCGTCCCGGGGGCCAAAACGATTCGCGCCCCCCGCGCGCACGACCTGGCACAAGATGGGCTCGTCCCCGCCATCGTCGAGGGCGAACGCGAGCACCTCGCCGTCCGAGATGACCTGTGTCCAGTCGCGCTCGTCGCTGCGGCCGTCGCGCGCGTCCAGCGCTTGCCGAAGCGCCACCGTCGGCGCGAACGCGTCGCCAAGATCGTCGAGTACCGCCACCTCACCGTCAGGCCCGCGTCGCCACAGACTCGCCGTCTCGGCGCCAAACAGGCGCGCGGCGTGCGTCTTGAAGCCGCGCAGGACGTCGTTGACGGTGGCCGCGGCGGCCAGGTCGCGGGCAAGATCGGTGAGTCCCTGGCGGAACTTGTTCTCGTCTTCGGCGCGTTCTCGCAACAGGCCCGCTTCGAACGCGGCCGCGGCGCTGGTGGCCAGCAGTTGCAACGCCTCGAATTCGATGCCATCGAGGCGGGCGCCGTCGAGGCGGGGCCCGGCCAGCAGGAGCACCACGCCCCCATCAAAGCGCTGAATCGGCGCGACGCTGACGTCGTCCGTGCTCGCCTCGAGCGTTGAGCCCGCGTCGAGCCAGCTCGGTACCTTGCCGTCGGCGCCCAGCACCCGCCGCGAGCCGAGCTCGATTGGCGTGGCTTCGGCGCGCACGACGCATGCCGCCCATTGCACCGGCAGGAGTCGTCTCAAGCGCACGGCCACAGCTCGGCCGAGTTCTTCGAGGCCGTCTGCGTGGATCGGCTCGACTGCCGAACGCACGATATACAGCGGCCGATAGAGCCACGCATCAAGTCGGCGCGCAGCCCAGGCGGCAACTGGCGGCGTGGCGAGCGCGGCCACCGCAGCCGCAACGAGGGCCGCGTCTGAGGGCGGCAGGCCCACCTGTTGCAGCGCTACCCAGCCGATTACGAAGCTGAGGACCCCGATAGCGGCACCACTCCCGCGGAGGAGCACTCGGCGCACCAGCGCGTCAAGGCCGAAGACCTGGTGCCGCAGGATCGAATAGGCAAAGCTGATCGGGATGGCGGCAGCCGGGATCACCGCGACCTCGACCCTGAGCAGCGGGTCCAGGCCGATCAGCCGCGGGACCGCCACCAGGATGAGGAGCGGTCCCACCCCGATCGCGGTGCCAATGCACAGCGGCGCGAGGGCGCGGCGATCCGAGCGACGGAATGCGCGGACGATCAGCACGACTACCGCCCCGGACAGATTCAGCACCATCCACAGCCACGACGAGTTGTCCAGCGCATCCCCCACGTCGACCGATGACCCGAGCGCGAGCGCGCCAATCTGTGCCAGTGCGAGCGGAATCGCCAGCAGCACCGCCGCATTCGCCAGCCGGTGGCCGTAGCGCACCGGGCGTGGAAACGACAGGAACAGGCCGAACAAACTCGGCGCGGCCAGGAGCGCCGCGGGGGGCGTGAGGTACGCGGCCCACGCATATCCAAGGGAAGCGGGCGGCGAAGTCAGCATCGCCGTCGCAAAGGAACCACACAGAATAAGGAACAGCCGGCCGAGCACCGGATCCGCCGACCAGCGGTATACGACCCCGCCCAGCAGGGCAAATCCGAGCGCGCCAGCCGCCAACAGGACCAGGAGGAACCTGGACATGCTCACGGCGCGAACGGTGCGAATCCGGCCGGCAGTGTCGCGAAACGTGAGCTCGGCGACCGAGACGCCGACCTCGCGACCCGCGAAGTGGCTGGCGTCCTGACCGTCGATGGTCAGCAGCTCGGTGTCCTGACGGACGCCGAGCACCCCGGCACCGCCGAGCGGATCCACGGCGACGGCGACGGCGCGCCCGTCCGATGACATCGCGACCTGCATGCCCCACCGGGCACCGTCGGCCTGGGCACGCACCGCGGCCAGCGCGACCAGAATGACCCACAACCCGAGGCCTAGCCCGACCAGGGCTCGGCGGCTGACGCCCCTCCGCTTGTGGATCACCCTGTCATACCTGGGTGGCTAACTGCCCCAGAAGCTGTCGGTGTGCACCACGTGGCCGATCGATGGCGCTACCAGCGCCGCGGTGATCGCAAATGCGACCGCGTGACGCGCGATGCCTGACAGGCCGAGGCGGTTCACCACCGACTCCGGGTTGGTCTTGGATTCGGCGCGCAGGTCGGGGTTGTCCTGGATCTGTCGCAGTGCGTCAAGGATCTCCTGTGCTTCGTCATGGCCTGTAGTCGTTGTAATGTTCAAGGGAACACCCCCAGGGAATGCTGCCCGCTCACGATCGACGATCCTGGGAGGGCGCGGCGGACCATAGGTTGAGCCGACCCTCTCCACAAGACCAAAGGCCACTTTGACGCGCCAATTAGCCCGATTGGGCTACACGATTGGCCGTCTAAATGAGTTGCCGCAGCCCGGCGACAGGGCAGCCGAGGCGTTCCAGGGTATTTACCGCATGAACCGCGCCCAGGCGTTCGGCCTCCGCCAGGGCGTGCACGGCGGTCTGGCCGCCCGCGGCGGCGATCCGCTCGCGCTCCAGCACCTCCCAGGTCGCGAGCTCGCCGTCTGTCAACCCGCCTGGCGCGCCGGTTGAGTTGGCGAAGGCCAGTGGCACGGTGCGGGCACCAGCGCGTACGTCGGCCTTGTGAGTCAAAGCTCCGGGCGCCGAATCGCGGGCGTCGTTCAGGAGCTGGCTGCGCACCCCCAGGCGCCGTCCGAACTGTCCGAGCAAGTCCACGATTTCCGCGTTGTCGGTGGCGGTGCGGGCACCCAGGCGCGCAATCAGGGAGCCCAGCGGGCCGCTCTTGGCAGCCGCCTGACGATAGGCGGTCAGCGGGTCCAGCGGACTCACGCCAGGCTGAAGGTTGATCGCCTGGCCATTCGCCGCGCGGGCGAACTCGTCGCCGAGCAGCTGGCCCAGGGCGACGGCGATCGTCGGCGAGGCGCCATCGTCGACCACGCGCATGATGGCGGCGCCGGCCAGACTGAGGATCCCGGCGGCCGCGGTGAGGACGACACCCGGCGCGCCCCCGAGCTCAAAGCCAGGGTCGGCGTCGGCCACGTCGTCGAAGAGGTCCGCGGCGGCCATCATGCATTCGGCGCCGGCCGCGGGCCACAGTGCCGCCGGCCAGTCTGCGCCAGCGGCCAGGCAGGCTCCAGCGACCAGGACACTCGTCAATGAGTGGGGCTGAGCGGACAGCACGCCCCGGTCGACGCGCATGGTCCGGTACGCGAGCTCCGCAACCGGCCCGCCGTGCTCGTCGAGTAGCCGCGTGATCCGCTCGGCGACCGCGGCGTTGACCTCACCCGAGGAGGGCCACGCCTCCAGCATTCATCCGGACTATACGCGCGCGGTCACTTGTCGAGCAGATAGACAGTGACGTTTAGCAGGCCAGGCGCGGACGGCTCGAGCTGGCGGAACGCGGCCCAGCTCAGGTCGACAATGCGGCCGGCGATGTACGGTCCGCGGTCGGTCACTTCGGCGACGACCGAACGACCGGTGTCGGAGTCTTCGATGCGGATCATCGTGCCGCACGGCAGGGTCTTGTGCGCCACCTGAACGACACCGGTGTGGAAGATCTGACCGCAGGCGGTCAGATTGCCCTCGAAGCCATCGCCTTCACCGTAGGTTGAGGCCACGCCCGTCTCGTAGGCGGCTGGTTGCGGTCCAGACGGGCTGTGTAACGGCTGCTGATTGGTTCCGTCGACCAGACCGACACTGTCGGCGAACGCCACGCTCGAACCGGCGGACAACGAGGCGAGGAGGCTGAGGCACCCCAGCAGGGCCGTGGCAGCGACGCCGAACAACGTGCGGAAGGCACGGTTGCGGCGGATCCCGAACTTGGGCATGCATCTCCGTGCTCACCCACGGATTGGTTAGTCGATCTCGGGGAGTGGGGAGCGGCGGTTGATAATGGATCAGTTCGGTAACGACAAGGGCCCGGTCGTAACAAATGTGAGATCAACCGTGTCTTCGGGAAAAGGCCTGGCGGTCGATGTAGATGCGCTCCCCGGTGAACTTCTGGACCAGCGGATTCCACGGAAAGTGGATGACGACGAGCGTGTCGACCGCGCGTCCGGTCGGCGCGAGGCCGGCCCAGGTGCCACGGTGCGTGCCAGTCATGCGCGTGACCTCCATGACGCCCTGGGGACCGATGACGATGTCCTGGAGGTCGAACTTCACGTCTGGAAACGCCCCGAGGAAGCTGCTGTAGAAGGTGCGCGCGCCGGCGTGCCCCTCCCAGCGCTGGTCACCCGGGTAGATCTCGTAGACGCAGTCTTCGGCGAGCGTGTCGATCAGACCCTGGAGGTCGCGCCCGTCCTCGGCTTTGGAGTGGTTGATCCACAGGCGCCGAATCGCCTGGTACGCCTCGGGCGTCGGCTCCCAGTTGAGCCGTTCGCGAATCGGCGCCAACGTCACGGCGGCCATTCTAAGCACGCACACTCTCACCGCAGTGCGCACCAAAAGGTACTTGACGAGAATTGAGATGCCGGGAGCAAGGTCCGGCGGTTCCGGCACGTGGTTGCATCCCAGGTATGGACTGCCGCAGACTGGCGCAGAAAGTCACGTTCCGCTTCGCTCCACGGGGTTCACCGTGGTTCACCGTGGTTCACCCTGGTCACCCTGGTTCACCTGCAGTTTGGATTGCACCTGCGCGGCACGTCCGCGACCACTGGCGGTTCTGCCAGGCTGCCCTTGGCATGCTAGCACATCTGTTCTAAAGTGTGGGGGGTTGTCTGATCCATGAAAGTGCTCTTCAAGAAGGACGTTGTCGACGTGGCCAAGGCGGGACAGCTCAAAGAGGTTGCCGACGGCTACGCCCGCAACTTCCTGATTCCGCGCGGCCTGGCCGTCGCCGCGACCAGCGCTGCCCTGAAGCAGGTGGCCGACCTGCAAGCGGTCGCGGCCCGGCACGCCGCCGACGAGGAGCGCACGGCGCAAGCGCTCAAGGCGAAACTCGAAGCGCAGCCCGTCATCGTCGAGGCCAAGGCCGGTCAGCAGGGCCGGCTGTATGGCTCGGTGACCACCTCGGACGTCGCCACCGCCGTGCAGCGTCAGCTCGGGGTAAGCCTCGAGCGACGCGATCTCGAGATCGCCGACCAGGTCCGCCAGGTCGGCTCGTACCCGGTGACGGCGCGGTTGCATCGAACGGTGACCGCGACGATCACGGTCGAAGTCCGCGCCATCGGTAGCGCCTGAGCTGGGCCACACGGACACTACTTTTATGGCCGTCGAGCGTCTGGATACCGATCTCGAGACCCTCGCCGCCGCAGGTCGCACCGAGGAGCGCGATCTCAGCCTGCCGCCGCACAGCATCCAGGCTGAGGAAGCGGTGCTCGGCTCGGTGCTGAAGAATCCGGCCAGCATCGTCCGTGTCTCGGATTTTCTGAAACCCGAGGACTTCTATCAGCAGCGGAATCGGCACGTGTTTCGGGCCATGCTGTCGCTGTTCGCCGATGCCCAGCCCATCGACTACCACAGCACGGCCGACCGGCTGCAGCAGCAAGGCGCCTATGAACCGTCGGGCGGTTTGCTGTATCTCAGCGAACTGAATCTCGCCACGCCGAGCGCCGCGCACATCGAGCATTACGGTCGCATCGTCGAGCGCACCTCGATCATGCGACAGCTGATCGCCAGGGCGCAGACAATCGCCGAGATCGCCTATCGCGACAACCTCGATCCTGATACGGCGCTCGAAAAAGCCGAACAGTTGATTCTGTCGGTCGCCGAAAAGCGCGTCACACGTGACTTCCGCTCGCTCGAAGCCGTGCTGACCGAATACATGGAGCAGATCGAGGCGTTCCAGGATGGCGAGTCGGTCCGCTACGCGATCCCGACCGGGTACATGGACCTGGACAAAATCCTTGGCGGCTTCCAGCGCACCGACCTGATCATTTTGGCCGCGCGCACGAGTGTCGGCAAAACCAGTTTCGCGCTCAATCTGGCGGTCAATGCGGCGGTCAAGCACAACGCTACGGTGGCCGTTTTCTCCCTTGAGATGGCCGCGGAACAGCTTGCCTCGCGGTTACTGAGCATGGAAAGCGGCGTCGATTCGCCGCGGATCCGGTCGGCCCATCTCAACGAGCAAGAGAGCCGCAAGCTTGACGCCGCCATGAACCATCTGGCCAAAGCACCGATCTGGGTGGATGACACGCCGTCGATCCCGATCATGGAGCTGCGCAGCAAGGCTCGCCGCCTGGCCGCCGAGCACACCCTGGATATGATCGTGGTCGACTACCTGCAACTCGTCGTCGGCGATGGCGGCGAGAGTCGTGTCCAGGAATTAGGCCAGATTTCGCGGGCGCTCAAGGCCCTGGCGCGCGAGCTGCGGGTGCCGATCCTGGCGCTGAGCCAGCTCAGCCGCGCGGTGGAACAGCGCACGCCCCACATTCCGCAACTGTCTGATCTGCGCGAATCAGGTGCCCTGGAACAGGACGCCGACGTGGTGCTATTCATCTATCGCGACGAGAAGTACAACCCCGATACGGACAAAAAGGGCGTCGCCGACATCATCGTGGCCAAGCACCGCAATGGACCGACCGGGCAGGTCCAACTCCTGTTCCTGGAGCGTACGACCAAGTTCCTCGACCTCGAGGTGTACCGGTCGTAAATGGAACGCCTGGGCGAGGCTATCGCGCGCATTCGGCCGCGGTTGCGGGCGCGCATCGGCGACGGGCCAGCGGAGCCTGAGCCAGCGCCCGCGTGTCCGATCTGCAAGGACCATGGCTTCGTGCGCCGCGACGTGCCGCTCGGGGACGTCGACTTTGGCCGCGCGATCCCGTGCTCCTGCCGCCAGGGTGAAATCCGCGATCGCCTGGCGCGGCGGAGCCATCTCGGCGCCCTGACCGATCGGACCTTCGACACGTTCTTGCCGGGCGGGCGCGCGCCGCTTGCGGAGCCGGCGCGGCGCATGCTGGCCGAATCGCTGGAAAAGTGCCGGATGTACGCCGAGGAGCCCCCCACCTGGCTGTTGTTGACCGGCCCGCCCGGGTGTGGCAAGACGCATCTCGCGGCCGCGATCGCGAATCGCCAGATTGAATTGGGCACTGAAGTCTTCTTCAGCGTGGTGCCTGATTTGCTCGATCACCTGCGGGCAACGTTTGGCCCGGGCAGCGACGTTTCGTACGACGACCTGTTCGAAACCGTCAAGTCAACCCAGCTGCTGATACTCGACGACCTGGGCACCCAGAGCAGCACCGCGTGGGCGCAAGAGAAACTCTTCCAGATCTTGAATCACCGTTACACCACCAATCTGCCCACGGTCATCACCACCAACGAGCCGATGGCAAAACTCGACGAGCGTCTCCGAGCGCGTCTGGAAGACCGTCGCGTGTGGCGTGTCGAAGTGATCAGTTCTGAACATGCGATAACCGACTCGCTGATCAACGCGTGGCCCGATGGATTGCGTGATTGTATCTTCGACAATTTTGTCGCGAACAGTAAGAATCTCCACGACGTATGGGAAGCCGCCCTGAGTTTCGCCGAAAATCCGCAGGGCTGGCTCGTGATGACTGGTCTGGTTGGGTGCGGGAAGACTCACCTGGCCGCAGCCATCAAAAACGAGCGCGACAAACAGGGTTTTCAAACGCTGTTCATGACCGCGCCCGACCTGCTCGATTACTTGCGCGCCACGTATGCACCGGACAGTAACGTCACCTACGATCGCGGCTTCGACGCCATTCGCAACGCGGAAGTCCTGATTCTCGACGACTACGGCGCACATTCGTCCACTGCCTGGGCGGAGGAGAAGTTGTTTCAGCTCCTGAATCACCGCTTCAATGCGCGGCTGCCGACAGTCATCACCAGCAACCAGCCGCTCGATCGAGGCGCGGCGGTGGGCGGCGCACCGAGCCAGGAATTACGCATCCTGTCACGCTTGCTCGACCCCGAACTTTCGAAGGTCTGTCGCATCAACGCCCCGCCCTACAACCGTCCACAATTGTCGACCAAGCCACGAAGTCCCCGCGCGACTGGGTGACGCGGCGAGCAGTCACTCACCGGGCGCACGCTTCCCGGTGACGGCCCGGCCAGTCATCGCCCTGGACGCCCGGCTGGTCGGGTACGCCGCCGGCATCGCGCGCTACACCGTGCATCTGGCCGATGCGCTGGCCCAACTGGACGAGGCTGAGCAGTATGTGATCCTGCGCGGGCGTCGAGCTCGCGATCTCCCCATCGGCGGGCCACGGGCGATCAACCGCCGGGCCATGACGCCCCCGCATCATCGCCTCGAGCGCTGGACACTGCCGGTCGATTTGCTCCGCGCGCAGCCCTGGCCGACGCTGCTGCATAGCGTCGATCACGTCGCACCCAGATGGGGCCCGTGGCGGAGCGTGGTGACACTCCACGACCTGGCGTTCATGCTGTACCCCGCTACGCACACCCTCGCATCGCGCGCGTACTACGCGGCCACGGGTGAGAGCGTGCGTCGCGCCGAACGCGTGATCGCCGTGTCGCAGCGGACGGCCTCCGACGCGGTGCGGCTGCTCGGCGTGGATCCGGCCCGCATGCGCGTCGTGCACGAGGCGGCCGCGCCAGGCTTCTCCCCACGCGGCCTCGAGCATCTTCCGCCGCTGGCCGCACGCCTCGGGTTCGACGCCGATCGACGCCGGCCATACATCCTGTTCGTCGGAACGCTCGAGCCGCGCAAGAACGTTGCATTGCTGCTCGAAGCGTTCGCGCTCCTGCGCCAACGACTCGACGCACAGTTGCTCGTCGTGGGCGCGCGGGGATGGCTCGACGAGCCGATCTTTGCTGCCCACGCGCGCTCCGGGGTCGGGGACGCCGCGCGCTTCCTCGGGGCGCTTGGCGAGGAGGACCTGGCCGTCCTGTACAGTCACGCGGGCGTGTTCGCGCTGCCATCGCTCTACGAGGGGTTCGGGCTGGCACTACTCGAGGCCATGGCCTGCGGTGCGCCGGTGGTCTGCTCCAACGCCGGGCCGCTGCCGGAGGTGGCTGGTGACGCGGCCGTGTTGCTCAAACCGGAAGACCCCGAAGCGTGGGCCGCGACCCTGCTCGACGTGCTGACGACTGCCTCCGTGAGCACCGAGCTGCGTCGCCGAGGCTTCGCGCGGGCCCAGACCTTTTCGTGGCAGCGCGCCGCCCAGGCGACGCGCGAGGTCTACCGCGAAGCGTTACTCGCGTGACGACGAGGCTCGCTCGGCTCGCCTCGGAGTCACAAGTCACCACATGGTACGAGTCGAGCCCGAGCTCTGCGCGTCTGCCGA
>DATGER010000286.1:0-36137 GCA_035309865.1 Chloroflexota bacterium
CATCAGCCACCAGGCGCGGACCGCCGAGATTCTGCTGCAGGTCGTCAAGGGCGGCCTTCCGGAGCGGAAGGTGGTCGTCAATAAGGACCTCTACGACGAGTTGGCGACGCGCCTCGAAACGGCCCGCGTTTAGGGACGAGACGGTGGGGTCATCGCGGCTTCTTCTGAGGGCTGCAGCGGAGCGAGCGGAGCGATGCGGGCGGCGGGGGGTGGTGCGGCGTTGGCGCCAAGGGTCTGGGCCAGGCGGCGGGCGGCGGCGGCTTCCTGGCGGCGACGGTCGGACCAGTCGAGGAGGACGCGGCGGCCGCAGGTGAGGCAGAGGGAGGTCGCTGCCTGGGCGGGCTGGAGAATGCGGGCGCCGGGCTTGAGGGTGCGGGCGCAGATCGCGCAGGCGATTGGCACGCTGGCGACCGTAACGGCGAACGGCACGTCGGGCGCGTCGAGGTGGTGGCGCTCCGCCCACTCGTTAACCAGGGCGGCGCGCTCGGCGGCGCGCTCGCGGCGCCGGGTGGGATCGACGTGGCCGCGCTCGACCCGCGGACGCGTGGACGGCTCGCTGGTGCGGGCCCGCGGTACGCGCGGTTGGCGGTGCGGCAGTTGCAAACCGAGCCGCCGCCGGCGCTCCAACTCCAGGTCCGTAACGCGCAGGAAGTGGAGCCGGCCAATCCGCAGCGAGGGCAGCCGACCCGAGTAAATCAGGTCACGGACGGAGCGCGGCGCCAGGTGGAGTACGTCGCTGCCGTGCCTGACGGTCGCGTATCCGGGTAAAACTGCCGCGACGTGCGCCACGCACAATTATCGCATATTTGACGCCGCTGGCCGCTCCGTTGAGGCTACGGAGCTGTGGTGCGGGTAGCCCTTTTCGGCACCAGCAGCGGCGCGGGGCCGGTGCGATCGACGGTGTACTCGACAACAAACACCGACGACGGGCAACACAGCGGGTCAGTGGCGGTGTAGCGGACGAACTGGCCGCTCAGCGTCCCGCCGCGGATGTCGAGCACGCGGCCGGTGCCGTCCGTCCGGGAGTCCATTGGCGCTGGCGAGGTGGTGCCCGCGAACTGGCCGTCGGCAAACACGAAGCCCTGGAACTGGTTCGGGCGACACATGCCGTCATAGTCGACCACGCCGTCGACAACCCACAGGCCCCAACCGACGCGGGCGGCGTTGAACAGGCGCCAGCCGGCGGCGACGACCTGGTCCTCCTCGGCAGACTCCGAGGTGCGCTCCTGCGCGCCACAGCGCGGGTCAAGATCGCCGTACGGCGCCGGCGCCGTGGGCACCGCGGCGCCCGGCGAGTTCCAATTCATCAGTGGCGCGGCTTCGAGCCACGCGCCGGGCCCCGGCGCCTGCGCCGCGCTCGCGGTCGGCGGGATGGATGCGACCAGGGTCAGACACAGGAGGGCGCCGCTGATGGCGCGCGGGGTCAACAAAGAACCGCGGCTACTGGCCAAGCGTCAGCTCGGTAGCTTTGACATAGACCGAGACGCGGCCGCCGGTTGCCAGGCCCAGACGGTCGATGGACGCGCGCGTCACGGCCGCGACCAGCTGGGTTTCAGGGCGCAGGTCGATCGTCACCTCGGCCAGCATTTCGCCGGCGCGCATCGCCGCGATCGTGCCCCGCAGGCGGTTACGCGCCGAGAGCAGCGGCGCTTCTTGCTGACCGAGGGTTGCCTGCATCGGCGTCCCCGAGACGGGTCGCCCATGAGCCGCTAGCTCGGCGCGGACCGCTTCGGCGATCTCGTCGGGCTCCAACCCCAGCGCCAGGCCGCGGACGACCATCTGTCGGGCGAGGACCCGCAGGCGCTCCAGGCGGGTACGCAACAGCGCCGGCTGGTTGAGCCGGTCGCGAGCGCCAATCTCTGAGCCACCCCCGGCGCGAGCCGTAATGACCCCCTCGCGCGACAGGTTGGCGTAGGCGCGGCCCACGGTATTCGGCGACAGGCCCAGTTGACGCGCCAGCTCACGGACCGACGGTAGGTGATCGCCAGGCTGCAGCGTGCCATCGGCGACGCCCATGCGGATGCGGCGCTCGATCTGCACGTAGACGGGCGCCGAATCGCCGTCGCGCAGCGTGCGCAGCGCGTCAACCAGCGTTTCGGAGGTGACCGGTGCTTCGGCGGTTGAGGGGCGAGCGGGCATCGGGCTCTGGGGGTATTGTCTCAGCCGCGTCAAGACGTGCAACCCTGTGCGACACGTGGCAGGTCCTGACCCCAGGCTCACCCCCGCGTTAAAGACCGCCGAGGTGCACCCACGAACCCTGGCGGCGGTACTCTTAGGCGTGCCCAATCGCCTGGCCGGCGAGACCAGCCCGTACTTACTCCAGCACGCGCACAATCCCGTCGACTGGTACCCCTGGGGACCCGAGGCACTTGCGCGGGCGCAGGCCGAGGACAAGCCGATCTGCCTGTCGATTGGCTACTCCGCATGCCACTGGTGCCACGTCATGGAACGCGAGTCGTTCGAGGACCCGCGGACGGCGGCGGTCATGAACAGCGCGTTCATCAACATCAAGGTCGACCGCGAAGAGCGGCCCGATCTCGACGGCATCTATATGCAGGCCGTGCAGTCGATGACCGGGAGTGGCGGCTGGCCGATGACCGTCTTCCTCATGCCCGACGGCACGCCGTTCTACGGTGGGACGTACTACCCGCCCGACGATCGGCCCACCATGCCGTCATTCACCCGCGTGCTGGGCGCCATCGCCGACGCGTGGCAGAACCGCCGCGACGATGTCGTCAAAACCGCGCTGCAACTGCGCGAGCACCTGGCGCAGCCAACGCTCCACAGCTCGACCAGCGCTGACACCGCCCTGGATCCCGGCATTCTCGAGGCGGCGGGCAGGGGCCTGGCTGCGCAGCACGACCCCGAGTTTGGCGGCTTCGGCGGCGCCCCCAAGTTTCCGCAACCCATGGCGCTCGAGTTCCTACTGCGCTACGCCCAGCGCAGCGGCGACGACGCCGCGCGGGACGTCGCCGTGCACGGATTGGAGCACATGGCGCAGGGTGGCATCTACGACCACCTGGGCGGCGGGTTCCATCGCTACAGCACCGATGCCGAATGGCTGGTGCCGCACTTCGAGAAGATGCTGTACGACAACGCTCAGCTTGCCCGCGTCTACCTGATGGGCTACCAGGCAACTGGCAACGCGTCCTTTCGCGCAGTTGCCGAACAGGTCATCGAATACGTACTGCGCGACATGACCGATCCGTCGGGCGGCTTCTACTCGACTGAGGATGCCGATTCCGAAGGTGAGGAGGGCGCTTTTTACGTGTGGCGGCCGGCCGAGCTGCGCGACCTGCTGGGTGAGGAAGATGCGCGCCTGTTCGGCGCCTTCTACGACGTCAAGGCACCGGGCAACTTCGAGGGCCGTGCGAGCATCCTGCACGTGGACTACACGCCTGCCGAGGTCGCCCCACGGCTGGGCGTGGCTGAGGCCGAGTTGCGGCGGGCGCTGGACCGAGGACGCATGGTGCTGTTCGAAGCCCGCTCGAAACGCATCCGCCCCGCGCGCGACGAAAAGGTTCTTGCCGCCTGGAACGGCATGATGCTCCGGGCGCTGGCAGAGGCTGCTCGCGTGCTTGGCCGCCGCGATTTTCTCGACGCAGCGCTCAACAACGCGCACTTCCTGCTGTCGACCATGCGCGCGCCCACCGGATCGATGTATCGGACCTGGAAACCCGGCCACGACGCCCGCCTGAATGGGTACCTCGAAGACCAGGCCAACGTCGCCGACGGCCTGGTGGCGTTGTACGAGGCCACGTTCGACCTGCGCTGGCTGGAATCCGCGGTGATGCTGGCAGACATCATCCTGGCACGCTTCGCTGACCCGGAGAATGGCGGGTTTTTCGACACATCGGACGAACACGAGACGCTGATCAGCCGCCCGAAGGATGTCTTCGACAACGCCACGCCTTCTGGCAATACCGTCGCGGCGGACGTTCTGTTGCGGCTCGGGCTGCTCACGGGCAAGGACCAGTACGCGCGTGCCGCTCGGGAAGTCCTCACGCTGTTGCGCGAGCCGATGGCGCGCTACCCACTGGGCTTCGCGCGTGGATTGAACGCGCTGGATTTCCTGCTCGGGCGGCCCAAAGAAGTTGCCGTCGTCGGCCGCCACGGCGCCGCGGACACCGAAGCCATGCTGCGCGTGGTCTTCGAGCCATTCTTACCCAACAAGGTGGTCGCCGGATCGGCACCAGGCAACGGTGCGGCGATTCCACTCCTGGAGGGTCGCGAGCTGCACGACGAGAAGGCGACGGCATACGTGTGCGAGCACTACGTCTGCCAGGCGCCGACGACGAATCCGGAGGAATTGCGTGCCCTCATGAGTGTGTCGTGATGCTGACTGAGAACGCACTTTGCCTGAGCGGTGGTCGCAATCAGGTGGTCTACCGCGCCGGCACCGGACCGGCCCTGGTCTATCTCCACGGCCTGTACGGCGTCTCGGGCGACGCACCGTTCATCGAGGCGCTCGCCCGCTGCTATGCGGTCACGGCGCCGCTTGCGCCCGGCTTCGCCGAGCTGGCGGAGCTCGACGATTTGCACGACATCCATGACCTGGCGCTGCGGTACGACGACCTGCTGGATGCCCTGGAGCTCGAGCAGGCAGTCCTGGTCGGACACTCGTTCGGAGCGATGATCGCGGCCGAGATCGCCGCGCACACACCCGGTCGCATTTCGCGCCTCGTGCTGCTGTCGCCGCTCGGGCTGTGGAGCGACGCCTATCCGGTTGCCGACCTCTGGGGTGTGCCCCCGGCCGAGCTCGCGAGTTTGCTGTATACGGATCCCGCGGCAGCGCCCGCAGTCGGTCCGATAACGGACGTGGAGGCTGCCGTGGCGCGCGTGCGCGGCATGACCGCCGTCGCCCGGTTTCTGTGGCCCATCCCCGATCGCGGTCTGTCGCGGCGCCTGCGGCGGGTGCGCGCCCAAACCCTGGTCATCCACGGCGAACAGGATCGCTTCGTGCCGGTCCAGTACGCGCACGACTTTGTCGCGCTGATGCCGAGCGCGTCAGCGCACATTCTCCCCGGCGCCGGCCACATGCTGCCGACCGAGGCGCTCGAGTCGAGTCTCACCGCAGTCGACTCATTTCTCAGCGCGAAGCCCGTGCGAACGGAGGTCCACGTGTGAAATTCCACTTCTTTCACCTGATGCCGTACCCGGACCTGCCGGACGATTTCCGGGACCGCTATCACGGCGTGTGGGTGGACCTGCCAGCGTCCGAGCTCTTTGACCCGGTCGTGGGTCACCACGCGTACAACGACTACCTGGACGAGCTTGAATTTGCCGATCAGGCTGGCTTTGACGGGATCTGCGTCAACGAGCACCACCAGAATGCTTATGGGCTGATGCCGTCGCCGAATCTCATGGTGGCAGCGCTCGCGCGACGCACGTCGCGCGCCAAGCTGATCGTCATGGGCGACTCGGTGGCGCTGTACAACCCGCCGACGCGCGTCGCCGAGGAGACGGCCATGCTGGACGTACTCTCGGGTGGCCGGTTGGTGGCCGGCTTTCCGGTCGGCACGCCGATGGACACCACGTACTGCTACGGCGAGACACCGGCGACGCTGCGCGATAAATACCGCGAAGGCGTGGAGCTGGTGCTGCGGGCCTGGCAGGAACCCGCACCGTTTGCGTTCAACGGTCGCTTCACGCAACTGCGGTACGTCAACATCTGGCCGCGACCACTCCAGAAGCCGCATCCGCCGGTCTGGATTCCGGGCGGTGGCAGCGTCGAGACCTGGGATTGGTGCGCCCAGCACAACTTTCTGTACGCCTACCTGTCGTATTTCGGCTACTTGCGCGGCCAGAAGGTCATGGAAGGCTTCTGGGAGGCGGTCGCGCGCCGCGGGCTCGAGCCAAATCCGTATCGCGCCGGGTTCCTGCAATTCGTCGCCGTGGCGGACAGTGACGCGGAGGCGGAGCGGCTGTACGCGCGTCACGCGCTGTACTTCTACAACCGGTGCCTGCATCTGTACGCCGGCTTTGCCAACCCACCCGGATATACCAGCGAGGCAACCATCCGCCAGGGCATGGAGGGCCAGATCAAACTCGCTGCCGAGCGCAACAAGGAGTTACAGGACCTGACGTGGTCGCAGATCCTCGAACGCGGGTATGTCGTGGCCGGCAGCCCGGATTCGGTCGTGCAGCAGCTCACGGAAATGGAGCGCACGATGCGTGTCGGCCACCTGATGACCCTGTTGCATTTTGGCGACATGCCCAGCGAAACGGTCATGTACAACACGTCGCGTTTCGCGCGCGACGTCATGCCCCGGCTGCGGCCGTTGTGGGATGAATGGGACGACAACTGGTGGCCGCGCGATACGCTGGCGCTGTCTGAACAGGCGCAGCCCGCGCCCCTCGGTGGAGATCGCTCCGCTGGAGATCGCTCCTCACCCCCGCGGACCCCCTCTCCTCCCGAGGAGAGGCGGGAGAAGATTCCTCCAGGTGCGCGCGCAGCGCGGCGGCGGACACGCGTCCAGGTGTGAGGAAGGCTTGCTACCGGCGGCGCACGCGGGTGTGACGCCTGGACTCGGACCCGCGGAGCGCGTGCTGAAGGCGGCGCACGAGATGGTGCCGGTGCTGCGGGCGCGGCAGGCGGCGTGCGAGGCGCTCGGATGAGTGTCTTCTCTCACGGCAGAGGAGCGAGCGAAGCGATGCGGAGAGGAGGACCCCTATGCTGCGCCCTCGGCGGCTTCGGCTAGCTCGGCCCAGGTGGCGGTCAGAGCTTCCACCTGCTGGAGGAGCGCGGCGTGTTCGCGGCCGAGGTCGGCCAGGTTGCCGCTGAACTGGCTGGGGTCGCTGAGGGCGGCCTCGACCGTGCGCAGGCGCTCTTCGGCCTGCGTGACCTGGCGCTCGGCCTCACGCAGGTCGGCCGCCATGCGGCGACGCGCAACGGGATCCTGCTCGACCTCGCCGCGTGCCCGCGGTCGAGAGGGCGCCGGAGCGGCCGCCGCTTCGGCAGCAATGGAAGCCGCGGCCTTGCTGCGCAGATAGTCGGCGTACGTTCCGACGTAGACCCGGATTCTGCCATCGGCGACTTCGATCACCTTCGTCGCCAGCCGGTTCACCAGGTAGCGGTCATGGGTCGCCACGATGAGCGTGCCCGGATATCCGATGAGCGTCTCCTCCAGCCGCTCGCGCGTGGCAATGTCGAGATGGTTCGTCGGCTCGTCGAGCAGCAACAGGTTGTTCGGGCGCAGCAGGAGCTTTGCCAGCGCGACCCGGCTCCGCTCGCCACCCGACAACGTGGCGACCGATTTGAACTGGTCCTCGCCGCTGAACAGAAAGCGTCCGAGGAGATCGCGGACGGCCTGGATGTCCCAGGTTGCCGGCGCGGCCTGGTACACCTCATCGAACACGGTGTTCGATGGGTCGAGGTGCTCGGCCTGGTCCTGCGCAAAGTACGCCGCCCGCACGCCAATGCCCAGGGTCGCCGTACCACGCGTGGGGCGGTCGCGGCCGCCGAGCAGCCGCAGCAACGTGGACTTGCCCGCCCCGTTCGGTCCGATGAGCGCGATCCGCTCCGCGCGGTCGACGGTCAGCGACAGCTCGTCGAGCACGCTTCGGGGTCCGTATGAGCGATTCACCCGCGACAGGGTCACGACTTCGCGACCGCTCAGTGGGCATGCCGGGAACGCGAATTTGACCACTCGGTCCTGGCGCGGAGCGGCGATACGCTGGGCTTCCAGCCGCGCCAGCATCTTCTCCCGACTCTTGGCCATCGTCGCTCGATTGCCTTCTTTGTAGCGTCGGATATACGCCTCGACGCGTTCGATCTCCTCGTTCTGGCGCTGGGCAATGTCCTGCACGGCCTCGTCGCGACGGGCCCGCTCGACGCGGTAGCTCGAATAGTTGCCGGCCGGGAACGTCTCGATCCGACCCTGCCGCAGTTCGAACACGCGCTGGACGACCGAGTCCAGAAAGTAGCGGTCGTGGCTGACGATCAGCATCGTGGCGCGGCTGGCCTTGACGTAGTCCTCGAGCCACTCGGTGGCCGCGAGGTCGAGGTGATTGGTCGGCTCGTCCAGGAGCAGCATGTCCGGGCGGCCCAGCAGCAGGCGGGCGAGCGCGATGCGCATCTGCCAGCCGCCTGAGAACTGGTCCGTGGGTCGGTCTCGATCGGTGGCGAGGAAGCCGAGCCCGTCGAGCACGCGGCCGACTTCGGCTTCGATGCCGTAGCCGCCGCGACGCTCGAACTCTTCTTGCAACTCGGCGTGCTGGTGGACGAGCGCGTCGAGGTCATCGTCCGACTGCGTGTTGATCTGGTGCTCGATGGAGCGCATTGACTCCTCGATGCCGAGCAGGTCCGCGACGGCGCTCAGCACTTCGTCGTGGAGCGAGCGGCCGGGCTGCACGCCGGCGTCCTGGGCCAGGTAACCGACGACCGAGCCAGTCGGTAGGATGACGCGTCCGCTGTCGGCGTCCTCGAGCCCGGCGACGATTTTGAGCAGCGTCGATTTGCCGGCGCCGTTGGGCGCGACCAGCGCCGCGCGCTCGCCAGGTTTCAGCGCCAGCGACGCGCCGTCGAGCACGCGCTGGCCGCCGTAGTCCTTTTTGAGGTCCTCGATTCGCAGCATTGGACGTTACGTCGTCAAACCCTCGCGGCGTGGTCGGCCACCCGCATCGCTTCGCTCGCTCCTTCCGGATTTTCACTTAAGTAAGAGCAGGGAAGTCCCGATATCGATCCGCGGAGCGATAGGCGATGCGTGGCGGCCTGCCAGAATAGTACCCGTGGGTTTTGGCACCCGACACTTGACGTCGCGGGGCCGGAGCGTGGCGACGGTAGCCCTGGGTTGTGGCACCCGACATCTCACCTGGCTCGGAGGCATGTGGACGCTCCCGAACACCGTGATCGGGCTCGGCTTTGCGTTGCTCTCGCTCGTGATTCCAGCGCCGCGGGGCGGACTGCTCGTCGCGCAATCGAACCGTGGCCTCGCATATCTGTTCTTGACGCGGCGCGGGTTTGGGGCGATCACGTTCGGGCGCGTCGTGGTGAGCGCCGTGCCCCTGACGCCGCGCCTGCTGATGCACGAGAGCCACCACGCGCGGCAGTACGAACAACTCGGGCCGTTCTTCTTGCCGGTCTACCTGCTCCTGCACGCCCGGCATGGGTACGCCGCGAACCCGCTCGAACGGGAAGCCGAGGCGTGCGCGGTGAGCTCGGGGCTGTGACCGACGCAATCAGCCTCCGCGAGGTAACGGATCCAGACGACGCGGCCATCGATGGCTTCGGACAGATGCAGACCGCGGCGTATTTCGCGCCCGAAACGCTGATCCCGGCGCGCTATATCCCCCAGATCCTCGGCGAGGACCACACGCGCGCCTGGCGTCACAACTTCCTGCTGGTGGCCGAGGCCAGTGGAAGGGTCGTCGGCGGCACGCTGTTTCACTGGCTGGCCGAAGCAGGCAGTGGCTTTTCCAGCTTTCTGGGCGTGGATCAGCAACTCCGCCGCCAGGGCATCGCGCGCCGATTGCACGCGGAGCGATTCGCGATCCTCGACCGCGCGGCCGGTGGACGCGCGCCCGGTGTCTTCATCGACGTCGTGAATCCGACGCGCCTGCCGCCCGCGGAGCTCGAGCGTGAACGGAAGATCGGCTCAGACCCCTGGCAGCGCCGCCACACGTTTGCCCGCCTCGGCTTCCGTCAGGTCGACGTGCGCTACGAGCAACCCGTCGGCGGACCCAACGGCGGCCCGGTGACGATCCTCGACCTGCTCTTCTGCCCCCGCGACGCAGCGGACGCGGTGCCAACCGCGCTGGTGGTCGCCACGATGCGAGCCTACTGGTCGCCATGGCTGGGCGCCACCGCCGCCCGCCACCACGCCGCCGAGCTCGAATCTCGAGCCCATGGCCAGTCCGAGCTCAGGCTGCTCCCGATAGCTACCGCCGAACCTCAGGGCCCACGCGGATCGTGAGCGGTGTCGGACCGTCCGGCGCGACGCTGACCGGCACGGTCTGCAACGGACGCGTCGCATCCGCGACGTCGACCAGGTATGCGCCCGGGTCCAGCGGAATCGAAAAGGCGCCGAGCGTATCAGTCGTCACCCGCGCCACTTCGGTCGAGTCGTCGGCTGCGCGAACGCTCAGCGTCGTTTGAAACGGTGGACTGGGGCAGACACCGTCGTCATCGCCGACCGGCACCGGACAGCGAGTTGCGAGCACGACGCGGCCGACAAGGCCAGTCTGCGTCTGGTCCAGCGGTACCTGCTGTTGATCAGGTGCGTCCTGGGCGAAGGCCGCGGTTACGGCCAAGCTCAGCGCGAGTGTGGCGGCCAGAACGGCACGTCGGCGAACGCCCATACACAGTCAACGTCCGCCGACGCGCGTCTGTTCCAACTTTTACCCGATCAGTTTCCGCCGCCGTCTTCCCCGCGCGCGCACGGGTCGTTGCCCAGGACGCGGCGGTAGTCGTTGAATCGGATGACCGGGCCCGTCGGCCGGGGATAGACGAGCGGCGGGGCAGTGGTGCTGAACTCGGTCGCCGAGGTCCCACCGAACGTCCGTGTTGTGCCGGCGATGTGCGCGCCGCCGAATTGCCAGGCGCAACCCGATCGGTCGTCCCCAACCGCCGCCTGATTGGCGGCCTGGTCATCGCCACCATCTGGAAGGCCGACCGTGAGATTGCGGGCCGTCGAGTAGATGGGATAGAACTGTGCGCCCGCGGGTGGGTTCGTGCAGCCGGCCTGGGTAATCGTGCTGCAGCCCTGTGCGCCTTCGATCGCCGGCAGGTCGGCTTCAAAGGCCACCCGTGCGTAGTCGCGGTGGTCGTTGAAGACCGGCGACGTGAAGCGTATCGGTCGCGGATCCAGGCGCCGCTCCTGGGCGCGATTCGTCGTGGAGCCAGGCCACACGGTCTTGTATGCCGGGCTGTCAAATTCGCCGTCGGTGCCGGTGCACCCGTCGATTTTGATCAACGTCGACAGCGCTGCTGGCGCGCAGTTGCCATCGAGGTCGTCCGCGTCGGCCCCGGTTGGATCGCTGGCGGTCGGAATGTTGTCGCACACAAAGGTGCCCAGGGCGCCCGACCCGTCGGCACTGTGCACGTGCGGGCAGTACTCGAAGTGGCCGATCTCGTCAGAGAAGGCGGTGTTGTAGGAGTGGGCTGCCCAGGTCACCCGGGTGTGCTCGCTGGCGGTCGAGTACATGGGGTGGAACGCATACGGACGGCTCGTGCAGGTCTTGGCGCCATGATCGAAGATGACCTGTTGAAAACCGTTGGCCGTGCTGGCGGTCATCGAGCCTGATTCGTCGGTCGTCAGATCGTTGAGCACCGTGCGCAGTCCGTCCGGCGTGTCGTGGATGTCGACTGCGATGACGTCCCCGGGATTCATGAAGAGCGCCTGCCCGCGATGCGGCGTGAACGTGTCAGCGGTCGTCTGGAAGAGCGGACTCGGCGGACCCTGCGGCTTGCCATTGCGCGTGAGAAAGGCGAAGTTGAATGACTCCACACCCGTCCGCGCCTGGCAGTCGGCGTTGTTGAGCAACCGCGCGCCCGTGGCCGGGTCGGTTATGTTCTCATTGCGCTGCAGGGCGAAGATCAGGATCGCCGCGCACCACTGCTTCGCGTCGCAACTCGAGCCGCCGTTGATGATCTGGGAGGCCGGCCATGGCACCCAGCCGGGCGGGTAAAACTGCAACTCGACGAACGCGCTGCCGACGTGATTGCCGATGTAATCGGGTGCATTCGGGTCGGCGCTGTCGGCGATGTTCGCGTCAGTATCCGCCGGGCAGGGTTTGAGGCCAGGGTTTGGCGAGGACTCGCTGTCGCACAGGGCCATCCCGAACCAGAAGGCCGGGTGCAGCTGGAAGTTGTACGTGCCGCCGGTGCCGGCAGTGTTCGGCGGGGTTGCCGACTCTTCTGGAAGCCGAAGCTGGCTGGTGTAGTTGTTACCGGACCCTGGCACGTTCGAATAAAAGAGCAACGACGGCTCGTCGTGGCCGACGTATCGGCCGAACGTGTCCAGCGGCTCGTTTACCTCAGGACACAACTGCGACCCGTCCGAACACGGGTTCTCGTAATACTGAGCGGGCGCTGCCCCGACCGGTGATACGGGTCCGCCGAGTGCCGGAGCCATGAGTGCGACAACGGCGACGCACCGCCCCAACGCATGCAACTGCAATCGTTTCATCAGCTGCGACTCCCTCCTGGAGCCCCCTTCGGCTCCAATCGCGAAAGTGAGCGCGTCCAGTGAACACGCCCACCACGGCTGCCCGCAAGCCTCAAACGATGCTCGGCCGGCCGATCAGGGTGCGCGGTGATGAATGTTGATTGCGTCGCCAAAACGCGTCGCCAGGCGGACGCCTTTAACTTTGGCTGAGACCTCGCCGGTCTCTTTCCATTCGATTTTGAACCACGTGGGGTGGACCGACTCGCCGTCGAGGCGGACGTCGGTCAGGCGGCCATCCGTGAGGTAGACGTCCAGCTGGTGCGCCTGGCGGTCCTCGGGGAGCGCGAAAGTGTCAGCGCCGGGGGTCTGCGGCCAGACATCCATGCGGCTGATTCTAAGCTGTCATACTAAGGACTGACTGGCCGCATGCTCCGCCGACTGAGACTGATCCCCCAGGACGACCGGTTCTTCGATCTTTTCAATCGCAGTGCGGAAAACACGCTCGAAGGCGCGCGTATCCTGCACGATCTGCTCACGAATTATGTCGACGTCGAGCGCAAGGCACGTCACCTGAAGGCCATCGAGCACACCGGCGACGAGATCACGCATGAGGTCTTTGGCGCCCTCAATCGCACCTTCGTCACGCCGATCGATCGCGAGGACATCAGTAACCTGGCCTCCGCGCTCGACGACGTCATCGACTGGATCGAGGAAGTCGCCCGACGGATTCATCTGTATCGCATCGATCAACCCACCCTGATCGCACGGCAATTCGCCAAGGTGATTCTCGAACAGACGGAGCAGATCGCGCGCGCTGTCCCGCTGCTCGAGGATCGCCGTCAGGTCGAGACCTTGCGGCGCGCGACGCACGAGATCCATCGGCTCGAGAACGAAGCTGACGACCTCCTGGCCGAAGCCATTGCGACGCTGTACGACGGGGTCACCGAGGTCCCCCAGTTGATCAAAGCGATGCGCTGGGACGATCTGTACCAGCTGCTCGAGGACACCACTGACAAAGGCGAACATGTGGCAACTGTCCTCAGCAATATCGCGCTGAAGAATGCCTGAGCTTACGCTGAGTGTCGATCTCTTCCTGCTGCTTTCGATTTTGACCCTCGGCGTCGTCTTCGACTTCATCAACGGCTTCCATGACACCGCCAACGCGATCGCCACCGTGGTCGCGACGCGCGTGCTGTCCCCGGGCCGAGCGGTGCTGATGGCCGGCGTGTTGAACTTCGCCGGTGCTCTGTCCGGGACAGCCGTGGCGACGACCGTGGGCAAGGGCATCATTCCGCCCGAAGTATCGACCCAGGCACTGGTGATCTCGGCGCTGGTCGCGGCCATCGTGTGGAACCTGGTGACGTGGTACTTCGGCGTGCCGTCGAGCTCGAGCCACGCCCTGATCTTCAGCCTCGTCGGTGCCGGGGTGGCCAGTTCCGGGTGGAGCTCGATTCAGTTCGGCGGGCTCGAAAAGACCTTCCAGGGTCTGTTGTTCTCGCCGTTTCTCGGCTTCGCCGGCGCGTTCCTGGCCATGGTGCTGCTCCTCAATCTGTTCGTGCGCGCGTTTCCGCAGACGGTCACCCGCATCTTCGGCCGCGCACAGGTGCTGTCGGCCGCCTGGATGGCCTTCTCGCATGGCTCGAACGACGCACAGAAGACGATGGGCGTCATGACTATGGCCGTGGCCAGCTACCTCCACTGGGGCGGCACCGACTGGCAGGTGCCGCTGTGGATCATCCTTGCCGCGGCGCTGGCGATGGGCCTTGGCACCGCGATCGGTGGCTGGCGCATCATCCGCACGATGGGCTTACGGGTAGTGCAACTGCGTCCAATCGACGGTTTCGCGGCCGAAACTGCCGCCGCGACGGTTATCGAAGTCGCCAGTCGCCTCGGAATACCGGTGTCGACCACGCATACCATCGGGTCCGCAATCCTGGGGGTGGGGGCCACCCGGAGGTTGTCGGCGGTGCGCTGGGGCATCGCGGGTCAGATCGTCATGGCCTGGGTGTTTACGATTCCGGCGTGTTTTTTACTGGCCTGGGCGTTTCGCAGCCTGCTCGGCCTGATGGGAGCTTGAGATGCCGCCCCGCCCCAGCGAACACATCGCCCGCCTGAGTCCCTACGAGTGGGAGGCGATGGCCAGCGATGTCGCGGCTGCCGCTGGCATCGCCGAGTCAGAAGTGGTGCGCTTTGACACGAACACGACGTCGTGGCCGCCGGTCGCGTGGGAGCGGACCATGCTCGACGCGGCCAGGCTGGCGGCCAACGAGTATCCGCACGCGTCCAATGAGCCGCTCAGGTCGGCCCTGGCCGAGCGCCTCGGTGTACGGTCGGACCAGGTCGTCGTCACGAGCGGCGCGGACGAGGCGCTCTTTTTGATCGCCAGTGTGTATCTGGGTCCTGGGCGCACGGCTGTCCTCCCGGACCCCAGCTTCTCCATGTTCCGCGTGGTCAGCGAGGCCGTCGGGGGTCGAATTGAAAAATTGCCGCTGGACGAGCGCTGGGACGTGCCCCTCACGGAGCTGCTCGAAGCGGTGCGCGACCCGTCGGTTGGCGTCGTCTGGCTGTGCAACCCGAACAATCCAACGGGTCGGCTACTGGGCGCCGAACGGCTCGAGGCGGTGCTCGAGGCGGCGCCGGACGCCATCGTGTGCGTGGACGAGGCGTACCACGAGATCAGCGGGCACTCGCTCGCGCCGCTGTTGCTGGGGACGGCCAACGGCGTGCTCGTGCGCACGTTCTCCAAAGGCTACGGGCTGGCCGGCGCGCGGGTTGGCTACATCGTTGGCCATCCCGACGTGACGCGCGCCATTGAGTCGGTGCGACTGCCACAGAACATGACCGCCTTCGGCATTGCCGCGGCCGGGCGCGCGTTAGCCGATCAGGCTGGCCTCCAGGAGCGCGTCGCGGCGATCGTTGCCGAACGCGAGCGCCTCGACGCCGAGTTGCGACGCCGCGGCTGGGAAGTGCTCCCGTCGACGGGCAATTTCGTGCTCGGCCGGCCGCCGCAGCCGGCTGCCGAACTCGCGGCCTGGCTCCAGGGCGGCGGCCTCATCGTCCGCTCCTACCCCGGCCACGCGCGCCTCAACGGCTGGCTCCGCATCGCCGTCCGCTCACCTGCGGAAGACGATCGGTTGCTAGCCAGGCTCGACGCGCACCGGGCATCCTGAGGACGCTCCGAAGTCGGCTGCCCGCATCGCTTCGCTCGCTCCCTTGCGAGTTCCAAGAGGAGGGAGGAACTTCCCGGGCGAAGCATCCCCTTCAGTTTTGAAGACCGCAAGGGAGCGAGCGAAGCGATGCGGGCAGCCGACTTTGGAGCGTCTTCAGATCGCTACGACTTGACTTCGGTGAATGCCGCGATGGGCATTGCCGCGAGCGGGGCTTCGGACGTCTTTGGCGCGGGTTTGATCCCGCTGACCTGGATGATTTCCTTTTCGTCCAGGGTCTCGCGCTCGAGGAGAGCGCGGGCCAGGCGATCCAGCGCATCGCGGTGCTCGCGAATGAGGCGCAGGCCATCGGAATAGCACTCCTGGAGGATCCGCTCGACCTCGTCGTCGACCACCTGCGCGGTCGACTCGCTGTACGGTCGCGAACCGCTGCCGAACGGGTCCCGGTTCAGAAAGCCGTCATCCCGCGGCGCCAGCGTGACCGGTCCGAGCTTTTCGCTCATGCCCCAGCGCGTGACCATCTGGCGAGCGAGATCGGTCGCCTGCTGCATGTCGTTTTCGGCGCCGGTGGTTCGTCCACCGTAGACCGCTTCCTCGGCCGCCCGACCACCCATCGCTCCGGTGATCCGCGCGCGGAGGTATTCCTCACTGTAGTTGTGCCGATCGTCCACGGGCCGCTGGTACGTGACGCCCAGCGCCTGACCCCGCGGCATGATCGTGACGCGATTGACCGGATCGGCGTCCGGCACGAGCAGGCCCAGGATGGTGTGACCACCCTCGTGGTACGCCACGCGCTCGCGCTCAGCCGGACTCATCACCAGATTCCGGGCCGGCCCCAGCACGAGTTTCTCCAGCGCATCGAGGAAGTCTGTCTGGTGCACCCGGTCTTCGTTGCGTCGGGCCGCCAGCAGCGCCGCCTCGTTGACCAGGTTGCGAAGATCTGCCCCCACCAGGCCAGGCGTCGACGACGCGACGATCTTCAAGTCGACGTCCTCGGCCAGCGGCACGCCGCGGGTATGGACTTTCAAGATCGCCTCGCGGCCGACCTTGTCGGGCGGCTGGACGGTGACGCGCCGGTCGAATCGGCCTGGCCGAAGCAGGGCCTGGTCCAGTACATCCGGGCGGTTGGTGGCGGCGAGCACGATCACACCCTCGCGAGACGAGAACCCGTCCATCTCGGTCAGGATCTGGTTCAGCGTTTGCTCGCGTTCATCGTTGCCGCCGAAGGAGCCGGTGCCGCGGGCGCGTCCGATCGCGTCCAGTTCGTCGATGAAGATGATGGCCGGGGCAGCTTCGCGAGCCTGCTTGAACAGGTCGCGCACGCGGCTGGCGCCAACGCCGACGATCATCTCGACGAATTCGCTGGCGCCCATGCTGAAGAACGGCACGTTGGCTTCGCCAGCCACGGCCCGCGCCAGCAGCGTCTTGCCCGTGCCGGGCGCGCCGACGAGCAGCACGCCTTTCGGCGCCGCGCCGCCCAGTCGGGTGTACTTCGCGGGGTCCTTGAGGAAGTCGACGATCTCTTCGAGCTCGGCTTTTGCCTCATCGATACCGGCGACGTCGGCGAAGGTGATCCGGGCGAGCCCCTCGGACGATTGGTCGTAGCGCTTCGCGCGGCTGCGGCCGAGGCCGAATGGTCCGCCCGAGCCACCGAGCTGGCTCGCGGCCCGCTGCGAGATCCAGAAGAACAGGCCGATCAGCAGCAGCGTTGGGCCAAAGCTCAGCAGCAGCGTCTGCCACCAGACGCGCGGCTCATCCAGCGGCCGGGCGTTGATGGTCACGTTCTGTGATTCGAGTAGCGTCTCGAGGCCAGGGTCGGCGAACTGCGGCATGACCGTCTGAAATTGAGTCGAGGTCGGCGCGTTGGTCTGATCTGCCGGGTAGGTCACCGCCGTTTTGAACAGCCCTTGAATGACGTCGGCGCGACTGGTGACTTCGGACACGTTGCTCGCGGCGACCTGCGCCTTGAAGAACGTGTACGGCACGTCAATGCGGGTTGGCGGCGTGGCCGGCAGGAAGAACTGCACCAGCAAATAGTTGACGACCAGTACCAGGATGAAGCTGATCCACCACGGCCGCGGGCGCATCATGCTCTGCTTGGGCGGCTCAGCTTGCGGCGCTGCGCGCTGTGCGTCGTTCGGCCCAGGGGGCCGCGGCCGAGGCGCACCCGGCCCGTTGACGGGCGCCGGCGGCGCGCGGCGTACGGCCTGTTGAGTAGTAGGGGTCTCGGGGTCGCCAGGCATTAGCTAGTTATCGCAAAACGCACGCTTGGTATTAGCGTATTCCTTCTCGATGAACGCTGGGTGACGGAACTGGCGCACCTTCACCACTCCCGCACATCCGGTTGCCCGCCTCGCTTCGCTCGCACCCTTGCGGGGGTCACAGTAGGGCAGTGCAATCCCGCCCTTCGAAGTCCTCAGCAGGTAGTGACTCGGCGATCCGCCGGTGCACAACGTCACGACCGGTCGACCGCGCCGCAGGGACGCCGCGATTGCGCTGCGCCGGTGTACGCGTACGCCGAGGTTGCCAGGTTGCCCTGCGCCGGTGCCCATCCGCCGAGGATGCCAGGTTGCCCTGCGCCGGTGCCTATCCGCCAAGGATGCCAGGTTGCCCTGCGCCGGTGCCCATCCCGCCGAGGTTGCCAGGTTGCCCTGCGCCGGCGCCCATCCGCCGAGGATGCCAGGTTGCCGTGGGCCGGTGCCCATCCGCCGAGGTTGCCAGGTGCATGCCCGAGGGCGCTTGCGGGTTGCGCGGTCCGGATTACGGGTCCCGGCTCAGGTCCCACTTCGTGGTGGTCGTCGTCTGGTTGTTGGGCTCGAACACGCGAGCTGACCCCCCGACCACCAGCCTATTGGCCGCGTAGTCGGGCGTGATGACTTTTCGTCATGCCGTCTCGCGTTGACCGAGTCAGACCTCGTGCGCGGCGAGGAACTCGCGAATTGACCCGACGATCCGGTACGTCGCGCCCCACAATTTGTAGGGTCCGATGCGGTAGTAGGGGATCTCCCGGGGCGCCGGCCAGTCGGGCAGTTGCCAGGTTTCGACGGCGTGGGCGTCGGGCTGGGTCAGATCTTCGATGGGCACTTCGAGGACTTCGTCGATCTCGGTCTCCTGGCGGCGCCAGATGGGTGGCTGGCCCTGCAGGCGGCCGAGGAAGGGCGCCACTCGAAAGCCGGTCGCGATCGTGTCGACGGTCGGCAGCGTTGCCAGGATCTCGACGGACGTTCGATCGAGGCCGATCTCTTCCTCCGCCTCGCGCAGCGCCGTCGTCAGCAGGTCCGGATCTTCTGGCTCGCGTCGACCGCCCGGAAAGGCGATCTGGCCGCCATGCCGGCCGAGGGGGCCGCGCCGAATGAACACCAGCCGGAGCCGCCCGTCGGCGTCCCGATACAACGGCGCGAGCACCGCCGAGTCGATCAGCGCGAGGGTCGCGCGCAGCGTCGTCACGCCGCGACCTCGTCATCCGACGACGTGGCCAGGTCGCCCGGGCTGAAGGGTGGCACCAGCAGCTGCACGTCGCGGCAGGCGCCGTCGGCGTCGAATTGCAGACGGTACACCACGCCGGTGGCGATATAGGGTTGCGGGAAAATGGACGCTGGCTCGAGCCGCAAGCCGGCCAGCGTCCCGGCGAGGATGAGGATCGGGTCACCGTGGCTCACGCCAACCACCTCGGTCCCCGCGTGGCGCCGCAGCATGCGCCGCAGCCAGGAGTGCATGCGGTCATGGATCATCTGCAGCGACTCGTCGGCCGGGCCCAACGGATACGCGTAGAAGTCGAAGTTGATGCGTTCGAGCGCGTCAAGGGGTTGGCCTTGCCAGCCGGTCTGGACCTCCTGCAGGTCGGCGTCGACCCGCACGCGCTGGAGCTCAGGGTGGCTGCTCAGGACGATGCCGGCGGTGCGGCGGGCGCGCAGCATCGGGCTGCTGTAGACCGCCGCGAGCGGGCGCTCGCCAAGAAAGTCGGCCAGCGCACGCGCCTCGCGACGGCCCACCGCCGACAACTGCATGCGCGGCAGCCGCCCATACAGCACCTGGTCGGGGTTGTGGACTTCGCCGTGTCTGGCAAGCCAGATCGTAGTGGTCAATGGATCACGATCTGGGTCACCGTGTAGAAAATCCCGATGACGAAACTGCCCGCCAGGATCGAGGCGGCGACGCTGTTTTCTTTGAAGATTTCGTCGAGCAGCTTGTACCGCTTCTCGAGAAGTTCGAAAACCACCGCCACGATGATGATCGAGACCACGCTCCACAGCACGGTGCTGCCGAGGGCCTGGAAAAACTTGATGACTTCGTCTGGCATTAGCGAGGCTGTCCTTCTTGTTCGGCGCGCGGATAAATCGCCTGAATGTCGGCCGGTCGCAGCGGTCGTCCGAAGAGCAGCGCGATGTGCGAGGTCCAGATTCCCAGGACCTCGCTGCCGCTCTCGGTGGCGGGCACCTCGTCGGTCGGCTCGAGTTCGAAGTAGACGTTGTCGCCCGGGTTCGAGGGGTTGATGTCGCGCCAGACGTCCACGTTCGGGAAGCCAGCCTGGCCGACCGGCTGGGCACCGAAGATGCCCGTCGAGACGACCCGATACTCCTTGCCTTCGTACGTGAAGTGCGTCGGGTTCCGGGCCGCCGTGCCCTGCCGCACGCGCGCCTCAAATGCCTTCAGCGCCCCGCCCTGGTCGGCGTCGGAGGTCAGGGTCTCGAACTCGGCCGAGGCCTGATGGACGATGACGGTCCGCTCGTACAGGACGGTGCCCTCAGGGGTGTTCTCGAGAACTTTCCCCTCGTCGAGCAGGTTCCAGCGCCAGGCGGTTTCGCGTCCATTCAACTCCTCGCTGCAGTCGAGGGCGGCCTGGACCACGTGGTCACCACCGTCCCAGAGGCTGACGACATCCCCCGGCAGGAGCGACTCGACGGTCGGCTGGCGATTCTGAGGTGAGGCCTTACTGGGATCGAGGGCCTGCTGCAGGGCGCGGTTCAAGCGGTTGAACATGTGGACGTCGCTTCCCTCCGTCGGGGTCAGTTGGATCGAGCGGCCAGATCGGTACTGTCGGGATCGTAACAATATCCAGCGCACTGACCCCCGAACGCTACGTTCCTCTTCCGGGCAACCGGAGCTTCCTACCGGTAGGAGGGGATTTCGCGTCTCAATGTCGGCCGACGGACGGTGCGCGCGCGCCGCCGAAGCCTTTGCTGCTGCTGCCGATGCTCGTGCTTGGCTTGGAGCTGGTGGCACCCGTTGAGCTGGCCCCGCCGCCGAGGACACCCCGCGAACCCGCGCCGACTGCGCTCGAGCCACTCGTGTTGGAAAAACTCTGGCTGCCGTTTGCAAAGCCGCCCTTGCTCGAGGCTGCCACGCCCGAACCGGTGCCGCCCGACTGGCCAGAATTCGCGTTGACCGCCCCGGCGGCCCCACCGCCCGCCTTGTTGCTCGCGGCCACGCCGCCGCCGGTGCCCGACGACTTGCCGGCCGTGGCGTACGGCGATGGCTGAATCTTGCTGTAGTCGGGTGCCTGCGGTTTGCTCGTGTCGAGGCTGCCCAGCAGCGAGTCGTCGCGGCCGAAGCTGCCCGTGGGTGGGTAGCGATACGTCGGCGTGTTGACGTCGTAGCTCCGTTCGCCAGGCGCGGGGTTGTTAATGATGATGGTTTGTCCGCCGCCGCGGCCAGCGCCGAAGCCGCCGCCGAGCGCATTGCCCAGCGCGGCTCCAGCCAGAAATGGGAACCAGGGCGAGCTGAACGCGCCCTGGTGATCCTGTCCCGCAACGGTGATCGGCTCGTCCTCGCGCAGGTGGAGGATCGGGTCGCCGCCTTGCGGCACTTCGAGGAACGTGCGGTCGGGGTCGCGCACCAAACGCAGCTTCTGCGTGTCCATGTGGTGCAGCGAGCCATTGTTGTCGGCCCAGTAGAGCTGGTAGCGGTCGCCGTCGAAGTGGACGGAGTCTTTCTGAACGGAGTACTGGCCTGGTGCAGACGGCGCGCCATCGCCGGCGCCGCACGCGCTTGTGATCAGGCTCAGGACAAACAGTGCCGCGAGCAGGCTGCTCAGCGGCCGCAAGCTAGTCAATCGGTGCATGGGCTTGATTACGCGCGATAAGACGCGCGCAACGGCGCTGAGGTTGCAATTCTGGCCGGGTCCGACGCCGGGTCCCGGCTAGCAGGGCGACGGGCGAGAGAGGGCTGCCGCGGCCGTGCGCAGGTAGTCGCACGCCACGCCATTCTCGCGGCTGATGCCCTCCTCCCAGCGCTGGCGGGCCTGCGTCAGCGCCAGCGAGCCGTTGGTCGGCTGCGCGAGCAGCGTGTCGCGGCCGCAGATTGATTGGAGCGCTCCCGCCGCGCCGCGCAGCGCTGGCCAGGCAGGCCGAACGTCGGTCAGACCCGGCTCACCGTAGAGGCGGGTCTGGACGTCGCCGACGACGTTGCAGCCAACGGCCATCCGCGGCGGCTGCTCGCCGAACATGGTGCGGGCCAGCACGAGCTGATCGAGTAAGCCGGCGGTCTGCTGGCGCTCCGGGTCGGGCAGGCAACCCGTCAGGAGCAGCAGCGAGACCAGGACCAGGGGTGTGATGCGTTTGTGCCGCCGCCCTCGCTTGCACTCGAACACCCGTTCGTCAGAACATTCGTTCGGATGATCATTGATGCACGCGACGGGCTGTGGCTCGACAACCCGCTTCTGATTCTTGGCCTGCTCAGTATGTTGTGGGTGCTGATCGCCTGGCTCCACACCGATCCGTTATCCCGAGTACAGCCGAAAAGCGAGCAGCCGACCAGGCATGAACGCCCGTACTCGTGTCAACTGCCTGGCCTGGGAACGCGGCCAGACGACTGGGCTGGCATTCAGGGCGCGTCGGCCGCGTTCCTAGGCGGTCACGGCCACCTGCGGCAGCTCGGTCAGCGCACGCAAGATTGCCTCCGACGGGTACGCGTAGTCTTGCAGCGCGCCCGCCAGATAGGCGTCGTACGCGCCCATGTCAAAGTGACCGTGCCCCGACAGGTTGAACAGGATGACTCGCCGTTCGCCCGCTTCGCGCGCTCGCATGGCCTCGTCGATGGTCGCCCGGATAGCGTGCGCGGACTCCGGCGCCGGGACGATGCCCTCCGTGCGCGCGAACTGGATCGCGGCGTCGAATACGCCGTTCTGCGGGTACGCGACTGCCTCCACGGTGCCCTCGTCGACCAGCTGGCTCAAGAGCGGCGCCGCGCCGTGGTACCGCAGGCCGCCAGCGTGGATGGCCGGCGGCACGAAGCTGTGGCCGAGCGTGTGCATCTTGACCAGTGGCGTCAGGCCCACCGTATCGCCAAAGTCGTACGCGTACGTGCCTTTGGTCAGGGTCGGACAGGCTTCCGGCTCGACGGCAATGATGCGGGTGCGCTTGCCCTGGCGGAGCTTCTCGCCGACGAATGGGAATGCCAGCCCCGCGAAGTTGGATCCACCGCCAACGCAACCGATGACCACGTCGGGATACTCCCCTGCGGCGTCCATCTGCTTGAGCGCTTCCTGGCCGATGACGGACTGGTGCAGCAGTACGTGATTGAGGACAGACCCGAGCGAATAATGGGCGTCGTCGTGGGTCGCGGCGTCCTCGACCGCCTCTGAGATCGCGATGCCCAGGCTGCCGGGCGAATTCGGGTCGCCCGCCAGGACTTTCTGACCCGACTGAGTGCGCGGCGACGGGCTCGGAAAGACCTCGGCGCCGTACAGCTGGATCATCGAGCGCCGGTAGGGCTTCTGGTGGTAGCTGGCGCTGACCATGTAGACCGTGCACTCGAGTTTGAAGAGCGCGCACGCGAAGGCGAGCGCGCTGCCCCACTGGCCGGCGCCGGTTTCCGTGGTGAGCCGGCGGATACCTTCGGCTTTGTTGTAGTAGGCCTGGGCAACGGCGGTATTCGGTTTGTGGCTGCCAGCAGGGCTGACGCCCTCGTACTTGTAATAGATGTGGGCGGTGGTATCGAGGGCCTTTTCGAGGCGCCGGGCGCGGAACACGGGCGTTGGGCGCCACAGGCGGTAGATGTCGCGGACCTCGTCGGGGATCTCGATGGTCTTTTCCTGGGAGACTTCCTGGCCGATGAGGGCCATCGGGAACAGCGGCGCGAGGTCAGCCGGGCCAACCGGCTGGCCAGTCCCCGGATGAAGCACCGGTGCCGGCGGGTGCGGCAGGTCGGGCACGAGGTTGTACCAGTGGGTGGGGATATCGCGTTCGTCCAGTTGAATCTTGGTCTGCGCGTCCGACTCAGCCATGGTCTCAGTCACACTCCCTCGCGGGACATGGTACGTGGCGAACAACCACGACAAGAGACGGGTTTAGGAAAACCGTCTCTTTGTTAGCTGCTCGCCTCGCAGCAGGTTCGAGACGACTTCTCAACCCATTAACTCCGCGGCGTGGTCCGCATGTGACCATAATGCGAGCACCCGTGTTCCTTCTTGTGCTCGTGTTCTTGCTGCCGGTGCCCGTGGTGATCGCGGGCATTGTCTACGCCATCCTCGGTGAGCCGTACCGGCCCGTCTTCAAACGGCATAGCCTGAAACTCACCCCGGCCTGGCCGAAGCTGTCGATTGTGCACATCAGCGACATGCACGTCCGCAGCAGCGACCCACGGCTGCTGCGTGCCCAGAAGGCGGCGCTCAAGGGGCTGACGCCTGACCTGCTGTGCGTCACCGGCGACATGTGCGAGAAGGTCGCCGACATCCAGATGGTGATCGATCTGCTGCGCACGGCGAGGCCGCGCCTGGGGACGTTCGTGGTGCTCGGCAACCACGAGCACAACGCCCCCATGCCAGATCACCTCATCGACCAGCACCGGCGCGGTTGGCGACACGCGATGAGCGCGCTGCTGCGCTCGTTCGCGCCCCTGCTGCGCAGCGATGGCGACGCCGAAGGCCACGCGATGGCCGACGCTCTGCAGGCCGCTGGCATCACCGTGCTCCACAACGACGGCCAACGCGTGCATATCAAGGGCACCGACAAGAGTCTCTGGATCGCCGGTTGTGACTCTGCGTGGGCCGGCCACGCCGACATGCTCGCCGCGATGCAGGGCCGCCGCCCGGACGAGGCCTGCCTGGCGCTGATCCACGAGCCTGACCTGGCATTCGAAGCACGCGATCGCGGCGCGGATTTGATTCTGGCCGGGCACACCCACGGTGGCCAGGTGCGCTTTCCGTTCATCGGCGCGGTCTACACCCTGAAGATGGATCCGCGCATCGTGATCGCCGCGGGCTTCCAGCGCCTGGAAGCCGGCCTGCTGCACATCACCGCCGGACTCGGCCACACGATCCCGCTGCTGCACATCACCGCCGGACTTGGTCACACGATCCCGCTGCGCTTCGGGGTCCCGCCCGAAGTGGTCTGGCTCGATTGCGACGGGTCGGCCGACGGGCCGAGCCTCGCCCAAGCTGCTTAGCCGTCGCTGGTCGTCTGCACCAGGCTGAGGAACAGATCCTCGAGCGACTGATGCGACGGCACGAGCCCATAGAGCCGGTAGCCGGCGCGGACCAGCGCATCCGCCAGCACTGGGGCCACCTCGAGATCCGACACGCCCAGCGTGGCGGTGCAGTCCTGGACCCGGTTGACCGTCCCGTACGCGGCTAGCAAGTCGAGCAGCCCGGGATCAACCCGGTCGACGCTCACGCGTAACTCGAGCACCCCACCGATCAGGTCAGTCAGCCGCCCGCTGCGCACCACCTGCCCGCCGTCGACGATCGCGACGCGGTCACACACCATTTCGACTTCGCTGAGCAGGTGAGAATTCAAAAAGACGGTCATGCCGCGTTCGCGTAGAGACCGAATCAGGTCGCGCACTTCGCGTCGGCCGACCGGATCGAGGGCCGACGTCGGCTCGTCCAGCAGCACCAGGTCGGGCGCGTGGATGATGGCCTGGGCCAGGCCAATGCGCTGGGTCATGCCTTTCGAGTAGCCGCGGATCCGATCATCGCCGCGCCCGCGGAGGCCAACCTGATCGAGCACGGCCGGGATGCGCGCGCGCCGCTCTGCCGGGCTGACGCCGGCCAGGCGCGCGTGGAACTCCAGGAGCGCTGCGCCGGTCAGCCAATCGTGGAACCGAAAGTTCTCGGGTAGGTAGCCGATGCGTCGGCGGGCTTCCGACTCGCCGGCGGGCCGCCCGAATAGCCGCGCCTCACCACTGGTCGGCCGCACCAGACCGAGGAGGATTTTGATCGTGGTCGTCTTGCCCGCCCCGTTCGGACCCAGAAAACCAAAGACCTCCCCAGGCTGGACCGTGAGGTCCAGCCCGTGGAGTGCGATTTTGCGGCCGTACTCCTTGCGGAGGCCGACCGTCTCGATGGCCGGTGTCAGCGGGTCACCGCAGGCCGTCGGCGATGCGCTTGAGGTCGGTGGCCTTGAGCGACCCGGCGACGCCGTACAGGTGCCCATTGGCGTGCCAGATGGCCGCGCTGCCGACGCCCGAGTTGTCGTTGAGCAACAGGCCCTGGTTGCCGTTGAAGACCGTCGACTGCCAGTTGACCTTGTCGACGGGGATGGGAATCGGCAGGGTCTCGTTCCAGTTCTGGATCTGCTTGAGTTGGCCCACGGTCGATTGTGGCAAGCCGGGCAGGCCGAGCAAGAAGTCGCGCATCTCGGGCAGGCTCACCTTGCCCCCTTCGACGTCGACGACCAGTTCGCCGGCCTCGCCGACGATCAGTGCGTCTTTGGCGCTCTTGTCGCTGTACTGCAGGATGGCCGCCGACGGGATCGAGACAACGAGCGTTGCGCCGTCGAACTTGTCGGGCAGGCTGACATCCGGGTGGCCGGTCGACCGGAAGTATGCGCTGGCTTTGGACTTGTCGAACGTGAAGCGCACCTGGCTGGCCGGCATGACCCGAATCTGAGGGGCTTTGTCGAGCCCGGCGGGCAGCGTCGCGGGGTCGGGCGTGGCGAGGGTGAAGCCGACCGACGCGCCAGCCTCGGCCAGGGTGGCCGACTTGACCTGCTCGCCGGCGCTGCGTGCGGCGGCCTCGGCGCGGGCCGGGTCGAGCACGCCGCTGGGTGTCTTGACCGTGCCGAGATTGCCGAGGGCGTTCAAGGTCTTGATGATGTCGGTCTGCGTTTGCGGCGAGATTTCGACGGCCGCGACTTGCTGGCTGCGGAACTGGGCCAGGAACGAGGCCGCGGCCGCGCTGCCCTGGGGAGTGAAGGCCACCAGCAGCGACAACGTGACTGCCGCCGCCACACCGCCGACGGCCACGCGCCACGGAGTTGAGATGCGTCGGATGAACATGGGGACTGGCTCCTGGGTATGCAAGCGGATGGGGGTGGGATGTCCGCGCTGCGACCTGAGCCGCTCACGGGCGACGACTGTTTCGGCAGCCGACGGCAAGCCGCTCGGGGCCAGGAGGGCAAACGCGGCATGCACGCTCGCGGCGTCTTCGCGAAGGTCGGCGACCAGGCGCTGGCAGGCCGGGCAACCCGCGAGGTGTTCGTCGAACCGCGGCGACTCGTCTTCGTGGTCGAGCCAGGCGCGCCAGGCGCCGAGATCCGGGCAACTGAGCGATGAAATGGTCATGGATGGGTTTGCCTCCGATAGGTAGCGCGAAATGCGTGCTCGGCGCGAGCGAGCAGGACGCCGACCGAGCCAACAGCCAGGTCGAGGGTCGCGGCGATCTCAGCGTACGAATAGCCTGAATGGCGGAGCAGCAGGCACTCGCGCTGGCGCTCTGGGACCTCGGCGAGCGCGCGTCGGACGGCGGCGCGATCCTCTTCACGAACGATGAGGCCGGCTGGACCGGTGAGCTCATTTTCGAGCGGTTCTTCGTCGGCGCGCTCAAGTCGGCCAACGCGCTCCAGTCGGGCCCGGGTGCGCCTGGCCGAACGCAGCCGATTGAAGGCCAGGTTGAGCCCGACGCGCCGCAACCAGGCGCCCACTTCGCCGTCCGGCTTCGCCTGCAGGTCCGCCGCGTCGGCGAGCTTGAGAAACGCTTCCTGCAGGGTGTCCTCGGCCTCCATGCGGTCGCCGAGGACGCGGTACACCAGACCGAACAGCTCGGAATAAAACTGCGCGAACAAACGGTCGAATCGCGTGAGGCCCGATGAACCCGCCTCGACCTGGGGCAAGTCGATCGCCTTCAGCACGCGCTGCTCCGGGACGTCTTGGTCATTCACAGACAAAACACCATCGGGTGCGATTCTGTGACAGGGTCTTGTTGCGAACCAATTCCTGACGCACATCTCCGCTGCCCGCATCGCTGCGCTCGCTCCAAGCCCGCGGCCAACTCTCCACGTTCCAGGAATTCTCCGGCCAGCAACCAAGCGCTCAGCTTCCAGAAATTCTCCGGCCAGCCACCAAGCTCTCAGCTTCCAGGAAGTCTCCGGCCAGCCACCAAGCTCTCAGGTTCCAGGAATTCTCGGGCCAGCAGCCAACCTGTCAGGTTCCAGAAATCGCATGGGAGCGAGCGCAGCGATGCGGGTGCACGTGAATGCCGCGGGGTGGCGGAGCGCACCTATACTCACGACAATGCCAGGCGCCACGTCCCAGATCTGTGTGAAAGTGCGGCTGTTTGCGTCGTACCGCGAAGCGGCGGGGACGGCCCGGTTGGAGGCGCCGTTGCCACAGGGGGCGCGCGTGAGCGACCTGGTTGAGATGCTCGCGGTGAGGCTGCCGGCGCTGAAGACGGCGCCTGGCATGGTGGCGGTCAACCATACGTACGTCGGGCCCGACTTTGCGCTGCATGACGGCGACGAAGCGGCCTTCATCCCGCCGGTCAGCGGCGGTGTTTAAGATTGTCGAAGGTCCCATCGAGGACATCGCGCTCGAAGAGGTCGTCCGCACCGACGCCGACGGCGCGGTCATCGTGTTTCGCGGCGTCGCCAGGCGCTTTTCGCGCGGCCGGGACGTCGTCCATCTGGAGTACGAGGCCTACCCCGAGATGGCCGAAAAAGTCATGGCCCAGATCGGCGACGAGATGAAGACGCGTTGGCCCATCAGCGGCGTCGCGATCGTGCATCGCACCGGCGTGCTGGAGATCGGTCAGGCGTCGGTCGCGATCGCCGTCGCCGCCCCCCACCGCGGCGAAGCGTTCCAGGCCGCCCAGTACGCGATCGATCGGCTCAAGCAGATCGTGCCGATCTGGAAGAAGGAAGTCTGGAGCGACGGCTCGCAGTGGATCGGCTGGGAGCACGAACACCACGCCGCCGAAACACACGCGTGACGGCCAGTACCACCCGGCCGCCGCTCATCTTTCAGGCCATCGTCAACGCCTCGCCCCAGGCGGTGTTTGACGCCTTCTTTCGCGAGCCAGTGCGCTGGCTCTGCCGCGACGCCACCATTGAGCTCAAACCAGGCGGTGGCCTGCGTTTGTGCTGGCCCGACGGCTGCTTCGAAGGCCGCTTCGTCCAGTGCGTTCCGCCCAGCGGCGCCCGCTTCACCTGGCGCATGGAGGGCGACGCGCTGCCCGAAACGATGGTCGTCGTGAGCCTGGACGAATCGGAGCGCCCGGATCGGACCGCGCTGGAACTCGAGCACTACGGCTTCGGCGTCGGACCCGACTGGGACATGCAGTACGTGGGCGCCGCGCGCGCCTGGGCCGCCTATCTCAAAAACCTGCGCGCGGTCCTCGAAACGGGCGTCGATCTGCGCGAAGCCGACGAATAGTGCGCGACCCCCAGGCCAACCGCCCCGCCGAGCAGCAGGGCGGGCAGCCAGCGCTGGAGTAGCCAGTTCCGAGCATTCGGCGAGTCCGCGTCCGCCAGTGCGTCAGGTAGATTCTTGATGACGTCGAACTGCAGTTTGCCGCTTGCACCCGGGTCCAGTTGGGCGTCAGGGCAGAGCAGCGGCAGCGCCGGATCCCCGATCCGCACCCCGACGCCAAGGTAGCGGAGGAGTGGGCTATCGGCGAACAGTCGGCGTTTGCCAAACGCACGCTCGATAAACGCCGTGCAGTCTTCGCCGACAAACGCGTGCCCCACGATGCTGTTCAGACGTCGAGTCGTCGCCTCGACAACCGCGTCGTCGAGGGTTCGAAAGCAATGCGCGGCCACCGTCACGTCCCAGCCACCCCGGTCGCGCTGCCGGAAGTTGTCCAGCGGCGTCCAGTTGAGGCCGTTGCGGAAATTCAGATACAGGTTGCCGACGAGCTGCTCGGCCACGAATTCGCGCTGGCCGTCAATCACGACGTGAATCCCGGCGTGCATGGCCAGCGTCGGCTCGCCAGCGCGAGGCAGGATGCCGGCGAGCCAGCGGTCGAGCGCCTCGAGGGGCCGAATGAAGACGCGGCCAATGGTGCTCTTGCCGTCGCTCTGAAAAATGACGCCACGAATCTCGGTGATGTGGCCAGGTCGGTCGGCGAAGTGCGGCTGATAACGCGGGGTCAGGATGGGTTAGCCGGCTATCGCAGGATGTGGACCAGCTAGACTACCTCGTGGAGCGCCGATCACTGTATGAGCCTGTTCTCGCTGAGCACTGACCACCGACCACTGACCAACCGTCGCGTGCTGGCCGTAGTCGCCTGCGGGTACCTGCTCGCCAGTTGGGCCATGAACCCGGTGTCGTCCATTCTGCCGACGATTACCCGCGATCTGGGCGTCGACGTGACTCGCGCCGGCTGGGTCATGAACGCGTACTTCGTCCTGCTGGTCGGTGGCGTGCTCATCGCCGGCCGCCTGGGCGACGCCTTCGGCCACGGCAGCGTGTTTCGCACGGGTTGCGGCATCTTTGCGCTGGGCTCGGTGTTGGCCGCATTACCCGGCGACTTCAATGTGCTGATCGCCGCGCGGATCGTACAGGGGCTTGGCTCGGCCATGATCTTCGGCACCAGCCTGGCGATCATCGCCACCGCGTATGCCGGCCCGCGCCTCGGCTGGGCGGTTGGCATCCTGACCTTCTCGGCGGGCGTGTCGTCGCTGGTTGGCACGTGGGCCAGCACCAGCCTCGTCCAGGTCACCAGCTGGCACTGGACGTTTGCCATACCCGCGGTGATCGGCCTGGGTGTGGTCGCCTTCGCCGGCGGCATGCCGTCGATGCAGCGAACGCGCCTCGCCGACGTCGATTGGCTCGGCGGCGCGCTGTTGTTTGGCGCATTGATCTTCCTGTTGTTGGGCCTCAACCACCTGCACGAGGGCCCCGAGACATTCCAGGCGGGTGCGCCGTACCACTTCACGATGCACGCGGTCGCGCTGGGGTTCCTGGTGGTGTTCCTCTGGCGCCAGCTGCGGACCGCCAGACCGCTGATTCAGCTCAGCCTGCTGCGCATTCCGCGCCTGGGTTCGGGGGTGCTGGCCAACGGCATCGCGCACTCGAGCATGCTCGCCACGAGCCTGCTCATCCCGTTCCTCATCGAGCGCGGCGAAGGCTACACGCCCATCCAGACCCAGCAGCTCAGTCTGGCGCAGACGGGCAGTCTGCTCGTCTTTTCGCTGTTCGGCGGCTGGCTGTACTCGCGGCGCCCCAACCCGGCGATCGGCATCGTCGCGATCGGCGCGATTGCCACTGGCCTGGCGGTGATGGGCCGCATCGGCGCCGATCTGCCTTTCGCGGGTCTATTCCCGGTGGTGGTGCTGCTCGGCGGAGGCCTGGGTGTCTTCACCGCGGTCAACAACACCGCGATCATGGCTTCGGTAACCGCCGGGCAGCGCGGCTTCGCTTCGGGCATGGTGGAGACCACGCGCCAGCTCGGCCACTCGCTGGGCGTCAGCATCTCCAGCAGCGTGCTGCAAGCGACCTTAGCCGCGGCGGCCATACCCGAGCTTGGCTACCGCGACGGTTTTTCCGAGGCCGCCTCGGCAATGGCGCTGGTGGCGACGCTCGGCGTGCTGATCGTCGTGTCCCCGGTGATCAGGACGCGACTATTTCAGCAACCAGCGCTGGGTCCGCGTTTCCGCCCGACAGAATAATCCCGACGCGCTGCCCACGCAGGTCCAGGCGTCCCGACAGCAGCAGCGCCACTGGCACGGCGCCGGTCGGTTCGACCAGCAGCTTCAGGCGCAGCAGCAGGAAGCGCATCGCGTCCTTGACCTCCTGGTCGGAGACGGTCATGACGCGCTCGACGAGCCGCTGCACGATGGGGAACGTCAGGGCCCCCGGTTGCTGGGTGCGCATGCCGTCGGCAATGGTGTCTGGCGGCTCGATGTGCACCGCGTGACCAGCCTCGAGGCTCTGCTCCCAGTCGTTCGACGTCTCCGTCTCGACACCAACCACTTTGATGTGCGGCAGCAGTCCCGTCGCCGCCACGGCGCAGCCCGATAACAACCCGCCGCCACCGACGGGCAGCAGCAGCCAGTCGAGCGTCTGGACCTCCTCGACGAACTCGAGGGCGGCCGTCCCCTGGCCGGCCATGATCAGGGGATGGTCGTACGGCGGCACCAGCGTCGCCCCGCGCTCGTCGGCCAGCCGGCGCGCGATCGCCTCGCGATCTTCAGACAGACGGTCATAGCGGATGATTTCGGCGCCGTACCCCGCCGTGGCTGCCACCTTCAACGCCGGCGCGTCCGTGGGCATGACCACCGCGGCCGCAATCCCCAGCTCGCGCGCGGCCAGGGCCACGCCCTGGGCGTGATTGCCAGACGAGAACGCCACGACGCCCCGGGCGCGCCCCGCGGCCGAGAGCGCCACCAGGCGGTTGTAGGCGCCCCGGAACTTGAATGCGCCGCCGCGCTGCAGGTTCTCGCACTTGAAGAACACCTGGCCCCCGACCAGCGCGTCGACGGTGCGCGACGTCACCACGGGGGTGCGATTGGCGACGCCGCGCAGGCGGTCGGCCGCCAGGCGCACGTCGGCGAGGGCGATGGCCATTGCGAGCGAAGCTTCAATGCTCAAGTTCAGCACTCATGTCGAACGGGCTGGGAAACGCTAACGTTTCTCTGCTTCCACTTTAGCCGGGTCTTAATAGCTGCGGGACATACTGAGATCAGGAAGCGCGCTTTGCACGCGTCTTCGCGAGATCACGCGGCGGCGGTCGGAATGGCTCCCACGCACCGGGAGCCTGGCCGGTCCCCCTTCCCCCGCCAACCTGTCGCCGTCGCACTTCCAAACCCATCGACCCGCCTGTACCCGCAGGCGGGTCGATGGCGTTACACTTGGTCACACACAACCATTTTTCCGATCGGCTGCAGTGGCACAGGTCTTGCACACAGGACGCCGCTACTCGCATCCGGCAGGGGACGAGGGACGACCGACGAACGACAATCCGCGCCTGCCGTCTCTAGCCAAGTGAGGTGAGCACCATAATGAGCACCACGACCGTACGGCCGGACAAGACTGTCCTGGTGGTCGAGGATGACCCCTGGATCAGGTCGCTGATGGCGGATCTCCTGGCCGGGGAAGGCTACTCCGTCGTGCAGGCGGCTGACGGGAAGGCTGGGCTGGAGATGGCCGAGGACAACGAGCCCGACGTCATATTGCTCGACCTCGCGATGCCCGAAAAGTCCGGGCTCGACGTCCTGCACGAGTTGAAGAGTAGTAAGCCGACCCGGGACATCCCGGTCATCGTGGTCAGCGCCTACGCCATGCTCATGATGGGCTCAGACGCCCGCCGCGCCGATGGCGTCATCCAGAAACCGTTCGACCTGGCCGACCTCCTGCTCCAGGTCGAGCAAGCCGCCGCGAAGCGCCGCCAGACCGCGAAGTAACACGGAGTCCGTACCTGGCTAAACGAGCCGGACGAGCGCGGCCTGGGGCGGTGTCGTCACTTTCAGGTGACCGTCCACGCTGATCGCGACGTTGATCTCGGACCGGACGCCGAAGCTCGGCAGGTAGATGCCTGGCTCGATCGAGAACGCGGCGCCGGGGCGCAGCAGGCGCGTGTCGTGGGTCTCGAAGTCGTCGATATTGACCCCATCGCCGTGTGCCCCGAGCCAGCCGATCGAGTGGCCTGTCCGATGCGTGAAGGCAGCACCGAAGCCGGCGGTCTCAATGACCGCGCGCGCCGCGCGGTCGACCTCGCCGCCCTGCACGGCCTGGCCATCGCCGATGCGCTGAACGAGCAAGCGCACGGCCGCGTCGCGCGCCTCGCGGACGGTTTCCCACACGCGAACCTGCTCGGCCGGCGGGTATTCGGCCGCGGTCGCAACCCACGTGATGTCGGCGTACGCCCCCACGGCAGCGTCGGCGCGTTGTGCCTCGTGCGCCCACAGGTCGGTCAGCACCAGGTCTCCGGACTGGATCGGCAGCGCCCCCTCAGGTTGCGGCGCGTAGTGCGGGTCGCCCGCGTGCGGCCCGACCGCGACGATGGGCGCATGATCGAATTCGAGCCCCTCCGCTCGCATCAGGCCCGCCAGGTGCTGCTGGGCGTCGAACTCGGTCCAGACCACGCCGGCGGCCAGGTTCCGCTTGATGGCCGAAAACAACCCATCCTTGGCCCGTTCGAGAGCCTGCGCGGCCCGCTCATGACTTGCCAGGTCGGCCGCGTCCCAGGCCGCGACCACCGACGCCAGCACGTCTGCCGAGGAGAGCACCTCGATGCCCAGGGCGCGCACCACGTCGAGGGTTCCGCCGTCGACGCGGCTGACATAGGGAATGGCGTTGCCCGGTGAATACTCCATCAGCACCCGCCGCGCGCCGTGGAGCAGCCCGCGCAGCTCCTCGAGCATCTCCTCGCGTCCGCCGTAGGGCCGTACGTCGAGCCCGAGCCGCGAAAAGTTGCCGGCGTCGACGTGGTGGATCAGCAGGCGCGGTGCGCCGTGTTTCGGGACGTACAGAAACGCCCGCCGCGTCGAGTGCGTGGGGCCAGCGCCGACGGCCAGAAGGCGGCTGAACGCGGGATTCGAACCGCGGAAGTCGTAGATGAGCCAGCCGTCCGCGGTGGACTGCTCCAGTTCGTCGGCGATGCGCTCCGCACGGCGCGACAGGAGTAGATCGGGGATCGTGAGCGTCACGTTGCTAAGATAGTTGGTCTATGCAGGGTCTTTCGCAGATACGTCTCGGGCGCTCGATGCAGACGCGCGCCAAACGCGCCCGAATTCGGAAGCGGAAACCCCGCTTCGCCGGCAAACAGCTAAAGTCCGCCTTCCGCGCCAGGCCCGTGGTGCCGCGCCCCACCCAACCGTACCTGAGCACCGACGCCAAAATTTCCGACCTGATCAAATAACCAGCCCGTTGGCGGGGGTGGCGCGTGCGTGAACCCCCGCTACACGCCCGGCGACGAATTGTCTGGCTGCGCGTGGCGATGCTCCTCGCGATCGCATCGGTGGTCGCGGCGCGCGAGGTGTTGCTGCTTGCCCTGGCAACGCAGCCGTTTCCCGTGGCCTATCTGTTCGAAGACGACGCGTACTACGCCCTCGCCGTGGCACGCAACCTGGCGCACGGCCACGGGCCCACGGCGGACGGATCCCAGTGGACCAACGGCTTTCAGCCGCTCTGGACGGTTCTGGTCAGCGGCCCGTACGCACTTTTCGAAGATGAGCGGCTCGTCTTCGCCGCGATTTGCCTGCTGTCGACCGCGCTCTGGCTCGCGTCGGCTTACCTGTTCGCCCGCCTGGTCCACGGGTTCATTGCGGCGCCCGCCCAAAAGGCGGCAGTCCCCTGGCTGCGCCTGGCGATTGCGGCCGTCTTTCTGTCTGACCTGCAACTGCAAGCCGCGTATTTCAATGGGCTGGAGACGGGCCTGTACCTGACGCTGGTCCTCGCCATCCTGCTCTTCGCGCGGCCGGAGGTCCGGCTCAGCGGACTGAACGGCGGCTCAATCGGGCCGCCGCTGGGCGTGGGCATCGCGCTGGGCGTGATGATCCTGGCCCGCAACGACGGCGTCTTTCTGGCCGCGGCGCTACTCATTGCCGCCGCCCTGTCGAAACGGACCTGGGCAAGGCTGCGCGCGGTCGTCGTCTGCGGGCTGGCGCTCACGGCCGTCCTGCTGCCGTGGCTCGCCTTCAACGTGTGGCTGACAGGGTCGATCGTGCCGCAAAGCGGGCTGGCGACCAACGCAGGCCCGTACGCGAGCGACGACATCCTGGCAAAAACAAGCCAGCTGCTGGCCAGACTGGCGCAGCTGACCTACACGCCTTTCCCGATGGACTACGGTGCCATCGGCACGTCGTCCGCGCCGCAGACGGTGCTGCTTGCGGCATTGAGCATTGGCGTGGGTCTCACCCTGGCCGCCCGACATTCTGCCGTGCAGCTGCCCGCGAAGCTGGTCTGGCCGTTGGCGGTCGCGGTTGTGTGTCTGGGCGCGTACTACGTCATGGCGAGTGGCGCCGTGTGGATGTACGACCGCTACCTGATGCCGTACAAACTGCTCGCGCTGTGCGCGTGGGGCTTCTTTCTGGTGACATGGATTGCCCGAGTGCCGTCCGTCGCGGTAGCGCTGGCAGTGTTCGCCGCGGTCGGCGTCAGCCTGTACTACCAGCTTGGCGGGCCGAGCCCCGGTTCGAACATGAGCCAGGACGCGTTGTGGCTGCAGGAGTCGGCGCTAGTTCAGGGCGATCACAAGATCGGCATGTTCGAATCTGGTCGCGCCGCGTACGCCTTCCCAGGTCGGGTAATCAACCTGGATGGGAAGACGAACCTGGCCGCGCTGCGGGCCATCCAGCAGGGCGAATTCCTGCAGTATCTGGAGCGCAGCGACCTGGATGTGCTGGTGTTCCGGGCGTACTTCGAGCCGTGGCTGGACGCCGCGTACCCCGCGTGGCGGACGGTGTTCGTGCCGGAACCAGGCGGACTTCCCGGACTGGTCATCAGCCACCGAGTGGCGGCATAGCGAAGCCAGCACCTCAACAAGAGGAGAGTGGAGCAGAGCTATCGGTGGAAGAACAGTACCAGCAGTAACAGGCAAGAACGAAAGAATGTGCAGATCGATAATGTCCGTGAGTATCGACCTGGAAAGCAATGTCTTTTCCACTCCGTGTTCAAAACACGCGGCGAAAAGAGAACTGCTCCCTAGAAAGGAGGTGATCCAGCCGCACCTTCCGGTACGGCTACCTTGTTACGACTTCGTCCCAAT
>DATGER010000287.1:0-48503 GCA_035309865.1 Chloroflexota bacterium
CGATCAAGCTGGACGATAGCCGAGATACGGCCGGGTGGCGAACGGCGTCACAATGGACGGCGATGGCCGTGGTGACGTTCCTGCTCCTCGGCGCAGGCATCGGCTTCGTCGCGGGCGTCAGCCCCGGGCCAGTGCTCACCCTCGTCGTGGCCGAGACCCTGCGGGGTGGCTGGCTGCGCGGAGCGGCGGTCGCCGCGGGCCCGCTGCTCGCCGATGGGCCAATCGTCCTGCTGGCGGTCGGCGTCCTGGGACAGGTGCCGGGCGGCTTCGTGCCAGCCATCTCGCTGGTCGGCGGCCTGTTTCTGCTGTATCTGGCGATCACGACGGGCGTCAGTGCCCGGCGCGCGGGCGTGCCGCGTAGCCAGCCCGGCGCCTCAGCCCAGGGCGGCTTGCTCACCGGGCTGCTGGCTCGGAGTCTCAGCCCCAATCCGTATCTGTTCTGGTTCCTCGTCGGCGGACCGGTCGTGATTCAGGCGCGCGCGGTTGGCTGGCTCGCGGTGTCGGCATTCCTACTCGGCTACTACACCATCATCGTCGGGTCCAACATCGGGCTGGCGGTGCTCGTGCATCGCTCGATCGGTGTGCTCTCGGATCGGGTCTACCGCGGCCTGCTGCTGTGTGCCAGCCTCATCCTGGGAGTCTACGCACTGGTCCTGCTCGACCATGGCGCGCAGGCGGTCAGGCTCGAGGTCCCGCCTGAGCCTGGACAATAGCGGTCCAGACGCGCTCGGGGCTGAGCGGCAGCTCCAGGTCCGTGACCCCGAGCGGACGCAGCGCGTCGACCGCGGCATTCACGACCACCGGCAGGGCCGGCGTGATGCCGCTTTCGCCCCCACCTTTGACCCGCAGGACGTTCGCGTCGGAGCCGCGGGGTGAGGACACGTCCTCGGTCAACGCGGTCGTGAACGTGGGTACCGCACTGGCTCTGAGCAGCGCGTAGTCCAGGAAACTGGCCGAGAGTTGCTGGGCGTTGTCCGCATCAAAGACGACCCGTTCGCCCAGCGCCTGGCCAAGGCCCTGCCCGATGCCACCGTGGACCTGACCCTCGACGACGCGCGGGTTGATCGCCAGGCCGACGTCGTCCAAGCACGTATAGCGCGTGATCTCGAGCGCGCCGGTTTCGGGATCGACCTCGACCTCACACACCGCGGCGCCCGTGGGATGCTCGGGCATGCGGCCAGTGAAGCTTGTTTCGGTGGTGAGGGGCCAGCGCGTGGCGAGCTCAAACAGGCTCACGCCGCCCCCTGGCGAGCTCTGTGGGCGGACGATTCCGTCGCTCAGCACAAGGTCCGTAGCCGGTACGCCCAGCAACTCGGCCGCCAGATCGCGGCCGCGCTCGCTGAGGCGCGCGCAGGCCTCGACCAGCAGGGCACCCACGAGCCGCATCGAGCGGTCGGAGTGGGTCCCGCCGCCGGCGGTCACGCGCTCGGTATCGCCGCTGATCAGCCGCACGCAGGCCGCCGGGACGCCGAGCCGATCGGCGACCACCTGGGCGAACGCGGTCGCGTGTCCCTGCCCGCTGGATTGCGTGCCGACGGTGACTTCGACCACGCCCTCGGCGAGGACCGTGACTTGCGCGCGCTCGAAAGGCGCGCCGACGGGCGCCTCGATGTAGTTGGCCAGGCCAATCCCGGCGAGCCGGCCACGCGCGGCCGCTCCCGTTCGGCGCGCGGCGAAACCCGCCCAGTCGGCGAGTGTCAAGACGTTCTCCAGGTTGCCGGAGAAATCGCCGCTGGTATACGTGAGGCCCATCGCCGACCGATACGGCAACTGGGCCGGCTGAATCAGGTTGCGACGCCGCAGCTCGACGCGGTCGAAGCCGAAGCGTTCGGCGGCCAGATCGAGCAGGCGTTCGAGGACGTAGATCGCCTCGGGCCGCCCGGCGCCGCGGTACGGCCCGGTGGGGACCGTGGTGGTGACGACGCCGCGCACGCGCACGCTAGCCAGCGGGATGGCGTATACACTTGTCATAATCCGAGCCGCGTTCGACAGCGGTACGTAGGAGCCGGACTGGGCGCCGACGTTGAACAGGAAGTCCGCCTCGAGCGCGCGGATGCGGCCGTCGGCGGCCAACCCGAGCCGGGCGTGGACGACAGCGTCGCGGCCCTGAAAATCGCTCTGAAAGGCTTCCGTGCGGTCGCTGGTCCACCGGACCGGACGACCGGCCCGGCGCGCGGCCCAGGTGACCACGACCTGCTCGGGGTACAGGCTGGTGCGCGGCCCGAAGCCGCCGCCGACGTCCGGGCAGACCACCCGGACCGCGTCGAGCGGCACGCCCAACGCCGCGGCCAGCGCCGCGCGCTGGCGCACGACGCCCTGGCTGCCGGCGATCATCAGATAGCGTTGCGTCTCGGGGTCGAACGCGCCGATGGCCGAGCGCGGCTCGAGCTGGGCGTTGGCGACGCGCTGAATGCGGAAGTCGTGCTCGACGACGCACGCTGCATCGGCGAGGGTGCGTACGACGGCGACGTGGTCGCCGAAGGTGGCCGCAACGGCAACGTTGTCTGGAGCGCCAGCGAAGAGAACTGGCGCGCCGGCGGCGAGTGCGCCGCGCGCTTCAGAGACCGCGGGCAGGCTGTCGTAGTCGACCTCGATCTGGCTGGCGGCGTCTCGCGCGGCGGGGAGCGTTTCGGCGACCACGACCGCAACGGCTTCGCCTGGATACCGGACCGTATCCACCGCGAGTGGCAGCTGGGGCTCGTCCAGCGGTCGACGGCCATCGAATGTGCCAAAAGCGGGCTGTTGATAGTCCACGGCATCGGCCGGCACCGGCGCGTGGGCGATTCCCCGGCAGCCGTCGGCCAGATAGTCGCGGCCGGTGAGCACTGCCAGCACGCCAGGCGCACGCGCCGCGGCCTGGGTTCGCACTGCCAGCACCCGCGCACGCGCATACGGCGAGCGCACGAACGCCGCGTACGCGATTGGCTGACCAGGCTCTAGCGGCCAGTCATCGGTGAAGCACCCCTCGCCACGGAGAAACCGCGGATCCTCCATGCGCGGCATCGGTCGCCCAATGAACGGCGTGGTCATTCCCAGGTTCGCCCCCTAACGCCGTGGGAAAGGTGTCAAATGCCTGCGGACGCGAGGTCCAGGGCGAGTAGCCCTGGGGAGGCGCCCGCAGGTGCCGACTACCAAATCGTCTCCTACTTGTGACGACCCGACCACGGACGAGTTGCCTGGAAAATCGTCTACTTCTTGCGGAGCTCGGCAGTTGCCGCGGCGTCGACGGAGAAATGCGCGGGCAGGCTGATCTGCTCGTCGGGTCGCCGGGTGCTGCGGATGACCACGCCGTACTGGCTGGCAGCGGCCTCGATCGAGACGTAGTCGTTCAAGACGTCGGTCCGCACCGCTTCGGGATCGCGCTCGAACGGGTCGCCATACCCGCCACCCCCGGGCAGCGCGGTCATGACCCGCGCAAAGGGCGCGTGGAACAGCAACTCTTTGGGGTTCGCCTGGCGACCGTCGCTCAACTCGAACGCGCCCGCTGCGCCAGCCTGGCCACCCAGCAGGCCCTGCGCCGCGAACTTGAGGCGGTCGTACATGCCTGACATCGACCACGTCTGGCCGCTGCGATCGGCGAACGTGGTGAACTGGCCGCAGCCGCCGCGGAACTTGCCCGGGCCGCCCGAATCCATGCGCACCGCCTTGCGTTCGACGACCATCCCGGTCAGGCTCTCCATCACCTCGGCGGGCACCCCGGCCACACCGCTGGGAAAGCCAACGTTGTTCAGCCCGTCCTTCGTCGGTCGAGCCCCGGTACCGCCGCATTGAAACAGCATGAACGTGTACGGCTCGACGGCGGGTTGAGGCCGGGTGCCGCGAAACATGCTGATCCAGATCGACGCCGCGCCGTCGGCCATCAATCGATCCGGCATCGCCCTGGCCAGCGCGCCGAAGATCAGTCCGGGCAGGAAGTGGCCGATCAGGTGTCGCGCCGCTACGGGCGCCGGGTGTAACGCATTCAGAATGCAGCCCGGGGGGGCCGTGACATGCACTGGCCGGAATGAGCCCTCGTTGTGCGGCACCTCGGGCGAGATGGCGCACTTCACCGCGAAGCTGGTGTAGGCGTGCGTGTAGTTCATCACGACGTTGATGCCGTAGCGGCTCTGCGGGGAACTCCCGGTGTGATCGACCGTCAGCTCACTCCCGTCGACGGTGACGCGCGCTTTGAGCAGCACCGGATCCGGGAAGCCGTCGGAAAAGACCTCGTTCTCATAGACGCCATCCGGCAGGCGTTCGATCGCGGCCCGCGTGGCGCGTTCGGAGCGGTCGATAATGGCTTCGGCCAGGGGATCGATGCTCTCGAGCCCGAACTCGCGCATGAACTCGAGTAACTGCGTCCCCCCGACGTCGTTGCAGCTGGCCATGGCATACAGGTCGCCCTCGACCTCGCGCGGCGTGCGGACGTTGCCGCGAATGATCTTGAAGAGCTCTTCGTTGCGCTCGCCGCGCTGGAAGAGCTTCGTGATCGGGATATAGAGACCCTCTTCGTACACCTCGCGCGCTTCGGCGGACAGGATGCGGCCGCCGATGTCGAGCATGTGGCAGGTATTGGCGAAGTAGGCCGTGACGCGCCCGTCGCGAAAAATCGGGGTCACCAGCGTGACGTCGTTGATCTGGCCGGCCGTCATCCACGGGTCGTTGGTGATCAGCACGTCGCCCGATTCGAGTGTCCGCTCGGGGTACGCCGCCATGAAGTGCCGCATGCAGGTCGCCATGGCGTTGATGTGGCCCGGGGTGCCGGTTTCGGACTGGGCGACCATGTTGCCGGCGGTGTCGAACACGCCGCAGGCGAGGTCCTGGGATTCCCGCACGACGGTCGAAAAGGCCGTTCGCATCAGCGCCGCTTGCTGCTCGTTGGTCACCGACAGCAGTCGGCTCCAGAGCACCTCCAGGGCGATCGCGTCGATCGTCATAGCGTGATACTCAGGTTACGCGTTTCGTCGACGTCGATCCTCGCGCCTGGTCCGACGATCGTGGTCGATTCGCGCTCCTCGATTACGGCCGGACCCTGGAGCGTCGTTCCGGCCACGAGTACGTAGCGATCGTAGACCGGCACAGGTCGCGGCTCCTCCCATTCGGGGAAATACACCCGCCGCTGGCCCTTCAACGCGTCGGCGGCGGGCGCGCCCGGTGCAGTGCGCACCTTGACGTCCGGCCGCGGCCCCGAGCTCAGCAATCGCCAGCTGACGCCTTCCAGCGGCACATCCGGGCCGGTCCGGCCGAACAACGCCCGGTAGACCTCCTCAAAGCTGTGGGTGATAGCTGGCAAGCTGGCTGGACTCAACTCACCGTCGGGCAGATCGATGCGGATTTCGTGGCCCTGGCCCGCGTAGCGCACGTCCGCCTGGCGGGTGACGCGCCGATCTTCGGGCGCGACCCCGGAACGGGCCAGAATGGCGTCGCCCTGGGCAGCCATGTCGGCGAGCAACGCGTTCACGTGACCCCAGTCGACGGAGTCGAGCTGGCTGACAAAGCTGCGCACAAAGTCGAACGCGAGCGGCGCCGTCAAGAAGCCGACGGTCGAGGTCACGCCGGCGCCGAAGGGCACGATCAAGCGCGGCGAATGCAAGATCTTCGCGACCCCGAAACCGTGGCCTGGCCCCGCCCCGCCGAAAGCGAACAGCGGCAAAGCGCGCGGATCCTTGCCGCGTTCGATGGCGTGCACCCGGGCGGCGCCGGCCATGCCTTCGTTGACGAGCTGATGAATGCCCCACGCCGCGCGGGTGGCGGGCATGCCCAGCGGCTCGGCGATCTTTGTCTGGACGGCCCGCTCGGCAGCGCCGAGATCGAGCTGCATGCGGCCCCCGAGAAAGAAGGCCGGATCGAGATAGCCAAGCAACAGGTCGGCGTCGGTGACGGTCGGCTCGAGTCCGCCGCGGCCGTAGCACGCCGGTCCTGGATCGGCGCCCGCGCTCTCGGGCCCGATTTTTAACAGTCCCAGGCTATCGACCCGCGCCACCGAGCCACCGCCCGCGCCGATCTCGATCAGGTCGACCACCGGTACTTTCACCGGCAGTCCGCTGCCCTTCTTAAAACGATACTTGCGATCGACTTCGAACTCGGTCGAAGTCATGGGCTGGCCGTTTTCGATGACGCACAACTTGGCGGTGGTGCCGCCCATGTCAAAGGCCAGCAGGTCGCCGACGTTGGCGAGCTGGCCGTAGAACGCGCTGGCCAGCGCGCCGCCGGCGGGTCCGGACTCGAGCAGGCGCAGCGGAAAGCGACTGGCCGTTTCGACCGTCGAGATGCCACCAGAGGACAGCATCAAGAACAGCTCGCCGCCGATCTGCACGTCGTGGAGCCGTCGCACCAGTTCGGCCAAGTACTTTTCTACCAGCGCCTGGACATAGACGTTGACCACCGTGGTCGAGGTGCGCTCGTACTCACGGATCTCGGGCACGACCTCCGAGGACAGCGACACGCGCACGCCCGGGGCGACCTCGCCGACGATGGCGCCCACCAGCTGCTCGTGCGCCGGGTTGGCGTAGCTGTGCACGAAGCAGATCGCGATCGCCTCGATGCCTTTGTCGCGGAGCTCGGCCACCAGCCGGGCGACCGCGTGCGCGTCGGGGGCTCTGGCAATCGTCCCGTCGGCGTAGACACGCTCGTCGACTTCGAGGCGCAGGTGACGCGGCACCAGCGGCGCCGGCATCTCCAGAAACAGGTCATACAGGTCGTAGCGATGCTCGCGGGCGATCTCGTAGGCGTCGCGGAAGCCGGCGGTCGTCAGGAGCGCGGTATGGGCGCCCTTGCGCTCGATGATGGCGTTGGTGACCAGGGTGGTGCCGTGGATGACGTGCTTGACCTGCTCCGCAGGAGCGTTGGCTCGGGTGAGCGCGTCATGGAGCACGTCGGCGACGGCGCTCGACGGGTCGGCTGGGGTCGTGAGAACTTTACCGACGACCAGTTCGCCAGAGGCATCGTCAATCAAGATCAGATCGGTGAACGTCCCGCCGATATCGACGCCCACGCGGTAGTGAGGAGCGGTCAGCTGTCAGCCGTCAGCTTTCAGCCATGGGACGAGCGTTGGGTGCATGGATCCACACAGGATATGCAACGAGCCCAATTTGCTGACGGCTGACAGCTGACCGCCGAGAGCTACGAAGCCGATGCGCTCGCTGCGCCGCCCAGGTACAGCCGAACGACCTCGGAATTCTGAGCCAGGTGCTTGCTCGAGCCCGCCAGCCGCACGACGCCGTTCTGCAGCACGTACGCCCGATCTGCCACCGCCAGGGCCATGCTCGCCAGTTGCTCGACCAGCAGCACCGTGACGCCCTCAGCGTTCAAGTCCAGGATCGTCTGCGCCACCTGGCGCACCAGCAGCGGCGCCAGGCCCATGCTCGGCTCGTCCATCAACAGCAACCTGGGGCGGCTCATCAGCCCGCGCGAAATGGCGAGCATTTGCTGCTCACCACCCGAGAGCGTGCCGGCGCGTTGGGTGCGGCGCTCGAACAGGACCGGGAAGCGCTGGATCTCCTGCTCGGCGGTGCTGCGCGACACGCGGCTGTCGAGGCTGAAACCGCCCAGCAACAGGTTGTCGAACACCGACTGGTCCCCGAAGATCTGACGACCCTCGGGGATGTGGGCGAGTCCACGGCGCACGATCTCGTGGGACGGCAGATTGGTGATGGATTCACCGCCCAGGACCACGCTGCCACTCTCGACCGGGATCATGCCCGAGATGGCGCGCAGCGTGGTGCTCTTCCCCGCGCCGTTGGAGCCAATGAGCGCCACGATCTCGCCGGGATACACGTCGAGCGAGACGCCGTGCAGCGCCTGGACGGGGCCATACCGCACCAGCAGGTCGCGGACCTCGAGCAGCGGAGCGGTCATGCCGGCTCGACGGCCCGGTTTCTCTTTAAATCTTCGAAGGAGTGTTCAGCGCTGCCCAGGTATGCCTCGATCACGCGCTGGTTCGACTGGACGCTCTCGGGGGTGCCTTCGGCGATCTTCTTGCCGTAGTCGAGCACCGTGACATGGTTCGAAACGCCCATCACCAGGTCCATGTGGTGCTCGATGACCAGCATCGTCACCCCCGAGGCGGCGACGCGGCGGATCACCGTCGACAGCCGCTCGATCTCGCTGGGGTTGACGCCGGCCGCGGGTTCGTCCAGCAGCAAGATCGACGGGCCGGTCGCCAGCGCCCGGGCAATCTCCACCATGCGTTGCAGGCCGTATGGCAGCGACTGCGCCTCGGTGTAGGCAAGATGCTCGATGTCCAGGAAGGCGAGCAGTTTGAGCGAGCGCTCGCGGATCTCTTCCTCCTCGACCGCTGCGCGACGCGTACGTAGCAACTCCTGCAAGAAACCGGTGCGTCGGTGGGTGTGAAAACCCATCATCACGTTGTCGAGGACGGTCAGATCCTTGAACAGCTGGATGTTCTGAAACGTGCGCGTCACGCCGGCCGCGGCAATGTGGTGTGGACGTAGCGTGTTCAGCACTCGCTCGCCCAACTTCACGTCCCCGGCGGTCGGCGTGTAGACGCCGGTGACGACGTTGACGAGCGTGCTCTTGCCCGACCCGTTGGGGCCGATCAAGCCGTGCACCTGGCCCGGTTCGACCACCAGCGACACGCCGTCAATGGCCCTGACCCCGCCGAAGTGCATCTTGATATCGTCCAGGCGAAGCGCGATCTGACGTGCGGCGGGCGAGATGTGCACCAGCCCATCCAGGCTCGGCACGCTGCGTGTTGCGCTCGGCGTCGGCGGCTTCCACAGCGAACGCAGGCCTGGCAAAGCTTTGAGGAATCCGGCGATTCCGTCAGGCATGGTGACCAGGAACACGATGAGTAGCGCCCCGTACACCAGCAGGAAGTGCTCGATGATCTGGGGCGTAATGAGGGTGAAGCACAGGAACCCCGCAATGACGCCCACGCTCAGCACGCCGCGTGCAACGTGCCGCTTGCGACTGACCCGAACCAGGCCCAGCGCGCAGGCGCCGCCAAAGGCGACGAACGCGACCTGGAGCGCCACGTTCGACTTCGGCAAGATGTCGTACGAGCCGATCGTTTTCAACACTTCTGGCAGGACGACCAGCACCGCGGTGCCGATCAGCGGCCCGAACAGGCTGCGCACGCCGCCCAGAATCACGAATACCAGCAGCTCGACGGATTTGTCGAAGGTGAAGGTGTCGGAGACGATGTAGCCCTGCTGGTGGGCGAACAGGGCACCTGCGAGCCCGGCGAGCACGGCGCTGAACGCGAACGTCTTGAGTTTCATGCCGTACACCGAAACGCCGATCGTCTCGGACGCAATCTCGGATTGCCGGACGGCGTTGATCGTGCGACCCCAGCGCCCGGTCAACAGGTTATTGGCCAGCAACTGAATGACCAGCGCGAGGCCAGCACAGACCCAGAAGTACAGCACCTGGCCGGTCAGGATCGGACCGTCTGGGCCAAACGGTCGGAATTTTCGCAAAGAGCCCATCGTGGTCCCGTCGAACCACTCCGGGCGCGGGATGTTGCCGATGCCCGTCGGACCATTGGTGACGGCGATCCACGTTTGCGCCACGACAAACGTCACGATGGCCAGGGCAATGGTGACCATCGCCAGGTAGTGGCCGCGGGCGCGCAGGGTCGGGAGGGCGACCAGGTACCCGATCAGGCCGGCGATAGCTGCCGCCATGAAGATGGCGATCCAGACCGGCACGTGCGCGTTGGTCGTCGTCAGCAAGGCCGACGCGTACGCCCCGAAGGCGAACAGCGCCCCGTGGCCGAGCGAGACCTGGCCCTGATAGCCGACCAGCACATTCAGGCCGATCGCCGCGATCGTGTAGAAGGCGATCGTCTGCATGATCTGCTGCAGGAAGCCGTCGTTGAACGCCAGCGGCGCGGCCAGCAACGCCACCACCGCCACCAGCACCAGGAACAGATTGCCCAGCGACGCGCCGTAGAAGATCGGCAACGCGATCCGTCGCCGCCACCACCGACCCAGAGCCGGGTCAAAATTTTGTTCGTGTTCGACCTGCGCGGCTGGGGCTCGAGCGCTGGTGGCCATGGGTGCTCAGCTACACCTTTTCGGCGCTGGGCTTCTCGAACAACCCCAGCGGGCGCCACGCCAGGATGACGATGAGCAGGAAGAAGGTAACGGCATCGCGCAACTCCGCGTTGAAGATGGCCACCATGAACTCGACCATGCCCAGCAGCAGGCCCGCAATCAAGATGCCAAAGGGATTGCCCAGCCCACCGATGATGGCCACCGAGAAGGCCTTCAATCCCGGCAGGACGCCCATCAGCGAATAGGCAAAGAGCACCGGCGCGACGAGTAGCCCGGCCAGGCCCGCGAGCACGCTCGACAGGATGTAGGCCAGGATGACCACCCGTCGGACATTGATGCCCATCAGTCCCGCCGCGGCCGGATTGAGCGCGACCGCCGCCATCGCCTTGCCGAACAGCGAGCGCTTCAAAAAGAACAGGACGATCCCCATGGCGGCCATTGAGGCCACCAGGATGAAGACCTCCTGCGGCAGGATGCCGAATTGGAAGAACCCGACGTTGACCCGCACCGCGTTATCGCCGAAGACCGACGGCACAGCCAGTTGCTGTCGGCCCCAGATGACCTCGGCGGCGTTGCGCAGCACGACGGCCACGCCGACCGTCGTCAGGATCCAGCCCAGGGAAAAGGCGCGCCGCAATGGTCGCACCGCGACGCGCTCGACGAACATGCCCATGACCGCCATGACCAGCGGGATCACCGCCACCGCGATCACGAGGGCGACCACCAGCGGCGCGCCGCTGAGCGCCAGCGCGCCGAAGATCGTGAAGGCGAGCATGCCGCCGATCATCAGAAAGTCGCCCTGCGCGAAGTTCAGCGTCTGCGTCGTCGAGAACGTGACGTAGTAGCCCTGGGCGATCAGCGCGTAGATACTGCCGTAGACCAGTCCGCTCGCGATGGCCTGGGGTAGGCCGCGTAGGAACGTTTGAAGGACGTCCATAGTCCTTGACTGAACGGCTGGCGGCTAGTCGGCCTTGACGAGCACACCGCCCTTCCAGGTCGCGGCGAACATGTCCTTACCCTCGAGCGAATGATGCCGATCGGGAGAGAAAGGATGGGCCGGGGCCGCGGTGACGCCCTGGAAGCCATCCAGGTTCTCGATGGCATCGCGCAACTTGAGCGGGTCTGGACCGGAGTTCGAGAGCGCCTGGAGCATCATGTGCGTGGCGTCATACGCCTGCGCCGACGTGATCGGGAAGATGTCCTCGTTGTAGTCGCGCAACAACTTCTGGTGGAAGTCCATCGCCGCGGGGCTGCGATCGATCGTGAACGACGCCACGGTAATCACGCCCTCAGCGAGATCCTTGCCAGCGAGTTGTGGCACGACTGGATCGCTCCAGCCCCAGGCGCCCGAGAACTGCACGTTGTAGCCGATCTTCTGGGCGCTGCGGAGGAGGTTGGAATTTTCAGGACCCAGCCCGAAATCGATGATCTGCTTGACGCCGGCGTCCTTCATCTTCTGCAGCTGCGCCGTCATGTCCGTGTCGCCGATGTTGAACGTCTCCTGGTCGAGGATCTTGAAGCCGCTGTTTTGCAGCAGCTTTTCCCCGGTGGCCTTGGTACCCATCCCATACCCGGACGTGTCGTTCATCAGCCCGATGGCGTCCCAGCCCTTCGACTTGCCATAAGCCAGGATGATTTCGACCTGATAGTTGTCTTGCATCGAGGTGCGGAAGGTGAATTTGCGTGGCTTGACGCCCGGCTCGCCGTACAGGACCGCGGGCTTGCCCGCGTCATCGACGTACACCACGCCGACCGTCGTCGAGATCGGAATGATCACCGGAATCTCGGCTTCCTCAGTCTTGGGGATGAAGGCCAGCGCATTGCCCGAGTTGACCGGGCCAATGATGCCGATGACCTTGTCCTGCTCGAGGAAGCGGGTGATGTTGTTGACGGCAATCTCGGGCTTGACCTGGTCGTCGAGCATCGGAATCTCGACCTTGCGGCCCTGGTAACCGCCCGCGTCGTTGTATTCCTTCAGGCAGATTTCGATGCCGCGTTTCATGCCCGTGCCGAAGTTGGCCGTGCCGCCAGTGAGCGAGCCATCCGCACCCATCTTGATGGGTGCTCCGCCGGGGCCTTGCGAGGCGTGGTCGGCGCACGACACGGTCCCGGCCGCGGCCGGCGCGGCGGGTTTGGCGGCGGCCGCGGCAGCCGTGGTTGGGGCCGCCGCGGCAGGGGCGGTCGTCGCGGCCGCGGCGGCAGCGGTGGTCGGCTTGGCAGCGGCGGCCGGCGCGGCAGTCGGAGCCGCGGGCGTCGCCGCTTGCGAGCAGGCAGCGAGTGTCAGCGCCAGAGCGCTCAGAATGGCGAGTGGCGAGCGGCGCACGTAGGCCGCGACCCCGGTGGTGAGCATGTCCAACAATCCCCCATGCCCGACTGGCTACGGGCCGTATCGCGCGTCACATTATCACACCCCTCATGGCGAAACCATGACGGGGTGTGATCGCCCGTGCGGGCTACGCGTAGTTTATGTAGACGCTCTTCACCTTGGTAAAAAAATCGATCGCGTCGCGGCCCTGCTCGTGCGGCCCGATCCCCGATGCTTTGACGCCACCAAACGGCAGGTGCACTTCGCCGCCCAGGGTTGGCTGATTGACGTGGGCGATGCCGACGTCGACACGATCGACGAACTGGAAAATGGCGCGAACGTCGCGCGTGTAGATGGATGCCGCCAACCCGTACTCAACGCCGTTCGCGGCTTCGAAGGCAGCTTCGGCATCCGGCACGCGGATGATCGACAGCACCGGGCCGAAGATCTCTTCGCGCGCCACGCGCATCGATGGCTGTACGCGGTCGAAAATGGTCGGCGCGAGCCAGTGCCCGGCGGGCAACTTCGCCGCCAGCGCGGGGTCGCCGCTGTAGACCTCTTCAGCACCCTCCTCGCGCCCAATGTCGAGGTAATGCAGGACGCTCGAGCGCTGCTCAGCGGTGACCGCCGGGCCGATGTCCGTGGTCTCTTCGAGACCGGCCCCTACCTTCAGCTTGCTCGCCCGGCTGAGGATCTTTCCGAGGAATCGGTCGGCAACGGATTCGACGACGATGGTGCGGCTGGTCGCCGTGCAGCGCTGGCCGGTCGAGCCGAACGCGCCGTCGATGATCCCCGCGGTCGCCAGGTCGAGGTCGGCGTCGGCCAGCACGATGGCCGCGTTCTTGCCGCCGAGCTCGGCCTGGACTGGCACACCCCGCGCCGCACAGCGCGCCGCGACGTGCCGGCCGGTCGACGTGCTGCCAGTCAGGCTGACCGCGCGCACCTGCTCGGCATCGAGCAGCACCTCGGCGGCTGGTCCGCCGCGGGCAGCGAGCACGTTGAGGACGCCGTCGGGTAGGCCAGCCTGCTGGAACAGCTCGGCCAGGCGAACTGCGCTGGCTGGCGTCGCGGAGGCAGGCTTCAGAATGACCGCGTTGCCGGCGATCAGGGCCGGGGCGATTTTCCACGCCGGGATGGCGAGCGGAAAATTCCACGGCGTGATGCACGCGACCACTCCCAGGGGTTGGCGCGTCGTGAACGCGAGCTTCGACACCGACTCCGAGGCCGAGGTGTAGCCACCGTAGCGGCGTCCTTCACCCGACATGAATTCGGTGATGTTGATGCTGCGCTGGACTTCGGCGCGCGCGTCCCTGATCGGCTTGCCTTCTTCCAGCGAAATCAGCCGCGCCAGGTCCTCGCGGTGGGTATCCATGAGCCGCGCAACTTCGAGCAGGACGCGACCCCGGGTCGGCGCGGGCGTGTTGCGCCAGACCGGCCAGGCCTCGGCGGCGGTGCGCACCGCGGTGTGGACCAGCTCCAGATCGGCCGAGCGCAGGCTACCCAGCACCTGCCTGGCGGCCGCGGGATTGTTCCGAACCAGGTCGGGCGAGCCGTCGGGTTGCAGCCGGCGACCACCGATGAAGTGCGCGTAGAGCCCGCTGATGTCCTCGGGCGTGGCAGCTGTAGCGTGCTCGGCCGGTGGCGTGGCAACCATGATTTCTCAGCGACCTCCTGCAGCCCCAATTGTGCCGCACCCGGTCGCCGGGCGCTGTCAGCCCATGGTTTTGGCGCCGTCCAGAGACTCGCGGATGATGTCGGCGTGGCCGGCGTGCTGCGCCGTTTCGGCGATCACGTGGAGCAGCACGCGGCGCGCGGACCAGCGCGCGCCGGGCTCGAACCACGGCGCCTCGGGCAGCGGATGCGACGCGTCCAGATCGGGCAGGGTGGCGACGACCTCGTCGGTCCGGCGGGCAATCTGGTCGTACACGTCGAGCAGGCCGGCCAGCGTCTCGCCCGGGAGCATGCTGAACCCACGCTCCCAGTCGGGATCAGCCCCGGCGGCCATCCCCTCAGCGCCACCGAGCACAAAGTTCAGCCAGCCGCGTTCGACGGCCGCCACGTGTTTGATCAGGCCGCCCAGACACAGGGCGCTCACGGTGGTGCGTTGCGCGGCCTGCGCGTCGGACAGGTCGCGGACGGTGAAACGCAGGAAATACCGGTGCTTGGCGAGGGTCTCCAGGAGATCGGCGCGCTCGCCGGTGGCGATCTTCGGGGTGGTGGTCATCGTCGCTCCGCCTTTCTCGAGTGCTTGTGCTTGTCACGATACGCGGCATAGCGGCCAGTTTCTGTCCTGAACTGCCGGGGTGGCGCGGTTCCTGGGAAATTGCCGGCCGCTCGGCTATATTGGCGCCCACACGCTCGCTGATTGATGGAGACGCGCGCCGATGCCCACCGAAACCCTCGAATTCCTCCTCCTCCTTGGCGGCTGGGTTGTCGCGTTCCTGCTCGGTCGGGAGCTCCAGACCGGGTTCCGCCTGTGGCGGGTCCGCACCGCCGAGCAGCGCCGCAAAGACCGCTAAGCGCGCCCGCCGACTTGGGTACACTCCCCAACGACACGGCCCCGTAGCTCAGCTGGAAAGAGCGAGCGATTCCTAATCGCTAGGTCGAGAGTTCGAGTCTCCCCGGGGTCACCTCGAAACCACCCATGCCGCCTGGCGAGCCATCGTACGTAACGCGTCTGGGCAACGTCCTGCGCCGACGCGATATCGCCCTGCTGCGGGCGTTCCTGTTGCGATCCGCGGCGCGTTTCGGCGACACGCGCCAGGTCGAAGAGGTCCAGTCAAAGTCAGACGACGAGCTCGAAGAGTTGCTGCACCGCATGATCGTCGCCCGGCCTGATCTCGACGAACTGCACCGCGCCAGCCGCGAGTGGCTGTTCCGACGCGGCATCGACACTTTTGGCGACGCCGGCGAACACCGAAATTAGCCGTGGCTGACGAAGTGCTGCGTTGGTCGCACGTCATCTTCGAGGAGCCTGACGGCACCTGCCGGGTCGAGATCACCGACGAGGACGGCGCCGTCTTTCCCGTGGCCCGCCAGGTGAGTCGTAGCCAGGCAGAGCGGCTCGTCGAACGCGTCGGCCGCGAAGCGCGCGACTCACACACGTCAGTGAAAGTCGTGATTCGCGATCCGTATTTCATGGCCGCGACGATCATCACGTTGAAGCGTCAGGCCATCTAGGCGCGTGCAGCCCGGCGACCCGCGAGCGGATCTCGTCGTGGTTGATCTGATCGAGCTCGCCGGCCTGTGGGTGGCCGCCGAGGACTGGTCGGCGTTGAGCCGCACGCTGCAGCGCCTGGACGAAGAATTCTCCAGGCGATTCCCGCACGACGACGCGCTCAGACAGCGCTTCCGCGACGTGCTCGCCCTTCTCGAACGCGAGGACCCGTCAGCCGAGCAGATTCGAAAGACGTATCGACGGGCGGCCGTTGGCTAGGCGATTACGCCAGCCAGACCGCCGGCTCGGGCTCCGCCGACCCAAACGCGCCGCCGATCCCGAGCGCGACCAGCGCCAGCAGCGACAGCGCTGGGGCGATGTCGGCGCCGACGAACCGCAGCGCCAGGCTCGCAAGTCCAGCCAGGCTCGCCGCCAGTAACCAGCTCGTACGCGGATAGCGGGCCCAGATTCCCAGCAACGCCGCCGCGGCCACGCCCGCCGCCGGCAACCCGAGGTTCGGCCCCACCACACCCGGTTGGACGAGCGCGAGCAGGTCAAGCGCTGGGGCAACCAGGGTCATCACCAGAATCATGGGCGGCACCGTCGCCGCGCTGAGCGGAACGCGTGCCTGACTGCGTGGGAGAGCAGAAACTGCCATCGGCGTCAGCGAGCCGCTATGCAAACCGCATGCCATTCCGCGGCGGTCGCCGGCACGGCGTCTACGGGCATGAATGACAAACGGCGGGTCACGGACACCCGTTACTCCCCGCCGGCGAGCGGAGCGAGCGGAGCGAGTGCGGCCGTCAGCGGCAGGTGCAGCACCCCGTTGCTCGCCGCGATGTGCCCGCTGTCCACGCCGAAGGCCGAACCGTCCGGACTGCTCACCCGTCCGCCCGCTTCAAGAACGATCAGTGCCCCAGCCGCCACGTCCCACGGACTGACCGCGTGTTCCCAGTACCCGTCGAGCCGCCCACAGGCGACGTAACACAGGTCGAGCGCGGCGCTGCCGGCCCGCCGAACCGCCTGGCTCTGCCGACTCATTACCTCGAATGAACGCAGCGCGCGCGAGAATTGGGCCCTGTCGTACGGGAATCCCGTCGCCAGCAGCGCCTGATCGAGCTCACCGATCGAGGAGACCTGGATCGGCCGATCGTTGAGACTCGCCCCGCGCCCGGCTTCGGCGACGTACAGTTCGTCAAGGCTCGGCGCGTAGACCACACCGAGCGCGAGGCGTCCCTCGACCTCGAGTCCGATCGACACGCAAAAGAACGGAAAGCCGTGGGCGTAGTTGGTCGTGCCGTCGAGCGGGTCGACGATCCACCTGTAGCGGGCGTCGGTCCCGCCGCGGACGCCGCCCTCCTCGGCGAGAATGGTGTGGGTTGGAAAGGCACCGAGCAGGGTCGCGCACACCAGCTGCTCACTCTCCAGGTCGACGTCGGTGACGATGTCGATGGCGCTCTTGTGACGGATCTCGCGGATCGAGTCGACCCGCCGGCGCAAGATCTCACCCGCCGATCGCGCGGCCAGGACGCCCGCCGCCCGCGCACGCGAAAGAAGATCGGCCGCCGGGTCCAGGTGCGGGTGGCTCGCTGTGCTTGCTTAGCGCTTGGTAAAGCGCGCGGCGTTCGGCGGCGCGACGTTTTCCGGCGGCCGCAAGACGATGGCGCCCTTGTCGCAGGCGGCTTCGCACAGATAACAGGACACGCACGCCTTGGGATTGGTGAGGCTCGCCACCGAGATCCACGGCTTGTCCTCGTTGAGCATGCTCAAACACTCGAACGGGCAGATGTCCACGCAGTAGCGGCACCCGCTGCAGATTTCTTCTTCGACGACCGGCCGGGCCCACTCCGTGCGGCGCACCTTCTCGGCGGTACTGCCGTACGTGTCAAAGATCGCATCGTAGGGGCAGGCGCGTCCGCAGGCGCCGCAGTCGATGCAGATCTTGGGATCGATGAAATAGAACTCCTTTTTGACGCCCGTGATCGCCGTGACGGGACAGACGGTTTCACAGGCCGTACAGCCCACGCATTTGTCGTTGATGAAATAAGCCATCGGGTGTTCGCGGCAGTTTAGCATTGGAGGCGCTAATCCCCTATGCGTATTGGTGCGCACGTATCGACCGCGGGCGGACTATCGACCTGCGTCGCCCGCGCCGAAGCGTTGGGCGCCGAGTGCATGCAGGTCTTTCTCAGCTCGCCACAGCGCTGGCAGCTGCCGCGGCATACCGACGAACAGGTCGACGAGTTCAGCCGACTGGTCGCCGCGGCTGAGATCCGGCCGAACTTCGCGCACGCGGCGTATCTCATCAACCTGGCATCGGGCGACGAGCTGATTCGGCAGCGGTCGATCGACAACCTGTCGGCGAGCCTGGGCTGGGCAGAGCGCGTCGGACTGGCTGGCCTGGTGGTCCACGTGGGCTCTGGCCTGGGCCAGCCGGTCGAGGAGGCCGAGGTTCGGATAGCCGAGGCACTCGGCCAGGTGCTGCTCACCGCGGGCGTGTGCCCGGTGCTGTTGGAGAACTCGGCGGGCTCCGGCGACACGCTCGGCTCGCGGTTCGAGCAGATCGGCGCGCTCTTCGATCGCCTGGGACGCGACTCGCGGCTGGGGCTGTGCGTTGACACCGCGCACACGTTCGCGTCGGGCTACGATTTGCGCGTCGATGACGGGATCACGCGCGCCGTCGACGAGATCGAACGCTCGATCGGCCTGGACCGCCTGCGCCTGATTCACGCCAACGACTCGAAAGTCGGCCTCGGGAGTGCCGTCGACCGACACGCCAACATCGGCCAGGGACTGCTCGGTGAGGACGCGTTTGCCCGTATGCTCGCCCATCCCGCGCTCGCCGGCCTGCCCTGGGTGCTCGAGGTCCCCGGCTACGACGACAAGGGCCCCGACCGGCCCAACGTCGAAGCGCTCAAACGCCTCGCCGGCCGCGGCGTGCCCTCAGGCGCCGACTAGCGCCTGGCCCAGGTCGGCGATCAGGTCTTCGGCTTCTTCGATGCCGACCGACAGGCGGATCAGGCCGTCGTCGATGCCGATTTCTTCGCGCCGCTCGCTCGGCAGGCTGGCGTGCGTCATCAGCGCGGGGAGCTCGATCAGACTCTCGACGCCGCCCAGGCTCTCGGCCAGCGTGAACAAGCGTGTCCGTCTGGCGACCTCGCGCGCCGCCTTGACGCCGCCCATGACTTCGAACGACAGCATGCCGCCGCAGCCCCCGGTCATCTGGCGGCGGGCCAGCTCATGCTGCGGGTGGCTCGGTAGGCCCGGGTAGTACACGCGCTTCACGTTGGGATGCTGTTCCAGGAAACAGCCCACCTGCTCGGCATTGGCGGAGTGCTGCCGCATGCGCACCGCGAGCGTCTTCAGCCCGCGCAACACCAGCCAGCTGTCGAAGGGGCCCGGCACCCCGCCAACCGCGTTCTGCAGGAAGTGCAAACGCTCGTATAACGCGTCATCCGCGGTAATCAGCGCCCCGCCGACCACGTCCGAGTGACCGCCCAGGTACTTTGTGGTGCTGTAGTGAACGACGTCGGCGCCCAGTTCCAGGGGCCGCTGGCAGTATGGGCTGGCAAATGTATTGTCGACAGCCACGATGCTGTTGTGGCGATGGGCCAGCCGCGAGACGGCGGCGATGTCGATAAGTTTGAGGAGCGGATTGGTGGGACTCTCGAGCCAGATAAGTCGCGTGCGCTCCTCGATCGCGGCTTCGACGTTCTCGATGCGCGTTGCATCGACAAACGTGAAACGTAGTCCCACGCGTTCGAGCACGCGGTGGAACAGACGAAAGGTCCCACCATAGACGTCGTCGCAGGCCACGACGTGGTCGCCGGTCGTGAACAGGTGCAGCAGCGTGTCCTCGGCGGCCATGCCACTTGCAAACGCGAGTCCAAAGCGTCCGCCGTCGAGCGAGGCGAGGCAGGCTTCGAGGGCCGCCCGGGTCGGGTTCGCGGTCCGCGAGTAGTCGTAGCCCTTGTGGACGCCGACCTCAGATTGGGCGTACGTGCTGGTCTGATAGATCGGCACGATCACCGCGCCCGTCGCCGGGTCAGCCCCCTGGCCGACGTGGATGGCGCGGGTCCCAAAACCATCCCGCGGCGCAGCGGGACCTTCGCCGCTGAAAGATCCCTGACTGAGCTCAAAATCGGGGGTCTCGGCGCTCATCGGTGGGGGTGTCTTCGGCGATTGTGTTGGGCCACGAATTCGAGCAAGTCGAGCTTGGTAATCATGCCCACGGGCTGATCGCGCTCGGTGATCACGAGCGCCGGCGCGCCACCCAGCAGCAGGTCGAACGCCTCGTCCATATCGGCGGTGCGCGCAATCGTCGGGAAGGGCGGATCCATCGCGGCGCCGACGCTCGATTCGATCAGCGACGGGTCGCGGTAGACCCGATCGAGCAGCGTCCGCTCCTGGATCGAGCCGACCATGCGCGTGTCCGTCCCGCCGCCGTTGCTTTCGACCACCGGTAGCTGGCTGATGCCGTAGTGCTGCATCGCGTCGATCGCGGCGCGGACGGTGTCGCGGGCCTGCACCCCAACAAACGGCGGCAACCCGCTCCCCGAGACGCGCTGGCCGACCATCTCGCCCACGGAGTGGGTCGGGAACTGTTCCAGGAATCCGTTGGAGCGCATCCATTCCTCGTTGAAAATTTTGCTCAGATAGTTGCGTCCCGTATCCGGCAGCAGCACGACTATCAGCGCCTGAGGATCGTCGATCTCCTCTGCCACGCGCATCGCGGCCACCAGCGCCGAGCCACCGGACCCACCGATGAGGATGCCCTCCTCGCGGGTCAGACGCCGCGCCATGAGAAAGCTTTCCTTGTCGTCGACCACCTCAACGCGATCGACCAGACTCAGATCCATGGTGCTGGGCATGAAGTCCTCGCCAATGCCCTCCACCTTGTAGATCTTGGGTGTGAAGTTCGCACCCGCGGAATAGATCGAGCCGACGGGATCGGCCCCGACCACCTGGATCGCGGGATTGTGGCGTTTGAGGACCCGCCCGACCCCGGTGATGGTGCCGCCGGTCCCCATGCCGGCGACGAAGTGCGTGATCTGGCCGTCCGTCTGGCGCCAGATCTCGGGGCCGGTCGTGGCCTCGTGCGCAGCCGTGTTGGCGGGGTTGAAATACTGGTTTGGCTGGAACGCGCCCGGGATCTCACGCGCCAGCCGATCCGCAACGCTGTAGTAGCTCTGCGGGCTCTCCCGTGGCACCGCGGTCGGGCAGACCACCACGTCGGCCCCGTACGCGCGCAACAGCGCGATCTTCTCGGAAGACATCTTGTCGGGCATGACGCACACCAGGCGGTATCCCTTGAGCGCGGCAGCGATGGCCAGGCCGGTCCCGGTGTTGCCGGAGGTCGGCTCGACAATCGTCGCGCCAGGATGGAGCTGCCCGGCGTGCTCGGCGGCTTCAATCATCGCCAGACCGATTCGATCCTTGATCGACCCGCCCGGATTGAGGCTTTCGACTTTGGCGACGACCTGCGTGCGCGTTTCAGAAGCCAGGCGGGACAGGCGCACCAGTGGCGTATTGCCAACGGCGTCCAGGATCGTCTCGAGGATCTCAGCCGGCATCGCGTAATCCCGGAGAGCATACGGCTTTCAAGCGGGCCTGCCAGCTATCCTGCGGCCATGGGAGATCGGCCGCGCGAACGGCGCAGCGCGGTCGCCGATCTCGAGCCGCGCGACGTCGCGGTCGTTCACGCTCGACTGCTCGACTGGTACGCCGCCTGCGGCCGCGACCTGCCCTGGCGGCGCACGCGCGATCCGTACGCGATTCTGGTCGCCGAGGTGATGCTGCAGCAGACGCAGGTCGAGCGGGTCATCCCGATGTGGTACGCGTGGCTCGAGCGGTTTCCCACCATCCACGCGTTAGCCCGGGCCTCACGCGCCGACGCGATCCGCGCCTGGCAAGGCCTGGGCTACAACCTGCGCGCCGTTCGGCTCCACGCGATCGCCTGCCAGGTCGTCGCGGAACACGCCGGGGTGTTGCCGCGCAGCGTCGCCGGCTTGCTGAGCCTCAAAGGCGTCGGCCGGTACACCGCGGGCGCGGTGGCCTGTTTCGCCTACGCGCAGCCCGTGGCGATGGTCGACACCAACGTCCGGCGCGTCCTGAGCCGCGTGTTCCGGGTCGATCCCGGTGCGGTCGAAGACATCGCCGACGCCGTCGTACCGCCCGGGGCGGCGTACGCGTGGAGCCAGGCGCTGATGGACCTGGGGGCAACGGTGTGTCGCGCGAAGCTGCCGATGTGCCTGCTCTGTCCACTGGTTGCCAGCTGTGGCGGGCCACGCGTGGACGTGCGGGCCAAAAAGTCGCGCCCGGCGGGTGAATTCCGAGGTTCCGAGCGTTATTACCGCGGACGCGTCGTCGCTTTCCTCGCGCGCATCCCCCACGGCGATGGCATCTCAATCGGCGACCTCGCTACCCAGACGGCGCCATTCGCCGAACGTGCGCGGCAAATGGCGCTGATCGCGCAGCTGGCCAGCGAGGGCTTGCTCGTGATCGATGCCGAGCAGCAGGTACGCCTGCCCGATTGAGCTCTAGCCTGACGTGCGCAGCAGACGGCCAATGACGCTGCCGAGCAGGGCGCCCGCCAGCACGTCGCTCGGGTAGTGCAGGCCCGCCGCCACGCGACTGAGTCCGAGGAGCCACGCCACCGCCGCCATCACCCGCCCGAGCCGCGGCTGGGCGCGGCCACCGATGACCGCCATCGCCAGACCCGAGGCGACGTGCCGCGACGGAAATGACCGCTGCGCGGTGTGTGGCACCAGCGCTTCGACGTTGGCCAGCTCACCAAAGGGACGCTCCCGCCGCCAGGCCAGGCCGAGCACTTCGCTGACGACGTACACCAGCCCCACCGCCGTGAGCATGCGCACCGCCGAACGCCGGCGACCGGCCACAAATAGCGCGCACATGAGCACCACCTCGACGCCGGCCAGCGACGTTGCCAGGCTGCCCACCAGCGCTCGAACGGCTTCGTCCGCGCGCACCAGGCCATTCAGGCGGGCGGCAAGCGTGGCGTCGGAGGCCAGCACGCGCGCGACCACACCTTCAACGCCCAACCTCAGGCTCACGGCGCGTCACAGCCGGCTTGAACGCCGCCGAGGTACACCGACACAGGATAGACTGGCCCACCCGCGTGCCAGCTCACCCGCCGACGGAGCCCGGTCAGGTCCTGCGTCACTTCACCGTCGCCGTCTTCGTCGTCCACGCTGGACAGGTCCTGCTCCACTATCACCGCAAGCTCGGCAAGTGGTTACCGCCTGGCGGACACGTCGAGGACAACGAGCTGCCCGACGACGCCGCCGTGCGCGAAGTGTTCGAGGAAACCGGCGTCCGTGCCCACCTGGTTGGCGCGCGCGGCTTGCCGATCGACGACCCCCGCCAGCTGGTGCTGCCGGCCGGGCTGCAGGTCGAGAACATCTACCCCGGGCACGAGCACATCGACCTCGTCTACTTCGCCGTCCCCGATCCGGACGCCGCGCAGGCCGCTCACATCGACGCGCGGCTGGCCAAACGCGACCAGGTGGGCTGGTACGCGGCAGCCGCGCTGAACGGGCTCGGGGCAACGACGGAGATCCAGGCCTGGGCCCGCCGGGCCCTCGACGCAATCTCGAGAGACTGCTAACCTGGCGCAACTTGTCGCAACGGCTATACTACAAGTCCACACCCAGCCAGGCCTGGTTTGCACCCCTATGACCCTGCTTATCGATCCCTCTGAAACCGCGTCCGCTCGCTCGTCCGGTCGTCCGGCGAGTGAACGGCGCCTGGTGGATTCGTACGGCCGCCAGATCAGCGACATGCGCATCTCGGTCACCGATCGCTGCAATTTCCGCTGCGTGTATTGCATGCCTGAAGAAGGCATGACCTGGCTCAAACGCGAGAGCATCCTGTCGTTCGACGAGATCGAGCGCATCGCGCGCGTCGCGGTCAGTCTGGGCGTCGACGAGATCCGCCTGACCGGCGGTGAGCCGACGCTGCGGCCCAACCTGCCCGAGCTTGTCGCTCGCGTCGCGCGGCTGCCGCTGCGCAGCCTCAGTCTGACGACCAACGGCTTCCTCCTGCGCTCGATGGCTGGGCCACTGGCCGAGGCGGGTCTCAAGCGAATCAACGTCAGCCTGGACACGCTGCAGCACGATCGGTTTCACCAGATTGCCCGGCGGCACGGCCTGGACGAGGTCCTGGCCGGCCTGGCGGAGCTCGAGCGGCACCCGAGCATCGCCCCCATCAAAGTCAATGTCGTCGCCATGCGCGACTTTACCGAAGCCGAAGTCGTGGCATTTGCCGAGCTTGCCCGTCGCAAGCCGTACGTCATTCGCTTCATCGAATTCATGCCGCTGGACGCCGACGGCAACTGGCAGCGCGAGCGTGTCCTGACCGGCAGCGAGATCAAAGACATCATCGAACGCGACTTCATGCCGATGGTGCAGATCCCGGCCGAGGCCAGCAGCACCTCGCGCCGCTTCACCTTCGCCGACGGTGTCGGGGAAATTGGCTTCATCAATCCGGTGTCACAGCCGTTCTGCGGCACGTGCAATCGCATCCGACTGACCGCCGATGGCCAGCTGCGTACCTGCCTGTTCTCGATTGACGAGTGGGATCTGCGCGGGCCGCTGCGGTCCGGAGCCAGCGATGGCGACCTGGCAGACATTCTGATCGAGGCGGTGAGCCACAAAGAGCTCAAGCACAAGATCAACGAGGGCGCGGCGTTTCAGCGCGCCTCGCGCTCGATGAGCCAGATCGGCGGCTAGCCTCGCGCCGCCAGCGGCCTATACTTTGCGGCAGAGCCATGCTTCGCGTCTGGCTGGCCATGGGAGTTGGGATAGCGGCGTTGGTCATCAGCGGCGTTGTGGCGACGCTGGCCGCGGCGCAGGCGGGCGGCGATCCCGCGGCGGTTGTAGCCGCGTACGAAGTGGCCCGAAACCAGCGCGACATCGACCTGGCGCTGTCGTATTTCGCCGACGACGCGACGATCAGCCAGCGATCGACGACCTTCGCTGGCAAAGACGAGATCCGTAAGTACCTGGACAGCATTTCGACGCGGTCGCGGTTCGTGGTCGTCAGCGAGCGGCGCACGGTCGGGAACCGGGTCACCTGGACGGAACGCGCCGGCGGTCAAGGTCCAGGGCAGGGCCAGGCCGTCAACGGGCCGCTTTCGAACCCCCAGCTGTTCCAGATATCGGTCGAGGCGGTGGTGCAGGACGGCAAGATCCGCTCGCTCAGTTATCTGCCCGCCGCCGCGCCGCTACGCGCCGACGCGGCGCTCGACGGTCGGGCCCAACTGCCCGCGTCGGCTGGCCTGGCGGCCGTGCTCGCGATCCTGCTCGGCGTGGTCCTGATTGCCTCGACCAACCTTCGCCGCCGGGCGCGCGAAGCCTCCAGCCTCCACGGCACGCTCATCCAGGACCTCCGCGGCTGGACCGCCGCGCGCCAGTAAGAGTTAGAATCCACGCGTTCTCTTGCCGGGGTGGCGTAATGGCAGCCGCGCCGCACTCAAAATGCGGTGGGGGAAACCCCGTGGGGGTTCGAGTCCCCCCCTCGGCACCCTTACGCAGCGCACGCGCCCGGCGAACATTTCGGCCGCAGAACGTACTTGTTTGCGAATGACAGTTCGGGCAGAGCAGCCGTAGGTTCTCCGGGCGGTGATCGTCCCCGACCCCATTCAGGTGGTCCAATTGCAATACCAGCACGCGTCCTTGCCAGTCTGCGATACCGCAGATTGCGCACGCGTATGGCAACAAACCAGCCTGAACAAGGCGCTTCTTGAGTTGCAACAGGTTGTGGTAGCTGCTGTGCTCGACGAGGATTTCCGAGAGCGGTTTTGATGGCGACCAGGAATGGGTTTTGCCTCGAAGAAAGCCCATGCCAAGCCAGTGCGACGTGTCGAGTCGCAACTCCCTGACCATGTTGTGTACCCGTCGATAGTTCGTGCCCGAGACGCCGACGCCGAGCTCGCTAAGTACGCCCCCAACGGAGATGTTGTTCGCAACTGCTTGCGCAAAGCGCTCGGGCGGCCACGGCGCCGGGCCGCGGATCATCCATTTAGAACACATGTTCTGAAATGTAGCAAGGCTCGGTCGGAGCATTGCTCAATTAAACAAGCGCTCGCCGCCGACTGAGGCGGCGCAGAACTTGCGGTACGCTCGCAGCATGCCGCGGTCGATATGGAAAGGTGTCATCAGTTTTGGGATGGTGAGCATCCCGGTGCGGTTGTTCCCGGCCACCCAGGACAAAGACGTCAGCTTTCATCTCCTCCACCAGCCAGACCACAGCCGCATCAAGTTCAAGCGCTGGTGCGAGGCCGAGGACCACGAGGTGGACCAGGACGAGCTGGTGCGGGCCTTCGAAGTGAGCCCGGGCCAGTACGTCGAGATCACCGACGACGACCTGGAGCAGCTGCCGCTGCCGGCCAGGCACACCATCGCGCTCTCGGCCTTCGTGAGCTCGAGTGAGATCGACCCGATCTACTACGAGAAGAGCTACTACCTCGAGCCCGAGGAGACCGGCCTCAAGGCGTACGCGCTGCTGATGGGCGTGCTCGGCAGGAAGAGCGTTATCGGGTTGGCCAGCATCGCCCTGCGCAACAAAGAGAGCCTGTGCGCTCTGCGGCCCGGGGACGGCGTGCTGCTGCTCGAGACGCTGCACTACCCCGACGAGATCCGCGAGCACGAGGTGAGTTTGCCCAAGGCGCTGGTGAACGATCGAGAGCTGGCCGTGGCCGCGACGCTGGTCGATGCGCTCGCGGAGCCGTTCGAGCCGTCCAGCTACCACGATCGCTATCGCGAGGCGCTCCTCGAACTTATTGCCAGCAAGGCCGAGGGCCGCGCGGTCGCGGCGCCTGAGGCCGCGGCGCCGCGGGTCACCGACCTGATGTCGGCGTTGCGGGCGAGCGTCGAGGCAGCGCGCACGCGCAAGGGCGGCTCCGCGGCGCCCGCGTCAGCGAAGAAGGCCGCGAAGCGCCGTACAAAGGCCGCCTGAAGAAGCGCCGTTTCAGCTAGCTCGGCAGGCGCCACGACGTGATGCCGACGACAGGCCCGATGATCTTGAATTCGCGGCACACGACGGGGCTGCGCGCGTCGGCCGTCTCGCTCATCAGGCACTCGCCGACGTCCGTCCGGGCGTAGGTTTTGACCACCATGCCCGCCTCGCCACCGACATCGGTGACCAGGGCGAGCACGACCTTGCCGATCTGGTAGGGGCGCTGGGGGTTGATCCACACCACGTCGCCGTCGGCGATGCCGCGACCGGCCATGCTGTCGCCCTTGACCATCACGCCGAAGCCGCTGTGCCCGATCAGCGTTTCTCGTCCGGGCGGTGGAAACTCGAGATGGTCGGGGTCGGGCGGGCTCTCCCGATCGCGCGGATCGCCGCACGAGCCCCAGCGGAACACGGGTAGGGGCTGCGCGTCGGGCTGGCGGAGCTGATCGAGCGCCCCGAGGACATTCTTGCCGGTTCTGGCTGAGGCCAGCTCGTCACGCAGGGCGAGGTTGCGCGTGGCGGTCGGCGGCACAAGCGATGTGGCCGGCGGCGCGGCGCCGAACAGCGCATCCGAGGTGCGCAGGTTGAGGGCGTGCGCGATCGCGTCGAGGCGGAATTTGCCCGGGCTGGGCAGATGGCCGAGCTCGAGCTGGGCGACGTAGCCGTGCGAGACGCCAGCGGCTTCGGCCAGGCGGCGCTGGCTCCAACCGTGGGCGTGGCGCAAGCCGGCGATGCGCAGGCCGAGCGTGTGCGGGTCGGTATGCATGCGGGCGCGTGCCTCCTCCCTGATGCTCAGGATACTGTACACGGCACGCGCCGTCGCTTACAATAGTTGGCACACGGCTGAGCATCGGACGATTGCTAAGTATGCTAAGCAGCCGTCACCCACTGGAGGCGTGCTCATGGACACTGATGCATTCTGGCGCTCGCTCGGCGGCGGCGCCGCGGCGGTCGCGGCCCTCACCCTGGTGCGGCTCTTCATCGAGTATCGCGTGCATCTGAACGAGCGCCGCCACGAGCAGGAAGAGCGCCGCCGCCGACAGCAGGCCGACGCCGAAGCCCGTCTCGAACGGGTGCTGCAGGACCGCCTGGCGGATGCCGATCGACGCCTCGAGCACTTCGCGCTCGATCTGCAGGCCGAACGCTTGCGCTGCGGCACCCTCGAACACGAGCACGCGCTGCTGCAACAGGCGCACGCGCTACTCAAGGAGCAACACGCCAACCTGCAAGCCGAGCTCGCCAGCCACCAGGAGCGCTCGCGCGTGCAGGCCGGCAACTAGCCGCTCAGCGGCCGGTCCTCAGCCCGCAATGGAGTGCCTCGATTGCGCGGCCGGACCGGCTAGCCCTTGCGTCTGGACGTCGGGTAGCTCGCGCCGGAACTCGGCGCCCGGAGCCCGCCGAGGCTCACGGCGGTGACGGTCTCTGGTTCGGTGATCGGCACGGTCTCTTCCATGATCGCTTGCAGTCCCGTGGCGGATTCGTCGACGAGTGGCCGCTTGAAGACCCAGACGCCCGCGTCGATGGCCGTCAGCTCCCAGCGGAGCTTGCCGACCGTGTTGGCACGGAGCTCGGTATCCGGTTCGAGGGGATTCCCCATCGAGACCAGCTTGTACTCCCAGCACGTCGAAGGCGACGATTTGTGCATGCGACCTCCTGTTTTGAGGCTAGCGTGCCGGCCGGTCGGTAAAACAGGAATTAGCGCGTGCCGAGGTAGTCATAGGTCACCCGCGACGTGCGGGCGATGATGCTGGCCGCCTCGTCAGGCAGATCGTCCTGAGTAAGCACCGCCACGACGTAGTTGCCGCGCGGGGTGAACACGATGCCGACGTCGTTGCGCGCCTGGGGGAGGTCGCCCCACTTATGGGCGACCTTCACCCAGAACGGCAGATCGTCGCCCAGCCAGGTCGTGGCTTGCTTCAGCTCGAGCAGGCTCAGCGCTGCTTCGGAGACGTGCGGGTTGATGACCTGGCCGGTGGCGAGGCCGACCAGGAGGTGCGCCATATCGGCGGCCGAGGTGGTGTGTTCGGCGCTCTCCTCCGCGGCGTCGGCGCCGCTCCGATGGTCGACCAGCCGGGTCGAGTGCAATCCAAGACGTTCGGCCCGGGCGTTGACCGCGGGCACCCCGATGGCGTCGAGCAGCACCAGGGCAGCGATGTTGTCGCTTTCTTGAATCATCAGCCTGGTCAGCTCGCGGATGGTCAACCGGTCGCCGACGCGCGCTTGCAGGACGCCGCTGCCGTCGGTCCAGTCTTCCTCTCGGATCTGCAGCTGCTGCTCGGGGTCGAGCTGGCCGGCATCCTCGGCAGCGAGCACTTCCACCAGGATTGGCAGCTTGAACAGACTGGCGGCCGGAAACGCCCGGTCGCCGTCGACGCTGGCCGTGGCGCCCGCCTGCAGGTCGACGACGACAGCGCCGATTCGGCCATACGCCAGGGATCCGGTCACGGTTTCCAGGCGCTGCTGGAGGCCCGCCTCGGCGTGCGGCGACGGTGGCGGTGGCACACTCGCGGCGCGCGGCCGCGCAAAGACGAGGCCCGACAGCGCCTCCTGCAGGGTCGTCGGCCCAAGGCTCAACAGGGCCGCGGCGGCCAGCAGGACCAGCAAGGTCAGCCAGCCCCGCGGGGAGCGCCCGGGCGTACCGCGGCGAGTCACGCGCCGGCTCGATTCGTTGGCTCGGCGGGTCGGCAGCGCCCGAGATTGCGGCGCGCGTGGCGAACGAATCGGAGATGCCTAAAGCGGCGGTGGAATGACCAGCTTGGTGCCGATTCGCAGCACGCGCGGGTCGGTCAGGTTGTTCAGCGCCTGGACGCGCTCCACCGTGGTGCCAAAGCGCCCGGCAATTTGCCCGAGGGTATCGCCGGACTGAACCGTATACGTCGGCTGGATCACCGCGGCGCTCGCCTTGATCTCCCGCGGCGCGTCGGCAGCCGACACGCTGGCGGTGGCGTTACCATTGACGGCCGCCTGCGCTGGGCCGGCGCCGGCGATCGCCGCCGTGGTGGCCACCATCGCCGTTGGATCGGCCTGGTTGATCGCTAGCAGCGCCGGCGCGGCCGACTCGGGGCGGTTGATCGTCTGCAGCAAGCCGAACCCGAGCCCGAGCACCGCTGCCAGGATCGAGACCGCGGCGATGCTGAGCGCGTTGCGCTGCAGCCAGGGCGTGGTGCCCTGACGTCGGCGTCGCGGGCGACGCTGAGGGGTGGGCCGCTCGAGATCGCGCGGGTCGCGGCGGCGCCGGGGTTGAAACTCCGGCTCGCCGGTCGAACGCGCGGGGACGGGAAACGGAATAAGGCGCTCCTGGGCGTCGCCGCCCGACTGTGCGCGTCGACCACCGGATGGTGGGGAATTGGCTGAATACGGAGGCGAAGGCATACCGGGCGGGCGGTGGTCAAGCGCCGCACGGAACGACGCCAGTTCCGGTTGTAGCGCAGGGCCGGACCCGCGGTCAAGGCGCCCGGACCCGGAAACACGCGCCGGCGTGCAACCTTCGCGGCACGAATGCGTTACATAACTCGCCGAATTCAGGGTGTGCCCGGCCGCGCGGCGCGGCGCGAGGTTGGCTCAGGCGACGCTGACGAGCGGAGCGTGAGCGATGCGGTGCGCGTCTTAAGAGGGGTCTGAGGCGACTGCGCGGCTATACTTCGCCGCGATGGTCCTGACCCGTCGCCAGTTGACCCGTGTTCTGTTCGGGGGTGCGCTGGTGTCTCTGGCGGCCGCGTGTCAGTCGCCAGCCGGGCCTCGCGCCGCGGCGCCCGCCGCCGCCCCAACCGCGGTCAATCCACTGGTCAAACCACGCGCCACGGGCGCCGAGCTGACCGCTGTCCAGGCCAGCTCTGAAGTGGCCCAGGGTCGCAATCGGTTCGCGCTCGGGCTGATCGACGCGCGCAATCAGCCGGTCACCGGCGGGACCGTGGGCGTCGAGTTTTTCAAGGTGCTGGCGTCTGGCTCGGCTGAAAAGCGGGCCGATGCGACGGCACTCTTCCGATCGGTCGGCGGCGCCAGCAAAGGTGTCTGGGTCACCCCGGCGACATTTCCTGAAACCGGCCCGTGGGGCGCCCAGGTCACACTGGACCCGGGCACCGGCGAGGCGCCGCGCGTGGCCCGAATGAGCTTCGACGTACGCCCGAAGTTCAGCGCGCCAGGATACGACGATCCGGCACCTCGCTCAGCGTCGCCGACCGATCGCGACGTTAATGGTGACACCTCGCACATCTGCAGCAACACCCCGGCGTGTGCGCTGCACTCGATCAGCATCGCCGAGGCACTCGATTCTGGCCAGAAGCCGCTCGTAGTCTTGTTCGCGACGCCCGCGCTGTGCACCAGCGCGACCTGCGCGCCCGAACTCGAAGCCGTGCAGCAGTTGCACACCGCGTACGCGGAGCGCGCCAATTTCATCCACGTCGAGATCTACCAGTATCCGTTCGACGGTCTGCACGTCGCCAAAACGGTCGATGAGTGGCACCTGCCCAGCGATCCGTGGACGTTCATCGTCGACAAGACGGGCGTCGTCCGCGATCGCTTCGAGGGCGCTGCGCCCGTCGAAGAGCTCGAGCCGTCCATAACGGCAGTGCTGGCTTAGTTTGGCGGGGTCACGTCGGCGGCGCTCAGGGCCACCAGCTGGCCATTGTCGACGCGGTAGGTAACCAGCACCGGGTCGGCCAACGCCATGTGCTGGCGCATGTGGCCGGGCGTCATCACATGCGTGGCGCCGGCATTGAAGTCGGGTGCGGTGACGAAGTGCATCTCCTCGCCGGCGTCGGTGCGCAGTGTGAAGCTCGTGACCTGCTGAATGCCCGGGCTGACGACGTCCAGCAGGACGCCGCGCGCGGTCTGGGTCTGAGGCGCGGCGCAGCCCACCAGAACGGCCACGGCCAGCACACCCAGCCCGAGAAATGGCCTCAGCCGCGCAGCTCCTTCAGTCGTTGGGTAAAGGCGGGCACGATCAGCTTCCAGTCGCCGACGACACCCCAGCGGGCGTATTTGAAGATGTTGGCGTCGGCATCGCGGTTGATCGCCACGACGTTGCGCGCGCCCGAGATGCCGGCAATGTGCTGGACGGCGCCGCTGATGCCGATGGTGATGTACAGGTCCGGCGCGACAGTCGCGCCCGTGAGGCCGACCTGGAGCGACGGCGACACCCAGCCCGCGTCGGTCACCGCGCGCGTGGCGCCTACCGCGGCGCCCAGGATCTGGGCCAGCTCGTCGACGAAGTGCCAGTTCTCGGGGCCACCCAGGCCGCGCCCGCCCGAGATGATCACCTTGGCGTCCTTGAGGCGCGGACCGCCCGTGGCCTGCTCGCGGACCTCTTCGAGGACTTCGATCGCGGCGTCAAACGCCGGCACCGCGAGGGACTCGATCTGCGGATCACCGTGGGGAGTCGGCTCCTCGCCCGTCTCGAACGCGCGTGGACGCAGCGTGACGACGCTGGGCGAGCTGCTGATCGCAAACTCGGCGATCGCACTCCCGCCGAAGACTGGTTTGGTGATGATCAGCTCGCCGCCGTCGACGCGCAGGGCGGTGGCGTCGGTGACGATGCCAGTGTCGAGCCGGTACGCGAGCGTTGCGCCCAGGTCGCGGCTCCCCCCGGCGTGCGTCAGCAGGATGACCTCAGGCTGAACCGATCTGGCGGCCTGTTCGGCCGCGGCAATGGACCACTGCGGAGACGGCGCCGCCGATCCATCGAAATCGGCGACCAGCACCTTCTCGACGCCGAGCTGGCCCAGACCGCTCGCCAGACCCTGCACGTTCTTGCCTGCCAGTAAAACCGTGACGGGCTTGCCACCGAGCTGCTGCGCCAGGCGAGCGCCCTCGCCGACGAGCTCGGCGGTGGTCGCGGCGAGCTGCTCGCCAGAGGCGTCGGCGATGACCAGCACTCCGGGCATGATTAGACGAGCCTCGCTTCACGTAGCTTGTCGGCCAGCTTGGCGCCCGCCTCGCCGGGCGATTCAGCCTCGATGATCTCGACGCTCGCCTCGCGGGTCTCGACGTACAGCCGGCGCAGCTGGACCTTGCCCGGCTGCCCCGCCTCGAGCTCCAGGTCGGCCGCCGTCCAGACGGGGATCTGGGCGCGGCCCGCGGCCATGATGCCCTTGAGCGGCGGATAGCGCGGCTCATTCATCTCGCTCGACACGCCCAGCAAGGCTGGCAGACGCACCCTCAGGCGCTGGTAGCCGTCCTCGACGATCCGCTCGGCGACCACCGTCTCGGCCGAGGGATCGTCGATCTTCTGGACCGGCGAGACGGCGGGCAGGCCGAGGTGCGTGGCAATGCCGAGGTGGACCTGACCGCCGTCGGTGTCCGAGGCCTGCCGACCGCTGAGGACCAGGTCGACGTGGCCCAGCTTCTTGATGGCGGCCGCCAACGCGCGTGCGGTCGTGGTGCTATCGGCGGCATTGAGCGCGGGGTCGTTCACGTGGACGGCCGCGTCGGCGCCCATGGCGATAGCCCGTTTGAGGGCGTCGCGGGCTGAGTCCGGGCCCAGACTGACGACCGTTACCTTGCCACCCAACTGGTCTCTCAGGCGCAGCGCGGCTTCGAGGGCGTGCGCGTCGTAGCCGTTCATGACGGGTGAGACCCCGGCGGGCGGAATGACGGTCCTGGTCGCTTCGTCGACCCTGAAGTGGGTCGGCGGAATGTCCGGGTCGGGAACTTGCTTGACCGTGACGACGATGTCCATCGGGATGAACGGTATCAGAGACCCCGGAGTACCGCAGTACTCCGATCGACAGCCCGGCAGCCCGAGAGGTGGAACCGTCAGCTCTCGCTACCGAGGGCTGCCGCGACAATCTCGGCAATGTCTTTCACCGCGAAGCGCTCCTCGACGTTGAGGGCGCGCACGCCGTCCTCGAACATGGTCACGCAGAACGGGCACGCCACCGCCACGCCATCGGCTCGGGTGTCGATGGCCTCGTTCAAGCGATTGTGGCTGATGCGCGTGCCGCGCTTTTCCTCCATGAACGCCCGAGCGCCGCCGGCGCCACAGCAGAACCCCCGATCGCGACATCTGGGCATCTCGGCAAACCCGCCAGCGACGCTCTGCATGACGTCGCGTGGTGCGTCGTAGACCTCGTTGTATCGACCCAGGTAGCACGGATCGTGGTAGGCGAAGCCGTTCCCCTCGAGCACGCCGGGCGCGACCTTGAGCCGACCGGATGAGATGAGCTCCTGGATGAACTGGCTGTGGTGGATGACTTCGTAGTTGCCGCCGAGCTGCGGGTACTCGTTCTTGAGCGTGTTGAAGCAGTGCGGACAACTCGCGACGATGCGTTTTTCGGAGCTGTAGTGGTTCAGACGCTCGATGTTCGCCTGAGCCAGGAGTTGAAAGAGGTACTCGTTGCCAGCGCGCCGCGCGGGGTCGCCACTGCACCCCTCTTCACGCCCGAGAATCGCAAAGCGCACCTCGGCAGCGGCGAAGATCTTTGCCAGGGCCGTCGCCACGCGCTGGCCACGCGCGTCGAACGACGACATGCAGCCGACCCAGTAAATGACCTCCAAGCTGCTGGGGTCCGCGACCTGCGCGAGCTCCTGCACGCCCGCCGCCGCGGCCCATTCGGCGCGCGTGCTCGCCGGGAACGAGTAGGGGTTAGCGTTGCGCTCCAGGTTGTTGAAGAGCGTCACGAGCTCCTGTGGGAACTTGCTCTGCTCCAGGACCAGGTTGCGGCGCATCTCGACGATCAGCGGTACGTGCTCGATCTGGACCGGGCACTGTTCCATGCACGCCCGACAGGTCGTGCAGTCCCACAGCTCGTCTTCGGAGACGACGTCGCCGATCAGGTTCGCGATGACTGGCACCTGCACCAGACTCGGCTCGTCGGCGGCGGTGAGCTCACTGCCGCGCACCCCCGCTTCATCGATGCGAGGTCCGGCGGGACCGGCGAGCAAGCCCGCCTGGCGATTCATATAGGCGCCGATCTCGACGATCAACTGACGTGGTTTGAGCGGTTTGCCAGTGTTGAACGTCGGACAGAAGTCCAGACACCGGCCGCAGCGCATGCACGCGTCAAAATTGACCAGTTGTTTCCAGGAGAAATCCTCGAGTTTGGCGACACCGAAGTGCTCTTGCTCTTCGATGTTGGCGATGGTGTTCAGGGCAGCTTTGGGATCGGTTGCGCGCAGAAAGACGTTGGCCGGACCGGTGAAAATGTGCGCCAGCTTGGACACCGGGATATAGACCAGCAGCGCCGTGTTGGCGAGCATATGGGACCACCAGGTCACGGCGTGCGCGCCGGTGAGCACGGCCGGATCGACGCCGCCCAGCGCCAGCGCGACCGGATAGGACACCCAGTGGATGGGCGCGGCGGAGTCGTGGGTGGCCGCCAGGCGCAGCGCTTGCAGCAAAAAGCCAGTCAGGCCAAGAAACAGCAGGAGTCCCAGGACGATGGCGTCGTCCGACAGGCTGCGTCGGAACCTGGGCAGTTGCTGGCCGTAGCGACGGTAGACCGCCATGAGCAGGCCGACCAGGAACAGCAGCCCGAACAGATTTATGACCAGCTTGTACACAACGTAAAACGTGCCCTGGTAAAAGCTGAGGCCAAAGTAGGGGCGAACGATGTCGGCTTCCAGCAGGACGATCAACGTCCCGATGAACAACACGACAAAGCCCCAGAAGATGAACAGGTGCATCAGGCCCGAGTAGAGGTACCCGGGCCGGAGCAGCCGGCGGTGCAAAAACGTCACGGCCAGGGCGTGCCGCGCGCGTTCGCCAACCCGGTCGAGCGGACCACTCAGCGGCCGACCGCGCCGCCACATCACGTACCGTCGCGTGCCGCCGTAGGCCAGCAGCAGTGCCTGCACCGCGACGAGCACGTACATCACCCCGAAGGCGACTTCGCTGACGTTCCAACCGATCGGGCGGGTCGGCATTCAGTCCTTCGAACCCTCGCGGGTGCCAGGGAAGAGCCGCACGTCGCGCCGCGCCAGCGCATTGCCTAGCCAGCCGCCGCCGACCAGCGTCAGCAGCGCACCGGGTGCGACCGCCTGCGGTACGTGCGCGAAGACCCCGGCCGAAGTCAGCCCGATGCCCACGAGCGTCAGCAGCGCCGCCAGGACGGCCTCCAGCAACACAGCGGCTATGGTAGCGCCGACCAGCTCCGGTGCCCGACCTGGTGAGTTGGCTGCCCGCATCGCTGCGCTCGCTCCCTCCCGGCGCTCACGGGAACCAAGATGCTTGCTTCCGCGCAGGCCGAGCGCCGCCAGGCGCGGGTGCTGGCTTCCGCGCGGGCCGAGCGCCGCCAGGCGCGGGTGCTTGCGTCCGCGCGGGCCGAGCGCCGCCAGGCACGGGTGCTTGCTTCCGCGCGGGCCGAGCGCAAGCGTGCGGTGGCGTCGCCATATACTCCCGAAGTGCCGCGCTGGCTAGCCGTCGGCCTGGGCTGTGTGACGGCGCTGGGCCTGCAGGCGTTGTTTTCTGCGCTCCTGGCTCAGACGCCTCTGGGCGCGGCCTGGATCGTCGGGTACGTGACGTTGTTCCTGGCTCTGGCGCTGGCGGGGTACGTGACCGGTCACCTGGTCGGCCGATGGCAGGTGCTGTACGCCGCCCTGACGGCGGTCCTGTACATCTTGCTCACCGCGACCTTCCAGGCCACCCGCGAGGCACTGGTCGCGCGCGAGGTGGGACTGGCGGCGCTGGCGCCGATCGATTTTGTCCAGCTCACGCTGACCGACGTGCTGGCCATGACCGCGGCCAGTTGCGGCGGCTGGGTGGCGGAGCGCTTTCAGCTCACCACCGGCGCGAGCTGAGCCACGAATTCGCCGACGTGCTCGGCGGCTGACGCCCTCTCCGGCACGACCAGCACGGGACACTCGACCGTCCTGCGTAGCGACGTCCAATCCGGCGGGCAATCGCTAAGTGCACGCGCTTCGAGGCAGTCCAGGGGCGGCACAGTGTAGGTCGGCTCGATCAACACGAGGCCCGCGACGCGGCCCACGTACCAGGCGGCGACCAGCAGGGCCGCCACGCAGCCCAGCCCCTCTCCCACGAGCACCGGGCTCGCAAAGCCAAACTGGTCGAGCACCGCCATGAGGTCAGCCGCGTCGACCTGATACGGGCTGGCGCCGCGCGGCGTCACGCTGAGGACTCGATATCGCTGCGCCAGCGCCTCCGCGAGCGCCAGCACCAGACTGTCATCTGCCGTGAGCGGATCGGGCACGTGGACGAGCGGGCCGGCGAGCCCGGGCCACTCCCGCAGGCGCAGCCGAACTTCGGCCAGCTCGACGGTGCGTTCCAGGTGCACCCCGCGGAGCGTAGCGTAGCGTGGGCAGACCCGCAGCCGCCGATCCTGCACGGCCTGGGAAAGACCCGTTGTCAGGCGTGCGGCGGGCCGGCGATGGCCGTCACCAGGTGCTCGGGATCGATCCAGCGCCGCGCTGCCGCCGTCACTTGCTCACTGGTGAGCGAGCGCACGATGTCTGGATACCGCTCCAGGTAGTCGAGGCCGAGATCGTAGAGCTCGATCTCGCCCATCACGGCTGCCGCGCCCTCGTTGGTTTCGAGCTGGCGTGGCAAGCTACCCAGCAAGCTGCTGACGCCGTCGAGCTGTTCGGATGGCGTCGGGCCATCGGCCAGGAAACGTCGCAACTCGGCGTCGATGCTGCTGAGGGCTTTCTCCAGGTTCTTCGGGTTCACGCCTGCCCGCATCAGCCATGGCCCGCGGCCATAGCTGCCGTGCAGCTCCGAGTACGCGTGGTACGCCAGGCCCTGCTCGTCGCGGACCTTCTCGCCGAAGCGACCCATGAAGTAGATGCGGCCGAGGATGTGATTCGCAAAGCTCAGCGCGTAAAAGTCCGGCGATTTGCGCTCGAGCGTCGGCAAACCGATGGAGACGTCCGCCTGGGTCTTGCCCTCCACGGCAACTTCGCGGAGCTGTTTGGCGGGCAGCTCGGTGACCGGCAGCGACGCTTCGACCGGCTCGGTGCGCCCGCGCGACCAGTCGCCGAGATTGCGCGCGATGGTCGCCCGGGCGTCGTCGAGCGACACGTCGCCGACGACGATCAGGGTCGTCTGATTCGGGCCGTACCAGGCGCCATGAAATGCCTGCAGCTGCTGGCGCGACGTGGCGCGCACGGAGTCCGCGGTGCCGACGGTCAGACGATGGTACGGATGCGTCGCCGGATACGCCAGCTCACGCCAGGTGCGATCCGAGATCACCCGGGTGTTGTCGTCCATCTCGACGAGCTCCGTGAGCACCTGACCCTTGAGTCGTTCAAGCTCGTCTTCGGGAAATATCGGGCGGCGCACCAGCTCGCCCAGGATCTCAACCGCCCGCGCAAAATCGCCGCTCAGACACTTGATCGACACGGCGACCAGCGCATACCCGACGTCCACCGACAGGCCCGCGCCCATGCCGTCGAGCTCTTCGGCCAATGCCGCCTTGGCGATGTGCTCGGTGCCCTGACGGATCATCCGGCCCGTCAAACCGGCGATGCCGTATTCGCCTGGCGTCTCACGGCTCGAGCCGGCACGTAACAGCGCGCGGACGGTGACCGATGGATTGGCAGCGGCGCGGTTGTGGAGCAGTACGAGGCCGTTGTCCAGCGCCTGGCGCTCCGGCCGAAGGGCGCTCTCGGCAGCAGTCGTCATCGGTGCGCCTCGCCGTTGGTGCTGCTATTTTGCGGGTGCGGATTCGGATTCGGATTCGGATTAAACCAGCCAGTCGTGCGCTGATCTTCGACGAGGTAGGTGCTGGCGACGCGCTGGATGTCGTCGGATGTCACGTTCTGGAGCGCTTCGGGGAACGATTCCCAGGCGCCCGGATCGCGGGCCACCAGGTCCATGTACCCCAGCGCAAACCCCTGATTGGTGACCCCTTCGAGCGAATACACCACCTGGGCGTGCAACTGCCGTTTGGTACGCGCGAGCTCGTCCGCTGGTACGCCCTGGCGCTGCACGCGTTCGACCTCGGCCAGAATCGCCGCTTCGGCGCGGGCGGGTTCGATGTCGCTGCGCAGCGTGGCATCGACGACGAACAGATACGGATCGAGGGTCAACTCGAAGCCGGCCGATACCGAACTGGCAATTTCGCCGTCGATCAAGGCGCGATACAGGCGCGAGCTGCGGCCAAGGCCGCGCGCACCGCCCCAGGCGATTGGGCTCGACGCCCCGCCCAGGAGCGAGTTCAACACGACCATGGCGGCGGCATCGGCGTGGCTGGCTTCAGGGGCGTGGTACGCCAGCATGACGTAATGCGTCGGGCCAGGGCGGCGGACGATCACCCGCCGCTCGCCGGTTTGCGGCTGTTCCTCGATTTCCAGGGCCGGCGGCGTTGGTCCCGCCGGATGCTTGTCGAATTCGGCGTGGATCTTGTCCAGCAGGTGCGGCGCCGAGAAATCGCCAACCATCACGAGCGTGGCGTTGTTGGCCATGTAGTAGCGCTTGTAGTGGTCGTACAGGTTCTCGCGGGTCATCGCGCGCAGGTCGCTCTTGGGTCCGATCACGCCCAGGCGGTACGGGTGCTCGCGCCAGGCCATCGATTGGACTTCTTCGCGCAGCCAGAACTCGGGATAGTTTTCGTTGCCTTCGCGCTCGCTGATGACCACGCTCCGCTCAGCCTCGGCCTCATCGGGTTCGATGCGCGTGTCGTACATCCGATCCGACTCGATCGCCAGCGCCAGGTCGATCTCCGAGGCGGGCAGCGTCTCGAAATACGCGGTGCAATCGATCCACGTGAAGGCGTTCAGGGCGCCACCGCGGCGCGAGATCTCTTTGGTGATCTCGCCCTTGCCGAAGCGCTTGCCACCCTTGAAGAGCATGTGCTCGACCCAGTGCGAAACGCCCGTTGTGCCGGGTAGCTCATTTCGACCCCCGACCCGGTACCACAGCCACACGCCAACCAGCGGGCGTTCACGGACCTCGCGCAGAATGACCCGCAGGCCGTTGTCCAGCGTGGTCAGCTGGAACGATGCGGAAGTCGACACGGACACTGCCATGTCGCTAATCCTACTGTCTCACCTCCCAAAGAGAGAGGCATATGACGGGGCTCAGCTCGAGTGTGCGCCGACGGTTTGTCCGTCCGGAACCTGGTCGAAACTGGGCGCGGCCACGCGGTCGTCGGTTTTCAGCTGCACGCGCAGGGCGGGCGGGCTGGGCTCGTCCAGCGACGGGGCCGGCGCATCCTTCAATCGGCCGGACGAGACCAGCATGAGCTCGCGGCTGCACGAGTGGACTTTGACCGGCGCGATGCGGCGTCGGCGGCCAATCAAGCGCTCGAGGACGCTCGAACGCAGCAGATAAGCGTCGATCTCGAGGCTGTCCTGGTCGAAGGTCGCGTCCTCCACCCGCCCGACTCGGTTGCCGTCATCGCCCATGACTTCCAGGCCACTGAGCGTCGACGCATCCAGCCAGCGCTCGTCGACTTCGGGGGACGGCCCAGCGACCGAGCCGCCCCGACCGGTCAGGACGACGGCGTTGCGGCCAACGCGGCGAATGCGGGCCGCCACCACGCGCTCGCCATCGCCCTCGGCCACGCTGGTGATGTCGACGGCCGCAAGGCGCCCGCTGGCCGGATCGACCTGATAGTCGAGCACGGTGCCAATTTTGCGCGCCGCGGTTGGATCGATAACCGGAAGTCCACGAAGTTCTTTCAGGCGCATTGTCAGATGGTCTCCCACGGGCATTATCTCTCGGCCGCGCGTCAGGCGCGAATGACTGACGGTAATAGCAAGTTCTGGTCCAGCGATCAGGCGGTTGGATGGATTTCAAAGGCTGCCCGCCGCTCGGGCGGCTCGTCCCAGCTGACCCGCACATCGCGCACGTAGGCACCCGACGGGCCCTCGTGGCACCAGCGCACCATGTCTTCGACCGCGGCACGTGGGCCCTCAAAGACGGCCTCGACGCCGCCCGAGTCCAGGTTGCGTACCCACCCGCTGAGCTGTCGATGGCGCGCCTCGTGAGCGGCCCAGTAACGAAAGCCGACGCCCTGAACCCGGCCGGACAACCAGACGTGGGCGCGGAGCTCGGCCACGACTTAGCGTTGGCGCGACTCGGCGGCCCGCACCGTCTGCTGGGCCAGCACCGAGACGGTCGTCGGTCCCGTTCCGCCAGGCACCGGTGTGAGCGCGCCGGCGATCTCACTGACCGCCATCGTCTGCACGTCGCCGAGCATGGCGCCGGCCTCGCCGGGATGCGTGCCGAAGTCGAGCACCACCGCGCCAGGCTTGACGTGGTCCGGGCCGATGAACCCTGGCCGGCCCACCGCGACGCACAGGATGTCCGCCTCGCGGGTCACGCGGTCCAGGTTCTGCGTGCGCGAGTGGCACACCGTCACGGTGGCGTCGGCGGCGATCAGCAACAGGGCCAGCGGCATGCCGACGACGGGGCTGCGGCCGACGACCACCACCCGCGCCCCGCGGAGCGGGATGGCGTAGTGCTGCAAAAGTCGCAGTCCGCCCAGCGCGGTGGCGGGCGCAAAGCCGGCGCGGCGCTGCGCGAGGCGGCCCAGGTTGGCCGGGTGTTGGCCGTCGACATCCTTCGACGGATCGATGCTCAGGACCGCCGCTTCGGCGTCAACCCCCGGGGGCAAGGGGGTGAGCATCAGGATCCCATCGATCTCGTCGGCCTGGCTCAATCCGCGGACCACTTCGAGCAGGTCAAGCCCGCCGGGCGTGTGTGCCGTGACGCTCAGGCCGTGCCGCGTGAGCTGGCGCTCGATCTGCCGCCCGTAGGCCGCCGCCGCCACGTCGGCGCCGCTGATCAGGCCGAGCCGCGGTTGGCGGCCGCAGCGGGCGCCAAACGCCGCCGCCCGCTGCGCTACGTCAAGCCAGATCGCGTCCGCGACGGGCCGACCCTCGAGCAGCCGGGGATTCACGACTCAGGCGGCGAGCAAGAGCTTGCCGCGCTCGGACTCGGGGGTTACCTGCCGTGATTGGATCATCTGGATGATCCGCGTCTGCATCTTGATATCGCCGATCAGGCAGCCGCCCACCAGACGACCCTCTTTGAAGAACAGCCGTTTGTAGTTGCGGTTCGGCGCATCGAGCTGTTCCCAGCTTTCGAGATCCGGCACGTTCTCGGGCGTCAACCCCATGACCCGGATCCGGGAATCGAAGAGCCCGGTCGAGTACATCGGGACGTCGTTGTAGAACTTGCGGTCGCCGAGCATATTGGCCCCCGCGATGCGGCCATGGCTGACGCTGTTGTTCCAGGTACCCATCTGGTTGTGCGCACCAATCGACACGTCGAAAAACTCGGCGACGTCGCCCGCGGCGAAAATGTCCTGCACGTTCGTCTCGAGATACTCGGTGGTCAGGATGCCGTTGTGGGTCTCCACCGGGGTGCCGCTCAGGAAATCCATGTTCATCTTGACGCCCAGACCGACGCCGACCATGTCGCACTGGATGTACTCGTCGGTGGTCGTGGTGACGCCGCACACCTGGCCATCTCGACTGTGGACTTCTTTCACTTCGCCGCCGTAGTGGATGTCGACGCCCGCCGCGCGAGCGATATCGTCGACCAGCGCGCCGCCGTCCTCGTCGAGCACGCGTCTCAAGAAGCGCGGGCCGCGAATGAGCCAGGTCACTGCGAGCCCGTGATGGCGGAACGCCTCGGCGAGCTCGTAGGCGATATAGCTGCCCCCGACGACGACGCCATGCTTGGCGGTGTTCATCCGCTCGCGAATCGCGGCGGCTTCGTCCCAGTACTGAAAGTTGTAAATGCCGTGCACCTCCGGGGTCGCCCCGGGCGCGGGCAGCGGATTTGGCCGACCACCCGTCGCTAGCAGCAAACGCTCATACGGAAACGTCTGGCCGTCGGCGGCCGTCGCAACTCGCGACTCGGTGTCGAGCGAGGTGATGAGCGTGTTGACCAGTAGCTTGATACCCTTTTGCTCGTGCTGTTCAACCGTCCGGAGAAAGACTTTTTCGCGTTTGGCTTCGTCGCGGAGGAACGGCGGTAGGGCGACGCGGTTATAGAGGGGGTACGGCTCGTTGGTGAGGAGGGTGATCTCCCCCTCAGCGTCGGTTTTCCGTATCGTCTCGGCCGCGTACGTGCCGGACGCACCATTGCCAATGATCAGGTAGCGCTTGCGCGTGGAGGTGGCCAAGCAGCAGCGGGCCTCCCAGGGTAGTGCCAGGTCGACGATGCCCGCCGGGTGCAGCACGACATCGGGCGATCGTGGCTACAGTCTACCACCGGATGCGCTCGAACCCGACCCAAAATACCGCGCCGTACTCGAATGGGTGTGGTCTTTTTCGGCGCGATCCCGCACGCCCGAGGAAATGTCCACGCAGAGAGCAACAAAACTGGACCGTATGTACGCGCTCTTGGCCAGCCTCGATCATCCCGAGCGAGCGTTTCCGTCGCTGCTGGTCGCGGGTACTAAAGGCAAGGGCAGTACGGTGGCGATGCTGAGCGCCTGCTTGCGAGCGCAAGGATTCCGGACGGGTCGATACACCTCGCCGCACCTGGTCAACTGGCGTGAGCGGACGTGCGTCGACGCACAGCCGATTGGGGTGGATTCAGTCCTGGCGCTCGCCGAGCCCATTCGGCGGGCAGTCGACGATTTGCCGCCATCCCTCGGTCAGCCGACCACGTTTGAGGTGGGGACCGCCTTTGCGTTTGCCTATTTCGCGCGCGCAACACACCTCGACCTGGCGGTGGTCGAGGTTGGCACTGGTGGTCGATTCGACGCCACCAATCTGCTCGAGCCACTGGTCTCGACGATCACGTCGATCAGCTACGACCACACCCCGACGCTCGGCCGGACGCTGACTGAGATTGCGTGGCACAAGGCCGGCATCTTGCGACGCGGTCGCCCGGGCGTCCTGGCGCCGCAGGTGGACGAGGCTCGCCTGGCGGTCGAACGCGAGGCGGACCGTGTAGGTGCCCACCTGGAGGAGGTCGGCCGCGAGTGGACCTGGTCGGTGGCTGGTTTCGGGCCGGCCACCCGGGAGGGGTCCGAGTCTCGGCCTGGCAACTCCGCAGCTGTGGATTCGATTCGTATCGCATCGACCCACTCCGAGTTTGAGCCGCTCACCAGCCCCGTAGGGCTGCTCGGCGATCACCAGCGCGACAACGCCACCACCGCCGTGGCCGCCCTGCACGCCCTCGGGACCGTTGCGCCGCGCTTCGGCGTCAGTCGATCGGCGTTGCAATCTGGCCTGGCGAATGTGGACTGGCCGGGTCGGCTGCAAGTCCTGTGCGAGCGGCCGCTGCTCGTCCTCGACGGCGCCCACAACGCGGCCTCGGCGCACGCCCTGCGCGCGGCGATCGACCGCGGTTTTCACTTCAGGCGACTGTTGCTGGTCCTGGGCCTGAGCGAAGGTAAGGACGCGCGCGGCGTGCTCGACGCACTGCTGGCTGGCGCACCCGAACACGCCGTGTACCTCACACGTTCGCGCCACGAACGATCCGCCGTACCCGCCGATCTCGTACTGTTCCTCCGTGCGGTAGATCCGGCTGCCGAGGTACGGGTGCACGCGGACCTGGGGACCGCCCTCGACGCAGCCCTGGCCGCGGCGCATCCCGACGACTTGGTCCTCGTGACCGGCTCGCTCTTCCTGGTCGGAGAGGCTCTGGTGTGGTGGCGCCGCTCGCCACGGTGATCGTGCCGACCCTGAACGGGGCGCATCTGCTGCCGGAGTGTCTTGACTCCTTGATGCAACAGTCGTACGCGAATCTCGAAGTGATCGTCGCCGACGGCGCGTCGACCGACGGCACGCCAGCACTGCTCGCGAGCGCGTATCCGAGCGTGCGACGCCTGGCCCTGCGGCGCAACGCGGGCTTCTCGGGCAATGTCAACGCCGGGTTTCGAGCGGCGCGCGGCGAGATCCTGTGCCTGCTGAACAACGATGCGCAAGCCGAGCCCGATTGGATCGCGGCGTGCGTCGACACGCTGTCGGCGCGACCGTCGCTCGGCTCCGTCGCCAGCAAAGTGCTGTTCGCCGATCGCCAGACCATCAACAGCGCTGGCGACCTCTTCTGCCGGGATGGCGCCGCCCGTCAGCGTGGTGCCGGCCAGCCTGATGCCCCCGTGTGGAACGTGCCCGGCCCGGTCTTCGGCGCCACGGGCGGCGCGGCGGCGTACCGACGGGCGATGCTCGCCGACACCGGACTCCTGGACGAGGCGTTCTTCATGTACCTGGAAGACGTCGACCTCGCCTTTCGCGCCCAGCTGCGCGGATGGGACTGCTACTACCAGCCGCTGGCGCGCGTCTACCACCGCGGCGGCGCCACCGGTGGCGGCGTGCTGGAGTCGTACTACAACGGCCGCAACCTGATCCGTCTACTCGCCAAAGATCTGCCCACCCGTCTGGCGGCGCGCATGCTGCCTGACATCCTGCGCTACCAGGCGCGCCGCGCCAGTGCGGCCCTGCACGCCTGGCGCGGCTCGGCTGCCCGAGCGACGCTGCGCGGCCAGGTCAGCGGACTCGTCGGCTTGCCAGCCCACCTGGCAGCGCGGCCGACAGTTCAGCGCCGTCGCCGGATCTCCGACGCCTCCGTCTATGCCCTGTTGAGTCCGGGTTCCGCGTGACCCCCGCGCTGTCGCTGGTCATCCCGGCCTACAACGAGCAGGCCCGGCTGCCGTACACGCTCTCGGAGATCGAGGCCTTCATCCGCCAGGAAAGCCTCGACTGCGAAGTGATCGTCGTCGACAACGGCTCGCGCGACGCCACTTCCGCGGTCGTCCAGCAGGCGAGCGTCACGTTTCCGAAATTGCGGCTGCTGCGCACCGACGCGCGGGGCAAAGGGCGCGCGGTTCGCTCGGGCGTCCTGGCCGCGCGGGGCAATGTCGTGCTGTTTGCCGACGCCGACCTGTCGTGGTCGGTCGAAGACCTGCCACGCTTTCTGGCGCTGGTGGGTGAGTCGGATCCGATTGTGATTGGCTCACGCGAGGGGTTGGGCGCGCGCCGAATCGGCGAACCGGGCTACCGTCACTTCATGGGCCGCGTCTTTAACGGCGTGGTGCAGGCGCTCGCGGTGCCCGGGATCGAGGACTCGCAATGCGGCTTCAAGGCCTTTCGCGCCGACGCGGCGCGGGCCGTGTTCAGTCGGCAGCGCATCGCCGGCTTCGGGTTCGACGTCGAGGTCCTGTACCTGGCCCGCCGCCTGGGGTACGCGGTGCGGGTGGTGCCGCTGCGCTGGGAGCACAAAGAGAACAGTCGGGTCGCCCCCATCGCCGACACGCTGGGCATGCTGTCCGACGTCCTGCGCGTGCGGGTCAACGACTGGCGCGGCCTGTACGCCTGAGCGACGGCATCGCCGGCACGCCGCGTGCGGCAAGGCCAGTATCCAATCCAGCAGCGTTCGCGCGCGTACCGCGGAACGTAGACAAGGTTCGTATGCCAGCCAAGCGCCCCGCGCGTTCTCACGAATCGGCTTCACCACGACTCCGCAGTGCTCGCGAGGCTGTCCTCAGTGACACCGCCAACGCACTGGTTGACGACGTGCGGACCGCGATTTGTGAACCGACACGAACGCAGATCGTGCGCGTATTGAGCGCGGGGCCCCTCTCTGTCGGTGAGCTGGCAGCCATCCTGGGGCGCAGTAAATCGGCGACCAGCCAGCACCTGCGCGTGCTGCGGCAGGGCAGCATGGTCGAGGCGCACCGGCGTGGACGGGCGATCATCTACAGACTGAGGAGCGACCCGATGGTCGACCTGACCGTCCAGGTGCTCAATCGCGCTGCCAACACCGCCGCTGCGTAGCGGTCGCTAGCCCGCGGGCACACTGCACAGGGTCGCGGCATCGACATTGGTGACGCCCAGGCCTTGCAGCGTCGCCAGCACGGGTCCGGCCTGAGTCGGCACCTGCGGCTGTAACTGGGCGCACGCGCCCCGCAACTGGCCCACCATGCCGTACTGGTTGTAGAGCTGGTCACCCAGACGCGCCAGGGGCGCGCTCGGGTCGCGTTGGATGAGCGTGTCGTGGGCCGTCTTCGCGTCGTCCTCCCGGCCGTCGGCCAGGAGCGTGACCATGCCACGGAACCAGGCAAAGTCGTTGATCGCCGAGGTGGCCGCGGCCGCTTCGACTGCGGCCGGCGGTGTATTCACGACCCGCTCGTACAGACCTGCCGCGGCCTTCAGATTGCCGCTCTTGAAGGCCACGTTGGCCGCATTCAGCGTGTCGACTCGACTGGCCGTGGCCGGGGGCGGGGTCGGTGCAGGCACGGCGGTTGACGCCACGGGTGCAGGCGTTGGCACGGCCGACGTGGGGGCCGCGGTAGCCGGTGCAACCGTGGGCCTGGCCGCGACCGTAGGCGCTGCTGGCGCAGGCGCCTGACACCCCACAAGGACGATCAGCACGGGCGCAACCAGCCATCGGGAAGGGGTCATGAGTGAGGGTAGCACCGTGTTAGGCTCTGGACCGAGAACCGTGGACAAAGCCCACATCCGGAACTTCGTCATCATCGCGCACATCGATCATGGCAAGTCGACGCTCGCCGATCGGCTGCTCGAACGGACCGGGACGCTCGCGCAGCGCGACATGATGGCCCAGGTGCTTGACGCCATGGATCTCGAACGCGAAAAGGGCATCACCATCAAAGCCAAGGCCGTCCGAATGCAGTACGCGTCGGCCGATGGCGAGGTCTATCAGTTCAATTTGATCGACACACCGGGCCACGTCGATTTCACGTACGAAGTGTCCCGTGCCCTGGCTGCCTGCGAAGGCGCGCTGCTGGTCGTCGACGCGGCGCAGGGCGTCGAGGCCCAGACCCTCGCCAACGTGTACCTCGCCCTCGAGCACAACCTGGAAATCGTGCCCATCATCAACAAGATCGATCTACCCAGCGCGCAGCCTGAAGTGGTCCGCGAGGAGATCGAGCGCGTCATTGGCTTGCCCGGTGAGGACTGCATCCTGGCTTCTGCGAAGGAAGGTGTCGGCGTCGACGAGATCCTCGAGGCGGTTGTCAAACGCATCCCGCCCCCGGGCGGCGATCGCGCGGCGCCGCTGCGCGCCCTGATCTTTGATTCGCACTACGACGCGTACAAAGGCGTGATCGCCTACTGTCGGTTCATGGATGGCTCGGCCCGCGCTGGCGAGCCCGTCCGGATGATGTCGAATGGCGTCCGCAGCGAGGCCGTCGAAGTCGGCATCTTCCATCCGACGATGCTGGCCATCGACTCTCTTGAAGCGGGTGAGGTCGGCTACATCGCCACCGGGCTCAAGGACGTCGCCGACGTGCGGGTCGGCGACACCATCACCTCGGTCGCGCAACCCGCGTCGGAGGCGCTGCCTGGCTATCGACCGGCCAAGTCGATGGTGTTCGCCGGCCTGTACCCCACCAACGGCGACGAATATCCGCTGGTGCGTGAGGCCCTCGAGCGGCTGAAGCTGAACGATGCGTCGCTGCTCTACGAGCCCGAAAGCTCGATGGCCCTCGGGTTCGGCTTCCGCTGCGGCTTCCTGGGCATGCTGCACATGGAGATCATTCGCGAGCGCCTCGAACGCGAGTACAACCTCGAGCTGATCATCACTGCGCCGAGCGTCGAGTACCACGTCTTCATGCAGGACGGGTCGATGAAGGACGTCGAGAACCCGGCTGACCTGCCCACTCCCGGCACGTACGTCCGCGTCGAAGAACCGTGGCTGGACCTGTCGATCATCGCCCCGAGCCGCTACATCGGACCGATCATGGAGCTGGTCCAGGCCAGACGCGGCACCTTTGGCAAGATGGAGTACGTCGACGAGCAGCGCGTGCTGCTGACCTACCAGATGCCGCTGGCCGAGCTCATCGTCGACTTCTACGATCAGCTCAAGACGCGCACCCAGGGCTACGCGAGCCTCGACTACCACTTTGCCGAGTACCGCCCGTCCGAGCTCGTCAAGCTGGACGTGCTCGTCAACGGCCAGCCCGTCGACGCCTTGAGCATGATCATTCACCACGAAAAGGCGTATCACCAGGGCCGCATGCTCATCGATAAGCTGCGCCAGCTGATTCCGCGGCAGATGTTCGACGTGCCACTGCAAGCGGCGATCGGCGGCAAGATCATCGCGCGCGAGACGATCCGCGCCATGCGCAAGAACGTCCTGGCCAAGTGCTACGGCGGCGACATCAGTCGCAAGCGCAAGCTGCTCGAGAAGCAAGCGGAAGGCAAAAAACGCATGAAACGCGTCGGCCAGGTCGAGATTCCCCAG
>DATGER010000288.1:0-23537 GCA_035309865.1 Chloroflexota bacterium
CCGCACGTACCCCTGTCGACGCTTCGGCGCTCCCCTCACGGGTATCGCCGCACGACTCGGGGCCGGCGTGGATCGCTATTCCTTCACCGTATGACTCTTCCATTCACTTCACCATGCCGGTTTAGACCGGCGCACAAGGAGCCTGAGATGACTCAACGCAAGCTCTCCTTCGTGTTGCCGCTCGCCCTTGGGGTGGGCCTGTTCGTCGCGGCGTGCGGACCGGCAGCCAGCCCGGCCCCGACCGCGGCGCCCGCGGCCGCTGCGCCGACGACCGCTCCCGCCGCGGCCGCCAAGCCGACCACCGCCCCAGCCGCCGCGCCAACGACGGCACCGGCCGCGGCCCCCACCACCGCGGCCGCCGCCGCTGCGCCGACGACTGCGCCCGCCGCGGCCGCCAAGCCGACCACCGCGCCGGCCGCCGCGCCGACGACGGCGCCGGCCGCCAACGCGGCGGGCAAGCCGGTCAAGGGCGGCCAACTGGTCGTGGCCACGGCGCGCGACGCCACGACGTTCGATCCGACGAAGTCGCAGGACGTGTACAGCAACGCCGTCATTGGCCTGGTCACCGACTCGCTGTACAAGATCGACGACAAGGCCCAGGTGGTCGGCAGTCTCGTCGAAAAGACGGACAACCCCCAGCCGAACATCTACATTATGACGCTTCGCAAGGGCATCAAGTTCACCGACGGCACTGACCTCAACTCCGAAGCGGTGAAGTTCAACCTGGAACGTCACATCAACGATCCGAAAGCCACGACCAGCCAGGACGTCAAGGACATCACCAACATCGAGACCCCGGATCCACTGACGGTCAAAATCACGCTGAAGGGTCCATTCGCACCGTTTCTCAGCAAACTGACCAACGGCGCCGGCTATATCCTGAGCCCGACGGCGGTCGCAAAGCTCGGCGACAACCTGCCGCGCGACCTGACCGGCGCGGGCAGCGGGCCGTACAAGTTCACGTCGTGGCAGCCCGACAATCAGATCGTCCTGGACCGGAACCCCGACTACTGGGGCAAAGACGCCGACGGCACGCAGCTGCCGTACATGGACAAGATCACCATCAAGCCGTTTCCCGACGAGAACGTGCAGCTCACCAACGTCAAGACCGGGGACGCCGACGTCCTGGTTGGCCCGCCGCCGTACAAGGACGTGGAGGACCTGCGGAAGGCGACCGACCTCAACGTGAAGGAGATCCCGGGGCTCGGCTTCCAGTTCATCTTCTTCAACACCGAGAAGGAGCCGTTCAACAATCCGGCCGTGCGTCGCGCCATCGCCTATGCCATGGACCGTGAGCAGATCCGCCAGGCGGTCTACTTTGGCCTTGGGGCGGCACTCCAGCTGCCGGTGCCGGCCGTCATACCGTGGGCGTATGCCAAAGACAACCTCCCCTACACCACGCGGGATGTGGCCAAGGCCAAGCAGGAGCTGCAGTCGGCGGGCCTCAGCGACGTGTCATTCACGTTCCAGATCTCGAACGCCTCGCCGCAACTGCAGCAGATCGCCGAGCTGACCCAGAACCAGCTCAAAGACGTCGGCATCAACATGGAAATCCAGCTGCTCGAATTCGCCACGATTGTGCAGAATGGCAACACCGGCGAATATCAGGCGTTGAGTCTGGGCTGGAGTGGCAGCGTCGACCCGGACGGGAACCTGTACCCGCTGCTGTACACCAAGGCGGGCTTCAACTTCGCCAAGTACAGCAACCCGGACTTCGACAAACTGCTCGACGCGGGGCGGACCAACCTGGAGCAGGCCCAGCGCGGCCAGGCCTATCTGGACGCGCAGAAGATCCTACTGCAGGATCAACCGATGCTGGTGTTCTACAGCAACCCGCAGATTTCGGTGACGCGTAAAGAGATCCAGAATTATCCACAGACGTACAACGGGTACTGGGGCGTGCGGGACCTCCAGACGGTGTGGCGAGCCAAGAGCTCGTAGGGTTTTTCGCACCCTCACCCCCCCAAGCCCCCCTCTCCCTCCCGAGGGAGAGGGGGGCTTTAATGTCGGTCGATGTATGCTGCGGCGCATGAGCACTGCTTCGCTGGCGCTGGACCCGCGCGTCTTCAGCCCTGACTCCATCGACCCCGAGACACGGGACTTCAATGCGAAGCTGGCGGAGCTGCTGGCGGGGGTGCCGCCGGTCTGGATGAATCCGCCGTCGGTCACGCGGGCCGCGCGCGAAGCGGGTCGGGGGCCGTTCGGGCCGATCGTGCTCAGCCCGATGGCGACCGAGCGGACCATCCCCGGCCCGGACGGACCGCTCAAACTGCGCATCATGGTGCCCCCGACCGTCAATGGGGTGTACCTGCACTTCCACGGCGGTGGCTGGACGCTCGGTGCCGCCCATCACAACGACGTGGTCCTCGAAGAGCTCGCCCGTACGGTTGGACTGGCCATCATCAGCGTGGACTACCGCCTGGCACCCGAATATCCGTACCCGGCCGGACCAGACGACTGCGAGGCGGCCGCGCTGTGGCTCGTCGAGCACGCCCAGTCGGAGTTCGGCTCGACGCGGCTTCTGATCGGTGGTGAATCAGCCGGCGCGCATCTGTCGGCAGTGACGCTGATCCGGCTGCGCGACAAACACCACCTCCAACCGTTCAGCCGCGCGAATCTGGTGTTCGGCGCGTACGACCTCGTGGGCACGCCAAGCGTCCAGCTCAGTACCGACACGCTGGTGCTGACGAGGGAGAGTATCGGGTGGTTCACCGAGCAGTTCGTCCCCGACGCAGACACGCGGCGTGACCCGGACGTCTCGCCCCTGTGGGCGGACCTGCGCAACTTGCCGCCCGCGCTGTTTTCGGTCGGCACGCTGGATCCGTTGGTCGACGATTCGCTGTTCATGCACGCGCGCTGGGTGGCCGCCGGCAATTCCTCGGAGCTGGCGATTTATCCAGGCGGCGTGCACGGCTTCACGTCGAACGACTTCGGCCTGGCGCGAGTGGCCCGAGCTCGCGCCGCGGCATTTCTCGCCGCATGAGCTACTGGACGGTAAACGGCAGAACGATCAGCGCATCCAGCAACGTGTAGGCCGACACGGCGTAGATAAAGAACTCGTGCTTGTCGACCGAGAATTCACCGGGATGGACGGTCAACTCCCAGCCTGACTGGAGAAAGCGCGACCCAAAACCGGTTGCTTCGCGATTGACGCGCCCGAAGTCAGCGTTGCCGAGGAATATCCCACTCTGGCGCGGACCGTCGAGATAGAACTGGACCTGGCTCACGCCGGTCCCGCCGATACCGAGCACCTTGTCCAGGGGCAGGTTCCGATCGATGGCATAGCCGCGCAGCGTCATATTCTGTGTCGTCTGGTCAACGGTGAGGGACGGCACCACCTCGCGGACGATCAGCAGCGGATCGTCGGCGTAGGGCAGCGCCGGCAGTGGCTCCACGTGGACCTCGACCTGCTTGTACCACCAGCCGCGATCGGGGGTGTGCGCGTACACGGTCAGGACATTCGAGCCCACGGCCAGGCTGCTCTGGGAAAAGGAGGCGGAAAAGCCGGAGCCCGCCCAGAACGGGTTGCCGAAGGCCGCCGCGACATCGTCGCGACGTTGTCCAATACTCGCGCGGGTCACCAGCGCACCGCCCTGGTCGGGCAGTCCGAGATAGATCTGGACGTCGTCGATGCCAGTCCAGCCCTGGGCCGACTGGTCGACGACCCAGCCGCGCAAGATCACGGTCGAGTTGCGCGCGATCGTGACCCCGGGTTGTGGCGCGTCGATGAAGCCCACGAACGTGTCATCGCCGACGGCGTTCATCCCCGCGATCCAGGCGGACCCGCCGTCTGCCGCCGCCAGCGTCGCCGCCGGGGCGAACGTTGCGAGCGCGACGCACAGCGCGAGCGCCAGCTGGCGGCCGGATGTCCACATAGCGAGTCTGGCTGAATTCTAACGGAGCGCTTGTGGCACACCCCATTCGCTTCGCAGGCGCGGCAAGACGTCGCTCACGAAGAGATCGAACCCGGCGTCGGACCACAACGTGAAGGGCTGGACGCCGAACGAGCAGATCAGGTGACCCACGCCCCACCGCGGGATCCGGGTGAGCCGGGCATAGACTTCATCCGGGGTGCCGATCGCTAGCCGGGCGCGCACCTCGTCGGGGGACCGGACAGGCGGCGTGTTCGCCAGGAGATCCACGACCTCGCGGGTGGCTGCCGCGTCGGGCAGGACGATGACGTTGATGGTGTACGAAACGTCGATCTCGGCCGGGTCGCGGCCGATCGCCGTACACGCCGCCTGAAGCGCCGTCAGGCGTGAGCGGAAGGGCTCACCATCCGGCGTCGCGGCGCCGCCGCCATTCCACGCGTTCGCGTAGCGGGCGGCGAGGCCCAGCATGCGCTGGCCCAGGGCGGCGATCAGCAGGGGCACCGGCGGGTGCGGCATCAGCAGGCTCGCGTCGGTGAGGTCGTAGTGCTTACCGTGGAGCGTCACGCGCTCGTTGGCCAGCAGCGGCTTCAAGATCTGCAGGTATTCGTCGAATCGGCGAACGCGGTGGTCGAAGCCCAGGCCAAAGGCGGCGTGCTCGGCGACCTGGTTGCCGGCGCCAACGCCGAGCAGCACGCGACCACCGGTGAGTTCCTGGAGGGTGCCAGCCATTTTGGCCAGCAGCGCGGGGTGGCGGAAGCCGGCGGCCAGGACCATGCTGGCGATCTGGATGCGGGTGGTGGTGACGCCGATGGCGGTCATCAACGTCCAGGCCTCGGGGTACGGGTCGAGGACGCCGGGCCGCGTTTCGAAGAAGAAGTGGTCGGGGACCCAGACCGAATCGAACCCGGCCCGCTCGGCGCGCTGGGCGTAGTCGAGCATCATGCGGTGATCGGGCGGGAGCAGGTGCGTCGGATCGCCAACCGCGCGCGGTACGCCGAAGCCAATGCGCAATGGAGCCAACAGAGCCTCCAGTCAAGGTCTAGTGGCAGTGTAGCCAGAAGCGCCGACGGCATCTCGCTGCCCGCATCGCTTCCTCAGGCTCCCCTCGGCTGGCATCCAGCGAATGCGCCGCCGAGGCAGGGCGCTCGCTGCATGCGGCCACTCGCGGACGGGCTTTTCGGCCTTTTCGCGGCGGCGAGCGCGGCGACCTTGCGGGCGCGGATGTGTCATCCTGAGTGGCTCAATCTCGAGCGTCGGGAGGAGCCTCTACAGTGAAAGTCATCCGCGCGGGTCGGTTGATCGACGGGACGGGTGCGGCCGTGCAGCGAGATCGTGCGCTATACATCGAGGATGGGCAGATTGTCGGCATCGAGGCGGCGGGCGCGGCGCCGAGCGATGCGGAAGTCGTGGATCTGGGCGCGTATACCGTGCTGCCGGGGCTCTTCGACTGCCACGTTCATCTCGTCTTCAGTTACAGCGCCTATCCACTGGGCGATCTGCTCGTCGAGGACGATCAGCAGTTGCTGCTGCGTGGCGTCGCGGGCGCCCGCCAGGCGCTCCGGGCCGGCATCACGACCGTCCGCGACCTCGGCGGCCGCGGCGGAGTGACGTTCCGCCTGCGCGACGCCATCGCCAGTCAACTGATCGCCGGCCCCCGCATCCTCGCGGCCGGCTCGCCCATCACCATCACCGGCGGCCACTGTCACTTCCTGGGCCTCGAGGCCAACGGTGAGGCGGAGGTCCGCGCCGCGGCGCGCGGCGAGCTCAAAGCTGGGGCGAATTGTCTCAAGATCATGTCGACCGGCGGCCGCATGACCCCCGGGACGAACATCGGCATGGCCCAGTACAGCGTTGCCGAGATCCGCGCCGTGGTCGAGGAGGCCGAGCGCGCCCACGTCACCGTGGCGGCGCACGCGCTGGGCACCGCCGGCATACGCAACGCGACCCAGGCCGGCGTGAACACCATCGAGCACTACAACTGGATTGGTCCAGACGGGACCATCGCCTTCGACGAGTCGGTGGTGGTCCAGATGGCCGCGCAGCGGACGGCCATCGTGCCGACGATCACGCCCCTGCAAAGATCAGAGGTCCGCGACGGCGTACTGGACTGCATGCGGCGCTCAATTGCGCTCGGGGTGCCGGTCGCGGCCGGCACCGACGCGGGCGTGGCAAGGACCCCCTTCGACAGCTTGCCCGGCGAGCTCGAGCTGTACGTTAGCCAACTCGGACTGACGCCGATGCAGGCGATTCAGGCCGCGACCGCCAGCGCGGCCCGAGCGCTCGGACTCGACGCTGCAGTCGGCACGCTAGTCACCGGCCGAACAGCCGACCTGATCGCGGTCGACGGCGATCCGTCAGTGCGAATCGAGGACCTTCGGTCGATAAAGACGGTGATCAAAGGTGGCCGAACGGTGGTGAAAGACGGAGCCGTGCTGGAGACTAGCCTTTGATCCCCGACATGACCACGCCCCGCACGAACGAGCGCTGACCGATGAAGAAGAGGATGATGACCGGCAGGGTCATGATGATCGCGGCGGCCATCAGCAAATGGTCCTTCGGCAGGCTGTCACCCGGATTAACGACGAAGTAGCGCAGCCCGACGCTGAGCGGATACTTGTCGGGATTGTTGAGGATGATCAGTGGTCGGAGGAACGAGTTCCACTGATTGATGCCTTCGATGATCGCCGCCGTGGCAAAGACCGGCCCACTGAGCGGCAGCATGATGCTCCAGAAGATCCGCGGATAACTCGCGCCGTCGATGCGGGCGGCATCATCCAGTTCGATCGGGACCGTCATGAAGAACTGCCGGAAGAGGAAGATGAAGAACGCGCTGCCAAACCAGTACGGCACCGTCAACGGCAGGTACGTATTCAGCCATCCCAACTGCCAGAACAGCATGTAGTTCGGGATCAGCAGGACGTAGCCGGGCAGCATCAGCGTCGCCAGGGTGATGGTAAACAGCAGATTCCGGCCCGGGAATTGAAAGCGCGCGAAGGCGAAGCCGGCCAGCGACGACGAAATGACCGTGCCGGTGGTGGCGATGACGGTCAGAAATACGCTGTTCCAGACCCAGTTCGGGAAGAAGCGGACGTTCCACACGTCCAGGTAGTTGATCCATTGCGGGATCGCCGGCCACCAGATGAGCGGGATCTGGCGGACCTCATTCGACTGCTTCAGGGACCCGATGACCGCCCAGTAAAACGGCAGCATCAGCACGATGCCGAGCAGGACCGCGAACACGTACAGGCTATATCGGCCGAGCCGCCTACCGGACTGCCTGCGGAACTCGCTGCTGGCCCCCGGGCCAGCGCCGGTCGTACGCAGTGGTACCGCGTGCTCGATCATCAGCGGCCCTCACCCGCATAGAAGACCCAATTCCGCGACGAGCGGAACTGCAGGAACGTAAACACGCTCAGAGCGATGAATAAGATCCAGGCCAGCGTCGACCCGTAGCCCATGTCGAAGAACTCGAACGACGTGCGGTAGATGTGCAGGCCGTAGAGCCACGTCGCGTAGGCTGGCCCGCCCTTGGTGCCGACGAAGGCCACTTCGAAGGTCTGGAAGGCGGCGATGCAGGCCAGCACGGAGTTGAAGAACAGCGTGGGCGAGATCATCGGCAGAGTGACGTGCCAGAAGCGATCCCGAGCCTGGGCGCCGTCGATCGAAGCGGCTTCGTACAGCTCCTGGGGGATGCCCTGCAATCCGGCCAGGAAGATGACCATCATGTTGCCGCCGATCGCGGCCCACAGGGCGACGGCCATCAGCGCTGGCAGGGCCCAGTTCGGGTCACCGAACCAGCCCGGGCCCTTGAAGCCGGTGCCGGTCAGATGCACGCCGATTTGCCAGATGACCTCGTTGAGCAGGCCGTACTGCGGGTTGAGGAGCCACAGCCAGATGTAAATCGCCGCCACGACCGGCGTGAGGTGCGGCATGAAGAAGACGGTGCGAAAGAACGTCGTGGCGTGCAGCTTCTGATTGAGCAATATCGCCGTCATCAACGCCCCGAAGACGCTGAGTGGGACAACGACGGCGGTGTAAAAAAACGTACGCCCGATCGACGGCCAGAAGAGCTCGTCCTGGGTGAACGCCTTGATCCAGTTGTCGAGGCCAACGAAAGACGCGCTACTGCCCAGCGTGTAGTTGAAGAAGCTCAGGCCCAACGAGAACAGGATCGGCCCAGCGATGAACACCACCAGACCAACCATCCACGGCAAGAGAAAGATGTAGGCCCAGAAGACCTGCTCACGTTGCAGCGTGCCACGCGTCGTGCGGATCGGCCTGACAGCCGTTGCTGCTTGAGCGACCACTGCATTACTCCGTCGAAGGGTCTTCCTGGCGGTTCAGACGCTCGGCTTGTCCATGATTGCCTGGATCTGTTTGGCGGTGTTGTCGGCGAACGTATTGACGTCCAGTTGACCCAGGGTGACCTTGATGAACTCATTGATCAGGATCGGCTCCACTTCGGCGAAGCGACCGTTGGCCGGGTAGTACCACGGCAACATATCAGGCGCAGGTGGCAGCACCATGACCTTGGCGATGTTCGCCAGCTTGGGCGCCGCTGCCCGGAACTCGTCGCTGTCCCACACGTCGAAGCGACTGCCCGGGCTGCCGAGCCCGTTGGTAAAGCGCTCGATCCCGTGGCGCTGGCCCGTGAACAGCTGCGAGAGGACGATCCAGGCCTTGTCCGGGTTCTTGCTCGCCATGCTGACCGCCTTGCCGTCCGAGGAAACCTGCGTGGCGTGCACGCTGCTCGAGCCCAGCGGATTCGGGAAGACGTCCATTTCGAACGGCTCGGGCCGCTTGGCGATCTGTCCCGGCCAGGCGGACGCGGCAAAGCTGGTCTGGATCACCATGCCGACCTTCTGACTCTGGAACAACTCCTGCGTCTGCTCGGAGATGTCGGGCTGCCAGGGATAGGCAGCGCCGGACGAGTACAGGTCGGCCAGCGCCTTGAGACCGGCCTTCGACTGGTCTGAGTTGAGCAGGCACTTCTTGCCGTCGGCGTCGAACAACGAGCCGCCAAACGCGCGCAGGAAGCCGACCATCCCCTCATTGGTCGTGGTGTCACTCACCGGCGGGATGATGCCGTAAACGGTCGTTCGGCCGCCTTCGCTCTTGGTCAGGCCCTTGGCCAGGGTCAACATGTCGTCGTAGGTCCAGTTGCCATCGGCGGGCGGCATCTTGAGCCCGAGCTTCTGGACCATTGTGGTGTTGACGTAGTACTGCACCGCGCCGGGATGGCCGACCACCGGGAGGCCGTAGAGCTTGCCGTCGCGGGTGTAGGTCGCGAGATTGCCCTTCCAGAACTGCTTCAGGTCGTTGTTGACCCACTGCTGGTCGCTCTGGTAGAGCGAGTTGAGCTCCCGCACGACGTTCTTGAGCTGCAGCTCGGCGGTGAGCGGCGCCAGGTTGATCCGCACCGTATCGCCGATCTGGCCGGTGGCGGCGAGCGCCAGTTCCTTGGCGTGCATGTCGTTGCGCGGGAACCACTCGCGCGAGATCTTGATGTCGGGGTGGGCGTCCTCGAATTTGGCGATGAAGGCGTCGTACCAGTCGCCCTGCTGGCCCGGGTTGCCCTGGATCCAGTCATGATCGCGGATGGTGATCTGCTGGCCAGACGTCACGGGCTTGGTCGCCGCCGTCGCCGCGCTCGCTGGGGCCGTGGTCGCGGCTGCTGCGGGGGCAGTGGTTGCCGCCGCCGCCGCGGGGGCCGTCGTTGCCGCCGCCGCCGCGGGCTTGGCGGTCGCCGCCGCGGGCGCCGCGGGGGTGGTGGGCCCGCAGGCCTCGAGTATCACGGCGCCAGGAATAGTCCCGAGTAGCAGCGCCGCGCCCCTCAGCATCTGGCGGCGCGAGAGGCGCCGCGTTGTCCCCGTCTCCATGTCCGTACTCCCCTGAAAACGCGCGGATGCGCTTGTTAGAAGACGGTACGTGCGCCTTTCCACCCTGTCAACTTTGCAGGCCCAGCAGGCGGAGCACGTTCAGGCCGACGATGCGGTCCAGATCGGCGGCAGGTAGCCAGCCGTGCGCGAGCCAGCGCAGGTACTCGAGAGACTGTCGGTACGTCGTGTTGCGTTCGACGTTGGGCATGTCCGAGCCCCAGATCAGGCGTTCCCCGCCCACGCGCTGATACAGGACCTCCAGCGCCGGCCGCAGCTCGGGGAACGGGTACTCGTGGGTGCGCGCCCAGTGGATCGGGTACAGGATCTCGACCATGAACTGTTGGCGGCGCAGCAGGGCCTCGAGCGGCACGGGCAGCTGCTCCAGAAGCTCGGGTGCGAACCCGTGCGTCCAGACGCCCGGGATACCGGGCCAACGCTCAGCCCAGCGATTCAGCCGCACGATCTCGCGCAGCAGATCGTCGGGGTCGCCTGGATCGGGGATGCCGACGATCTCCCAGAAGACCGGGATGCCGAGCCCGCGCACCTCTTCCCAGAACGGGTCGAAGCGCGGGTCGTCGAGCATCCGGGCGTAGCCGTCGGTGAACAGCGCGCGGTTCGCGTAGTACAGCCCGCGCAGTCCGAGCTCGCGAATGGCGTGACGCAGCCTGGCGATCTCGGCTGGCGTGTGGGCGGCGGCCTCGTCGACGTCGGCCAGGCCGATGAACCGGTCCGGATACGCGCGGACCGCGGCGGCGAAGTAATCATTCAGCCGGCCGTACAGCCGGGCGTTCTGGAGCACGGCGCGGTCGACCCCGGCCCGAGCCATCTGTTGCAGCATGAACTCGGGCGGGCTGTCCATGGCCTGCAGGCTGGGTGGAAAGAATTGCAGGTACAGGTCCGTGGCGTTGGTCGTCCACTCGAAGCGGCCGAACCGGCCGACGCGGAAGTTGACGTCGCACAGGCTCGACGGGCCGTCGAGGCGGCCGGCGTGCAGGGTCTGGTCGCGGACCGTGGTATGGTCGCTCAGCCGGCGGACGGGTTCGCCGTGGGTGGCCATGTACAGCTGCAGGAACTGGCGGTGCTCGGCCGCGGAGCGAAAGCCCGACGCCCCGCCGAGGTACGGGAAGATGTGGACGTGGGAGTCGACGACCGGAGCCACGCCGGCAGCGTACCGGTACCATCGCCAGAGTGCTGTCAACGCAAACGCTGGAACGTCTCAGCGGGCCGCTCAGTCCTGAGCAGATCCGCCAGCGGTACGTCACCGCCGGGGTGCCGCGCGTACCGCTGGCGCTGCTGCCCACCCCGCTGCACGAAGCGCCGCGACTGGCGCGCGAGCTCGGGATTGGCCGCCTGCTCATCAAACGGGACGACCTGACCGGCCTGGCCTTCGGCGGCAACAAGGCCCGCAACCTGGAGTTCCGGATGGCTGAAGCCGTCCAGCAGGGCACCGACGTCTTCATCGCCGGCCTGGAAGCCCAGTCGAACTCTGCCCGGGTGAGCACCGCGGCCGCCAACGTGCTCGGTATGCGCACCATCCTGATCCTGCGGGCCGACCGCGACTGGCACTGGCAGGGCAACCTGCTGGTCGATCGGCTGCTCGGGGCTGAAGTGCGGTTCATCCAGACGAGCGGGCGCGCCACGGCGAGCGAGGAGATGGACCGGGTGCTGCGCGAGACGGCTTTAGAGGTCCAACGGCAGGGTCAGCGACCGTACGTGATGAATCACGCTGGCGCGTTTGCGCTCGGCTCGGCGCTGGCCTACGCACTGTGCACGCTGGAGATCGTGGAGCAGGCGGCCGCGCTCGAGGCCTCGCCGACCCACCTGTACCTGGCCTCCGGCAACAAGGGCCATGCGGGACTGATCGTTGGCCGCACGTTGCTGGGGGGCCACTTCCGCACCATCGCGATCAGCCAGCACTATGCCGACGATCGCGTGTCGGGCGCACTCTCGGCCGCCCACGCCGCGCTGGGCATGCTGGGCTGGCAGGCAGACCTCGTCGAGGCGGACGTGGAGAGCTACGACGACTACGTCGAGACCGCGTACGGCGCGCCAAGTCCGCGCGGGCTCGAAGCGATGCAACTCGCGGCCCGCACCGAAGGCCTCATCCTGGACCCCATCTACACCGGCAAAGCCATGGCTGGCCTGATCGACCACGCTCGACGGGGCCTGCTCGATGCCAGCAGCACCGTCGTGTTCATCCACACGGGCGGCCTGCCCGCCCTGTTCGCGTTCAGCACCGAGATTCTCGCCAGCCTACAAGGAGGCCGCGCCGGCGCACGCCGGGACTCGCAAATGGGCGGCGCTGCCCACCAGGGCGGTCCGCCTCGCCGCGTGATCCCGAACTCACCGATTCACACCGGATAGTCGTGCCTGCGCCAGATTGAGCCGCCGAGGCCGAGGGCGAAGACCAGGCGGTCGTTCCTGAAGCTGGGGGACACGGCCAGGGCGACAACGGCGGGTGGGACGAGCGCTTCGCTCCAGGGCGCGTACGTGTCGCCACCGTCCCGGGCGACAAAGACGCCGGCGTTGGTGGCCACGAAGAGCGTGCTGTCGTCGGCGAAGCTCGGGGATGGCGCTACGGCAGTCACGGCGACTGCGCCATCGCCCAGGTCGGCGCCACGCCAGACGGGTCGGCGGCGGCCGGCCCGCACCTCGCGCGCGTGCCGCAGCGGCTTCAGGACGCGCGCGCCCAGGCCGGCGAAGACGAGCGCGTCGTTGGCATAGTCGGGCGAGACGCCGAACGCCATGAAGCGCTGGCCGCCGGCGAATCCGGCCTGGGCCGCCGGTTCCACCAGCCACTGGTCCCAGCGTGCCCCACGGTCGACGGATCGCCAGAGCACGACTTCTGCCGACGGGCTCGTCGTGGCGACGAACAGCGTGCGATCTTGCGCATACCCGGGCGAGAGCGCGAGCAGGATGATCTCGCCGCCATCGAACGCCGATGCCAGGGTACGCCAGGTCCGGGCGCCGTCGTCGGAGGCCAGGAGGATGCCACCGGCCAGGGCGGCCACGACGCTCGAGCCAGGTCCGGCCACAATCGCCCGCGCTGGCGCCGACGCGCCACGACATGGCGCCCAGGTCGCCGCGCCATCGCGGCTGACGTGGACTCCGCCCGCGGTCGCCGCATACACGGTCTGGTCCTTCGCGTAGGCCGGCGAGACCGTCAGTCCGAGGACTGCCGGGTCGTCCAGACCGGCGTTGGCGGCTACCCAGGTCCGACCGGCGTCGCGCGACACGCGGACGCCCTCCTGCGGACCGGCCGTGAACAGGGTGTGGTCCGCGGCGAAGGCGGGGGACATCACCAGGCTCGTCAGCAGCCTGGCACTGAGACCTGCAATGGCGAGGTCCCAGGTGGCGCCATCATCGTTGGAGCGCGCGATCCCTCGCCGATGCAGGCCGGCCAGCAGGACCTCGCCATCTGTGTTGTCCACGAAGGTCAGGCTCAGGACAACCCCCGGAGGTGCGCCGGTTAGCCGCCAGGTCAGGCCCCCGTCCGCTGAGACCGCGATGCCGGCCTCGACCGCCGCGGCGATCGTCGGCCGGCGCGTCGAGAAGGTCACGGCGGTGACTCCCTGATCGACCAGGCCTGGCGGTCGGTGCCAGGTCGAGCCGGCGTCGTCGGACCTCAGGAGTCCATCGGCTTCGGTACCCGCCAGCACCAGGCGGTCGTGCGCAAAACGCGGCGAAATCGCCAAGCACTGGACGGCCGGCTCGGCGACGCCGGTGTCGATTGCCCGCCAGGACCGGGCGCCGTTGCGGGTCCGATACAGACCCGAGGCGGTGCCGGCGAAGCCCAGGCGGTCCGTCGCGAACTGCGGGGACAACGCGAGGGCCAGGACGGTCAGGTCCAGCAAGCCGGCATTGGCACCCGTCCAGTGGACGCCGCCGTCCTCCGAGCGCAGGACGCCGTCCGTCTCGCTCGCGGCCAGGACCAGCGTGTCGAGTCCTTCGACGGAGGAGGTGGCAACGCTGAGCATGCGGCCGCCGACCAGGACCGGCTGCCAGGCCGCGCCGTTGTCCGACGAGCGGTAGAGCCCGTCGGCCGCGCACGCGAAGAGGGTGTGATCCTGCGCGAAGCGCGCCGAGGGGGCGACGACTTCCGCAAAGGGGACGCTGTTGCGAACCCCCGCGGGCTGCCACGTTTTTCCGCTGTCGGCCGAGCGTTGAATGCCAACCGCCGTCGCAGCAAAAACGACCGAGCGCGTATCCACGATCGCGGTAGCCAACCCCCCCACGGTCCCGCCCTCGCTCGCTGCGACACGCTCCCACCCGGTCTCGGTTACCCTCGGCCTCCGGCCCGGAGCGTGCGGTTCAGGGGGCGGGGATTCTCTCGGAGTCAACACCTCAGGCCAGCATAAGCGCTATGGGGTGGTCGACAATGGTGGATCTTTGCGGTGGATCAGGACTTCGGACGTCAGCGCCAGGGCGGCGGCGGAGACGCTTGATTCCAGGGCTGCCAGGGCGACCGGCAGGGGGTCGACGACGGCGCCGTACGCGCCAACCCATGCGCCGCGCAGCACGTCGTAGACGCGCGCGTCGTCTTCAGCCTCGGCCCGCCGGCGAGCCTCGTGCACGATCGGCGCCGCCTCCAGGCCGGCGTTGGCGAGGATGGCGCGCAGGGGCTCGGCGAGCGCGTGGACGAGAGCGCGGATACCCACCGCTTCATCGCCACTGGCTGCAACGGCCGCGACCGCGGGAATGCACGCCAGCAGCGCGGCGCCGCCGCCGGGCACGACCCCGTCACAGAGCGCGGAGCGCGCCGACAGCACCGCGGCCTCGATGCGAAACTTGAGGTCCTCCTGCTCGCTCTTGCTCGCGGCGCCGACGCGAATGAGCGCCGCCGTACCGGCCAGTTTGCCGATGCGCTCACGAATCTTGTCGGCAACGTAGGCATCGTCCGCGATCGTGCCCAGTTCCGCCCGAGCTTCGGCGATTCGCTGGCGAATGCCCGGTTTGCTGCCCTGTCCGCCGAGGATCCCGAACGCCACGCGCGTCGCCCACGCCTGACGAGCCTTGCCCAGATCGTCAATCGTCACGTCCGCGAGTCGCTCGTGGCGGTCCATGCAGACGCAGCGCCCGCCCGTGATGACGGCGATGTCTTCGAGAATGCGCGTCCGCTGCGCGCCGAACGCGGGGGCTTTGACGGCCATCGCGCCGTCGAGCATCCCACGCTCGCGATTGACCACCAGCAATCCGACCGCTGCATCTCGAATGTCGGGGGCGACGATCAGCAGGTTGCGCTCGCCCGCGCCAACGCACGCTTCCAGGGTCGGCAACAGGTCCTCGGCACGATCGAGCGGGCAGTCGGTGACCAGCACGCGCGGGTTCAGCAGGCGCGCCGTCGAGCCCTCGTCCTGCCGCAGCAGGAACGCCGACAGGTAGCCCTCGTTCCACCGCACACCGTCGATGTACTCCAGCACGGTGGTGGTCCCTTGCGCGTCCTCGACCAGAATGGCGCCGTCCGGCCCGACGGCGTCGACGACCTCGCCGAGCATGTCCGCCAACTCGGCGCTGCGCAGGCTGCCGGCGACGACCCGAGCGATCTCGGTCGGCCCGTCGATCGGGCGGGCCTGAGCCCGCAAGGCGGCCAGCGCCGCGGCCAGGCCGCGCTCCATGCCCCGCCGCACCAGGACGGGATTGCCGCCCGCGGCGAGATATCTGACCCCAGCGTGCACGAGAGCATGGGTGAGCACTGCCGCGGTGGCCGCTCCGTCGCCCGCGCGGTCAAAGACTCGCCAGGCCAGGTGGCGGATGAGCATCGCGCCCATGTCTTCAAACGGGTCCGGGAGCTGAAGCATTCGCCGCGCGATGATCGCCGCGCTGTCCAGGATCTCGGGCGGATCGCTGCCGACCAATCGGTCGATGGCCACGGTGCGGGGCGTCGGTCCGAGCGTCGGGCGCAGCAGGCCGGTCATACGATCCATGCCCCGCAGCAACGCCGCCAGAGCTTGCGGTCCGTCCAGGATGCGCCGCGCCACGGCCCTACGATACGCGCGGTTGCGCATCAGTTGTATTCCCGAGCCAGGGCGCCCCTGGTCGTGGGGCTCGATTGACAGCACTGAGCGCAAGCCGCATGCTGCGCCGTAGCGTGGCTTCGTCGTCCGTGTCTCCTGCTGCACGCCCGCTGACGACGCCGCTGAATCAATTCGCCCCCTTCATGGGACTCGACCCATCGATCGTGGGCGAATTGGAGGCCCACTCCACGATCGTTGAACTCGAGCCAGGCGAGACTCTCTTCAAGCAGGGCGAGCCGGGCGACGCGCTTTACATCGTCATCACCGGCAGCCTGGAGATTCGACTCGAGCATGCTGCCGGCCCGCCGCATGTGCTGGCGAAGGTATTGCCGGGCGACTGTCTCGGCGAGATGGCGCTGCTCGCGCACCAGCCACGCACCGCCACGGCGGTGGCGATCGATTCCGCCAGTCTGTTGGAGATGCCAACGGATGCCTGCGAGCGGCTGATCCGGGCATCACCCGAGGTGAAGGACCGCCTGGTCGGCGTCGCATTGCGCCGCCTCCCGAGCCTGTATCTGGCCTCGTCGCTCCTCGGAGGCCTGACCAGTGGCGCCCTGGTCGAGCTCGATCGCTCCGCGACCCTGGTTCGCCTGGTGGCCGGCCAGACGTTGTTTCAACAAGGCGACCCTTCGGACGCCCTGTACGTCGTCACGCACGGCAGCGTCGAAGTGGTGGTGCTCGACCAGCAGGGCGCGCGTCGCGTGGTCGACGTGTTGGGCCGGGGCGCCTTTCTCGGGGAGATGGGGGTCTTGCTCAATGAGCCGCGAACCGCGACGGTGCGCGCCCGGCGCGACGCCGAGCTGATCCGGATTCCGCACGAGGCGTTTGAGCGCGCCATCAGCGTCGAGCCAAAAGTAGCGGTGGAACTGGCGCGGCAGCTTGCGCGCCGGATAGTGCACGCCGACCAGCAGGTGTCGCCGGCGCACACCACGCGCACCGTGGCAGTGCTGCCGCTGGACCGCTCACCCGAGTCGACCGGGTGCGCTCGGCAGCTTGCGGCTGCTTTGGGTGGGCTGCTTCTGACCGAGCAGAGCCTCGAGAGCTCGCTCGGATCGAATGACCTGGCCGACACTCGCCTCCGCCAGTGGCTGCTCGAACAAGAGGAGCAACACCCTTACCTCGTCTATGCCGCTGACCACGCGGTCTCTGCGTGGACCCGGCTGACGCTGCGGCAAGCCGACATCGTCCTGCTGGTGGGTCGCGCCGCGAGCGACCCGCGCCCGAGTCCGGTGGAACGCGAGCTCATGGCGTCGGGCGTCCACGCCCCGGTTGAGCTGGTGCTCTTGCACCAGGGTGGCGGCCAGGCGAGCGGTTCCGCCGAGTGGCTTCGCTCGCGCAAGGTGGGCACCGTCCACCAGGTCCGGTTGGCGGCGGGCTCCGACGGCGACCTGGCGCGCGTCGCGCGCTCGATCCAGGGCACCTCCACCTGCCTGGTACTGGGCGGTGGTGGCGCCCGTGGACTCGCGCATCTTGGCGTCATCCGCGCCGTTCGCGAGGCCGGCCTGCCGATCGACCGTGTGGCTGGCACCAGTATGGGCGCGATCATCGCGGCCCTGTGCGCCATGGGCCACGACCCGGCGACGTTGATCGCCCTGACCCGCCGCCACTACGCTGAGGGCGGCGGCTTTGACATGACCCTGCCGATTGTCGCCCTGCGCTCGGCCCGCCAGACCGTGCGAACGTTGCGCACGCTGTTCGGCGACACGCGCATCGAGGACCTCTTTACCCCATTCTTCTGCGTCTCGGCCGATTTGACGCGCGCGGAAGTTGTGGTCCACGATGCTGGACCGATGTGGCTGGCGGTACGGGCTTCCTGCGCGTTGCCCGGCCTCGTCCCGCCGGTCGCCTACCATGGCGATCTACTCGTGGACGGCGGACTGCTCAACAATCTGCCGACCGATGTCATGCGCCAGCGCAGCAGTGGCTCCGTAATTGCCGTCGACGTCAGCCCCAAAGTCGACCTCACGGTCGCATCGGATGGTCCGGCCGAGGTCTCCGGTTGGCTGCAGCTCTGGGAGCGCATGCGACCTGACAACGCCACGAACGGCCGATTCCCGTCGATCGTCGAGGTGTTATCGCGCGCGGTGTTGCTCGGCAGCGTCCGCGACTCCCAGGCCAGCGGACAGCAGGCCGATCTGTACCTCCACCCACCGGTTGACGCGGTGCCGATGGGCGCCTTCAAGTCGATCGACGCCGTCGTCGAGGTCGGTTATCGCTATGCCGCGCAGCAGTTGGAGGCGTGGCTCCGCGAGCGCAAGCCGGAGGCTCAATCTACTGGGGGCAGCTCGCTGTTGTGACATCTGAGCCCCACGACGGGTTCGCCATCGTCGGCATCGGCTGCCGGTTCCCCGGCGGCGCCAATAGTCCAGAAGAGTTCTGGCGCCTGCTGCGCGATGGCGTCGACGCGATCACCGAGATTCCCGCCGATCGGTTCGACCTGGGTCCCGTCTACGACGTCGATCCGACCAAACCGGGCAAGCTGTACGCGCGCTGGGGCGGCTTTCTGGAGCGCTCCAGAATTGATTCCTTCGATGCCGGGTTCTTCGGGATCTCACCTCGGGAGGCGGCGCGGATCGACCCACAGCACCGGCTGTTGCTCGAGGTCGCCTGGGAAGCGCTCGAGGATGCCGGCCTGGCCATCGACCGGCTGGCGCGTCATCCGGTGGGCGTCTTCATCGGCGTCTCGACGCACGATTACGGCGACATCCAGATGTACCCGGCCCACCGCCTGTCCCTGGACGCGCACTCGAATACGGGTACCGCGACGAGCATCGCGGCCAATCGAATCTCGTACCTGTACGACTTTCGTGGACCCAGTCTGACCGTCGATACGGCCTGTTCCTCGTCACTCACCGCCATCCATCTGGCTTGCCAGAGTCTGCGCGCTGGCGACTGCGAGCTCGCCCTGGTGGGTGGTGTACAGGTGCTGCTCGTGCCGGAGCTGACGATCGGCTTCTGCAAAGCGACGATGCTCTCACCAGACGGTCGCTGCAAAGCATTCGACGCCCGCGCGAACGGATATGTTCGCAGCGAGGGCGCGGGCGTGGTGGTCCTCAAGCCGCTGGCCGCCGCCCGCGCCGCGGGCGACCCGATCTATGCCGTCATCCGTGGGAGCGCGGTCAACCAGGATGGGCGCACCAGCGGACTGACGGTCCCCAGCCCGGCCGCCCAGGAGGCCATGGTGCGGGCCGCCCTGGTCGACGCCCGCATGACCGCGCGCGACATCCAGTATGTCGAGGCACACGGGACCGGTACGCCGGTGGGCGACCCGCTCGAGGCGTCGGCGATCGGCGCTGCGCTCGTCGACGGGCGCGCGGTCGACGAGCGCTGCGGGATCGGGTCGGTCAAGTCGAATATCGGTCACCTCGAGGCAGCCTCCGGCATGGCGGGACTCATCAAGACGGCGCTGGCGCTGTATCACCACCAGATTCCACCAACGCTGCACGTGCAGCAACTCAATCCGTCGATTGACTTTGACGGCCTGCGGCTGCGGGTGGTGACGGAGCTGGAGCCGTGGCCGGTGGCGGAGGGCGCCCTGGCGGGGGCGGGGGTGAGCTCCTTTGGCTTCGGCGGCTCGAATGCTCACGTCATCCTGCAGGCGGAGCCCACTCCGCAGGCTCACCTTCAGCGCACGGCGGCCGCGCCGGAGGCAAGCCAACTGCTCACGCTGTCGGCGCGCAGCACCGACGCGCTGCGGGCTCTCGCGCGAAGTTACGTCGACCTGCTCAGCAGCGACGCCGCGCCGCGCGTGTACGACGTCTGCGCGACGACCGCTTTGCGCCGATCCCACCTCGAACATCGGCTGTCGGTGGTAGCCAGCTCAGCCGACGACATGGTCGACGGCCTCGACACATTCCTGGCCGGGGATGCGCGCGCCAACGTCGCTGCCGGACGCGTGCCGCCGGCGGGTCCCCCGAAGCTCGCATTCGTCTTCTCGGGCATGGGCCCGCAATGGTGGGCGATGGGTCGCCAGTTGATGGCCAGCGAGCCGGTGTTCCGGGCCGTCATCGATCGCTGCGACGCACTGCTCCAACCCTACGCCGGATTCTCGCTGCTCGAAGAGCTCACGCGCGATGCGGCCAGCTCGCGCGTCGGCGAGGCCGACCTGGCCCAGATGACCAACTTCGCCATCCAGGTTGCCCTCGTGGCCCTGTGGGAAACCTGGGGCATCACGGCCGATGCGGTGATTGGCCACAGCGCGGGCGAGATGGCGGCGGCGTATACCGCTGGCGCGCTGGACCTGGAGTCGGCCGTGCGTCTGGCCTACCATCGCAGCCGGCTGCAGAGTCGCGCCGCGGGCAAAGGTCGCATGCTGGCAGTCGGGCTGCCGCCGAACGAACTGGCCGACCTGTTGACCGCGCACGGCGATCGCGTTTGTCTGGCCGCGGTGAACAGCCCTGGCTCCGTGACGTTGTCTGGCGATCAGGACGCGTTGGAGGCACTGCGGGACACGCTGCAAGAGCGCCAGGTCTTTGCCCGCCTGCTGCCGGTTGAGGTGCCGTATCACAGCCAGCACATGGATGCCATCCGCGACGAGCTCCTCGAGGCGCTGACATCGCTGGCGCCGTGCCCGACCGTGGTGCCGATGGTGTCGGTGGTGACCGGGGACTGGGTAACGGGCGAGCCGCTTGGCGCCGACTACTGGTGGCGCAACGTTCGACAGCCGGTCCAGTTCGCCGCCGGTGTGGACCGATTGGTGGAGGCTGGCTTCACCACGTTCCTCGAAGTGGGGCCCCATCCGGTCCTCGGCGTCTCCATTGCCGAATGTCTATCCGCCGCCAACAACGGCCAACGCGCCACGTTGCTCGCGTCGTTGCGCCGCATGGAAGACGAGCGGGCGAGCATGCTGCGTGCGGTCGGGGTCCTGCACGGCCAGGGTCGTGACGTCGCCTGGGGGGCGGTCTTTTGCCCGCCGGCCGATCGACCAGGTGTGCCCTTGCCGACGTACCCGTGGCAACGCGAGCGGCATTGGCTCGATCTCAGTTCGGCGTCCAACGGCGACGGTCCGATCGACACACTCCCCGGCGAACATCCACTGCTCGGGCGACGCGTACGTGCCGCGCGACCGCTCTGGCAAAGCCGGCTGAGCGACGCGCGGCTGGACTATCTGGACGCGCACCTCGTTCAGGGCACGCTTGTCTTCCCCGGCGCAGCGTATGTGGAGATGGCGCTCGCGGCCAGTCGAGATGCGGCGCCGGCGGCGGAGACGAGCATCGTGTTGCGGGACGTCCGGTTCGAGCGAGCGCTGTTCATCACGGAACGGGTCGACACGCTGGTACAGCTCGGTCTGGATGCTGAGCGCGGGCGTTGGGAGATTCACTCGCAGGCCGGCAAGACAGAGTCCGGCGCGTGGACACTCCACGCGACCGGGCTGTTCGACCGGGCGGCAACTACCGTCGCCGAGCCCATCGATCTGAGCACGCTGCGCGCGGCCTGCCCAACCCAGGTGGACCGCGACGCCTTCTACGCGGCACTGCATCGGCGTGGACTCAATCTCGGCGGACCGTTCCAGGCACTCCAGGAACTCTGGGTAGGTGAGGGCGAAGCGCTCGGGGCGATCGAACTGGCCGAGGCGTTCGATGCGACGCCGTACACGATGCATCCCGCACTGGTCGACGCCGCCTTCCAGTGTCTGGTTGGCGCCGTCCTCGGCGGACAGGTCGACCGCGACAGGGGTGGAGTCTTTCTGCCGGTCCACATCGACCGGGTGGTGCTCCACGCCAGTCCGCCCGCCGGGCGAGTCGTTGCCCACGCGCGGGTCCGCAGCGCCGCGGGTGAACCACCGCGCGGGGACGTCACCGTCGTGGACGCGACCGGCCGGGTCTGTCTCAGCATCTCGGGCCTCAGTTGCCAGGTGCTTGGGGCTGGTCCAGTCGGCGGCGCGGCACGTGATGATCTGGACGACTGGCTCTACCAGTACCGCTGGGAGCCGCGGGAGTTGGACCGGTCGACGCTGGTCAGTGTCCCGATCGAGTCCGCGGTGACCGCGGCGCTCGATCTGGCGCCGATCCTGGCCCGTCTCCAGGCCGAGGGCGACGCCCGCAGCGCGGAATGGGATTGGCGCAACTACTACGCCACCATCGAAGAGCGCTTGAACACGCTGGCGGCAGCACATGTGGCGGCCTGCTTCAGCGAGCTCGGCTGGGAGTTGGAGCCGGGCGAACTGATGTCGACTGAAGCACTGGCCACGAGATTCGAGATTGTCCCGCGGCACTGGCCACTGCTGAAGCGCCTGCTGGAGATCCTCGCCGTGCGAGGCTTTGTCCGAGTTGATCCAGATTCGGGGTGCTGGAAGGTGATTCGCGATTCGGACGTCGCCGCGGATATTCGAGCCGGCCTGGCCGATGCCCTGCTGGCGGACGCGCCGGCCTACGCAGCCGAGATACGGCTGCTGGACCGGTGCGGCCGACACCTGGCGGGTGTCCTGCGCGGCGACATGGATGCACGTGAGGTGCTGTTTGCAGAGCCGGCGCTCGGGCTGGCCGCGCAGATGTATCGCGACTCGCCGCCCTCGCGCGTCTACAACACGCTGAGTGCCGAAACGATCGCCGGGCTGATTGGCGACCGAGGGTCCCACCGCCCCGCCCGCGTACTGGAGGTGGGTGGCGGCACCGGCGGCACGACCGCGTATGTCTTGCCTCGCCTGGCCGGGACACGCGCCGAGTACACCTTCACCGACATCTCGCCGCTGTTCACTGAACGCGCGCGAGTCGAGCTCGGCACCTCTGGCCAGGGCCGGCTCGTGACCCAGCCGCTGGACATCGAGCACGATCCAGCGGCGCAAGGCTTTGCGCCGCACAGCTTCGACGTGGTCCTGGCGGCCAACGTCCTGCACGCCACGGCCGACCTCGAGCGATCGCTCGGGCATGCAAGACGGCTCCTGGCGCCCGGTGGGGTGCTGGTCATTCAGGAGATTACGCGCAACCCGTTCTGGTTGGATCTGATTTTTGGGTTGACGGACGGCTGGTGGCGATTCACGGACCGCGAGCTGCGTCCCGCCCACCCGTTGCTCGCGGAGCACCAGTGGCGGGGGCTGCTCGAGCGGAGTGGTTTCGAGGACGTGGGCAGCATCGGCGACTCGCTGCCAACGGGCGGCTCGGCGCAGGCGGTCATCATCGGCCGCACGCCCACGCCTGGTGGCGCGCCTCCCTCGGGCTCGAGCAGCGCCGCGACCCTGGTTGAAGCACTGCACAACGGCGTGGCCACGCACATGCTTCCGCCGGCGCAATCCGAGTGGCTCATCTTCGCGGACGCCGGTGGCGTCGGAGCGCGCGTGGCGGAGTCCCTGGAGCACCGCGGGCAGCACTGTACGCTCGTCAGCGCCGCTGGACGCAACGGCAACTGGGCAGCTGGCATTGACGCGGGCGGAGCGGCTGGCATCGACGCGGGCGCGGCGGCTGGCGCTGGAGCGCACGAGACGGCGGCCGTCGCGGCGGTGTTGGCAGGCCTCGGACAGCGGCGGGAGCAATTGCGCGGCGTGGTGTACCTGCGGGGCCTGGATGCGCCGAACGATGCGGCGATGGCCACCGAGATATTGCTCGACGCGGCCGTCAGCGCGTGTGCTGACGTGCTGGGGATCCTGCAGGCGATCGGCCGCCACGAGCAGCTGAGCTGTGATCTGACGATCGTCACCCGTGGCTCGCAATCGACCAACGACGCCGCCAACGCTGACGTGCCTGGCGACGCGCAGCTGGCATTGAGCCAGACACCACTCTGGGGGCTCGCCCGGGTCGCCATGCGCGAACAGGCTCGCCCCCGCTGCCGGCTGATCG
>DATGER010000289.1:0-21661 GCA_035309865.1 Chloroflexota bacterium
GCGCGAAGCTGGCCGAACTTCAGATGGTGGGTGGTTTCCTTGCGGTGACCAGGTCTGCGCCGACGAACGGCGCGTACCAGAAGCGCCAGCCCAGCGAGCGTTGCTCGACGTTGTGCATGCCCAGCTGGCGCAGGTGTTGGGCGTAGCGGCGCGTCCACAGCAAGTCAGTGATGACCAGACGGCCGCCCGGCTTCAGGACGCGAGCGGCCTCGGCCACAGCTTGCAAGCGGCGCGCATGGTTCTTCAGGTCACGCTCGTCGATGTTGTGGATCGCCAGGCTGCTCACGACCAGGTCGAAGGTGTTGTCCTCGAAGGGCATTGCCAGCATGTCGCCGGTCTCGAGCTCGCAGCGCTCGGCCACACCTTCGGCGGTGAGGTTGCGCCGGGTCACTTCAAGGTTGTTGCCGGACTGATCTTCGGTCCGCCACAGGTCGAGACCGACGACGTGGCCGCGCGGGACCAGCCTGGCCAGCATGGCCATCACCGCGCCTCGGCCACAGCCCATGTCCAGGCCGTGCTCGTCGCCGCGCAGGCGCAGGTCCTCCAGGAGTCAGCGCGACGACCGCGGAGCTCGACCACAGGCGTGAACGGGTCTGGCGGGTCGCGCATCGTGAGCTATCCTTCTGGGACCACGCCGCCCCGCGTATCGCCGCGGGTCTCGGCTGGTGATAACGATACTGCTGGACCTCGGATTACGGAAATTCACGACAGTTTCGGATGCCACCGGCAGACTATGACCACGACCTGTGTGAAATTTCAGAAGGATCAGCTCACATGCCCGGACTGAATGACGTAGGGACCCGTGCCGGGCCGATTGCTCACGGCGCCAACCTCGCCTGGGTCGCGGAGGCGCTCGTCGAACGCCGCGAAGAAATCCTGGGGCGCTGGGCTCAGGTGACAACGAGCCAGCCGTTCCACCTTGGACGGCGGGCGCGCGCCGTGGCCGATCACATTCCGACTCTGTTCGACGCGATTGTGGAGTTGCTGCTGCGGACGGCGCCGCGAGCTACGCTCTCGGACAGCCCCCTTCAAGACCCGGCGGTGCTGGACACGGCGCGTGAGCACGCCCGCATGCGATTCGACCAGGGTCTGTCCGCCGGCGACGTCGTCACCGAGTTCCGGCTGCTGCGTCAGGAAATCGGCCGCGCCATCCGCGCAGAGGTCGATGACGATGCGCCGACAGGCGACGTTGTCGCGGCAGAGATGCTGGTCCACGACGCGCTGGACGGAGCCATCGCGCTGGCGTTGACGGCTTTGACCGTGCACCTGGAGGAATTGCGCGAGGAGTTCCTGGCGACCACCATCCACGATGTCAGGCAGCCGATCACCACGATCAACGGGAACGCCCAGATGGGCCTCCGCCAACTTGCCAGAGGCCAGCCCGACCTCGCCGCGGTCGCGGGTTCACTGCGGCGGGTCGTTGCGGAGAGCAACCGAATGTCCCTGCTGATCGGGACATTGGCGGACGCGTCGCGTCTGACCCTCGGTCGACTGGAGCCGAACCGCGTGGATCAGGTGGACCTGGGCGCGCTCATCGGTGAGCTCCTGGAACGCCTCGAACCGGCAGCGGCCGCCCGTGTGCAGGTCGAGGCGTCGACGGGCACCGACCTCAGCGGCTGCTGGGATCCGGATCTACTGGAGCGCGTGATCGCCAATCTCGTCTCCAACGCGCTCAAGTACTCGCCTCCAGACCAGCCAGTCCAGGCCAGGCTGACGGGCAGCCTGGACGCGGTCGAGCTGTCGGTCACCGACCACGGCATAGGTATCTCCGAAGATGAGCTGCCGCGGCTGTTCAGCCGCTACGGACGTGCCGGCGGCGCGGTGGCAAGTGGTGTGGAAGGTCACGGTCTGGGGCTCTACCTGAGTAAAGGGATCGTCGAGGCCCACGGCGGACGCATCTGGGCCGAGTCGGCTGGCGCGGGCCTCGGCACGACGGTATGTGCTGTCCTGCCTCGACTCGCGTCCCCGCCGCCCGACTAGGAAACCCCGAGGAATACCCGCCCGGTCGCGGTCTGAACATCCCCGTGGTCGAATCCGCCTCCGCTGGGATGCGGGGGCAGCTTGACCGATCCACGCAACGCCAGAGTCATCCCTGGCCTCCACATCCGCTGAGGATCGCTCCTTTCTCTGCCACAACCGGCGGGTCGCTATTCATGTCTGGCCTTCCTGGCGGCGGCACCAGGCGTACAGGGCGTCGTAGACCGGCAGTTCCGCCGCGAGCTGCGCATGGTCGTTGGCGTACACGGCGCTGAAACCCTGGGCGATGGCGACCAGCCCGCGCGATTCGGGCGCGAGGTCGCGCTGGTCGGTATCGGCACCGCGCACGATCAACGCCAATCGGGCCAGCGCCGGATCGTTCTTCGCGAGATCGTACTTGTGGACGATCGCATCGAAGGAACACTCCGCGCCATGGTGTCCGAGCTCGGCATCCGGGATGTCGTATGGCGTGGCGCCTTCGCGCGCGGCGACCGCGAGCACCTGGTCGCGCGGCGCGTACAGAAACTCAGCCTCGGGGTCGACAAAGCGCTTGATGAGCCAGGGACAGGCGATGCGATCGACCTGTGGGCGCTCACGCGTGATCCACTTCATGGGGCGTAACTCCTTCCAGTCGCAATCGAGCACTGTGAATATAACACTCGTGACATGCACAGTAGCACTAGCTGACCCGATTCGCAAGAGGTCCCGGCTGGTATGACGCGGCGGCGAGCCTCGTCTCCGGTGGCGTTGACCTCGCGTAGGTCGCGCACCGCTCGGGACCGAGCTTCTTGACGGGTCAGGCGGTCTCGCATCGCGCGTCGCGGCGTTGCGGTGCCGCATGGCATCCGGTATTGGTAAGCGGAGACATGACCAGAGGAGACAGGCACGTGAACCGACAGGTAATCTCGCCCGCCGCCGGTACCGGCAGCAGTGCGTCGCCCTATTCACCGGCGATTCGTTTCGACAACCTCCTGTTTGTATCGGGGCAGGTGGCACTCACCCCTGCCGGCGCGATCTCGCCCGGTGGCATCGAAGAGCAGACCCGCCTGGTGCTCGAGAACCTGCGCGCCATCCTGGCCGCCGGTGGCAGCTCGCTGGAGCGCGTGCTCAAGACGACTTGTTTTCTGACCGACATCGACGACTTTGCCGCGTTCAACCGTATCTACAAGACGTTCTTTCCGCTCGAGCCGCCGGCCCGCTCGACGTGCCAGGTCGCGGGCCTGGCGCCCGGCCTGCTGGTCGAGATCGACGCGATAGCGGTGGTCGATTAGGCAGTCGACCGGGCGGAGGTTGCGGCATCCGGGTTTTCGGCGAGGATGTCGCACAACAGCGTGAGATCGATATTGCCGCCGCTGACAATCGCCGCGGACGCCGAACCCGGCGGCTCGAGTTTGAGCGCCGCGTAGCCGAGCGCCCCTGCGCCTTCAACAACCACTTTTACCGTTGTCGCAAGTTCGCGAATGGCGGCGCGGACGCTGGCCTCGGGGACCAGCACCCACCGATCCACAAGCTCACGCAGCCGTACGAACATCGCCGGGTTGAAGGGCGCGGTGGTGCCGTCGGCAATCGTGTTCGGTGTCACCGACACCGGTCCGCCGGCCTCAAGAACTCGCGGCCACAACGGATAGCCCTCCGATTGGACACCCACGATTTCGATTGCTCGGCCTGCCGCCCGGATCGCACTCGCGACGCCCGAAATGAGTCCACCACCGCCAACGGCGACGAAAATCCGCTCCAGTCGGTCGGTCTGTTCAAGCAGCTCGAGTCCGATCCCGCCGTGCCCGGCGATGACTTCATCGTCGGCAAATGGGTGAATGAAGGTCTCGGGCTCGTGCTCCCATCCGGCCTGGTCCATCCACGCCATTAACTCCGGCCGAGGTACCAGCACCGGCGTCGCGCCCCACCGGCGCACGCCATTCACCTTCGCTGCGGGGGCCGTATCGAGCATGAACACGCGGCACGCGAGGCCGAGGGTATGCGCGACGTACGCCGCGGCCTGGGCCGCATTGCCGGCGCTCACGGTCAGCAGGCCACGCTGCAGCCGATCAGCGGGCAAGGCCAGCGCCGCGGCGAAGAATCCACGCACCTTGAAGCTACCGGTGGGCTGCAAGGATTCGAGCTTGAGCAGGCGTCCGTCTCGAAGATCGACGACTGGTGTGCGGGCGACGTAGGGCGCGGCTCGTCCAGCAGCGGCGGTGATCTGGTCCAGTGTCAGCATGGCATCCTATTACACGGCTTACGCGCCAGTTCGCGCACCTCGGCGAGCGCGAGAGGGGACCGTGCCGTCGTGGTCCACCTCGGTGAACGGGGCCGGCGATGTCTCGAGCCACCTGCACGTCGTCGTCTCTTCGTCACGCGACGCGCAGTTGCGAGTCCCAGGCACTGCCCCGTGGAACCGATCCGGCGCACCAGCGCTGTCTCAGTTTCAATGTCGGCGACACGGATGTGATCCACGCACAACTCCGGCGCGTGATGCACGAACAGTCGTAGAAACCGGCTGCTCGTGCATGCAGTTCGCGACCCTTTCAGAGGATCGGGCGCGCCGGGTAGTCCTCGTCCGCCAGAATTGACCGCATTCGGTCGGTATCGACGACGGTCGCATCATATGTCACATGCACTTCCTTGCTCGGAATATCCACTTTCGTGGAAATGATCTGCGTCACGCTGGGCCGACCCCGAGTCAGCGTGCCGGTCTTGTCCAGCACGATTGTGTTGATGCGTCGCGCCTGCTCGAGCGCCTCGCCACCGCGGACCAGGATCCCGTTCTCGGCGGCTTTGCCCGTGCCCACCATGATCGCCGTGGGCGTGGCCAGACCGAGGGCACATGGACACGCGATGATCAGCACTGCAATCGCCGCGCTGACCGCGAAGCTCAGGCGTGCTGTCTCAGGCCCGAAGACGAGCCATACCAGGAACGTTAGCGCTGCTATCCCGATGACCGCTGGGACGAAATAGCTGGCAACCGTATCGGCCAGGCGCTGCATGGGCGCTTTGGAGCCCTGCGCTTCTTCGACCAATCGGACCATCTGCGCCAACGCGGTGTCTTTGCCCACCTTTGTGGCGCGAAAGATGAAGCTGCCCGTCTTGTTCAGCGTGGCGCCAATGACTCGGTCGCCCGAAGTTTTCTCGACGGGGACCGGCTCGCCAGTGAGCATGGCTGAAGGAATTGCGGACGCACATTTCGCGGAATCTCTGCCGACGCGAATCCAACATTTGTCGAATCCATGCATCAGCCGCTCGCGGACACGCGCTGTAGGCGAGGTTCGTCGCCATGTCAGCCGTGAGCGCTTTGAGGTCCGGTCCGCGAAGCTTCGCTATCGCGCGTCGGTGCACGACTGCAATGAACGAGCGACAGCAAGCGCACCGAGGGTCATACGCAAGCGATCAAACGGAGTTCACTCCAACACACTGCGTGGGCACCATGACGCAGAACAAGAAGGGGATGGCTGGTCAGTCCATCCCCTTGAGTTAGAGTTCCCTGGTTTCAGGCCGTCTGCGGAATCGGCTTCAAACGAGTTCTAACGAGCCGCCGGAAGCTCACATGTGTGGCAGCGAATACCATCGCTGCGCCCAGAAGCATGAGCACCAGCTGCGCGATCGCCTCAGGGACAGGCCAGCTCGCATGCGCAAAATCCTGCGGGTTGGCGGTATAAAAGAGGCCATCCGCCACGGCGTGCGCCAGGCTTCCGTTGTGCTCCTGTGCAATATCGCGCAAGCTGACATCGTACGCTGTCTCGCCAGAGCCGACATTTTGATAGATGTCCTCGGCGGGTCGGCCGGGCTGCGCCGCTGACCAGGCCGCGCTCACTTGTTGCTTCGCCGAGTTGTTCTCGCCAGCTGGAACGAACACCCGATCGAGCGCGGGCACGCTGTTGAAATCGTAGCGCGGTAGGAACTGGAACCCATTGCGCGACGTCACGATCCGCCGCTCGGGCGCCATGACGAAGGTCCGCGCGGCACCCGACGCTGTGTACGGGTCCACCAGACCGGACATACCCAGTTCGGTGACACCGTCGTACAACACGACTCCGAGCTGCTGTTTCGGCCCTTCCAGTGAGGCGTTGATGGCCGTCGGCACGAGGAAATCGGGGAAGCTCGGCGGCTGGAATGCTGGATCATCAAGGGCAGCCGTCTGCGTGTAACCAATCTGGCGCGCCACGTCGAGCGCTGTCGCACGTCCGACGAACCGGTCGACCACATGCAGGCTTGCATCAATCCCAGCGGTCAAGTTGCTGGAGGTGATGATGTTGCCGTCGTCAACGTAGCGTACGTTATGCAGCCAGGTCGTGGTTGGCGAGTGCGCCTCGACGTAGTCGAAGGTACCCGAGTTGGTCGTTGCGGTTCGGCCGGCCACCAGGCCCGTATCCGCCAGGGTGAGGTTGCCCGAGCAGATTCCCAGTAGTGTGGTGTTGGCTCCGAAGTGACCGCGGATCCAGTCCACCACCGACGCGTCGCGCTGCTCGTCGTAGTTCGCCAGGTACGGGATCGCGATGAGATCGGGCGGCGTACCAACCAGCGCGTCGTACTCCGCAAATGAGAAGTGCGGAACAAAGTCCAGGCTGCTCGGCCAGCCGCGCGGTCCGGCGGCTCCGGGCACCAGCGGCAGGACGGTCCGTTCGGGCGCGACCGAGTAGACATTGAAGACGCCAGAGCGAGCCAGAATCTCGTAGGCCTCCAGGGTGTCGCCGATCTCGGCCCCGGAAGCGCTTGACAGGACCACTGCAATCTTCTTACTGGGGTCGGGTGTCGGAGGTGCTGGCAGGGCCGCCGAATACGCCGGTGACTCGACTGGCTCACCCGGTCCGAACAACTTGTAGCCGACGTTGGCAAACCCGACGATCGAAGGAACGAGCACGATGGCGATGACGTATACGCCGATCAGCAGGACCCTGCGCCAGGGGAAGCGGCGCGCCGGCCTTCTTTCGACGCGGGCGGAGTCCAGATCGGCGTGCTGGTGTGACCCGCCATGTGTGAAATGCTTGCGGCGGACCAGCATGATACCGAGCATGCCCAGATACATGGCCCATTCCGCGAGACTCCCGAGTGGTGGGACGCCCTTTGCCAGCAGCAACACAGCCGCCCAGGGGATGAGCATGGCGGCAGCCATTTCGAAGCCGTGCCGCCAACCGTGGCCACGGATGCGCATCCAGGCCACCATCGGCCAGGCCATGAACAGGGCCATGCCGATCTGCCTGGCGGAGGCTGGTAGCAGGCCCTGGAGCGGCATGTAGATCAGCATGCCCACGTACATGGCGAGCACCATCTCGCCGTAGTGCACAGCGAAGCGTCCAGTGTTCAGGACGCCAGACGGGATCCGCGACGACCAGCTTCGGGCCGTCGGACGCGCGGAGAGAATGTATGACATGCAACCGAGTGTCGTCGTTTGCCTTCGTTGCGCCATCCAGCAGTGCGCTGATCGACGCTCCACGCTCAGCGGATTCCAATAAGCCTGTCAATCCGCGCAATGTGGACTCCGATCCAACAAAAGGCGGACCGAACAACAACGTGGCGCAATCCACGCGGCGGCCACAAAGCTCGTCGACATGGGCGTTGCACGGGGTGAACACTTTGTCGCGACGGGCGAGTCAACACGAGTTGGCCGCTCCCGCGTCACTCCTCGAACTCCGCGAAACTCTGCGTGGATGTTTACTTCGTGTTCACGCCTCGTAACGCGGCCGCGATCGCAGCTGAATGAATATCTTGGCGTGCGTTCGCGCGGCGCCATCGTCAGTGAGGTGGTGGCTCCCGCCCGAGGCAAGAATGTGAGGTGGACCATCGTTCACACAAAGAGCAAGAGCGTATCTGGCTGAACAACTGGCGTCGTGTGGACTCGAGTGCGTTGAGCACGTTCCGGCGAACGCGGCGCCTTGAAAGGATGTATGCATGTCTGTCTTCAAATCGTTCAAGCGACGTGTGTTCGGAGGCCTGGGCGTCGCGGCTGCCGCTGGCTTTGTGCTTGTGAGTCTGTCGACACCGGCAACTGCGCAGCAGTCGACGATGCCCTCAGATTGGCCAGTGTTACAGCTAGCCAACCCGAGCCCGGGCGACGTCGTGTCGAATGGTGACTACATCGTCTCGGGCAGCGCCTACGACCCGGCGGTCACTCAGGGCGCCGGCGTGAGCCGCGTCGACCTGTTCCTCGGCAGCCGTGAAGCCGGCGGCACGTTCCTCGGCAGCGCAGTGCCCGGGCAGGACGTTATTCCAGGCGCCACCACTGATAGCCGTCTGGCGCAGACGGGCTTTCAGATCAAGGTGACGCTGCCGAGGACTATCACCGGGGGCGAGGATTTCTACGCCTACGCCTATTCGGCGCAGACTGGTGCCGAAACGAGTGTGTCGATGCCAATCTACGTCGGCGTCTCCCCGACGCCGACACCCTCGACCGCCACAGGTGCCGCGAAGCCCAGCATCGAGCTCGCGCAGCCGATCCCAATGGCTGCCGGCACGGGGGAAGCGATGTTCAGTCTCGCCAATCCCCAGGCCAACGACGTGGTCTTGTACGGCGACTACGACGTTTCTGGCGCGACCGGTTCCGCGATCGATCGCGTCGACTTGTTCCTCGATGCCCGCGACAGTGGCGGGACGCATCTCGGCACGGCGACACCCGAGAACGGTCTCTTCAGCCTGAAGGTCACCATCCCAACGAGCTTCAATGGTGGCCACACGTTCGTTGCCTACGCTCGGTCAAGTGTGACCGGTGCGGAGACACAGGTGTCAATCCCGGTCTTCATCGGCGCCGCACCCACGCCGACCCCGCGTCCATCTACGCATCCGTCGTAGACGGTCGCCATCGGGACACGTCTGTGCGAGCGAGCGCGCCGAGGATCTGTTGATGGATCCTCGGCGCTGGTCGCTTTGATGTGACGATCCAGAAGACTCGTTGAGAGCATCGGTCCAGAGACGTACTTCGCCCGGTGATACCTGGCCGTCGCCAGGACAGAGCTCAGAGGCGAACCACTGCGCCCAAATGCCGCGCTGCCGATCGGAACCGCTGTATTGGCAACCAGACGTCTGGCCTGCGCAACTGCCAGGGCAACCTTGGCCAACGAGAGTTCTAACTGGAAACGGAGGAAAGGAAACGCTGTCAAAACCGACCATTACCAGGCTCTTTGTCGGCCCTCGTTGCCCGTTTGCCCTTCGTCGCGTTCAGTCCCGCGGTTGATCAGCCCGCATCCAGCGGCTCTTCGATATGAGACCGCGATTGCATCGGGAGTCTACCTTCCATGGCTACCACACTTAGCAGAGATCGTGTTCAGACTGTCATCGTTGCCGAGAAGCCTTCAGTCTCGGGCTCCGTGCCGTGGTGGGGTCATCTTGTATGGGTCATTGCGGCCGCGGTGTTCGGTTTTGCTGTGGCCGCGATCTTCGCGACCCTGCTCCACCTGCCGCGGGTGTTGTTTCTGGTCCCATACGTAGTTCTGGGTACTGCTTTGCTGTACGGCTACGTCCGCTGGAGTGGCGTGGATGTGGCCCGCGGACTGCGGCGGCACTGGGCTTGGGGCGTCACTGGCGCAGTGGCGGCCGGGGCCTTCGTGGTGAACAACGTGCTCAACCAGCCGGTGTCCGCGGCTCCGACTGGGCTGGAGCTATTCGGCGCCATTCTCTGGCTGGGTGTCATCTACGGCACGATGGACGCGCTGTTGCTTTCGGTGCTACCGATGCTGGCTACCTGGCAGGCACTCTCCGCTCTCGGTTGGACGGCGAGTTGGCCCGGCCGCGTGGGCAGTGGTGTACTGGCTCTGTTTGCCAGCCTGGTGGTCGCGTCTGTATACCACCTCGGCTACGCCGAGTACCGCAACCCGAGCGTCATCGGGCCGCTGATCGGCAATGGCGTGATGAGCCTGGCAACACTGTTCACCATGAATCCAATTGCAGCAGTAGGCGCGCATATCGCGATGCACATCGCCGCGGTGCTGCATGGGATCGACACCGCCGTCCAATTGCCGCCTCATTACGGCTTGTAGCGAGCCGCTGTGGCTCGGGCGTGGCTGCGCGCCGGTCGTCCCACAGCGCGGCTCGGCTCGCCACGCCCAGGACACCCTTGGGGTCGGAGCAGACAAGGGACACCAGGGCAGGTTCGAACGCGGTGTCGGATCGCGGCCGGGCCATCTCCACGGCCGCTGCTCCGCCGCCGAGCCGGTAATGAATCTGCAGTTCATTACAGTGGGCGGCAAGCGCTTATGCTGAACACCTCGGGTCCGTAAAAGGAGAGGGTCATGCTGACACTTGATGCCCAGGTCCACACCTACGAACGCGACCACCCGGGCCGGCCATGGCTCGGCACGCTGTACGGCCCGGCCGAGGTCACCGGCGATCAAATGGTGGCCGCCATGGACGCCGTCGGGGTCGATGCGGCGATCCTGGTCTCACCTTTCAGCCTCTACCGCTACGACGCCAGCTATGCCCTCGAGGTGTATGCTGCGCACCCCGAGCGGTTCAGGCTGATCAAACCCGTCGATCCGACCGATCCTGCCGTTGCCGATACGATCGCAGAATGGGCCGATACCAGGGGCACGGTCGGCATTCGAGTCTTCCTGCGAGACGACGTTTCGACCGACCCCGCCGATCCCGGCATCAACCGCGTCCTGGCCACGGCGGCGCAGCTGTCCTTGCCGGTCAACCTGGCATGCACCGGGCGTCTCGACCAGGCCGAGCAACTGGCGGCACGCAACCCTGACACGCGGCTGGTGATCGACCATCTTGGCCTGCCTCAACCGCGCGTGCCGCCACCGCCGGCGGAGCCATTCGCTGAACTGCCAAAGCTGCTGGCGTTGGCCGCCCACCGGAACGTTGCAGTGAAAATCAGCGGGGCTTGCACGCTGTCGCACGAGCCCTTCCCCTACCCAGATATCTGGGATCCGCTTGGCCGCATCTTCGATGCTTTCGGCTTTGAGCGTTGCCTGTGGGGCACCGACTGGACCCGAGCGGTCGGGATGTTGACGTACGACCAGGGTGTACGCGCATTTCGCGTCACCGATCGCCTGTCCGACAGCGACCGCGCCGCGCTGATGGGTGAAACGCTCCAGCGAATTTACAACTGGTCGCCAGCGCAACCCTGATGGCACATGAAGATCTGCGCGCAAGCAGTCGATGCCCACTGGAGCCGTCTGCGCCTGGTCGGCGCCGACCGGGCCTCGGGCAAGCGGTGGCTCGCCGCTTTGCTGTCAGCGTCGACGATGTGTCGAGCAGCTCATAGCCAGGGCCTTGCGGAAGGAGCGTTCTGACGCCGCTGAGGCAGATGAGCACTTCGAGCGGTCCATTGCCGAGAAGCTGGCCATCGCCGACGACGCCGGCGGTCGCCGCGAGTGGCTGAGGTTTAGCGAGGACAGCTATCAACTGGGGCCACTCGAGTGGCTGGATCTCGACGCGTTCAACCGGCTCGTCAAATGCGCGGAGGAGGCCGAAATGGTCGGACGCCTCGACCTGGCCCGCGGACGCTACGCGCACGCCCTGAGGTTTTGCCCACACGGAGAGGTCTGCGTAGAGGATCGCTACGCGGCATGGGCCGAACCAACCCTGAGCAGTCTGACACGCACGGTGCAGCGCGTGCGTGAGCGCCTGGTCGAGCTGTGTCTGGAGCTGGGCACGCTGGAGGAAGCGATCCGACAGGCTGAGGAGATGGTGCTGCACGACCCGGCTGAAGAAAACGGGTACCGCCTGTTGATCCGAGCGCACCTGGCTCGCGACGATCGCAGTACGCCGCTGCTGGTGTTTCGCCGCTGTCAAACGCAATTGGCGGAGTACGGCGGACCTTCAGCGGGCCTGCTGGCGCTGTTCTAGCTCCGGCGGGCCGCCTGACCTGGCGGTTCTTCGTGCTTCCAGCGGTCAATCGTCGATCGCCTGGTAGACAGCGGTCCAGAAGTCGTGCCACATCGGCAGCCGCTGGTCGCCCGCGTGCGCCCGCTGCATGATGCAGATCGTCGTCAGATTCTCGGCGGGATCGTTGTACCAGGCGGTGCCGTAGAAGCCGGGCCACCCGTAGCTGCCGACCGAGGGGCCAAGGTGCGTTCGGCTCGTGCGGACCGACATTCCGAAGCCCCAGCCTATGGTGTCGAAGTAGCCCGGCCAGAACCCGGAGACCGCCTTCTGCGCCGGGGTCAGCTGGTCGCTGCTCATCAGGGTCACCGCCGGCCGTGAGAGCACCCGCTCGCCGTGGTGGGTGCCGCCCGCGAGCAGAGCCGTAGCGAAAGCGAGGTAGTCGTCCGCGGTCGAGACGAGCCCGCCGCCGCCGCCTTCGAACGCCGGCGGCCGGCTCCACCGCCCGTCGGGGCCGTCTTCGACGACCGGCTCACCAGTGACGGCACGGTCGCGCGCATACGCCGTCGCCAACCGGCCGATGCTCTCGCCGCCCACGCTGAAGGCGGTGTCGTGCATTCCGAGCGGATCGCAGATCCGCTCGCGCAAGGCATCCCCGAAAGACCTGCCAGTGGCCCGGGCGATGAGCACGCCGGTCACGTCGGCGGCGGTGTCGTACATCCAGCGCTGACCTGGCTGGTAGACGAGCGGAAGCGTGCCGAGCCGGCGGATCCACTCGTCCGGGGGCGGTTCGCCGAGGGTGTTCAGCGCGTCGGCGATCGGGACCGTTCCCGGCTCGGCGGGGACCATGCCGGTGCCGAGGGTGTAGGTCAGCAGATCCCGCAGCGTTATCGGTCGTTTTGCCGCAACGGTGTTGTCCAGTGGCCCGTGAGGATCGGCGAGCACGGTCATGCTCGCCAGCTCCGGGAGGAGGTCGTCGACCGGGTCGTCGAGGCGGAGGGTGCAGTCCTCGACGAGCGTCATCGCACACGCGGCGACGATCGGCTTCGTCATCGAGGCCATGCGACAGATCGTGTCGTCTGCCATCGGCGTCTTCGACCCTGCGCCCTCGAACGCAAGATTGCCCGTGGCTTCGACGTGCACCTGGCCGTGGCGGGCGAGCACGGCCACCACACCGGGGACGAAGCCGGACTCGACGTGACGCTCGAGCAGCTCGCGCAGCCGAGCCAGCCGTTTGGACGAGAAGCCTCCAGTAGTCACCTGTCTCCTCGTCGTCTCGTCCGTTCGCAGGTTACACGTTGCGCGACGACGCACGTTCCGCGAGGACCCGCTGACGACCTACCGTCGTTCCCTTGCCACACCGACGACCTGGCGGCGGAACGCGGCTCGGGTTGCCGCCGCGGCCGGCCAGGCGCGTGGCCGCCGACCGACCTCGATCGCGAGCTCGGCTGACAGCGCCGCCCGGATAGCGGGTGTCTTACCGACGGCTCCCTGACCCAGGCGCGCGGTAGGCAGCCGTGTTCGGCTGGAACAACTCGATGAGATTGCCCGACGGATCCTGCAGCAGTATTTGCTTCCCGCCGACGCCCTGGATGATCTCATTGCGAAACGTGCACTGCTGAGAGCGCAGCCTGGCCACCAGTCCATCCAGATCGTCCACGATGAGGTGGACCCGGTTCCAACCCCCGGGGGTCTGTCGCTCGCCCGAAGGCATCGCTGCACCACCACCCGCCCCGGACTGTGCCTCGGTTAGATAGATGTGCAAGTCGTCGCGCGAGATCTCCGCGAACGGCGGTGCCGGGTGCATCTCGAGCTTGAAATCCAGATGCCGTGTGTAGAAGTCAATCGAGTCATCGACGTTGTTGACGATATAGCGGATGCATGCGGTCATGGTGCACTCAACTCCTATTCGTAGTACGCGCTCGCTCGTGATACCCGGTTGCGGGCTCAAACAATTCGATCGGGTTGCCGGACGGATCCTCCAGGAGCACCTGTCTGACTGCAACCCCGCCGGCCCGGTCGTCGAGAAATTGGACACCGGCCTGGCGAAGCGCGTCCACCGTGGCATCCAGGTCGGAGACTTGCAGCAGCATTCGGTTCCAACCACCCGGGCTGGGAACCGTCCCGTCCGGCAAGACGTGTCCGCCTGGAGCGCTCAGTAGTAGCCGCAGGTCGCCGCGGTACAGCATGATAGCGCAACGTGAGCGCCCCCCGGCTGGGGAATCGGCAAGCGCGCCAGGACCGCGTGCGCTGCCTGCGTGTCCAGCCATTCGTCCCACGGATCGTCGACCTCCGTGACGGAGGATTCGGCCGCGGTGAGGCTGCGCTGCTCGCGCTCGAGACGGCGCCAGTGGTCAGCCAGTTTGTGACGCGCCACGCCCACCAGCCAGGCAAGGTTCACTTCGGCGAGGTTGCGCTGGCGGCTGGCGCTGACCGCGGCGAGGAAAGTCTCGCTGGCAAGATCCTCGGCTAGTGAAGTGCTCCCGCAGCGCGGCAGTAAGTAGCCATAAACCTGCGGCAAAGCTGTGCGATAGATCGCCAGGACCGGATCGCTGGCCGAGGGATGCATGGCGTCGCCACCCATACCTATACCATCGCTCGGCGCAGGTGATTTCCGAACACGAGGCGCACGCCAATCACGGGTCAGTTCGAACCGTGATCGCGTGAAGCGGATGTCATTCGGCTCGACCACCTCGGCTTCAGGCTGGGGAGGCCGTGAGGCTCCGCGTCGAGTCGAGAATACGGGTTTCAGAACCCGCCGCCGGCAGATCCGGACTACGGGCCAGCAGGCTGGCTGACAACTGCTGCTCAAGCGGCCTGAATCACGCTTATCATGGGCGGCACGCCCGCCCTCCCAGTTCTCGACACCGTCACGCTTGCCGTCTGCCAGCACGTGGCCGATCGTCTCGAGTCCGAGGCTGCCGATCTCGCTGCGACCATGACGACCGCCGTCGTCAACGAGATTCCCGAGTACACGACTGCTGCCGCGCCAGGCCAGCGGCAGATCGTCTTCGAACACAGCCTCGATCATGTGTACGCGGTCGTGCGCGCAGTCCGCACGTGGAGCCTGCCAGCCGGCCCCGAGCTGGCATTTGTCCGCGAGCGTGCCGCGCTGCGGGCAACCCAACACGTCCCGCTGAGCGCGCTGCTGCACTCGTATCGACTTGGACATCGAACCGTCTGGGAGCGGCTGGTGCAGCTGCTCGCTGGGCAGGACAACATCCTTGATGCTTCGCTGGCGCTGACGACACTGACCCTCTCGTACACCGAACTCATCAGTGGGGTTCTGGCTGAAGGCTACGTCGAGCGCCAGCGCCAGCTGCTTGTGCAAATCGACCGCGATCAGCGCGATTTCCTCGAGGACGTTCTGCGCGGTACGTTCGAGCGGCAGGTTGATTCGCCTCGCCTGACGTCGACCTTCGCGCTCGTGCCTGGCGCCGACTTCCTTGTCCTTGTCGTCCACGCGTGTCCAACCGAGTCAGGTCCGCACGCGGGTGATTCGCTGACCCGCGCCGCGGAGACGTTGAAGCGTCACTTTGCCCTCGGCGTGGCGCAGCCATTTGTCGTCGTTCGACATGCGGAGATCATCTCCATCGCGCCGGTTGCCCGTGCGCGCCCAGCGGCGATCGCACACCTCACTCGCCAGGCGCTCGCCGAGCTCGAGCAACACGCCGGCGAGCGCTGGGTCGCCGGCGTCAGCACGGTGTGCGCCGGGCTTGCCGAAGTGGCGCGCGGCTACCAGGAGGCGCGCCTCGCCGCGGACTCCGCACCCGCCGGCGGGGGCGTGTACGCCTTGCTGGAGCGGCGCGTCAGTGACTACCTGGTGGAGCGGGCAGACGGAACGGCCGTGCGCATGGTCCCACCGGCGGCCCGACGTCTGTTCGACTCACCGTATCCTGACGATCAAGTGCTGGTCAGGACACTTCTGACGTACGCCAGTGCTGATATGGCGGTGGCCGCGACGGCCGATCAACTCTCAATTCACCCCAATACCGTGAGCTATCGTCTCCGCAAGCTCAGTCGGTTGCTCGACCGCGACGTGAGCACGTTTTCATCCCTCGTCGAAGTGGTCACGTGGGCGCGAATTATCGACCAGGCGCGGGCCAAGCCTTGAAGTCACGCCTTGTTGTGGAAATCCACAACGCCACTTTCCAGTGCCGCCAAGAGGACGGCCACTACCCTCGCCTCTGTCGAAATCGTTTTGGTGGAAGGAGCACGACGAAGTGGCAAACTACGTGTTGGTCTACAAGGGCGGCGGCGGAATGGCACCGACACCGGCCGAGCAAGAGAAGATCATGGCCGATTGGGGACAATGGTTTGGCGGACTCGGCCAGGCGCTGGTCGACGGGGGTAATCCGTTTTCCGGCAGCGCGACCTCAATCGCGTCGGATGGGAGTTCAAAGGAGGGCGCAAGCTCGGCCCTGACCGGCTATTCGATTCTCAAGGCAGACGACCTCTCGACGGCAACAAACCTGGCTAAGGGTTGCCCAGTGCTGGCCAGCGGCGGGACCATCGAGGTGTACGAGACTTTTCAGGTCATGTAGCGTCCCGACCTCACTGGATGCCAGGGCGCGCTATCGCTATTGTGCTCATGCACTGCAGTCCTCGTCGTCCGGTGCGCGATTTGGCAGAATCTGCACCGGGGACGCCATGGTGGATGCGCTTGATCCCGAGGGGACCGAAATCCGGGTTCTGAACAGCTTGAGCAGGTTGCGAGGGCGCGATGTGCTCGAGATCGGCGCAGGCAATGGACGCCTTACGTGGCGCTATGCGGAACGCGTCGCGTCGGTGGTCGGTCTGGAGCCGGACGAAGGCCGCGTCGCGCGAGCGAAGGCGGCGACCCCCGCCGCGCTGCGCGATCGCGTCGATTTCCGGCGTGCGGACGTCGCTACCGTCGACCTGCCTGCTTCAGCGTTCGATGTGGTGTTGTTTTCGTGGTCCATATGATGAATCGCGGCGGCGGACGTCGTGTACGTCCTGCACCGAATCCACGGCTGGTTACGGCCAGGTGGCCGCGTGCTCGACATCCATCCTGAACCCGAAGATGCACGGGTCGAAGTTCTGGACGGCGGCGGCCTGACGTTCGTCGGCCCGTACAGCCGACCAGCCATCTACCAACACATTCACGGTGCGCGCGACGCGCTGGCCGGACAGGTCGTGGCGGGCTTGTTCGCCCGCGAGCGGTCGGTCGGCTTCGAGGTCCTCTACCACTTCGCCACCGTTGAGGACTGGCTTGTGTACAGGGTCGAACGGGGCACTACCACAGAGGTTGACCCGGCGCTTGCCGACCGTGCGCGGCAGATGCTGGCCAGGACGTCAGGCGAGCTGGTGGTCCGCGAACAGATGCGCGCCACCCGCTATCGTCGGCAGCACCCCACTCGACCGAACGCACGCTGAGCAGTTCGAAACGGGCCGCGGCAAGCTGACCCTTCGCGATCGGGCTCAGGATCCGGCTGTTGTTGCCGGCGCGGCTGGTCAACGCCATGCTCGGTCTCGCTTCGGCGGCGAGACGACTCACGGCTGAAGAGTTCGAAGCACCGGCGGCAGTGCTTGACAACCGCCCCGTCGTCGTCTACGCTCAATAACTCGTTTGAATAGTTTATCAGTGGTCTGTAAACCAACCCGCCCGACGACCCAGACGAAAGCCGAGATACACCATGGAACCACCAGTCGAGCCGCACACACTCGCGCGCAGCTCGCCATGACCGACACCACCCAGACGATGCCGATCGCCCTCGGCGCCGCACTCGGCGTGCTGCTGGTCACCGGTCTACGCCGCCGCTGGTGGAGTTGTCCATGAGTCACCGGGCGTTCAAAGACCGTCTCTACGCCGAGTTCGCCACGATCGGTAAGGCGCTGGCCAGCCCGCTTCGGCTGGAGCTGCTCGACCTGCTCGGCCAGGGGGAGCGCTCCGTCGACGAGCTCGCCCAGGAACTCGAGCAGAGCCTGGCCAATACGTCGGCCCATCTCCAGGTCCTGCGTCAGGCGCGGCTGGTCGAGGGCGACAAGCGCGGGCTCAACGTCGTCTATCGACTGGCGGCACCCGAGGTCTTCAACATGTGGCGCAGTCTGCGCGACCTCAGTACGGCCAGGCTGGCGGAGGTGGACCGACTTGTCGAAACCTACCTGACCGACCGCGCGAGCCTGGCCGCCGTGGACATCGGCGAGCTTCGGCGGTTGCTCGACGAAGGCCGCGTGACGCTGCTCGACGTGCGCCCCGCGCTGGAGTACCAGCAGGGGCACATCCCTAACGCACGCTCGATTCCCGTGGCGGAGCTGGAGCGCCGCCTGGCGGAGGTGCCGCGCAACCGCGAAGTGGTGGCGTACTGCCGTGGACCGTACTGCGTCTATTCCGATGAGGCCGCCCAGTTCCTGCAAGCGCACGGATTCAAGGTGCGCCGCCTGGACGAGGGTTTTCCAGAGTGGCGCGCCGCCGGTCTGCCCGTGGAGACGACAGCTGCCTCGTGAGCGCTGCACAAGACTGAAGAAGGGGAGACAAACAACATGCACACGATCACCACTCCAGTCGTCGACCTGGACGCTCTTCGCGAAGCAATCCAGGCGGAATACGCCGTGGTCGCACAGGAGCCTGAGCACGGCTTCCACTTCCACACCGGTCGAGCGCTAGCGCACCTGGTTGGCTATGACGAGGCCTGGCTCGACGGCATTCCCGAAGCGACCATCGCCTCTTTTGCTGGCACGGGCAACCCGTTTAGCCTTGGAGTTCTCACGCCCGGCGAACGCGTGGTCGACGTCGGCTGCGGCGGCGGGATTGACAGCCTGATCGCAGCCAGAATGGTCGGCCCGGCCGGCCATGTGGTCGGCGTCGACATGACGCCGGCGATGCTCGAGAAGGCACGTCGCAGCGCCGCGGCGACGGGCGTGGCGCACGTGGAGTTCCGCCAGGGCTTCGGTGAGGCGTTACCGGTCGAGGACGGGTGGGCAGACGTGGTGATCTCAAACGGTGTGCTGAACCTGATGCCCGACAAGAACGCCGCACTGCTGGAAGTGGCTCGGGTGCTCAAGCCGGGTGGACGCCTGCAGATCGCCGACATCCTCGTTCAGAAGCCCGTCCCGCAGGGCGCGAAGGAGGACATCGCCCTCTGGACCGGTTGAATTGCCGGTGCTCTCCTGGAAGGAGAGCTCGAGCTGGCCGTCACGGCGGCTGGGTTTGTTGGTTTCGAGATTACCTGGCGCGCTGACGTGTTCAGCGGTGCGCCGCAGTCCAGCAGTGCCGCCGCATTTGGCACGTTGGGGATCAACTTTCGAGCGCGCAAAGCCAGCAGCGACGAGGAGTGGCAGTCAGCGCTTGCCGCGCTCACTTGCGACGTTGAACCAATGGGGAGTTAGCAATGGCGAAGTTGCTGTTCATGGGTGTCCGCGGGTCGGCCGATCCGACCAACGCGGCGATGCCCTTCATCATGGCCAACGGGGCCGTTCAGGCGGGTCACGAGACGCAGATTGTCCTGGCCAATGAGGCGGTGGACCTGATGTCTGGCGTCATCGCCGAGAACCTGATGCCGTTCGGCTGGCCACCGTTCAAGGAGATCATGGCTGAGACGATTGCCGCTGGCGTTCGGATCCACGTTTGAACGCGCTGCTCCCGTGCCCGTGGGGTGACGGAAGCGGACCTCGAGGGAAAGAACGCGGAGTACACGACTCCACCAAAGATCGCCGATCTCCTCGCCTGGGCCGACAGCACGGCTAGCTTCTAGGAGCAACAACGATGAGCACTGCTCAGATCGCCGACCATCCGCGCACGTTCAGTGCCGCTGAGGTTGACGAGCTCGATCCATACGCGTTCTTTGCCGTGCTGGGCAAGCATGTCATTCATCCCGGCGGCAGGACGGCGACCGATCAACTGGTCCGCAAGGCTGACTTCCAGTCCGGCCACCATGTTCTCGACGTGGGGTGCGGGGTCGGAACCACGGCCATCGAGATCTCCCGCCGGTTCGGCGCCGCGGTGACGGCCATCGATATCGCCCCGCTCATGCTGGAGCGCGCCGCGGCGAACGTGCGCGCGGCCAGGCTTCAGGATCGGGTCTCCGTGGAACCGGGCGATATCACGGCCATGCAGTACTCGGACGATGCGTTCGATCGCGTCATCGCCGAAGCGGTGACGATGTTCGTCGATCGGTCGCGGGCGACGCGGGAGCTGGTGCGCGTGTGCAAACCGGGTGGGCGGGTGCTGGCGACCGAGTTCTTCTGGCGCAAACCGCCCACTGCCGAGGCGCGCCACCTGTTCCTGGCCGAAGTGTGCCCGGGGATGCAGTTCGACACGCTGGACGATTGGGTGCGGCTGTATTCCGCGGCTGGATTGTCGGATGTCCAGGTAACAACCGGCCCATTCGACATGATGACTCCGCACGGCTTTCTCCACGACGAAGGTGTTGCCAACAGCGCCGCCGTCATGGGCAGAGCGATGTCGCGACTCACGTACGCGCGCAAGATCGCCTGGCTGATGCCGCGCATGGCGCGAGCGGTGCCCTATCTCGGCTACATCCTGGTGAGCGGGATCAAGCTGCCCCGAACACAGGAGAGCTAACGGTGCGGGTACGTCAGTTTGTCGACGAAGGCCTGGGCAACAGCGCGCATCTGGTGATTTCGGAGTCCTGCGGCGTTGCTGTACTGATCGATCCGCTGCGCGACGTCGATCAATATGTGGCCGCCGCCCGGGCGGAAGGCGTGCGCATCACCCACGTCCTCGAGACACACATCCACAACGATTTCCTGAGCGGCAGCCGCGAGCTGGCCACACTGACTGGTGCACGAATCGTGGCGAGCGCGGACGCGGGCCTGGAGTTCGACCATCAGCCGGTTCGGGACGGCGATACACTCGCCATCGGTGACGTACAGCTGACCGTGCTCGCGACGCCTGGCCACACCCCGGAGCACGTCAGCTACCTGGCTCAGAACACGGCCAAACCCGCCGAGCCGGCGGTGCTCTTCAGTGGCGGCAGCCTGTTGGTTGGCGCGGTATCCCGTACCGATCTGCTGGGTCACGCGCACGCCACCGGTCTGGCACACCAGCTCTACCACAGTCTGCATGAGAAGATCCTGCCGCTTGGAGATGAGGTGATCGTTCATCCGACGCACGGCGCAGGTTCGTTCTGCACCGCGGCCGCCGGAGCGGAATCGACGAGCACCATTGGCCGCGAGCGTCGCAGCAATCCATTCCTGGCGCTGCCGGGCGCGGAGGCGTTCACCGCGCGGTTGCTGGCAAGCATGCCCAGCTATCCGACGTACTTTGACTCCATGCGGGCGTTGAATCGTCGCGGTCCGCAGGTGCTGGGGGAACTGCCGCGGCTCGCGCCACTAACCCCACACGATGTGCAGGGACGCCACCGACAAGGCGAAGTCGTGGTCGACACGCGATCTATTTACGACTACGCACGCGGCCACATTCCCGGCGTCTACCATGTGGAGCTCCGCCCTGCGTTTGCGTCGTGGGTTGGCTGGGTGGTGCCTTTTGGTACACCGGTCATCCTCGTTTCCGAGACGACCGAGGTCCACGAGTACGCGGTCCGCCAGCTCATCCGTATCGGCTATGACGAGCTACTTGGGTACCTCGATGGCGGCATGGACGCCTGGAAGCAAGCGGGCTTACCCATTGAAAGCGTACCGGTGCTCACGATGCGCGAGGTTCGCCAACATTTCGTCAACGAACCCGGTGCACCGCTGGTCGTAGTGGACGTTCGCCAGGCGCATGAGTGGGCCACCGGCCATGTGCCGCACGCCGAGCTTGTCGAGGCCGGCGCGGTCCCGCGTGCTGAATTGCATTTACCGCACGACCGGCTGCTGGCCATCCACTGTGGGCACGGCCAGCGCGCCGCCACCGCTCTGTCAGTGCTCACGCATCGCGGTTATGAAAAACTCGCCCTGATTGCCGAGGGCATCGATGACTGGCGCGAGGCAGGCGGGGAGGTGG
>DATGER010000290.1:0-14274 GCA_035309865.1 Chloroflexota bacterium
GCTTCGGCCGCGACCGCGGGGCTGGCCTGAACCAGCGGAATCTGTTCTACCAATGCAGCGGATTTTTTTCCACTCACGCAGCGGAATTCGAGCCCCAACGGCCTTGCGGCTCGATCGATGAGTTGGATGTCCTGGCCTGGAGTGTTCGTACGCAAGTGCATTGACCCGTCGCGCGGCCTCTGTCAAACGCGAGCGTCCCCGATAGCGAGGCTGACCCTGGTCCACCCAAGTTGGCCTTACGCTGATCACACGGCGCGTACTGGGCGGCTCGGCGTAACGGGCAGGCCACTCTCTCCGCGGTTGACGTCATGGTCCCGTTGCTGTCTGCTCTCGCTTGAGGCGCTCGCCCGCGCGAAAGCGCGCTCTGACTTCGACGTTGCCCGACCACGGCCGTTGTAGCCGGCTTGCCGTGCGGCCGGCACGATCGAGCATTTCGACTTCCGTTCCGACCTCGGCAGAAGCGCCAGGTGGTGTTGCGCTTCCTGGATCCCACTTTCGTGGAGCAGGCGCGTTCGCTGGCGTTGATTGGCCCATGCGCGGGCCAGTCGCGTGCTCAACGGCGCAAATGTCGACTTGGTCGACGCGATCCACTGGATCACCCGCGGGAGCGTGGAAATGCGTTGGAGACGGCCGGTGCAGCTCGCCCGGCTCTGATCCGCCAGGCAGTCGCGTGTCTGACGACGCAGGGCATCTGCGGTGGGGACTGCGCCGGCAGCTGACGTGATCCGCCCGTGGGTACGGCATCGCTGGACCTCATTGCGACGCTCAGGTCGGCGCGCCCGACTACTCTGCGGGCGATATGGTCGGCGATCTGTCCGTGCCCGCCGCATCCCGAATACTGCACCCATGGCCGCCGCGGCGAGCTTGTGGTCCCGAAGAGCACAAGCCAGAGCACGACACAGTTTGCACGGGCGATTTGCGTGGCGATCGTGTGGGCAGAAAGTGAACTGGATCACAGACCTGCCCACGGCAGGTGCCTGATGATGGCTCCGTGATCGATCGAATCTCCAGGTGGCAGCGGGCAACAACGGCCAGCGCCCAACTGCCGTACCCCGCGCTCCTCCGCAAACTCGCTCTGGTGGGGATGTTCGCGGTGGTGTTGCCGACCGCGAGCTTGATCTACGCCCCCACGTCGGCCAACGCTGACGAAGCAACGGGGAACGGCGGCTCGACTATTCCACGACCCACCGGCCCAGTGCGGGCAAGCCCGCAGACTTTTCGGTATACCAGCCCTGGACCTTACACGGCCGACATTCCGGCCGGCGCGACTTCGGTGAAGATCACCGCAGCCGGGGCCCAGGGCGGCGGAGGGTACGGTGTCCCTGGCGGCCGGGGCGCCCGGATAATTGGCACGTTCAAGCTGGCCTCGTACCCGGGGGTGACCCAGCTCGAGGTGGTGGTTGGCGACCGGGGCGGCGACGGCAAGGAGGCCAGTGGCACCTCATCCGGCGGCGGTGGGGGCGGCGGCTCGTTCGTCTGGACCGGATCGGCATTTCCGCCCAGCGTCGCGTCATCGACGCTCCTCATCGCCGCTGGCGGCGGCGGCGGCGGCGATGACGCGGACGCTGGAAACGGTGGGCGCACCGGTCAGGACGGCGGCGGCTTCTTTCCTGGCACCGATGGCTCGGGCGGGGGCGGTGGAGGCAATACAGGCGGAGGTGGCGGCGGCAGCGGGTGGCTCGGCATCGGCAATTGCGGTAACTGCGACCGGAGCGGCGACTGCACCATTGACTGTGGCCCCTTCCTCGGTGCCGTGGGCGGCGGCACCGGCGGGGCATTTAGTGGCGGCGCTGGGGCCGGCGGCTCGAACGGTGGCTACGGAGGTGGTGGCGGTGGCGGCGGTGGTGTAATTGGCACCAGCGGAGGCGGCGGAGGCGGCGGTGGGTACAGCGGCGGTGGGGGCGACCCATCTGGGGGCAGCTCTGGCAGCGGCGGCGGCGGCTCCTACAACGCCGCCCCGAAGGCCACCCAGGCGAATAGAGCGGCCGTGCGGAGCGGGCCTGGCCAGGTGACCCTGGTATTCACCTTTTAGACGAGGCCGACTCATGGAACCGAAAGCGCGCCACATTGACCTGCTCCGCAAGCTCGCCCTCGTCGGCCTGGCTGCGTCTGTGAGCTGGGTCTACTCCCCCACCATGACTCAGGCTGAAGAAGCGCCCGGAACCCGCCCCTCAGTCATCCCACGCGCAGGCCCGCTGACGGTTACTTACACGACCCCCGGGCCTCAGACGGCCGATATTCCGTCCGGTGCGACGTCAGTCGAGATCACCGCCAGCGGGGGGCAGGGCGGCGGAGGCTGGGATGCGCAGGGCGGGCTGGGCGCCAGAATCACAGGCACGTTCAAGGTCGCGTCGTACCCGGGCTTGACACAGCTCGAGGTCGTGGTCGGCGACCAGGGCAGCGACGGCAGCGGGCCTGGTGGCGCCACTGCCGGAGGCGGCGGTGGGGGTGGCGGCTCGTTCGTCTGGGCCGGCTCGGCATTTCCCGCCGACCCCGCGTCCGCGACGCTCCTCATCGCCGCGGGTGGTGGCGGCGGCGGCGCCGGTGGCGGTGATGGGTATTACGCTCCGCTCGTTCCTGGCGGCGGCGGGCGCGCGGGTCGCAACGGCAGCGGCGGCATCGGCGGAAAACCCATGTCCGCACCGGGCGGAACGTCCGGTTACGGCGGTGCCGCCGGCGGGGACTCCTACCCCCCGGCGGACGACACGTCCGCCGGGGGCGGCGGCGGCGGCGGCGGTTGGTACACCGCCGGCGGGAGCGCATCCGGGGCGGGCGGCGGAGGCGGCGGCCCGGTGGGCGGAGCCGGCTACGGCCTGCCCGGTGGCAATCCCTTCTCCGGCTCTGGACTCACCGGCGGCTTTGGCGGTGGAGGCGGCGGCGGTGGCGGTGGCATCAGCGGCGGCGGCGCTGGCGGTGGGTATAGCGGCGGCGGTGGCGGCGGCGTGGCCATCGACCCAACTACCAATGTCTCCCGGGACGGCGGGGGCGGTGGCGGCGGCTCCTACAACGCCGCCCCGAAGGCCACCCAGGCGAATAAAGCGGCGGTGCAGAGGGGGTCTGGCCAGGTGACTCTGGTGTACACCTTCTAATGAGCGACGCAGCTGACAGTTGTCATGACCAGCGAAGAGGCCAGGGCGAACGCCGGCGGCGGCAGGGCATCCCCGAGTCCGCACCACCAATTAGAGAAGCTGGCGTATAGTCGGCGCGCCGATCAGACCGGCGCGTGGGCCAGGCCGACCAGCCGCAAGAGCTGCTCCTGGGTATTCGACCCACCGACGACCTCCTCCAGGGCCGCGTCGGACAGCGCGCCGGTGGGTGGCCGGTAGCGGGCCCGCCACAGCGTCAGCGCGTCCTGGTGACCTCCCTGGATGTAGATTACCGCGGCTTTCGCCACTGGCCAGATCAATGAGGTGCTGGTGCGCGGCGGGGACCGGATCAGACCAGGCCAGAAGGTGGCTGATCTCACACCGGCCAAAACCGGCCCAGCGGGCAATGTGGCGGCCAACACTGAGGTCGCGAGTCCGTACGACGCCCTGTTTCTGGAGGTCCTCGTGAACCGTGGTGACGTCGTCCAGTCCGGCGCACGGATCCTGAACGTCGAGCTGTTGACTGGTCCGCGCGAGCTGGTGCTGTACCTGCCGGCGGCAACCGGCAAGCAGGTGCGGCGCGGTATGGAGGTCCACATTTCACCGAGCACGGCGTCACCCGCGGTGTACGGCTACATGCTGGGCACGGTTTCGGATGCGGCGCTCTTTCCGTCGACCGAGGCGGGCATGCTCCGCCTGCTTGACAATCCAGGACTGGTGCGGCGTTTTCAACGGGCAGCGGGCGACGCGCCGATCCAGGTCCACGTGGCCCTCACGCCGGACCCAACCACCCCGAGCGGGTACAAATGGTCGTCATCGACCGGCCCTCCAACCCCAGTAACGGCCGGCATGTTGGCCGCTGCCCAGATCGTGCTCGGTCAGCAGCGGCCGATCAGCCTGGTGCTGCCCGTCTTCGAGCGAGCCGCCGGCAGCGCGTCAAGACGCCAACGGTCCTCCAGATGGAGGCAGTGGAGTGCGGGGCCGCGGTGCTGGGCAGTGTCCTCGCCTACTTCGGACGGGTGGTTACCCTCGAGGAGCTCCGAATGGCGTGTGGAGTTTCACGTGACGGATCCAAAGCATCCAACATGGTGAAAGCCGCGCGGAGCTATGGTCTGGTCCCCCGCGCGTTCCGCAAGGAGCCCGCCGATCTGCCGGACCTGGATCTACCCCTCATCGTGTTCTGGAATTTCAACCACTTCCTGGTGGTTGACGGATTTAGTAAGAGTAGGGACAAGGTATACCTGAACGATCCGGCGATGGGCCCGCGGACGGTGACCATGGAGGAGTTCGACAGGTCGTTCACGGGCATCGTGATCGCCTTCGACGTCGGACCTGACTTCAAGAAGGGCGGCCAGGTCCCGAGCATCTGGACGGGCCTGGCCAGCCGCCTGGGCGGGTCGGAGAGCGCCCTGGCGTTCGCCATCCTCGTTGGACTGTGCCTGACCATCCCCGGATTGGTGGTACCCACGTTCAGCCGGACCCTTCATCGACAAAGTCCTGATCGGGGACCTGGTCGATTGGCTGGCGCCCTTGTTGCTGGCCATGGTCGCCACGCTCGCAGTGCTGATAATTCTCAACTGGCTCCAGCAGTACTACCTCTTCCGCATGTCGCAGAAGCTGTACATCACGGGCTCGGCCCGGTTCTTCTGGCACGTGCTGCACCTGCCAATCGCCTTCTTCAATCTGCGTTTTGCTGGTGACCTCGCGGGCCGCGCCAGTCTAAACGGCAACATCGCCGAACTGCTCTCGGGACAGTTGGCGAGCAGCGGCCTGGCCGTCATCACCATCCTGTTCTACGCCGTCGTCATGCTCCAGTACATCGTCCCATTGACGCTACTGGGTATCGCTTTCGCGGCGGTGAATCTCGTGGCGCTGCGCGCGATTTCGCGAAAACGAGTGGATGCCAGCCACCGGCTGGCCCAGGAAACAGGGAAGTTGGTGAGCACGTCATACAGCGGTTTGCAGATGATCGAGACTCTGAAGGCGACGGGTACCGACTCAGACTTCCCTGCGCGCTGGGCCGGCTACCAGGCCAAGGCGCTGAACGCGCAAGAAGAACTGGCGGTCTACACCGCGTTTCTGATGGGTATGCCGACGCTCCTCGCCGCGACAAGTACCGCGGTGGTCCTGTCAATTGGCGGTGAGCGCGTCATCGCTGGCAGCCTATCGATCGGTTCGCTGATTGCGTTCCAAGCACTGATGGTCAGTTTCAGCACACCGGTCACCGGGCTGGTCAACCTGGCCGGCAGCGCCCAGGAAGCCGCGGCGGATATGAGCCGGCTCGATGACGTCCTCCGGCATCCGCTGGACAGTAGCGTGCAGGCGTACGCCCGGCCGGAGGCTGGCCAGGAGGCGCGCCGTCTGGAGGGCGAATTAGAGCTGCGAGATCTGACGTTCGGCTACAGTCGACGCTGACTACGAGAGCGTCAATATCCTCGACATCGCCGACAACGGTCACCTACCAGTGGGACGGTCAGGGGTTTCGGGGCACCGTCCGGCCACCGATGCGACCCGGCAAAGTACACGTCATGCTCACCAGCTCATGAGAAATGGTCGTCGAGACTGACGAATCCCTGGGCGCCACGCACCTGACTCCGCACCGCACCACCGCGGACACTCTTGCAGCAGCAGGCAGGGGTTTTACAGCAAGTTCGAATCGCTTAGCCGTCGCGGCCTGAGGTCGTCAGGTGTCGGCGGTCACGCGCGCGTAGGCCGCGGCGACGGCGAGAATGATCGCGCCGTAGAGGATCTGGCGGACTGCGCCGGGCGCATCGATGATCGTCAGCAGACTGGCCAGGACGGTCAGGATGAGCGCGCCGACGAGACTGCCGGTGTATCCGCCACGCCCCCCAAATATCGACGTTCCGCCGATCACCGGTGCGGCGATCGACGGCAGGAGGTAGGGATCGACTAGCTGCAGGGTGGAGGCCCGGGCGACGCCTGAGAAGGCCAGTCCGGCGATGCCGGCGAGCAGGCTGGAGATCACGTACACACCGAGCAATACCTGCCATACGCGTACACCCGCGAGTCTGGCCGCCGCGGGGTTGTCGCCGACGGCGTACAGCAGACGGCCATACCCCGTCCGCCGCAACCCGACGATGATGACGCCCGCAAGCGGCAGAAACAAGACCAGGCAATTGGGGAACCAGCCCCAACTCGTGCCGCCGATCAATCCGACCAGATCCGGCACGTTCTGGGAAGTTGTCACGGCGATCGTCTGGTACACCGTCGTGACACCACTGACAACCAGGCCCATACCCAGTGTCATGATCAGCGGGTGAACCCGGAAAACGCCGGCTCCGATCCCATTGATGAGACCCGCCAGCAGGGCCGCGCCGAGGCCAAGCGCGATCGCCGTGGCCTGCCCCTGGCCGGTTGTCTGGGTAGCGGCGATGAAGGCGGCCATCGAGGCGACGGTCGCCGCGGAGAGATCAATCCCGCCGGTGATCATCGTCAGCGTCTGGCACGCGGCCAGAATCGCTAGCGGCGTGCTGAATTTGATCGTCGTCGCGATCCAGGACGGCGACACGATGCCCGGCTGGACCACCTGCAGGAGGACCACCAGACCGAGCAGCAGCAGCAAGAGGGGTAGGAGTGGTCGCTCTTGAAGGACGCGCCGCGCATCAGCGATGGTGCCCGCCACCCGGAGGTTCGCCACGGCAGCCGAGCGCGCGCTCATGCCAGCCTGGCCCGCAGCGTCAGGAGTCCGGCAACCATGACAACGACGACCATGATGGCGCCCTGCAGGACCACGCTGAAATTCGGGTCGATACCCACCAGAATCAGATCTGCCCGGATCAATGCGAGGATGAACGACGCGGCAACCGGGCCGATCAGCCCACCCCGCCCGCCGGCCAGGCTGACGCCTCCGAGCACGACCGCAGCGACCCCGCCGAGCGTGTAGTTGCCGGGCACGGGGCTGCCGATGCCGGTGGTCATCGACAGGGCGAGCCCGCCAGTCGCGGCCAGCACCCCGCACAGCGCATACGAGGCGATCTTCGTGCGGCCCACGTTCACGCCACTCCGGAATGCGGCGAGGCGGTCGCTTCCGACCCCGTACAGCGACAGCCCAAGGCGGGAGCGGCGCAGCGGCAGCCAGACAATCGCGACAAGTACGCTCAGCACCAGGAAAGCTTTGGGGAGAACCACGACGGAGCCATTGGCCAGTTCCTGCAGCCACGCCGACGTCCGTCCCCCGGGGCTCGCCAGCACCAGGAGCGCCGCGCCCGCCCACACATATGACGTGGCCAGCGTCACGATGATGTCCGGTACGCGCGTCGAGACGACCAGGGCACCGTTCAGCCCGCCCACCACCAGCCCGACAATGAGCACCAGCCCAACGATGGGGACCGATGCCGCATCCCCGTAGCGCTGCATGAGGACGGCCGCGACAACATTGGTAAGCGCCATGACGGAGCCGACCGACAGGTCGATTCCGCCGGCGATCACCACGATGGCCTGGGCAACCGCCGCGAGTGCTATCGGCAGCGCGGCCTGGGCCAGCGACTCCAGCTCGAACGAGCCATACGCTGGGCGCTCCAACTTCGTGGCGAGCAAGAGCACGCCAAGCGTAGCCACCAGGGCGTACCCCCATCCATTCCGGCGGAAGGCCCGCCGGTTGCCGAGTCGCATCGATGCCGCAAGGCTGTCGGCGGTGACGATCGCTGCACTCACCCGCGCACACCGGATGAACCGTCCATCTCGGCGAGGGCCACTTCCGGAGCCACCGCACCAGGCGGAAGCCCGTATGCCGCGCGCAAGAGTGTGGCTTCGTCGACGTGAGCGTCGGCAAACTCGTCGACCACGCGGCCGCCGAAGATGACGATCGCCCGGTCGCAGGCGAGTTGAATCTCCTGCAGCTCGGACGTGTACAGGAGCACGGCAGTGCCCGCCGCGGCCAACTCTCGCAGGAGGGCGTAGATCTGCGTCTTGGTGCGGATGTCGATGCCCCGTGTCGGATCGAAGCAGAGCAACGTATGTGCGCCACTCGCCATCCAGCGGGCGATCGTGACTTTCTGCTGGTTGCCTCCCGAGAGCCGCCGGACCTCAGCCAGAGCGCGGCTGTCGATCTGGAGTCGCGTGATGGCAGCCTGAACCCAGCTGCGCTCCGCACGCATGTCGATCGGCCCCCAATTGCGCGGGCGGGCGACAGACGGCAGCGCGATGTTGTCCCGCACCGAGCGCTGCATCAGCAAAGCGTCGTGTCGATTCGCCGGCACGTACACGACGCCGCTTTCGATGGCGTCGGACGGGTCCGCGAAGTGGGTGTGGTGACCGTTAACCGTCACGTCTCCGCCGGTCGGGCGCTCAGCACCGGATAAGACGGCAAACAGCTCGTCCTGCCCCTGCCCTTCGAGGGCGACGACGCCGAGGACTTCACCGGCCCGGAGGTCCAATGACACGTCACGGAGTTTGTGGCCGGCTGCCAGATTCCGAACGGCGAGCCGCACTTCGCCTGGAGCTGCTCGCGACGCGACTGCGCCGTGGACAGGCGCAGTCGAGGCGGCCACCTCCTCCGCGACCGGTCCGAGCATGAGTCCAACCATGGTCTCTTCGGATCCCGCGACGACGTCGACCACGCCGACCGTTTCTCCATCGCGCAGCACGGTCGCCCGGTCGCACACCGCTTGAATCTCGATCAGGCGGTGGGAAATAAAGATGACCGACTTGCCTTCGGTGCGCTGGCGACGAACCACCTCCATAACTCGCTCGGTCAGGTCGACTGGCAGGGCGGCGGTCATCTCGTCGAGCAGAAGCAGGTCCGGCTCGACCGAGAGCGCTCGGGCAAGGTCGATAATGCGGAGCTCGGGCAGGGGCACGTCGCGCGCGTGCGCGCGCAGGTCCAGCCGCCCAACGCCGAGCTCCGACAGCCAGCGCCAGAATGGCTCGAGCGGCGTGCTCGTCAGCGCGAGGTTATCGAGGATGTCGAGGTCCGGGATAAGTGACGGTTCCTGGTACACCGAAGCGATGCCCGCGTTGCGAGCCTTCGCAGGGGTGAGGACGGCGTGTGGCACACCGCGCACCACAATCGTGCCGCGATCAGCCCGCAGCGCCCCGGTCAGGATCTTGACAAGCGTGCTCTTGCCGGCGCCGTTTGCGCCAAGCAGCGCGTGCACCTCGCCCGGTCTGACCGAAAGGGTGGCGCCCTGGAGCGCCCGGACCGCCCCGAAGGCTTTGACGACGCCAGTCGCTTCGAGCAGCAAAACGGGAGAACCCGATGCCGGCACAGTCCTCAGCGGTCAGCCCCGCAACACACGGCCAATATGGTTGATCGCTGACCGCTGAAACTGTCGTCTATTCGCCAGGCCCTTTACAGGCCAGCAGGTCGGACTTGCTGTAGGTCGTCCAGTTGGGAATCGTATAGTTCACCCCGTACGACGGGGCGAGCAACGGATCGAAAGCGCTGCCGATCTTGGCCGTGTCCGTCGCCTTCGAGTTGTCCCACACTTCGGGGGTCAGCTTGACGACTCTGTCGGCCGGCTTCTTGCCGTCGAGGACCTGGAGGGCGAGCGCCACGCCGGCACCGCCAACTGGCGGCGGGTTCGTGACTGCCGCGCCGACGAGACCGTTCGCCTTCTCGGTGTCCAGATAGCCCACGAACTGATTGTTGTCCGCGCCGACGATCGGCACGAACTGTTTGTTCGCCGTTTTGAACGCATCGACAATGGTGTTGTCGACCCCTGAGGTCCAGATGCCGTCCATCTTCGTCCCAGCGCTGAAGATGTCCTGAATTTGCTGGGCCGCGGTAGCCTGCGCCCATCCCGTGAACACCTCTTTGCTGACCGTAATGCCGGGCGATTCAGAGAGCGCTTTCTTGAAGCCGGTGTCACGGTCGGTGTCCGCGGGCACGCCTTGAACGCCACGCATGTAGATGACGTTGCCTTTGCCGCCGAGCTTGTCGAATAACCACTTGGCGCCGAGATAGCCGTACTGCACCTGGTCGTTCGAGAACACGTATGCGCTCGGCGCGGTGACCCCTTGATCCACGGCGACGACGACAATGCCCTTGTCGGTGGCCTGCTTGATCACATCGTTCAGGGCAGTATCGCTCGTCGGATTCAGGACGATCGCGTTGACGCCCGCCGAGATCAGGCTCTTGAGATCCTCGAGCTGACCCGCGGTGTCGGTGTTGCGATTCGCGATGACCATCTTGGAGACTTCGCCCGAGACTGTGGCCTGGGCTTTCATCGAGCAGATCATCTCCTCGCGCCAACCGTTGCCCTGGAGCGTGTTGGAAACGCCGACCACGTACTTGGCCGTCTTGGCCGGGGCGGCGGCCGCGGCCGGTGCGGTGGTTGGCTTCGGCGCGGCGGTTGGAGCCGGTGCGGTGGTTGGGGCGGCCGGTGCGGTGGTTGGGGCGGCCGGTGCGGTGGTCGGCTTCGGCGCGGCAGTTGGGGCCGCTGCGGCGGCTGGCGCCGGTGCGCTGGTTGGCGCCGCTGGGGCCGCGCCGCTGCACGCGCTCAACAGCAGCGCCATGACCCCCAGTGCGGAGGTCAGCTTTGCCCCGAGTGCTGATCGGTTCATAACAGACTCAATCCCCCTTTTATCTCCTTAGATGTTTGACCAGGTGTCGGCCAGTGTCAAGGCGGCTCACGCTGTCACGCCGTCCGCGGGTGTAACCTGCGGAGCCGAAGGGTCGGAATGAACTGGTGACCTTACGCATCGGCCTGTTGGGCACGGGCTTTATCGCGCAGTTCCACCTTCAGGCGTTGATCGGGGTGCGCAACGTTCAGGTTGCCGGGATCTACGGCAAAACGCCAGGCTATCGCGAAGCCGCCGTCACGCTAGCGAACGACCTCGGGCTGGGCCCGTGCCGCGGGTATGAATCCATCGACGAGATGGTGGCCGCCGAAGACCTGATTGACGCGGTTTGGATCCTGCGCGCGAACTTCGATCGGCTCGCGGACATGCGGGCGATCGCACAGGCGGCGGAGCGTCGCGCCCGCCCCCTCCTTGGTGTCGCGTGCGAAAAGCCGCTGGCGCGCACGCTCAAGGAGGCGCGCGAGATGCTGCGCCTGGTCGAAGGTGCGGGGTTGAACCACGGCTATCTCGAAAACCAGGTGTTCGCGCCCGCCATCCAGCGTGGCAAAGAGATCATCTGGCGGCGCGCCGTCCCCGCTACGGGGCGGCCGTACCTCGCGCGTTCCGCCGAGGAGCACAGTGGCCCACATCGACCCTGGTTCTGGCAGGGCAGCCGTCAGGGTGGCGGAGTATTGCTGGACATGATGTGTCACAGCGTCGAGGGCGCGCGATTTCTGCTCACCGAGCCGGGTAAAGACCGTTCGACGCTGCGCCTCAAAAGCGCGAGCGGGACGGTGGAGACCCTCAAATGGTCGCGCCCCGAATATGTGGAGCGGCTGAAGCAGATGATGGGCTCGGAGGTCGACTACAGCCGCCGGCCATCCGAAGACTATGCCCGCGGTGTCGTCATGCTCGAGGACGAGCAGGCTCGGCCGGTGGTCATCGAGTGCACGACCTCCTGGGGCTACGTCGGCCCAGGCCTGCGGCTGTCGGTAGAACTGCTGGGTCCCGAGTACTCGCTCGAGATCAGCACCTTGAATACGCCGTTGAAGATTTTCCTGTCGCGGGACGTTCACGGAACCGCAGGCGAGGACCTGGTCGAAAAGCAGAATTCGGAACAGGGCCTGATGCCGGTGCTCGAGGATGAGGCCGCCGCCTACGGGTACACCGCCGAGGACCGGCACATGGTCGAGGCATTCCGTACGGGACAGCGGCCGATGGAGACCTTCGCCGATGGCGTGGCAGTGATGGAAATTTTGATGGCGCTCTACCGTTCCGCTGAGCTCGGGCGAACCTTGACATTGCCCGATGCCGAACTGGAGGAGTACACGCCACTGGCAGCGCGCGGTCCGACCGACGCGGCCGTCTCACATCCATGACAGGTGCAGCGGCGTACAGCGTATCGTTGACGCATCGTTACACCAGTCACTGACGACCGCAATGGAAACCGAGCACTTATCCGCTGGGCGCACCGCCGGCTGCTCGAGCACTACGGCCGACCCACCTGGGAGACAACGTATGCGCCAATCGACGAGCTGATCGGCACGATTCTCTCACAACACACCTCGGATCTGAACTCCCAGCGGGCGTTCGACTCGCTGACGCGGACCTTCAGCAACTGGGAGGCCGTGCGCGACGCAGACATTGACGAGCTGATCCACGCCATCCGCACCGGCGGTCTGGGCGTTGTCAAGGCGCACCGGATTCAAGCCGCGCTGCGCGCACTGACTGATGCTGACGGTGGCGTTCACCTCCCCGATCTGCGCCGCATGCGCCGCACCCGGGCCGTGGATCTGCTGACGGGCCTGCCTGGGGTCGGCCGCAAAACGGCGGCGTGCGTCCTCCTGTTTGGCGCGCATGTGCCCGCCATACCCGTCGACACGCACGTGCATCGGGTGTCTCTACGCGTGGGCCTGGTGCCACCGCGTACCAATCCAGAGGTAACCACCGACGCTCTCGAGGCCGCCCTCGATGGACCCGACCACTACGCATTCCACGTCAATGTCATTCGCCTGGGCCGCGCAATCTGCAAAGCGCCCCGCCCACGCTGCGACGTGTGCCCGCTCCGCGACCGGTGCCACTTCGCACGCCAGTCCCCGACCGGTTCGCTCGTCGGGTTACGAACACGTACTCCGCGGAGTCGTCGATAAACGGCTCGCGCGCAAAGCCGCCGCAGAGCGCGTCGTGCGAACGTGCGCGATCAGACACGGCGTGCGATCGCCGACCGCGCCGAGGAGCGCGATCCAGTTCAGGATCTCCCCCGCGCTCTAGCCCCAGGGTCCCAGGAACGCCTCACCGGCAAACGTGTCTGGCCGGCTGTCGACCGTGGCCGGCCAGCTGGCGATGCTCGCGGCCCAGCCATTCGACGGCAGGGCGCCGCTCCACGGCCGACCGTCCGGGCCGACCTGCTGCATGTAGTAGTACAGCTGCAAGGCGTGCCCATCGGGGTCGATCGCCAGTGCCGAGTAATCGATCCCCGGCGACAGCTCCGGTGGCAGCTCGCGAATCGTCACGCCCCGTTCGTGCAAGAACGCGACCGCGTCCTTGAGCTGGCGATAATTGGCCAGCTGGAGGCCGAAACTCAGACATGTCGTGTGCGCTGAGAGGCCAAGTTGGTCCCGCAGGGCGAGCGGGTACAGCGCGAGACTGTGGTGCTCGGTGCCGGCGCGCAAAAAGACACACCGATGGCCGGCGTAGTCGAGCTCGAGCGTTGGGGTCAGCCCGAGCACGCGCGCGTAGTAATCGATCGAGCGCTCGATGTCCTGCACGAACACCCGGACTGGCCCGATCCGAACTATCTTGAAGGGCCGCGCGAGCAGGATGCCATCGACGTCGAATGTGCGCGGGTTGCGCTCAACGAAGCGCGCGCCAGAGTTCAGGTCGATCCCGGCGCCGATGGCGTTTTCGACCTCGTCAAACTCGGATATTTGCGGGAGTGGTGGTCGCTCGCGAAAACCCCGGTTGTACATCGCGCGGGGTTTGCTGTGGCCCTCCCAACCAACCTGCTCGATGCCGTAGTACAGCTCGTTGGTGTGGCCATCGGGATCGACCGGGTAGGCATGCCAGTTCGAGCCCGGCGTGTCGCGACCGACGCGTCCGACGCGCACCTCCTGGGCGGCGAAGTAATCGACCGCGTCGCCGACCTCACGCAGTGAACCAACCTGCCAGGTGATCTGGTTGATCGTGACCTGGCCGCCACCCATGCCCATGTGTTCGAGGGGGCCGCGGGGGAACAGAACGAACGAGTGGTGATCTGTGCCGTGCCGCGTGAAGTACCCCCGGGTCGGGCCGACTTTGTCCTGCATCTCAGGGGGCAGGCGGCCCCCGAAATCCAGCTCGTCTGAGATCATGAACCCCAGCAGGTCGGTGTAGAAGTGCACTGCTTCGTCAACCCGAGTCACGTTGAAGCCAAAGTGGCCGAGCCGTCTGATCTTGAAGGGTCGCTCGAGCAGCACTCCGCCGACGTCATACCTGGCTTTTTCATGCACGTCGGTGCCGCGTGGGAGGGTCACTGCCATGCGCGTGTCTCCTTGTGCGCCGGTCTAAACCGGCATGGTGAAGTGAATGGAAGAGTCATACGGTGAAGGAATAGCGATCCACGCCGGCCCCGAGTCGTGCGGCGATACCCGTGAGGGGAGCGCCGAAGCGTCGACAGGGGTACGTGCGG